>JAAXHL010000102.1:19975-30930 GCA_012270865.1 Candidatus Poribacteria bacterium | reverse complement strand
GATGTGACAGAACACTAGATTTCGCAGCGGATTCTGAAAAAAAGCCGTCCAACCCAATAATTTAATTGAATGGCACTGGAAATTGTGCAAATAGTTCTTGAAAATTTGCGGAGGTTGTAATATAATATTCGTTAACCAACACTATCCAGAATGCATAAAGGGGATTTCACCATGCGTTTTACACACAATTTCGTTGCTTCAGTTCTCGTGTTCTTTCTGATTGGGGTGCTATTCACACCCCCTGCATCCGCCTTTATTGAGCGAGAATATACGACCCGTGAAATCCTTGATGCCTGTACGAACATCGTTTTCGGTGAAGTCAAAAGCGTTGATCGTGCCCGTTTGCGGGGTGTCGTCACCGTTAAAGAAGATGTCAAAGGGAAAAGCGGTCTCAAAGAAATCAAGATGAACTTCGCGACTGGACATTACAAACGGGGCACCTCTCCAGAAAAACTGGCGAAATTGCTCAAACCCGGGATGCCGATCATCGTCTTCTATCGTGAACATTACGGTATCGACAGCATGTGTTTCGTTGATAATACATGGTTTCAGATGCGCGCGTATCGCGGTGGATATAGCGGTACTTGGTGGACCTTCACACATATTGACCCGATGATGTCTCGGACGTTTGATGGCAAGACGAAGGCGTTTCAAAAGATTGTTCGCGATATGTTAGCCGGTAAAATGTGGGTTGATGCCCCAAAGAACGCTGCGAAAGTTTTAGTTTTGACCGGAAATAGCACCTATCCGACGCGGAGCCAAACGCCTGTCTATACGAACGCTGCAACTTATGAATATCAGGCGTTGCGGTCGGTGAAAAAGGGAAGCAAACGTCCGATCGCTTATGAACTCACGAAAGAACAGACGCTGCCGCATTTGGAGAATGCCGACATCCTCTGGATCGGATATGAAGAGATTTCAAATTACGGACGCTACCTCCTTTCGACTGAAACTGAAGAAAAAATTAAGGCGTTCGTAGAAAACGGCGGTATCGTTGTTGTTGCCGGACAAGACAGCAGTGAAGAGAATCCGTGCGGTACCGGGTGGCTACAAGGCGGTAAGTTGAAAGGCGTTGAAAGTCCGCCGGCACAGAATTTTTCTGTCACCAAAGCCGGAAAATCCTTATTTTCTACCCCCAACCAGATCGTATCAGGCAAAATCTTTGTCGATGACGCATGGGTCGATTGGGGTCGTGGGGATGAAGTGTTCGCGACGACCGCGGATAAAAAAGAGCTCGTTATCGGCGCGAGACGGCACGGTAAGGGGTTATACATTATCACCAGCCTTCGGAACGATAGCCAATATACCACTGCGATAAACAAAGCATTTATGGCAAATATCATGCATTATGCAGTCGGTCAACTCAAATGATCCGGTTCGGTTAGGAAACCGAACCTACCGGGTCTGGGGCTTCAGGATTGAGGTTTTCCGCCGTTACATGAATTTCGCGACGATTAATGTGATGTCGTCAGTGGCACTTTCACCACGCTGATATGCCTGAAGGTCGTTCAGGATTTCCGCTTTAATCTCCGTTGGTGTTAGGTGCCGCTTTTCGGAGATGAGTGCTTTGAAACGTTCCAAACCATACATTTCAGAATCCGGGTTGAAAGCCTCAGTGATACCGTCCGAATAAAGCACTAACAGATCACCCGGGTACCATTTGACCTCTGTGCTGTCGTATTGTACGGGCCCATTGAACTTCGGGAAACCGGCGGGCATAAACCCCGATTCCAATTCAATTAGGTTGTCCTTACCGTTTCCGTTTTCGGCACGATAGAGAAGCATTTGCGGATGACCGGCATTGGCGAACTCGAACCGATTGTCGGGGTGTATGATGAGGTAGCAGCACGTCATATAGATAAAGGCTTGTGAATCTTCTTCTACGACTCTGGCGACCGCTTTCATAACTTCAGGCACGGATGCGTCAAAGCAGATCTGTGTTTGTAAGCAGCTTTTCGTCATCGCTGCGACCATCGCTGAATGGTAGCCGTGTCCCATCACGTCCCCGATAAAAATAGCGACGCGATTGTCAGAGAGGCTTAGATAGTCGTAATAATCGCCGCCGACACTATTCGCCGGTTGACAATAGCCAGCGGAAGCGATACACGGATGCGAAATCTCTTGGTCTGGAAGAATAGATTGTTGAACCGCGGCGGCGAGGCGCATGGCTTCTTCCTGCGCAATCTCTTTGCGGATGGCACTCATCTGGATTTCAAGATCGCGTCGGATTTTATCGTTTAAGACCCGGAACATCCCGCTACCGATCCTCGGTTCCCGTGCCATTGCGTTGTAAAAATCGGCTCTTGTAATCCGTAGGAACTGCGTCGGTTTCACCGTTTTGACGGTCGCGCTCCGCGGTTTATTGTCAATCAAAGCGATCTCACCGAGACAGTAGCCTTTCTCGTCAAAGAACAGTACCTCTGTGCCTGCCTTGATAATACTGACTTCACCTTCGACAATCAAATAGAGCGAATCGCCTTCGTCGCCCTCCTCAAACAGCGTGGCATCAGCAGGGTAAGCGACTTCGCTTGTACGCTGACAGATCAATTCTAATTCGGACTCAGGGAGTTCCGAGAAAAGTTCCGTCTGCTGTAAAAACCTCATTTTATCTTCATCTGCTAACATTATTGACTCAGCCTTTGACTTTTTGTAGAAATTGTGTTATCTTTTAATAGTTGTCAGTCGTCAGTACGATTTTTTTCTCCGAAAAAAATCTTTCAGTGGTCAGTTAAGAGTGCTTCGCAGTGAGAGTTGTAACTGATAACCGACAACTGTTAACTGTTAACTCATTCAACTGGCAAACAGTCCTCGTCTTGTAATATCTATCATGCCACAGAAAAGGGAATTATGTCAATAACTGATTTTTTTCGAGGGAAAGTTTTGCTTATTACGGGTGGCACTGCATTTTTGGGTCAGCCACTGATTGCAAAAATTTTGACAGCGCTTCCGGATGTCGAAAAGATTTATCTTCTTATCCGAAGTCGGACTGATGCCTCTGGGAAACGCACTTCTGCTCAAGAACGTTTGGAAAATGAACTTCTCGCCTCGGATGTGTTTGCTTCACTCCGCCGCCTTCACGGTGAGAACTTTAGTGCCTGGGCACTACAAAAATTAATAGCCGTTGAAGGTGAACTCACCGACGAAAACCTTGGATTCAGCGATACGGATTACCAGCGACTCCAGAACGAAGTCCAGGTCTTTATTAACGTTGCAGGACTCGTGGATTTCGATCCACCTTTTGATGACTCTTTATGGGGGAACGCCCTCGCTGCGAAGCACGTCGTCAATTTCGCAAAGGGCTGCGAAGATGCCGTGTTCCTTCACGTTTCAACGGCTTACGTTTGCGGAGACAAACCGGGGCACGTGCCTGAAGAATTACCGATACCTTACGAGCAATACGCCGCAGCACACCGCGAAAAGACCGGCGTATCTATCCCCGAAACACTTTCAGAAGAAATCAACGGCTTACTCTCTCTGAGTGCTACGATTCGTGCTGAAGTGGACACCCCGGAGAACCTTGCACGTTTCCAACGAGAAGCCGAAAGCCAAAAGAAAACAACACGTAAAGGGGTTGACGCGCAAGTTGAAGAATTAAAAGCAGATTGGCTTGAGGAACGTTTGGTTGAAGAAGGGCTGAAACATGCGCGCTCGCGCGGCTGGAACGATACCTACACCTACATGAAATTCCTCGCCGAACAGATGATTATGGAACTCCGGGACGAACTTCCTACCGCTATTGTCCGCCCCTCAATTATTGAAAGCAGCCTTGATGAACCTGAACCCGGTTGGCTCGGCAAGTTTCGGATGTCTGAACCTTTGATCGTCGGATTCGGAAAGGGACGGCTTCCAGATTTTCCGGCGGACCCAGATATAATCTTGGACATCATTCCCGTTGACTTCGTTGTGAACGCCATGCTGGCAGCCGCCGAAGCGACAGCCAAACGTGGCGGTATTGAGGTCTATCACGTGTCAACAGGCACACAGAACCCACTCTATTTTCGCGGTATCTTTGATGCAACCTACGACTACTTCGTCGAGAATCCGATGCTGGAAAACGGGAAACCTGTCGCTGTTCCTATCTGGCAATATCCGAGCATGGAAGAATTCCAACAGAAACTTGATAGCCGGATGGCACTCCTTGACCTTACCATCCAAGTGCTTGATAAACTTCCGATCCGCGCCGCGAAACGGAAACGTCGGCAACTGTCACTGAAACAGAGCGGCATCAAGGCACTTCTACATTATATCAGGATTTACGCACCCTATACGCGGACAAGTTTTGAATTTGAGACGCGAAAGATGCAAGAACTTTACGAAGCACTCTCGCAGACGGAACAGCAACGGTTTAACTTCGATGTCTCACAAATCCATTGGAAACGGTATTTCCAAGACATCCATATCCCCGGTATCAAGAAGCACGTCCTGAAACTTGAAGGCGGTACCTCTAACGACTCGGAGACAGATGGTGCGCGTGCTTCCGCTACAAAACAGGGAAGAACAGGTTCGCAAGACGAATCAGGGGAGTCTGTCGCAGAACCTGAACGGATTGCCCCGAAAACGATTGTAGACCTGATTAAGACGCAAGCATCAAGAATCCCGGATAGAGTCGCCTTGCAAATGGCAAGTGAGGATACGTGGGAACAGTATACCTATGCCGAGACCTATACGTTGTCGCGCCAAGTCGCGTGGCAGTTATGGCAGAGCGGCTTGCGTAAAGGCGACCGCGTTGTTCTTGTCTCTGAAAACCAACCGGAGTGGTGTATCGCTTATCTCGCCGCCGTTCAGATCGGCACGGCAGTCGTTCCACTTGACGCGCAGACCCCTACCCCCGAAATCCTTTCAATCGCCGAGTTCACCGATGCAAAGTCGATTTTAGCCTCTGAAAGTGTATTAGAGAAAGCCGGTGCGGAACTGTTAGGAGCAGGATCCACGCTACACAACATCAATAAGAATTGCCGGGTTGTCGGCACCGACAACGGAACCCGTGATAACATAGACGCTGAGATTCCACACGACTTCCCGAATGTAGAGATTACACCTGATACGGTTGCGTCCATAATCTTCACGATGGGTACCACAGTAGAGGCAAAGGGTGCCATGCTCACACACGGCGGTTTCATCTCTAACGTACAAGCCGTCGCGAAAGCACTCCCGCCGACAGACACGGAACGCATCTTATCAGCACTCCCGTTGTATCACGCTTTGAGTTTCTCTTGCAGCCTGTTGATGGCACTCTACAGCGGGACAACGGCAACATACCTTAACGCGCTCCGTCCGACAACGCTTTTGAAGACGATGCGTGCGTTGAAAACGACGGCTTTTATCGGTGTACCACGCCTATTTCAGATGCTTCAGGGTACGATCGAAAGACAGGCATCGCGAGCGGACACACCGGGTACGACGTTGCCAGAGAAGGTGCAGGCTGTTATGGGCGGTGAGATTCGTGTCCTCGTGAGTGGCGGTGCTTCGCTGTCAGATTCGGTTTACGACGGGTTTCAAAAGTTCGGGATGACCCTCTACCAAGGCTACGGTATGACGGAGACGGCTCCCGTGCTGAGCGTCAATCCGTATCTCAAAAGTAAACGCGGGTCGGTCGGACCAGCCGTAGAAGGCGTAGAACTTCGGATTGAGAACCCGGATAGCGATGGCATCGGTGAAATCATCGCTAAGGGACCGAGTACGATGCAGGGATATTATCAGAACCCCGAGGCGACAGAGAAGGCTATCCGCGATGGATGGCTCTACACGGGTGATCTCGGTTATATCGATGAGGACGGTTATCTTTATCTGACCGGGCATTGTAAAAATATCATCGTTCCTGCCTCTGGTAAGAACGTCTATCCTGTCGAACTGGAGGCACTTTATCGGAACAGTCCTGCTATCGCCGAAATATGCGTTGTCGGTATCCCGGACGAAGACGGATCGGATACCGCCATTCACGCTGTTATTGTGCCGACAAAGCAGGACGAGACCACGAAAATAGAGGTTCAGGAATACCTTCAAGTATGTGCAAAGACATTACCGAGTTATCAGCAATTTCACAAACACCATCTCTGGAACGATGCCCTCCCGAAAACTGAAGATGGCAGTATAGATCGCGTCCGTTTGAGACAGGACTTAGCGGCACATATTAAAGCGGCGGAGCAGGCTCAGGCGGATGCCGAAAAAGAGATTGCAAGTGAAACATCTGGCACACCGAGAACGGACATCCCCGAAGAAATCCTATCTACATTTTCGCGGCTGGCACGGATGCCAGCACACCAGATTCGTTGTGATAGCCGTCTGGATACCGATTTAGGACTTGATTCTCTCACGCGGCTCGATCTCTTGTTCGTACTCGAAAACAGGCTCGGTGAAACAATACCGGACGCGCTGCTCGCGAACTTGGAGACGGTTGGCGATGTTGTTGAATTGATTGAGACATTCCATACAGACGAAAAGCGCGAAAAACGGGAACAGACCGAAACAGCAACTCCGGAGTTCAGACAGGTACCACGTTGGTACGCGCGCGCCTTCCGCTCCGTGATGACTAACTTTTATAGACGCTATTTCTCGCTCGAATGCCACGGACTTGAGCATATCCCGGGTGGAAAACCGTATATCATCATGCCGAATCACACGAGCCATCTTGATACCATAACAGTGATTACGGCACTCGGAACGAAGGCGTATCGACTCTGGACGCTCGCCGCACGTGATTATTGGTTCGCGACACGGCTTCAAGGATGGTTCGCTCGGACATGCCTCAACGCGCTACCGATAGAGCGGGAAGGCAATTTTACGGAGTTCCTACAGGACCTGCGGGTCGCAAACGAAGTGATGGCACAACATAACGGTCTGCTCATCTTCCCTGAAGGGACACGCTCCCTTGATGGTAACCTTCAACCGTTCCAACCGGGGGTGCTGAGTCTGCTCATCTACGGTCCCAACGTCCCGATTATACCGGCTTATATTGAAGGCACTTATCGCGCGTTGCCGAAAGGTCAGAATCTTCCAAAGCGGCATCCGGTGCGTATCATTTTTGGTGAGCCGATCACCTTTCCGATAGACGAAAATTGGAACCGTCAAGACGGGGCACCTATTAACCCAGATAGATACCAGGAATTCTTGGACTTGGCGCAGAACCGTGTCGCAGAACTCGGTGAAATGCTAAAACAACAGCAACGTTCTTAGGAAGATTTATCATGTCGTCTCCAAACCCAAAAAAGAGAGTCGCATTTTTTGATGTAGATGGCACGCTATTGAAATCTACGATTGTGCATTACTACATCTATCTGCGTTCTGTGCGGATGCCGTTCCCGTTAAAGTATTTCTGGCTGATCGGGTTCTTGCCGAAAACTGTCTACTATCTGATTTTGGATAGCATAAGTCGAACCCGTTTCAATCAAGTATTTTATCGCAACTATCGCGGTCTGGAGGTTGCTGAGGTTAAGGCGTTATCAGCGGAAATGTTTGAAACATCCCTTCGTCCGAAAATCTTCGCCGAGGCGGTGTCTCAAATTCAAGAACATCAGGAAGAGGGGATAGATGTGGTTCTTGTAACCGGATCGCTCAATTTCATTGTGCAACCGATTGCGGATTATCTCGGTGTCGATGCTGTATTGGCACCGCAGCTGCGTGAAGAGGATGGACGATTTACGGGTGAACTGACGACTGTACCGCTTATCGGCGAGGAGAAGGCGAAAGCGGTGCGAAGTTACGCGAATCAACACGAAATTTCGCTCGAAGAGAGTTATGCTTACGGCGATAGCGGATCCGATCTCCCGCTGTTGGAATGTGTCGGGAATCCGGTCGCCGTGAATCCGGGCAAAAAGTTCCGCCAGAAAGCGTTAGAATCTGGCTGGGAAATACACGAATGGCTTTGAATGGCTATGGGCTGTCGGAAACCGTTGGCTATCGGTTATCAGTAACAAGAGGTTTCTGATTCATAGAAAACTATCTTTGCTGACGGCTAATCTGCTGACTGCTGTTTGCTAACTGCCAAAAAAAGGAGAATACAGATGAACGTGAGGCGTTATTTTGAATCTCTATCGGAACCGAACGATACGATGTTTGTTGAAATAGACGATAGACACCGGTTTACCCGTCGCGGCGATGACTGGATGAAGTTCCGTAGCGATCTGATCCAGTTGTTAGAGCAGACGATTTCTGAGGAATTGTCGCAAGAATTCGAGGCAGCAACAGAGGATTGGACTTCGGAGGTGTAGCGGAAGATTAGATAAACATGAGCGTGAAAAATAAGAAAATATGGACAAATCCGATATTTTGTGGTATCATTAAGTACACATATTTTGAGGAGTTGTCAGTCTTCAGCCTTCAGTTATCAGTGGGAGAGTTAGGGCAGGCAGCGTAACAATTATAGTCACAGGTTTCCTCTTTAACTGAAAACCGACAACTAACAACTGAAAACCGATAAAGGAGATTGCGTTTTGAATCGACAATCTGCAAAAAAACACGCGCGCGCGGACGCGGCGAAACGGACACGCAACCGCCACCGTAAAGCGACGTTAAGAACAGCACTCAAACAGACAGAAACTGCTCTTGAGGCAGGCAACGTCGAGACGGCACAAGAATTGTGCAGAACAGTGATGGGTCTTTTGGATCGTGCTGCTGGTAAAGGTGTTATTAAAAAAGGCACAGCAAATCGTCAGAAGTCTCGGCTTACCCGTAAACTGCATGCTATCACTCAAGCGGCGGCGTAATTTTGTGTCTCTCAGGACTTACGCAATTTTGACTGCAGTCGAATAGAATGGAACTCGCGAGGTATCGGAACCGTAAACGGCGAAACCTCGCGTTATCGCGAATGACGAATGCTCGCAAAGTCGCCTTAACGTGTCTGCTAACCCTTTCGCACAGCAGCGCATCCATAGCATCTGTCGTTGATAGTGCATTTGAACGGCATGCGGTTGATGGTCGTGAACGTCGCCTGATTAATGGACTCGTCTACGGCGTTATCCGTTGGCAGAAACAACTCGATTGGGTGTTGGACCAGTTTATTAATCCACGGTTTCAGTTAGATGTTCGGCACCGTAATATCCTACGGCTCGGTGCGTTTCAACTGCTACATCTCGACGGCATACCTGCACACGCTGCTATCTTTGAAACCGTCCAACTCGCGACTTCCGACCGACGGCGCGGAAACCGAGGACGGAAAACTGCAGGATTCATCAATGCGGTTCTCCGTTCCGTGCAACGTGAAGGCGCGACACTCACGTATCCGCAGCTTGAGACGCATCCGACTGAACATATCGCATTTTCGCTCTCCTACCCGACGTGGCTGGTTCAGCGTTGGCTTCAGACGCGCGGCGTTTCTTGGACGTTAGCGTTCTGTCGCGCAAGTAATCAGGTTGCACCACTCGCACTCCGCGTGAATACCCTCCTAACGAACCGTGAAGATGTCTGCCAATCGTTAGCAGCGAACGGCATCGCCGCGACTGCCTCCGAAATAGCACCCGATGGGATAACCTTCGGCAATCGCGCGATGACGGCTTTTGATGCTGCCGGTGAAAAGACATTGAAGGATATCCTCAATCGAGAGGACATCTATGTTCAAGATGAGAGCGCGATGCTAATTCCATATCTCCTCTCGCCAACAGACGCAAAATTCATTGTGGACTTATGTGCATCACCGGGTGGTAAGACGACGCATCTGGCGCATCTCATGCGCAATACTGGGAAAATTGTCGCCGTGGATGTCGCAGCAGAAAAGATCGCTTTACTGAAAAAGAACTGCCGACGCATCGGTGTACGGAACGTTGAAACACAAGTGATGGACGCGACAAAAGCCGATCTCAGATTTATGCGTCAAGCGGATGCTGTGCTTATTGATGCGCCGTGCTCAGGGTTCGGAACACTTCGGCGACATCCCGACATCCGATGGAATAAGACTGCAGAACAGATTCGCGACCTCAGCAATATACAATATAACTTATTAAAAAACGCGGCACAGCACATCAAACCCGGCGGTATCCTTGTCTATAGCACCTGCAGCACCGAACCGATGGAGAACGAAAAGGTCGTCGAAAGGTTCTTGACAGATTACCCGATGTGGACGGTAGAAAATGCGCAACAATTTCTACCGGAAGTACCACCAAGTATCATAACACCAGAAGGCTTCGTTCAAACATTTCCGCATGAACATGGGGTTGATGGCGCGTTTGCAGCGCGGCTCCGAAAAGCAGTTTAGAAGTGTAATGGAAATTAAAAGAATTGACTTTAGGTTATATGCCATTACAGACAGACATCAATGCGCGCCGACACCGTTAGCCGATGTTGTCTCTGAATTGCTGGATGCGGGAATCACGGCTATCCAGTTGCGCGAGAAAGATTTAAGTGATGCCGAGCTGATTGAATTGGCGCGACCGATTGCCGAGTTATGCCGGAATTACGAAGCGAAACTTTTTATCAACACAAGCACACACATTGCCCTTGAAATAGGAGCAGCAGGCGTTCATCTCCCAGAAAGTGCGGTATCTGTAACCGAAGTAAAGGCACAGACAGGCGACGCTCTTTATGTCGGGTGTTCCGTCCACAGTCTCGACGCAGCACAGAGACGGGAGGCAGAAGGCGCAGATTTCGTAACCTATAGTCCGATTTATCCGACGGTAAGCAAACCGGGATACGGTCCAGCGGTCGGTATAACGTCTCTCGCTGCGATAGCAGAAGGTGTTAAACTCCCTGTCTTCGCGTTAGGTGGGATTACACCCGCACGGGTCACTGCGTGTCTAACTGCTGGAGCCTTCGGGGTTGCTGTGATGTCAGGTGTTATGTCTCCGACAAACGCGGGAGAACAAGCGAGACGTTATCTTGATGTTTTCAGCGATTGTTTCTGAGATGCCGCAGCCGTTGTCCTTGCAGATTTTAGATATCTAACGGGACTTACGCAATTTTGACTTCGGCCCGTTCTGTTAGATGAGAATTTTCGGAGAAAACAGCGGTCTCCTGCCACAAACTGG
>JAAXHL010000102.1:0-19956 GCA_012270865.1 Candidatus Poribacteria bacterium | reverse complement strand
ACAAAAGAGCAGCATGCGTAAGTTCTATCTAAAAGACCTTTCACAATCCAGAAGTAGTTGGAATTAACCAAAAACCACCGTGAAACGTAGTGGAACGGTGCCCAGATTTGATAATTAAAAAGATGAAACAGATATTAACGATTGCAGGTTCAGATTCAGGCGGCGGTGCCGGTATACAGGCGGATATCAAGGCGATTTCGGCGAATGGTGGTTTTGCGATGTCGGCAATTACCTCCGTTA
The DNA here is from genome assembly GCA_012270865.1 of Candidatus Poribacteria bacterium. Lineage (GTDB taxonomy): Bacteria > Poribacteria > WGA-4E > WGA-4E > WGA-3G > WGA-3G. The sequence goes on along the minus strand of JAAXHL010000102.1, from coordinate 19,716 downwards.
CAGCACAGAATACGGTGGCAGTGACCGACGCTTTCGATCTGCCGATTTCATTGATTGAAGCGCAGCTGGAGGCGGTTTTTACGGATTTCGATGTCGCCAGCGTCAAAACAGGGATGCTCTCCTCATCAGCGATTGTTGCGGCGGTCGCCGGGAAGTTACGGGAATGGACACCCCCCACCATCGTTGTGGACCCTGTGATGATCTCGAAAAGCAAATTCCCGCTCTTAAAAACGGAAGCAATCGATAGCCTCAAAACAGCGTTGATTCCACTCGCGACGGTAATTACGCCGAATGTTTATGAGGCGGAGTTGCTTGCAGAACAAGACATCCGAAACATTGATGACGCGAAACGTGCTGCGAAAACGATCGCTGGACTCGGTTGCCACGCTGTCCTTGTTAAGGGTGGACATCTCATCGGCGACAACGCAACCGATGTGCTTTACTGCGATGACGAATGGTCTTTCTTTGAGGCAGAGCGCGTCGAGACAGAAAACACGCACGGTACGGGTTGTACCTATTCAGCGGCGATTGCGACCCAATTAGCACACGGTAAAGATTTGGTTGACGCTATCAGGACGGCGAAAGTGTATATTACGGGTGCTATCCAACACGCCTTGGATATTGGGAATGGACACGGTCCGACGAACCATTTTTTTAGGGCGTAGGGGTTGGGTTACGCAGTCTTTACAACGGTTTTCGTCCCTCGAATCCGTCGTCAATTTCGTGCCAGTAGCGTATATTTTTTTCACCCATCTGCCAACAGAGATAGACCTCTCTACCTTGACGGAGATGCGGGAAATCGACCAATCCGGGATCAAGTCCTTTCAGATGGCAACCGCGCGCTGCAATTCGGTCCAAGACCTCCTGAAATTGGGCAGTTGTTTTGAGCAAATCGGGTGTGTGTCTACTGCCACCGTTCGAGGAAACCACCTCTAAGAGCGGTGTGATTTCTGCATGTAGCACTGAGAGTTTGGCTCTTATGGCTCTTAAAAGTGAAATCTCATCCATTAATTCGGGGATACATTCGTTGGCTTCTTCGACTGTGAAATATCGTTTTTTTTGCATTTTGGGTTTCCTTAGGTTTAGAGTAAAAAAAGCACATCAAATTTACGTTAGCACCGCCATCAAATTTACACCAAATTGCGTCTGATGTCAAGGAGAAGTTGTCACTACGGGACTAAAGAGGGTTTTGAAGTCCTCAAGGTTTCCGTGTAGAATCCGGTTCGGTTGGAATGCAGGTCGCAACCCCCCTTTATCCCCCCTTATCAAGGGGGTAGGCGAGTACGCCGCAAAACCGAACCTACCGGGCCTGGGTTCTCGAAATCTATTTAAACAGGGCTTACGCAGTTTTGACTGCAGCCCGTTCTATTAGATGAAAATTTTCGGAAAACACAACGGTCTCCTGCCACAAACTGGAAAGTTTGTGCTACAAAAGAGCAGCATGCGTAAGTCCTATTAAAAATGGAAAATGAAACGAAATCCACTGACCAAGAGCATCAGAACGTTACCCGTGCAGCCGGTATTGTCAGCATCGCTGTCATGGTATCCCGTGTGTTGGGTCTCGCCCGCGAAACGGCGATAAGTTATTACTTCCGAGCAGAAGTCAGCGCGGATGCTTTTTATCTCGCCTTCCGTATACCGAACTTCCTACGCGATATGTTCGGCGAAGGCATCTTGAGCAAGGCGTTCATTACAACATTCCTCGCGACAGAGGCTGAAGATGGTGAAGCGGCAGCGTGGAACCTCGCGAATCGTATCTTCAACCTGACCCTCCTCGTTTTAATCTGTATCACCGTCCTCGGCATCATTTTTTCACCTATTGTGGTCGATGTTCTGGCACGAGACGATTTTAATGAAGGTTTAGATACCGTCGCGCACTTCGGATTTGAAAATAAAGTTGAACTGGCGATTTATCTCACGCAGTTGATGTTTCCGTATCTACTGTTTGTATCGTTGGCAGCGATTGCGATGGGACTGTTGAACAGCAAAGGACGGTTCGCTATTCCTGCTTATGCGTCCACCTTCTTTAATATAAGTTCTCTCGCTGTCGGGATAGGTGGTTACTATTTGGGTCCGAAGTTTGAGGTGCATCCTGTAACCGGTATGGCGTTCGGTGTCATCGTCGGTGGTATCCTTCAGTTTCTGATACAGGTGCCATCTATGTATCGCGTCGGATTTCGGTATCGTCCGATGCTGAGTTTTCGGGATCCACGGGTGCTTCAAGTTGTACATCTCATTGGACCCGCCGTTTTAGGGGTCGCGGCGGTGCAGGTGAACTTACTGACGAACACCTTTTTTATTACTTCAGACGCTGCGTGGTTGACGTGGATTACGAGAGCCTATCGCGTTATGCATCTCCCGATCGGGATATTCGGCGTGGCGATTTCAACGGTTGCACTGCCGCAGCTCGCGCGGCTTGCGACAGCGGGAGAGACGGAGAATTTTCGTAACGCACTCTCTTACGCGCTCCGCTTAATGCTTATCCTGACGATCCCCGCTGCGATCGGATTGATGATGTTGTCGGAACCGATCTGTCGTCTGCTTTACGAATGGGGTCAAACGGTCGAAGAGGACACAATCGGGACGGCGGGTCTCTTGTTCGTCTATGCGTTCGGTTTGTGCGGGTTCTCAACGCTGAAGATTGTGACAGATGGGTTTTACGCTTATAAAGATATTCGCGCCCCTGTTATCGTCAGTATCTGTGCAGTCGCGCTCAATATCTGCCTCAACTATCTGTTTATCTACCGAGGCTTCTTTTTCGACCCGCGCGCGGTGGTATTCTCAACGGTTTTGACCGTGACACTCAATTGTTTCGTATTACTGCTACTGCTCCGCCGTAAGGTTGGCGGATTGGGACTCCACTCGGTCGTGCCGCTGACATTCAAAATCCTGATTGCATCGGCGGTGATGGGATGCGTCTGCTGGCTTACTAACGGCGTTATCGAAGGCGATTTGATCGGCACAGAAGGGATTGTCCCCCGTGCTATCGGTGTGTTCGTTCCGATAGGATTCAGTCTGCTAACACTCGTAGCGATGTATAAGTTTCTGAAGGTCTCGGAATTCGATGACATCTTGAATATGTTCAAACGGCGACATTTTTAATTTTTCGCGAGGCATCTAATCAGAATTTTTGTGTTACCGGATTTTTTATAGTAAAATCCGAAAATAAATGAACACTTGTCCGAAGATAACCCCCCTAACCCCCCTTATCAGGGGGGAATAAGATGGGAATTACTTCGATTTGATGTGTTTAAATAATTATGGGCTTTGCTATAATCAAAAACAGGACTTACGCAATTTTGACTTCGGCCCGTTCTGTTAGATGAGAATTTTCGGAAAAACAGCGGTCTCCTGCCACAAACTGGGAAGTTTGTACTACAAAAGAGCAGCATGCGTAAGTCCTGAAAATTAAAAACTATATATACGGGAAGGGATTCTGAAGTATCACCCTCCTAACCGAACCGCAAGGAAAATTAAAAAATGTTAACCAAACGTATAATTCCGTGTTTAGATGTGCGTGCTGGGAAGGTTACGAAAGGCATCGCTTTTCAGGGGAATGTTGATGTCGGCGATCCTGTTGAGATGGCACGCTTTTATTATGAAGGCGGTGCCGATGAACTCGTCTTTTACGACATCACGGCGAGCAATGAACAGCGCGATATAATGATTGATGTCGTCTCTGCTGTCGCTGCTGAGATTTTTATTCCGTTTTCTGTGGGTGGCGGATTGCGGACGCTTGAAGATATGCGACGCGCGCTACTCGCAGGGGCGGAGAAGGTGAGTATAGATTCCGGTGCCGTGCGGAACCCCGAACTCATCGCGGAAGGTGCGCGTGCGTTCGGTAGCCAATGCGTCGTGTTGAGTATGCAAGTGAAACGTGTCCCGAAAAGCGAACAGATCCCAAGTGGATACGAGATTTACATAGACGGCGGTAGGAAACCGGTCGGTTGGGATGCGTTGGAATGGTCGGCACGCGGTGTTGACTTAGGTGCCGGCGAAATCGTCGTCAATAGCATCGACGCAGATGGCACGAAAGCCGGATATGAACTTGCGTTGACGGGTGCTATTGCGGCTCTGGTGCCGGTACCCGTGATCGCTTCCGGTGGTGCAGGGAACCCACAACACTTGCGCGATGTCTTTGTTGAAAGCAACGCCGATGCCGCGATTGTTGCGTCTATCACACACTACGGCGAATTCACGATTGAGAGCATCAAGACCTATCTAACAGATGAGGGTGTGAGTGTTCGGGATACATGGTAGTACTGGTTATCAGTTTTCAGTTAAAGAGGTTACTGTGGCCTGAACAATAAACTGGACTGCCACAGGATATTAACTGATAACTGAAAGCGGAGCGAACTGATAACTGACAACTATTAAAATGGAGGAAATATGGAACCGAAATTACCTGATTCAAGAAATGAAAACATTATAATCCACGTCAACGGTGAACTCTTACCGCGCGAAGATGCGAAAATCTCTGTGTTCGATAGCCTCGTCCAAGGTGGCGACGGTGTATGGGAAGGTTTGCGTGTCTATAACGGAAAAATTTTTGCGTTGGACGCGCATCTCGACCGACTCATAGATTCCGCACACGCTATGGCGTTCGCGAATATTCCGACGCGTGAAGATGTCAAAAAGGCGATCTTCGAGACACTCGCTGCCAACGGTATGCGGGACGGGGTTCATATCCGTCTAACGCTCAGCCGCGGGAAAAAGGTTACCTCCAGTATGGATGCACGTGTCAATCAGTACGGTACGACTTTGATCGTACTCGCGGAGTGGAAACCGCCCATCTATTCCAAAAGCGGTATCCGTTTAATCACGTCTGCGATCCGACGGAATCCGCCACAGTGTGTTGACTCTAAGATCCATCACAACAACCTGATAAATAATATCCTCGCCAAGATTGAGGCGAATGTCGCTGGTGTGGACGATGCGATTATGCTCGACATCCACGGGTACGTTTCGGAGACGAATGCAACGAATATGTTTGCTATCAAACGCGGACATGTCCTAACACCGCACGCTGATAGCTGCCTCCCCGGCATTACACGGGGTATGGTCATCCAAATTGCGCGTGAGGCGGGTATTCCACTGACGGAGCGGAACGTCTCGCTGGTCGAGATCTACACGGCAGATGAGGTCTTCACGACAGGGACCGTCGGTGAATTGAGTCCAGTCTTAGAGGTCGATGGCAGAAAGATTGGAGACGGAGGCATCGGTCCTGTGACAACTCGGTTACAGGAACTGTATGCAGAACGGACTGCCAACGAAGGCGAACCGTTGCCTTAAGCGTAGTTTAATAATTTAATAACGCAAACTATCTATCTACAGACATAACACTCCTACGGAGTGCGGTTGCTTAAATATGCTGTTTCTATAGACATGCCACCCCTACGGGGTGAGGAAAGTCCGAGAAACCGCGTTACAATGCTCAAAACCCTTTGGTAGCAACTGGGGTTAATTTATAGTAGATTCAAAAAATATCTTTACACTCCACTATAGAATCCCACATTACATCTTTGTAGGGGCTGGGTTACCCAGTCCCTACGGTCCCTCGTGTGTGCAAATAACTACGGAATCTACTATAACACAGGAATATGGGGTGTCCATTGCCTTAACAGCGGCACAAAGTGCATCCAAAAATGTTTATAGACGAGTATTGCTTCAATGTTGAACTTAAGGGTAGGTTCGTAGTAGTGCGATTTATCGCACGTCCGAAGGAAACCAGCAACGGGCAATGAATTGCCCTACTACAAACAGGATTACCTATAAACTCAACATTGAAAGACTACGAGTTATATAACGGAGGAAGCCAGTGATAGATCTGAATAACATCTTGAAGAATTCGCCGACTTTATACGTCCAGGCTCATTGGGATCCGATTGCCGATTCAACTTACAACCTACACAAAAACTCACCAGAAAATACAGAACTCTTTGATCTTTCGCCAAACGAACCCGTTAGAGAATACAAAGGCGATGCTTTTAACGTCTTTCTTCCATCTTCAACTGTAGCAGTCGGGGATGTTTGGGAACTGGATATGGATAGCGTGATTCCGTTCCTTTCGCAGTTTCACACCGGTGCTACAGGGAAGTTACGCCACGGACAGAAAGGGGCTTTCGCGTGTTTACGCGCACTTTCACCAGATTATGCTGACATCTCATTCCGAATTCATGCCGAATTTACTTTGGCGACGCGTCCGATACCGGAATCGGAACGCCGCAAGGATGTGGATCCCGTCAAAAGAGCTCGATTTATCCCATCGCAATACGCCGGACGCTTACTTATCAACCTAAAGACAGGTGATATATGCGACTTTTCGCTTGCACTCCCGCCACGCAATAGCAACGTTGACATCAATGACTTTGGGTATGCTGACATGGTTTTTGTGCCGCGCATGGAGCTCCTTGCCAGACCCACAACAATACCAGATGACATCAAGTGGAAGGATGCCATTACACCCGAAGCAGCACGTAAGGCGTTAGAATTGAAGTTCTATAAGTTCGCTGAAATCGACTGGTTGCCATTTGAGGATGCAGTTAAGGAATCAGAAGCGACGCAGCGCCCGATACACGCAGTCCTGACTTGGGGTCCCTTACTCGACGAATCCTGCTGAGCGAACGGTAAAAACTTGAGGGCGGGTCCGCTCTCGAATTCAGAAGTCATACAAACACTCAACGAGAATTTTGTAAATACTTCGGTGCTCCTTCGCGATCTGTCAGAATTGATAGACGATTCAGAAGGGGAACGCGTCAGTCTCTTTGCCAAAACGCTCAAAGACCATTTCGTCTATCCAGTGGATATTCAAGTGCTGAGTCCGAAAGCCGAGTTGATTATGCACCAACCCGACAAAGATCTCCCAGACAAGAATCGGACAGAATACTATTTGACGCTGTTAACGGCTGCAGCAAAAGGCGAGGCAGTAAATCTTACCAAATCGACGCAAACGTTAGATCTGAGTTCAGGCACGCGGTTGATGAAGGCTATGAATGTTTTCCGGGGTCCCGGAAATGGCTATCAGGATTATACGACTGTTGAGATTGACACAACACCGTTTGAACAGGGTGGCACGCTTATCATTGATATACAGGTGGGTGAGGGTGAAGCGACGGGTTCGTTTGACCTATTTGCAGGCGACGCTGAACTGCCGACAGAAGGGATTCCAGATGGAGCACTCGCTTCGGCGTGGGATATTTCGCCCGGTGACACAGGACAAATCAGACACCCATTCACGGACGGGCAGAAGTTTAAATTAGGCGCGACAGGGAATTGGTTTTGTGAGAAGGGGAGCCTCAACGCGTTTCTTGTGCGCGTTTTTGTTGTGCCTGCGGAAACAACGGAAACAGACGCATCGTCATAGTCGGTTGGATGGAATGCCGATGAAACGCAACACTCCACTAAACCCTTAAGCCTGATTTACGTCAAACAGGCAATCGGTTCCTTAAACGTTGATTACCATGTATGGCAGTTTGAGGGTTTGCTCGTTCAAAATGACCCGAAGTATCATCTTTGAATGGAGAAGACTATGCGACATTCGCATCGTTCTTGTTTTCTGGTAACCGTTTTCCTCTGCGTGCTGACTTCTCTTAATCTCTGTTATCCGAACGATCTAACTGGCGCGGAGAAGGTAGAATTTTTCAATTCCGAAGTAAAACCTATTCTCCAGCAGAACTGTTTCCAGTGCCACGGCGGCGGGGACACCGTGGAGGGTGGACTCGAATTGACGAGTCGAGAGAAGATTCTCGAAGGCGGGAATTATGGACCTGCGGTCTCCCTTGAAAATCCTGCCGATAGTTTCCTGCTTGAGATGGTCGGCTACGGTCAAGAGGTGGCACAGATGCCGCCGGACGGTAGATTAGATGATGCCGATCTTGAGAGTCTCGCGAAATGGATTAATTTAGGACTCCCCTATCCGGTTCAAGATACCGACGTTCAACCGTTTTCTGAAACTGAAACCGATTATTGGGCATATCGTCCGCTAAAACGCCCACAAGTGCCATCGGTACAAGCCCCTGATTGGATCAACAATCCGATTGACGCTTTTATTCTCGCGAAATTGGAGACACACGGTTTACCCCGCGCAGCACCCGCCAGCAAACTCACGCTTATCCGTCGCGTATACTACGACCTCACAGGATTACCCCCCTCGCCAGAAGCAGTGGACGCGTTCTTGAACGACACAGCACCCGACGCTTACGAAAAACTCATCGATAAACTCTTGAAATCGCCACGCTATGGCGAAAAGTGGGGACGGCATTGGCTTGACCTTGTTCGGTATGCAGAGACCAACGGCTATGAGAGCGATTCTGACAAGCCCTACATCTGGCGATACCGCGATTACATCATTAACGCCTTCAACGAAGATAAACCCTATCATCAATTCATCAAGGAGCAGTTGGCAGGCGATGAACTGGCTGCTGCGACGACAGAGACTGTCATTGCGACCGGCTATCACAAACTCGGTGTTTGGGACACTGGACCCGCCGATCGGAAACTTGCACGATACGACTATCTTGACGACATCGTTTCGACAACAGGACAAGTGATGCTCGGTATGACCGTCGGCTGTGCTCGATGCCACGACCATAAAATCGACCCGATTACGACGCGGGATTACTACAGCCTCCTCGCCTTTTTCCATGACATTACCCCGAACAATCACGGTCCCCTTGCTGACATTGGTACGCCTGAACAGCAGGCAGTACGCGACAAACAACTCACAGAAAAGCGACTTGCAGAACAAGAGGCACAGGATAAACTCTTTGAGATACAAGAAATCATCAAAATAGAACTCGCTCAACATATTTCGGAGGCGATAGCTCCTGATCTGCCAACGTCCCCGATGCGTGACCTGACTTATCGTTTCTATCGTGACACCTTTGATCAGTTTCCTGCTGATTTTAATCTCCTCGAACCCACTGCTGAGGGTAGGCTGTTTAGCAACCTATTCTCTCTCTCGCCTGCGAGTCGAAAGAGAGACATCGGATTGGTTTTTGAGGGAACGTTACAGGTCCCAGAAGATGCGACTTATACGTTTCATATTAATCTGCAGGGCGCGTGTAGATTGATTCTCAACGGTTACAAAGTCGCTGCATTGATTGGTGAGCGAGAAGTCGAGGTTGCCCTTACAAGTGGCGAGGTGCCGATTCGTCTTGAATACTTCAACAAAGACATAGATAAACCGCAGTTGGACGTTTCATGGTCTAATACCGACTTTGAAAAACAGCCGCTTTCGACGACTGCTACAGTCAATTTTGATGAGCTGCTGAAAACACACGCTGAATTTATTGAACAGAACGAATCGTTGAAGACTTTAGTGGCTCAGCAGAGGGAATTGAAAAAACAGCGAGATGAGAGGCGGCGGCAGCGCGTGCCTTACGATCATCAGGCACTGGCAGTTTCGGAGCGCGGTCAAACGCCGACACACATCTTGCGGCGTGGCAATCCACATCTCGTTGGACGCGAAGTTAAACCGGCATTTCCTGCGGTGTTGAACCCGCCTGCTGTTGATCTGCCCGCTGTTCAAGAGGGCGCGAAATCGTCAGGGAAACGTCGGGTCTTCGCGGAGTGGGTTGCAAGTGGCGAGAACCCGCTGACAGCACGCGTGATGGTCAATCGGATTTGGCAATATCATTTTGGACGCGGGATTGTCCGCTCAACCAACGATTTCGGACAACTCGGCACACCACCGACCCACCCCGAACTCCTTGACTGGCTTGCGTCTGAATTTATTGCGTCCGGTTGGCGATTGAAGGCGATGCACAAACTAATCATGACCTCAAAGGCGTATCAGATGTCGGCACAGAGCAATCCACAATGTGTTCAACAGGACCCAAATAACGACCTTTTCTGGCGATTCGACATGCGCCGCTTGACTGCAGAAGAGATTCGTGATACAGTACTCTGGATTACTGGGAAACTGAACCTCAAAATGGGAGGCCCCAGTGTTTTTCCTGAACTGCAGGAAGAGGTGTTGGCAACGGCTTCAAGACCCAGGAGTGTTTGGGGGCAATCACCACCGGATGAGGCGAATCGACGCAGTATTTATGTAAAGGTCAAACGTTCACTACTTGTTCCGATCTTGAACCAGTACGATCAGGCGGATACCGATTCAAGCTGCCCGGTCCGTTTCTCGACAACGGTGCCGACGCAATCGCTGACGATGCTGAACGGTAAATTTATCAACGATCAAGCAGTCGCTTTTGCCAACAGGATGCGCTGGGAAGGCGGTGTATCCGTTGAAGACCGTGTGCGATTTGGACTTCGGCTTGTGTTGTGCCGTGAACCGGAACCGACAGATGTCCAACAGGCGTTGACTTTCATGCAAGAACTTCAGCAGCACGAAGGTGTGAGTGCAGAGGTCGCCCTTGATCGGTTTGCGTTATTGGCGTTGAATTTAAATGAATTTATCTTTTTGGATTGATACGATCCGTTTTACAAACAGAGACGCTAACATTGGAGATGATGTGATGAAGAGTCAATCTAATATAAAAAAAGAGACACATCCAAAAGGCAACTTCTGTGGTCAAACCCGTCGCGAATTTATCGGTAACATCGCAGGTGGTTTCGCATCGCTTGCGTTGACGGGACTTCTTTCGGCTGACGGTTTTCTTGATTCACAAGCGGTTGCGGCAGACGGTGTGACACCGTATCTGAATCCGCTTATACCGAAACCGACGCACTTCGCACCGAAGGCGAAGCGTGTGATTTTCCTGTTTATGTATGGCGGTCCGAGCCATGTAGATACTTTTGACTATAAACCGATGCTGTCGAAACTCAACGACAAGACCGTTGAAGTCAAAACGAAAGGACGTGGCGGCGAGAGATCGAAGGGACGCATCGTCGGTCCGAAGTGGGATTTCAACCAGTACGGCGAATCCGGACAGTGGGTCTCAGGACTTTTTCCACACCTCGCAACCTGTGTTGATGACATCGCTTTTATCAAGTCGATGACTGCGGACTCACCGTTACACGGTTCAGCGATGTTGATGATGAACGCGGGTCGTATCCTAAGCGGTCATCCGTCACTCGGCTCTTGGGTGAACTATGGACTCGGCAGTGAGAACGAGAACCTTCCCGGATATGTTGTGATGCTTGACCGGACAGGGGGTCCCATCAGCGGTGCGAAAAACTGGAGTAGTGGGTATATGCCTGCCGTTTATCAAGGCACCGTTTTCCGTTCAGAAGGTGCGCCGATCCTGAATTTAGAACCTACGAACGACATGAGTAGCAGCGAACAGCGCAGGCTACTTGATCATCTACGTCAATTTAATACAACGCATCTTTCCAAACGCACCGATAACACCGATCTCGCAGCTCGGATTTCGAGTTATGAGTTGGCATACAAGATGCAGTCTACGGCACCTGAAGCGGTTGATTTGGAGAGTGAACCGGAGTATATCAAATCGCTTTACGGAATCAGCGAAAAGGAGACGGAAGAGTTTGGCACGAAATGTCTTTTGGCGAGACGGTTGGTTGAACGTGGTGTTAGGTTCATCCAACTCTACTCCGGCGGCGCACATAACGACGACAATTGGGACGCGCACGGCGATATTGAGAGAAACCATAACAAACACGCCAAGGCGACTGATAAACCGATTGCCGGGCTACTGAAGGACCTCAAACAACGTGGACTTCTCGACGAAACGCTCGTTGTCTGGGGCGGTGAATTTGGGCGTCAACCGACAGCAGAGTACGCCAAAGGCACGGGACGCGACCATAACTCTTATGGCTTCACGATGTGGATGGCAGGCGGTGGGATCAAAGGCGGTATCAGTGTTGGTGAGACCGATGAACTCGGCAGCGCGGCGGTCACAGACCCCTTCCATGTCAGGCACCTGCACGCGACCATCCTCCATCAACTCGGAATCAATCCGAATCAACTCACTTATTTCCACGGTGGATTAGATCAAAAACTTGTTGGTGTAGAGGGTGCGGACCCGATTTGGCAGGTTATGAGTTGACCGCTTTAGTTTTTTTATTCATTCAAATCTCAAGCCGCACAAAAGCGAGATACGCACCCGATACAAACACGCCAAGAAACAAAACTAACAGCAATAAATCCATCGTCGCGGTGTTGAAGTCACGGTTGAGGTTGCGTGTGTCTTTAAACTTTGGAATCGCCTCTGGGTTGACAGGCTTCTGCGACATACCCTCCTGAACTCCAACGACGTGAAGACTTTGAGGGTCTGCTCGATCCGTATCAACGACGAATTCGCGGTATTCACGGGCATAACGCTGCACATTCTCAATAAATTGTAGATGCCGTTCAAACCCTGTCCCGGCGAAAGATTCAAAGAGGCGTTGCGTAATCGCTGTCGGTGAGATACGGGTTATCGCACGCGCCCGTTTCCCCTGTTCAATCTGCTGTTTCAGATACGCTTCGTTGAAACGTTCACATTCTTCTGCCTCTGTGGTGACATATTCGCCGAGTACATGCACGGGTGGCGGAGTCTGTGAATCTCCATATTTATCCCGATATGCATCGCGTGCCTCATTTCCGAGTTGAATACGCTGGCTCCAAAAATCCATGTACGCGATTGGGACCGACGTTCGACTGCCGATAGATGCCAATGTATTCGGTATAAATACCACAAAACTCACCCAGATTAACAACAGCACGACGAGACTTACACCACTCTCTCGTACTACCGCGGAGACCAGAAGTCCTAAGACGATAAAGAGACACGTATAGAGGATAACGATACCGTACAAGATGCCTAAACGTCCCCATGCTTCTGTATTGAGTTGTACAGCGTCTGAGGTAGAAATCAGGAGCAGGTTCATCAACACTGCAGCCGCGAACGGAATATTAATGCTGATGAACGCACCTAAAAACTTCCCCACCAAGACGATGTGCCGCGGGATGGCGTTTGCTAATGTTAGCCGCAGTGTCCCACGTTCGAGTTCGCCGGAAATCGAATCAAAGGTGAACAGCAGGGCGACAAAGCTCAGGACATAGCCGACAATGAACGCCCAATCGAGTGTGGTGAAATCAGGACGAATGTTAAACAGATGCGGTGTATCTTGTGGGTATATCATCCGCCAGATAGGTCTCACATTGGCGATGTCAGGAAAGAAATGACTGCCCCCGGCGCGTGTGGGCAGAAACGCTTCGTCACCTTCTGCGCAAAAACGGAGGAGTGAAGGTACTTTGTGTAAATCTCCGGGGCCTTCTGCTGCAAGGCGATATAAACTGGTACTACGCGCTTCTAATGTCTTTGTAGCGTTGGCAGCAGCGTTGTGATATGCTTGTGCCCGCGCGGGGTGTTCGCGCAAATACACAACCGCATTCGTCAACATCAATGCAAGGATCAGCACCGTTGCCAATGCGAAACGGAGGCTATTCAGGTTGTCGTAGAGTTCACGCTTTGCAATGTGCCACATTTTATTAGTTAACAGTTAACAGTTAACAGTTAACAGTTACAAGAGGTTTTGGATAGTTCCAAAGTCTCTTTCTGAAAACTGAAAGGTTTTTCGCAGAAAAACCGTACTGACAACTATTCTACACCTCACTTCTGATAAAAATAAGGACTATCGCCATGAACAGGACGAGGTTACAGATTAGGAGTAGGAATAGGTCTGGTAACGCCCGTTTTGCGTTTGTTCCGACATCGCTTCTCTGAAAAGTAAACTGCGGGAGTGTGCTCCAATCCACAGCACCCTTATCGGCGATAAACCACTCTCTTGTGGAAAACGCGTCTTTCGCGTAGAGATAGTCAATCACAGTTCTTCGATACTGTCTCGCCGCGTCAAAAAAATCTCGGACCCCTTTTAGATCAGTGCCTGCCCAGGCTTGCGTCGCGGCATCATAGATACCTACGGGTGAAAGTTTCAACAATACCCTATCCGTTGCGGCTTGTCTAACGTAAATGTCATCAAGTGCCTGCTTCCGAATGTGCCATGCCTTTTCTACGGTTCGGGCGGACAAGGGTTCAACGAAACTATAGTATCTTTTAGCACTCGGGACGTACTGCTCAAATTCTGGATGGATTTCTGAAATAAGACTTATATTTTCGACGTAGGACATAAGGGTTACGGGATCTACAAAGGCGTAACTATGCAGCCCTATTGCTTTGCTAAATTCCGATGTTTCGCCAGCGATCCCCTCCTTTTCAAGGAACTTTTGACGTTCGCTTTCATATTCATCTAAGATCTGTTGAATCTGATCTTCAACAATCTTCGTGCGTGCTTGGATGTCGCCTCCGGGGTTAACGGTTGCCCGAATCAGGTTCGGGTACACGAGTATCAGAAAGCCCCATACAAACATCGCGAGCATCAGTGCTGTGCCGGTTCTACGTGTCGCTACCGAAATCAGTAACCCGATGAGGTAGAACAAGGATAGATACGCGAACGAAGCGGAAATAATTCCGGAAATCCGTAGGAAATCAGCAGTTGACAGCGGAATTGAACGCGTTAGTAACAGTAAGGCAAAAAGTAGGCTCAATATTAACGGAACCAACAGACACGCCATCGCGGAGATATATTTCGCAAGCAAAACCTGCCCGCGTCCGATGGGCTGTGCAAGAACGAGGCGTAACGTGCCGCGTTCACGCTCGCCTGCAATCGCATCGTAAGCGAATATCAACCCCATTAGACTGAGGACCACCTCAAAGATAAAGATAATATCGATTGAAGAAAAAAAGGCGATAAACGGATTATCGGTGCCGTGCATCTGGGCGTTCCATAGCGTCGGCATAAATCCGTGATAGATACCGACGAGGTTTCCCAAACGTTTATCTAATCCGACATTGAAGATACTCAACGGATTCGGGGCGCGATCCACGAGTATCGCCATCGTAGAATACGTTCTTGCCGCTCGTAGTTCCTGATAATGCGTTCTGACAGCACTGTTATAACTTTCCAAGCGTTGTTCGTAATCTTGGACAAGCACTACCGTATTCGCAACAACGAGCAGCAGTGTGATGAGCAATACCGCTGCGAAGCGGAATGTCATAAGATTATCAAGCAGTTCCCTGCGAATGAGTGTTTTAAGCATTTTATACTACACCTCAACGCGCACAAACGCGAGGTACGCACCCGACAGAAGCACTAACACGAATAACGTTAGTAACAACAATTCCATCGCTGCAGTATTGAAGTCCTTGCTCAGATTAAGCGTATCTTCAAATTTCGGCACCGATTCTGGATGGATCGGTTTCTGCGATATACCTTCACGCACGCCCAAAATATGAAGGCTTTCTGGATCGGCTCTATCGGTGTCAGCAACGAATTCACGCAATTGCCGCGCATAACGCTGCGTATTGTCCACAAATTGCAAATGCCGCTCAAATCCGGTTCCAGCAAATCCTTCCATCAGGTGCTGTAGAAGTGTAGCAGGTGAGATACTGGTGATGGCGCGCGCACGGTACACCTGAGAACTCCGATATCTTAATCGTTCTTCGTCCCTGCGTTCCCATCTTTCAGCGTTTTCGGTGAAAAACGCACTCTTCCCCCTTAACGTCTTGTCGTCCAATTTACGGGACCAGAGCCACTCGTCGTATTTATCCCATAAATCCTCTTCAACTGGGTTCCGCTGCTTCCAATATTCGTCAAAGGATGTCGCAGGTGAGAAGCTGCTTGCAATTGAAGCGAGGGTACTCGGCATGAAAACGACAAGGGTTACCCACATCAACAGCAGGACCATCAGACTCACCGCGCTCTGTTGCACACGCGCCGAGACTAACAGCCCTAACGCCACAAACAGACTCGTGTACAAAAGCGCGAGACAGAAAATGATACCTAAGCGTCCCCACGCTTCTGTCGTCAGGTGAACGGTACTTGCAGTGGAGATCAATAAGAGGTTCACCAACACAGCAAGTGCAAATGGGATACTAATACTGAGCAGCGCGCCTAAGAACTTGCCGATAAGGACCGTGTGTCGCGGAATGGAATTGGCTAACATCAATCGGAGTGTGCCGCGCTCGCGTTCACCGGAGAAGGCATCAAAGGTGAACCAGAGGGCTATTAAACTCAAGATGGAACCGATGATGAATGCCCAATCTACCTGCGAAACCTTCGGTCCAACGTTTTTATTCTGGAGGTTAGCATCCGGATAGGACAGTGACCAGACCCCTTGAAGTGTTATGTTACCTTCTCCATCGGTCGCGAACACAGGTGGATCACTCACCTTGATCGTATCCGGTAAAATGGATTCACCTCCGTTTGCACAGAAATGAAGCGGAGACGGCTTTTTGTAGAAGTTTCCGGGTCCGTATTGTGCGAGTTTAAAGAGGTCGTCATCGGCGTGATTCGTTAAACGATCCGAAGATTCGGTAACAGCGTCCCGATACGCCTGTACCCGCTTTGGATGCTCTCGGAGATGCTTAACAGCATTGGTTACCATCAGTGCCAGCAATAAAATGGTTGTTAGAGCGAATCGGAGGCTATTGAGATTGTCGTAGATTTCACGCTTTGTAATATGCCACATAAGTTATAAGTTGCCAGTTACCAGTTGCCAGTTACCAATTTTCAGTTAAAGAGATGTTTGGTAACAATCAACCCCAATTTGGAATGTTCCAAGCAACAAGTGAATTGTTACAGAATGCCTCTTAACTGGTTACTGACCACTGGTAACTGACAACTATTTTATACCTCACTTTTGAGAAAAATCAGCAATATCACTGTAAACAGAATAACATTCATTATAAGCAGCAGAAGCATATCCGGGAGTGCTCGCTTTGCATTGATACCGGTATCGCTTCTGTGAAAGGAAAACTGCGGGAGAGCATCCCAGTCGGCTGTGCCTTGGTCGGCAGCGAACCATTGTCGCGATTCAAATATCTTTTTGTCATAGAAGTAGTCAACGACTGCGCGCCGGTACCGTTGAACCGTGCTGAAAAAGTCTTGCGTGCCTTCTAAATCCGTCCCTGCCCAGGCTTCGGTCGCTGCGTCATACAGACCGACGGGTGAAAATTTCAACAACATTCGTCCGAGATTTGCGGGTTGGACGTAGATCACCTCAAGTGCCGGTTTCCGAACAAGCCACGTCCGTTCTACAGTATTGATCGTCTCTCTATTGTAGAAGCCGTAATAATCCTGTACGAGTGGGACCTGTGGCTCAGATTCTGCTCCAATTTTTCCGGCGTAGAACGCGGTTTGGTAGTAATAGAGCAATGTTGATGGTTTGTCGTCACTCGGTGCGAAGGAGTATTCACCGCCTTCCAAACTAAATCCCCAACCTTCACCGTTACGCGATAGCGGACCTAAGACGGGATCATTGCGGAGAAACCGCTTGTTTTCTCTATCCCATTCTTCCCACCCCTGTTTGATTTGATTATAGGCGGAGATTTGTGTGTTCGGTTGCGGGACGATGTCAACTACCGTAAGAATCAGGTTTGGATACACAAGCACTAAGCATCCCCAGACGAACATGCAAAGCATGAGTGCAGTACTGGTACGACGCGTCAACGCGGAGATACATACGCCGATAAGGTAGAACAGCGACACATAAAGGAGCGATGTCAGCACAATCCCGCCGATGCGAAGAAAGTCATCCGCGCTCAGGGACATCGTAGTGGATGTGGTCAGCAAGATAATGGACAGGAGAAGGCTTATCAACAACGGCACAAGTAGACAGAGCATCGCGGAGATGTACTTGGCGAATAGGATGTGTCCGCGCTGGATGGGGTGTGTTAGCACGAGGCGTAACGTGCCGCGTTCCCGTTCACCTGCGAGTGCGTCGTAAGCGAATATCAGTGCGAGCAGACTCAGTACGCCTTGAAAAACAAGCACAATATCAATTGAAGTGAAGAGGTTGAGAAACGGGTTATCCGCACCGTGTTTCTCTGCATCCCAAATTGTCGGCACAAAGGCGTGGTATACCTCTATTTTGTTCCCCACCTGTTTATCTAATCCGAGATTGAAGATGCTCAATGGGTTCGGTGGACGATGGACAGCTAACATTCCAGCGTAACCGGAATAGGCTTTTTCCTCACGTAATTCTTGGCGACTTTCTTGAACAGCCGTGTTGTAAGCAGTGAGTCGTTGCTCATAGTCCTTGAGGAGCACAATCGTATTAGCAACTACAAGCAGCAATGTAATGAAAACAGCTGCAGCAAATCGGAATGTCATGAGGTTGTCGAGGAGTTCTCGACGGATCAGCGTCATCAGCATTGCTATTACACCTCCACGCGGACAAATGCAAGATATGCACCCGACAGAAGCACTAAGACAAACAGCGTTAGCAACGACAACTCGACCGCTGCTGCGTTGAAATCTCGGCTCAGGTTTAATGTATCTTCAAATTTCGGTATCGCCTCCGGGTTGACAGGGTTTTGCGACATCCCCTCACGAATGCCTATGATATGTAGACTTTCGGGATCCGTCCTATCAGTGTCGGCGATAAATTTGCGAAATTGTCGGGCATGGTTTTTCGCGTTCTCTAAAAATTGTAAATGCCGCTCGAAACCGGTTCCGGCAAAGGATTCAAGAAGGTGTTGTACAATCGCTACTGGTGAAATTTGGGTTGTCGTGCGGGCGAATTTAACCTGGGCAATTTGTTGATCCAAGTGATCTTCGTTTACGCGTTCCTGTTCTTCCGCTTCTGCGACGACGTGTTCGCCTTTAAACTGTATTTCCTCAGACGGTCCAACCTTTTTCTCAAAATAAGCGTCGTATCGTTCCCAACGTCTTGCATAAAGTTCACCTCGGCGTTGCCAGAGCTCATCTGTTGACATCGGTGATGAAAACCCACCTGCAATAGAGGCGAGTGTGCTCGGTACAAAGACGACAAAGGTAACCCAAATCAACAAGAGGATCACAAGAGACACCGCGCTCCGCGAAATACGGGCAGAAACGAGGAGTCCCAACGCAAGAAATAGGCTGGCGTACAAAACAGTGATAAAAAAGATGATACATAAACGTCCCCACGCGTCTGCACCGAGTTGCACAGCACTTGACGTAGAAATCACCAATAGGTTCATTAATACCGCAAGTGCAAGCGGGATACTAATACTTATTAATGCCCCCAAAAATTTACCGATCAGCACAGTGTGGCGTGGAATCGGGTTTGCCAGCATCAATCGTAGCGTACCGAGTTCGCGCTCACCGGAGACGGCATCAAAAGTGAACAAAATTGCGAGCAGGCTCAAAACATAACCGATAATGAATGCCCAATCCACTTTGGTAACGTTCGGACGAATATCTGTCAGGTTGGGGGTGGTAGACGGATAGTTTAATCGCCAGAACCCCTTGAGTCCGCCGCTGATGGACCAAAGGAAGGCACCGCCAACGACGTTAGGCAAAAAAGTTTCTCCGCCTTCTGCACAGAAACGGAGAGGAGACGGTTTTTTGTATAGCAATCCCGGACCCACTTGCGCGAGCGTATATAAATCACCTGCGCGGGTTGTTAAATCGGTCAAAGATTCGTTGACTAAAGCGTTATACTTTTGTATCCGCTTAGGTTGCTCGTGGAGATACACCGCGGCGTTGGTGAGCATTAAACCGAGCAGTAACACCGTTGCGAGCGCGAATCGGAGGCTATTGAGATTGTCGTAGAGTTCACGTTTTGCGATATGCCACATTTTATTAGTTGTCAGTTGTCAGTACGATTTTTTTTACGAAAAAATCTTTCAGTTGTCAGTGGTTGTCAGAAGAATGGTTATAGGTTATAAGTGGTAGGTTATAAGAAAAGGTTTCCGTTGAGAGTCCGTGAACCTTCTTAACTTATAACTTATAACTGTTAACTTACTGATATTTCTCAGAAGTTATTGT
>JAAXHL010000101.1 GCA_012270865.1 Candidatus Poribacteria bacterium | reverse complement strand
GTCCATCTCCGGCGAGCATAAACATCCCGTGACATGAACTTGCCTGGCAGGGGACCAAGTGAACGAATCTTCTGAGTCAGCAACATCGATGGTATTAGCGGGAGAGGTTCGTCTGTGTCGGATGGTATGGCTGTGATGGGACGGGAGTTAACTATGGCGGTAACCTCGGACATCAGGGTAACGAGTAGATCGTGGGTCAGTGTCTGTGCTCTTGTCTCTAATAGCATGGCGTTCAGGATGCGCCGAATTGTGCCTATTTGACGTTCCCAGACTCCGCCAAAATGGGACGCGTGCGGTAGATTGAATTGACATTCGCAGCCTTGTTCGGTTCGGTACTTCTCCACTGCCTGCTTATCCATTTCGGCTAAGGATTCGTCCAACTCCGTCTTTGCTCGTACGAAATTGCTGCCTCTGTCGCATCTCAGCCTTAAGGCTGGTCCTCGTATGGAGAAGAACCGTCTTAGGGCACATATGAATGAACTGGCGTTCATCGTCTCCAGGAGCTCAACGTGGATCGCTCTACTGACCAAACATGTAAAAACTACACCCCAGCGTTTGTTAAGTGCTACTCCTCCTCTAGTCCTTCTTATCTGTACTGTCCAAGGCCCGAACACATCGAAGCCTACGTTGGTAAAAAGCGGTCCAATCTCTTCTCTGTCTGGAGGTAG
This sequence comes from Candidatus Poribacteria bacterium, assembly GCA_012270865.1. GTDB lineage: Bacteria > Poribacteria > WGA-4E > WGA-4E > WGA-3G > WGA-3G. Next base: position 365 of record JAAXHL010000101.1, on the reverse strand, counting down.
GTCTGCCATCTTTTGCTCCAGCATAGGACGTCGTAACCTCCTGCACGTAAAACATGAGCCGATCAGGCTAGCGACAGCTCCGTGACCACTTACGAGCCAGTACCCGGCGTTTCGCAGGGCTCCATGGGTAATCTGACGTCCCTGGTGATGTACTTGCTCGTGGTAATCGCGCAATATTTTCATCGACACGTGGTACCCTTTAAATAACAGCACAGGGTGCTTTTCTTTCGAACTCAAGTTGGTCTGACGAAGGCGGCGACCTACTCCCAGTATACCTGCATCCTCGACGTAGGGGTCTAGCTGGTACAGAGTCGACTTCTTCAGGGACTTCTTTCTCGTTTTGGCTTCGTTACGGCTGCTATCAT
>JAAXHL010000070.1 GCA_012270865.1 Candidatus Poribacteria bacterium | reverse complement strand
CATTAATTCTAACGTTTACTATAAATCATCTTTAATCACTCTAATCATCTTCAATCACTGGTCAAAATCATCTTTTAATCACCGGTCAAATTTTTTGGTTAAACGAATGCACCCAATTGTCTCTATCGGAACCAGCCATCATGTTGCCCCGATCGAATTCAGGGAAAAGTTGGCCCGAAAATATATAGAAAAGCCCGAATCACAACTTACTGAAGCCGTTCAGCATCTTCGTGAGGCACATCAGGTTCAAGAGGCAGTGATCCTCTCGACCTGTAACCGCTTTGAGGTCTATGCGGTAGCGAATTCAATGCGCTCTAACGACGCAGCCGCGAAAATGTTGGTCGAATTCCTGTCACGCTACCATCGGATGAGCATCGAGTCACTTAAGAAATATACCTATCTCCATCATAACCTTGAGACGATCCGACACCTCTTCAGAGTGACAGCAAGCCTTGATTCCATGGTTGTAGGAGAGTCCCAAATTTTGGGGCAGGTCAGAGAGGCTTACGATGCCTCACGCGAAGCCGGTGGCGCACGCACAATACTCAACCGCCTTTTCACGAAGGCGTTCAGCGTCGGTAAACATGTCCGATCCGAAACGACTATTGCTACCGGTGCTGTTTCTATTAGTTATGCCGCTGTTGAACTCGCCAAAAAGATTTTTAATACACTCGAAGGCAAGACCGTCGCAATTGTCGGCGCCGGTGAAATGAGCGAACTCACCGCGAAACACCTCGTTTCAAACGGTGTCTCCAACGTCATCGTCGCAAACCGCACCTACGAACGCGCCGTCCGAGTTGCCCAGAAATTTAACGGCACACCGCTCGCTTACGATAGCAACCTCGACTTCCTTATCGATGCCGACATCGTCATTAGTTCCACCAATGCCCCCGATTATCTCATCAAGCGACAACCCCTCGCTGACATCATGCGAAGACGCAGACACCGATATATGTTCCTCATCGACATCGCTGTGCCTCGCGACATCGAACCCGATGTCAATAAAATTGACCATGCCTTTCTTTACAACATCGACGATCTCGAAGCCGTCGTCGCTTCTAATCTCAAAGACCGACAACAAGAGGCAGCGCGCGCAGAACAAATTGTAACCGAAGAAGCGAAGCGATTCTACGACCAACTACAAATCTTTCAGGTCAATCCGACGATTAAAGCACTCCATCAGCAGTTCCGAGAGATCGCTGATATAGAATTGCAAGCGTGTTGTGACAAAGCATCTCTCACTGATCAGCAGGCGGCAGCCGTAAACTCTATGACACAAGCCATTATCAAAAAACTGCTCCACGATCCAATGAAAAATCTCCGATACGCTGTCAACGATGGCGATGCCGACCACGCACAATACGTCCAAGCACTACAGGAACTGTTCGCCTTGGATGTTAAAGACGAAGGAAATTAACAACAGTTAACAGTTGTCAGTTACAAGGGGTTTGCGATTAATCTAAACCCTCTTAACTGACAACTGAAAGATTTTTCGCAGAAAAATCGTACTGTTAACTGTTAACTACTGAATCATGCAAAATTCAATCATAATCGGCACTCGTGGTAGTCAACTCGCGCTTTGGCAGGCACAATTCGTCAAAGAACAACTGGAAAACCTTTATACAGGTCTCGATGTCCAGTTCAAAATCATTAGAACCACAGGCGACGCTTTTCCAGACCGCTCCATAGTCGGACTCGGCAAAGGGGTCTTTACCAAAGAGATAGATATCGCACTGTTAGAAGGCGAGATTGATCTCGCTGTCCATAGCCTGAAAGACTTACCGACAGAACTCCCTGATGGTCTCTGTGTCGCTGCGATTCCCGAGCGGGAGGACCCACGTGATGTACTTATCACTGCTACAGGACTGCGCCTGGAAGACCTCCTGAACGGTGCGAAGGTCGGTACCACAAGTCCACGTAGAAAAGCACAACTCCTCTGTATGCGTCCAGACCTACAAGTCGTTGATGTCCGAGGCAACGTTGATACCCGGCTCCGGAAACTACAAGAAAGCGATCTTGACGCACTTATCCTCGCCGCAGCTGGTATCAACCGACTCCGAAAATCGGAAGTTATCACCCAATTTTTTGAAGTGGAGCGCATGGTGCCGGCACCCGGACAGGGTGCTCTCGCTATTGAAGCCAGAGAAGGCGATACCGCAGTCGCCAAACTCCTTGAACCCCTGAACGATCAACAGACTGTGGCGGCTGTTACCGCTGAAAGAACCCTATTAACAGCACTCGGCGGCGGATGCCAAGTACCCATCGGGGCTTACGCAAGGTATGTTGATAGCGAACTTCGCCTCATCAGTACCGTCTGCCACCCAGATGGCGCACTGCGTATTTTTGAGAGTGCCGTCGGGAAACCTTACGCAGCACTACACTTAGCGGAAACCGTTGCCAAAAAACTTAGGAACAACGGCGCAATGGAACTGTTGATGATGGCACAAAGGGGGGAATAGTTAACAGTACGGACGAGTACGTCCTTTCAGTTATCAGTTATCAATTAAAGAGTTGGAAAGTTCCAATCTCTTAACTGAGTACTGAAAGGTTTTTTCGCAGAAAAAACCGTACTGACAACTGACAACTATTATGTCTCCGAGTACGCCACCCACAGGTATCGTTTACATCGTAGGCGCAGGCCCCGGCGATAGAAAACTCATCACCCTCAAAGGCGTGGAGTGCCTTCAACGCGCCGATGTCGTTATCTACGACCTCTTACTCAACGACAGACTCCTCGAATATTGTCCCCCGCACACCGAAAAAATCCGAGCACCCGATCCGAGAATCCGAACCACGCGTCAAGCGGAACTCAATCAGATGCTCGTGGAACATGCCAAAGCAGGCAAAGTTGTCGTCCGTCTCAAAGGCGGCGACCCCTATATCTTTGGACGTGGTGGTGAAGAAGCAGTGGTACTCACCGAAGCCGGAATCCCGTTTGAAGTCGTTCCGGGGATCACTTCTGCAATCGCCGCATCCGCGTATGCCGGTATTCCTGTTACACATCGCGAATACGCCTCATCCGTCGCATTTGTTACTGGGCATTCCGCCGCACTGCGATCAGACTCAAACATCAACTGGAAGCAACTCGCAACCGCCGTAGATACACTCGTTGTCTATATGGGGGTTGCACATCTCCAGCAGATTACCGAACGGTTGATGGAACACGGCAGGAACCCAGAGACACCGGTCAGTTTAGTACGGGTCGGCACAACGCCACAACAGCAGGTCATCCAAGGCACCCTTAACGATATTACACAAAAAGCGGAGGCAACCCAACTCAAAAGTCCGGCACTTATTGTTGTCGGCGAAGTGAACCGACTGCGCCAGCATCTTCGATGGTTTGACACCAAACCGCTCTTCGGAAAACGGATCCTCGTAACCCGCGCACGCGCACAAGCAAGCGAATTCGCAGACCTCTTAGAAACCAACGGCGCAGAAGTTATCCAATTTCCGACGATAGAAATCCGTCCGTTGAATCTTGACAGCATGTACCTTCAGTCTATAAACGAATACGATTGGGTTATCTTTACAAGCGTTAATGCCGTAGAAATTTTCTACAAACACTTGCAAGCGGAAGGAAAGGATGTACGAGCGTTCGGTGGAACCAAAATCTGTGCAGTCGGACCGAAGACAGTTGCGGCACTCAACGACATCGGTATCCGTCCCGATTTTGTGCCGTTGCATTCTCGCGGAAGCACAATCGCTGCTGAAATGGCGGATGTATACGGCAAGAAAATCCTTCTACCGCGTGCCAAGATCGCCGCTGCTGCACTCCCAGAAGGTCTACATGAGAGAGGCGCGCACGTTGATGATGTACCACTCTATGATACCGTCAAAGTCAGACCAGTGATTAAAGATGATTATAGTGATTACCAGGATAAGAAAGGATTCCCGCTTTCTCCTGGTAATCATTTAAATCATGGCAATCACCGGTCAATCGAAGCCGATCTCCTGAACGGCAGGATTGATTTCGTCACGTTCACCAGTTCTTCTACAGTCACGAATTTCTTGGAGATGTTCCCGACACACACGCCTGCCGACTTGCTAAAAAGCGTTCAGGTCGCAGTCATCGGTCCCGAAACACAAAAAACGGCGATAGCACACGGCGTACAGGTTGATATCGTCGCAAAACAAGCCACAATAGAAAACCTCGTAGAGGCTATTATTGACAGTTAACAGTTAACAGTACGGTTTTTCTACGAAAAACCTTTCAGTTTTCAGTTAAGAGATGTTGTGGTCAATCAGATGCCTCTTTAACTGAAAACTGGTAACTGGTAACTACTAAAAAATCGGAAAAATATAAGGCACAAGCACCTTTTGATAAACCGTTATCGTCCCGAAAATCGAATAGAATCCCGCACATAATACCAATCCGATCTGCTTCCATAGTGGCGGTTGGATCTCCTTCGGCAAGAACTTCCGATTGACGTAGAGCGTATGTAAAGCCGTAATCACCAATAGATACCCCCCGACCGTCGCAGATACCAGAATCATAAAGAACGGTTTCGCGAGATACATCGCGATAACCCCCCATATAATATAGACACCGAGAATCGGATAATATATCCACTTCGCGTTTTGTTCACCTAAGTTGTGTGCCCGCTTCAACCCTGTCCATATAATATCGGTATAGGTCCGAGGAACACCATCTACGCCGCCGAGTTGCGTCGAGAACAGCACCCAAAAACCGCATAACAGCGTGAGATACCACAATACTCGTCCGCCTTTTTCCGCGAGACCGTCCGCTTGGAAACCTGCCGCTGCCCACTGATCCATCTCCTGTCCAGATGGCACAAACGCCAGTGTCAACATCGCAGGCAGGGCAATACCGACGAAGCATCCAAGCATCCAGATACCGTACTGCTCGAAACGGACGTATTTCCACCACTCCTTGAACCGGGTAAGATTTTCTGGTGTGATGCGAAATACCTTGCCGAGGTGTGAGAGCGTCACATTCTGTCCACCGATCATTGATGGAATCGCACCGACGAGACTGCTCATACCCCACCCTTTATCGCGGACGTAATTCGTAATTGTGACATTGCCTAAACCACCACTTCCGGCGTAGGCAGCGAAAGCACCGAGCAACAGCCAATTGACCTGTCCATCAGGGCCTGGATCAGGGAGGGCACCGAAACTAAAGAAACCTTTGATAGCATCCCACCACACACTCGGCGAGACCATGAACAGATCGATGATAACGAGGTAACTGATAATCCAGATGACCATGAAAAGCTGCACCTTTTCAAGGGCGTTGTAAATCTTGCCACCGAACAACACGATCCCTAAGCACCCGAAAAAGATGAGATATGCAAACACGCGGACTGTCCCGCTATCCGCGTCTTGTGGCATATAACCGAGCCACGCCGCTCCCAGTGCTGTTGCAGCTGTCATCGCCCAACCCGGCCAAATCCCAAAAAAGTTAACACTCGAGTAGAAGGTCATCCAGAACGGCGCGCCCGGCTTGCAACGCATATAACCGCTCAACATCGGTTCGCCAGTATAAAGCGTATAACGGATCGCCTCTGTGTTTAGGATCACCTGTAATATAATAGCGATGGTCGCTATCCAGAGAAGTCTACCCCCGTACTGCGCCGTAATCGCGGGACCCAACAGCCACTCTCCACTCCCAATAGAGCCACCTAACGCAATGATACCGGGACCCAAGATGCTCCGAAACGCTTTTCCAAATTGATACTTCGGTGGTTCGGGAAGTTCCGCTACCTCCCAATCGGGAAGCGCACCACCTGCTACACGTTCATTGGTGTCTGCCATATTTTACCTCTTTAGTAGTTGTCAGTTGTCGGTTTGCCTTGCAGTGAGAGTTGTCGGAAGAATAGTCGTCAGTTATCAGTTAAAGAGGCGTGTTGATGATCCTAAAGTCTCTTTCTGAAAACTGAAAGATTTTTTTACGAGAAATCGTACTGAAAACTGACAACTATTTTAGCAGAGAGAGGTTTCCGTATCAAGCATAATCCAGAGTTTTCCACACTTTCCATCTATTTTCTATGGACAACCCTACCCGATTAACGTTAAAATTTATGCAATAAAAGAAGATGGGGGAAATACACATGTGTCAATACAACGCCTTCAAAACCGATACAAAAATACGCTTCCTGTCTTTTATACTCATGTTCACCGGTCTGATCCTTTCTTCGTGCGTGAACAATCCATTGCAACCCGTCAGTAGCGAAGAAGAACAACGGGTAAAAGCCGAATTGGATGATCGTTCATTCCGGCAATTCGACCCTTCTAAAGATGCCGACAAGCGAAAAGCCGTTATCATCGACTTCTTTAACGGTGTGAGCCTCTGGGCACAATATGCCGAAGGTATGTATGCACTTGACGAATGGGAGATATCATCAGAGGACTATCGTGTTGAAAAGGCAGGTTCGGAATACCGAATCTATTTCGAGGCACCACATTCCCGACAAATAATCCCGACAGAATGTGACAATTGTATCGAAACCACGGGTATCTCAATCTCAATCCAGAACCTCTTCAATAGAGAAAAGATTAGATTCAAACTGAACATTGAGAACGACAATTTCCCACGACCGTTCCCCATATTTGAATCGTGGACAAAATTTAATGAAGACGAGTCTTATGAATAAGTTGCCAGAGTACTGGTTATCAGTTATCAGTACGCTGCGCTTCCAGTACGCAGTTAAAGAGGTGCATTGTGGCAGTAGCAGGAAGATAATCGATACAAATAATCTCTTAACTGAAAACTGAGTATTGTCAACTGTTAACTATTAAAGAGGAGTAAATGAATAACGTGGAAAACGCCGTTGAACGACACTATTGGAGAGCAGTTATTTTTCTCGTTATACTGATTTTGGCGGGAGCAGCCTTCTGGGGGGTTCGGCGGTTCGCACCGGCAATGTTCCTCGGAAAACCCGACTTGATCGCCGTACCGAACGATGCGCGTCCACAAAATCAAACGAACACCACAACACAGAACAAACCGGAACTCCTTAATATCAATACCGCGTCCGCAGAAGAACTCCAAACACTTCCGAATATCGGTGAGACAACGGCACAGAGAATCATTGACTACAGAACGCAACACGGCGACTTTAGCAGCGTAGACGACCTCCAGAACGTCAGAGGCATCGGCGAAAAGACACTCGAAAAACTAAAACCCTTCATTGATGCAAAGTAGTTAACAGTACGCTGCGCTTTCAGTTAACAGTTAAGATGCCTCACAGTGAGAGCTTGTGGCGGTACTATTTGCTATATCTGCCACAGAAACCCTCTTAACTGACAACTGTTAACTGTTAACTAAAAACGTCTATTCTACCTGTCTCCGTGAAAATGTGCTGAACCGGCACATCCCACGCTTCTGGGAATGTGTCTTCTACGACCTGTATCTGATACGCCAATCCGATCAGAACAGCATTCGGGCAATCCACGAGAAACCGGTCATAGAATCCTTTACCGTATCCGAGGCGATAGCCTTTCAGATCAAAGGCAATACCGGGAACAACGATGAGTTGCAACTGCATGATCGGAAAAATCGGACACGCTGGACTCGGTTCCAACATACCGTAAGGATGCCGAACCAGATCCGTTTTCTCGTTCCGTATGCGCCGCGGTATCATACAGTTCTGTTCCGTATCAACGACAGGGGCACAGACCTGCTTGCCTGCATGGAGCAGCCCTTCAAGGAGACCGTCAGTTTCGACCTCACTCCGCATGCTCAGATAGAGCATCACGGCATCGAAACCTCCATTCTGTGTCCAAGGCATGACGGTATCGACAATCTGTCGGCTGAACACAGTACGGGTCTCAGGGGCAAGTCCGTCCCGCTTGCGAAGCACTTCAGCGCGAACGCGTTCCCGTTCCATCAATTTGTTCCTTGTAGGTCTACGTTCCGTCGCCTACTTGTAATACCGAACTTTTCCAGCGACCTCTACGGTATCAACGATTGCCATAATCACGGCATCAACGGGTTTGTTCGATGTGACGCTGGTCTGTCGTGCCGAGCTGCCAGTCGCAACGAGAACGATTTCGCCGATACCCGCGCCAACCGCGTCTACAGCGACTGTATATTTTCGGTCGACTTCTCCGTTCAGGTCTATATCTTGGACAACCATCAATTTGCTACCGATGAGTTTCTCATCTTTCTGTGTAGCGACGATTGTCCCTGTAACTTTTCCAAGGGTCATCTAAATAAAACCTTTCCTGTTCGGTGGGAGTTCCGTCCTCTATCACCGAGTTTGAGATCGTTCGTTTCGCACACATAAAATTATACACGAAACCCACTGAAATTTCAACCTTGATTGAGAATGCGATTTCCCGAACCGAAAACGCGATTTCCGATATTTATAGTAAAGCCCGAAGATATATTTACACTTTGACGAACAATATCCCGTTAGCCCCATTACTGCAGGCGGGGTTTGTAACCCCGCCACTATAAAGTTGATTATCGGCTTTAATATAAAAGATGTGGCGCGCGTTTTCGGTTCGATCTAAAAATGTGCGCGCATTCTCGGTCAAAATCTCTAAAGTGCATCCAAAAATGTGTATAGACACTGAAAACTATTTAATCCTGTGTATCCCGAACCCGAAACTGATGATCGTTCCGCTGAAGCAAATTGACAATCCACGCATTCGTATGCTAAACTATTTTTAAAATATAGCCTGACAAGACGGAGAAAACTTTGAATCAGAATCACGCAGATGTCATCATCATCGGCGGCGGTATCATCGGGTGTGCTATCGCTTATAACCTCGCCAAACGCGACCTGAAACCGTTACTCATTGACAAAGCAGCCAGTGTCGGGACAGAAGCCTCGTGGGCAGGAGCAGGGATTTTAACCTCACACGCCTCAACACACGAACCGTATCCGACGCTCTGTCGCGCAAGCCTCGCACTCTATCCGAGTCTGGCGGAAGAACTTCGGACAGAAACCCAGATTGATGTCGAATTTATCCGGTCCGGCACATTGTCAGTATTTTTTAATCAGACGGAAGCAGCAGGGTTAATCGGACTCGCAGACCGGCGCGTGAAACGTGGCTTTTCAGCGGAAATCCTGACAGCAGAAGAGGCGTGGCAAGTAGAACCGGCACTCACAAAATCCATTGCAGGCGCAGTCCTGTTCCCTGAAGACGCACAAGTACGCAATCCAAAAATGGTGAGCGCGCTCGCAAAAGGTGCCGCAAAACTCGGCGCACGGTTCCTCTTGGGCAACCCTGTCACGAACTTCGTCAAAGAGGACGAACGCGTTATCGGGGTCGTTGTCAACGGCGAAACCTTATATGCCGATACCTTCGTGATTGCAGCGGGGTGTTGGGCAGGCACACTCATTGATCAACTCGGCGTGCCGATACAGGTCGAACCTGTCAAAGGGCAGATCGTACTCGTTGAAACGATGCCGCCGATCTTCCAACATATCGTTGACGGGTTAGGTATCTACATCGTTCCAAGAGCAGACGGCAGAATCCTACTCGGAGCAACTGTCGAATATGTCGGTTATGACAAGACCGCAACAGTAGACGGTGCGAAGCAGATGATTGATGCCGGGGTCGCCATCGCACCGCAACTCGCGAACGCTTCCTTCGTGCAAACGTGGGCAGGTCTACGTCCGTACACCAAAAACGGACCCCTTCTCGGCTATTTGCCGGGATACGACAACGTTGCCTTAGCAACCGGACATTTCAAAAACGGGATTCTTCTCGCACCAATCACAGGGCAGCTCATCGCTGAATTGCTCACAACCGGAAAACCTTCACTGCCCTTAGAACCGTTTCAACCCAAAATTGCCTAAGCCGGACTTATGCAAACCCTATTGCAAGCCCGGTTTGTCATTCTGTCTACTGTAGCAGATAAGGCATAGGAAATTGCGTCTGTCATAATATCGAAAACACCGCTGAGAATCGAAAATAAAACAAAAAATTTATTTTTTTCATTTTAAATGAATTATTTCAAAATATACGGGTTAAACTATAGACGATCTTTTTTTAAATCCAAAAAGGGGCACCAATATTGCCTCTATCTGATGACTAACCTAATAGGAGGGTTATAGAATGTATCAAAGTGTTTTGTGTTTAACAACGGCACCGTCTCACACTTGGGCGGTTGGTAAAAGTGTATGGAATAGTGGTAGTAGAAACAAGGACACGGATTGCGCTTTAGGAGAGCGCACTGCAAGAAAGGCACGGGCAGCTAAAACTGCCGACGCGCACCGTTGTTGGACTACGACTCGATTATGGAGAAGGCACAGGCCAAGGAGCGAACAAGCAGGCATCCTCCACTATAAACCGATAATGCAAGGAGGGTCACCCACCTTCGCTTGAGACGCTCCTCGTTTGAGGAGACAAGCATGTTACACACTGACGAGCAGTTGATGCTCTCTGTGAAGGATGGAAACAGAGACGCATTCCGAATTTTAACCGACCGACACTATGCGAACACTTTAAGTTTTATCTATCGATTTGTCAAAAACAAGACACTTGCGGAAGACCTCTGCCAAGAGACATTTCTACGACTGTGGCGGTGCGTACCAACGTACCGACCTATCGCCAAGTTTAGAACATTCCTTTATCACATCGCACGGAATGTCTGTTTGAAACAGTTGGAAAAAGAGCAGAGAAACCCTCAGGTTGATTCATTAGATACATCCCATGGAGAAGACGATGAATATTCACGTCCGATCGCTGTTGCCATAGCTGATACACGTTATTCACCGGAGGCACTGATCATCGCCAAAGAGACACACGAGGCGATTCAAGCCGCAATCGGTAAGTTATCGAAAGAACACCAACTGGTGTTCCGTCTGACAGAAGTTCAGGGATTGTCCTATCAAGAAGTCGCGAAGATCCTCGAATGCCCGATTGGAACCGTTGCCTCACGAAAAAACGCCGCGATTCAGCAACTCCGAAAATTTTTGGCTCCCTACAGAACCAATCTATAATGTTGAAACCTTTTGATTTAGACGCACTCTGACACATAACCCCATGTCAGAGTGCGTCTTTTTTCTGGACTTTCACAAAGAAATCGGATATGCTGTTTTAAAAGTTTTATCATCTATCCCGATGACAGGAGCAGGACGATTTAGTTTTCGACTTTTTCGTCCAATTTTGACACCCCAGGCCCGGTAGGTGCGGTTTCTAACCGCACCGGGACTGAAAAAGAAAAATCAAATTCCTCGAAAATTGGATAATTTATCTAAAACTAAATAGCTCTGATGACAGGAGGCAAACAAATGGAAAATCTGCAAGGTATTGCCGTTCTGGCGATGATGTTAGGTATATTCAGCACAATTTTTTGGATGGTTGTCAGTTGGCGGGCAATGCGTGCACACGAAAAACTTGCTGATGCTGTTGAACGACTGACGCAGCGACAGGCAGCTAACCCAGAAACCGAATCCAAATCGCCACAAGAAAGTTAGGTAGGGCTTACGCACCTGTCTATCTACACATGAAGACGTTCTAAGAACTTTAGGCAGCAAACACATTGCGGAGGAACAAAAATGGATTTACAAGAAATTTCTGAAGTCGCGCAAGAAATACACCCCCCTGAACATACTACAATGACAATAGACGAATTTCTTGCCCGCGATATAGAAGGATATGAATACGTTAAAGGAGAATTGGTACCGATGTCATCTCCATCATTAGGACACGCAAAGATTAGTACAAGGATCACCCACTATCTATTTACGCATGTAAGCGAAAATCAGTTAGGAGATGTGTATGTAGAAGCAGGATTTAAAGTCGGAGAACGCGGGATGAAACCCGATGTCGCGTTTATTTCCACCGCACGCCTACCTGAAGATGAGAGTAAGGGATCTCCAATTCCACCTGATTTTGCCGTCGAAGTCATCTCACCAACAGATGTTCACTGGCGCGTCACTGAAAAGGTACAAGCCTATCTCGAAGCAGGAACCCAGATGGTATGGGTTGTTGAATCTGTCATGAAAACAGTAACAGTATATCGTTCTGAAACAGACATCAAGGTGTTTGCCGGGACCGACACACTTACCGGTGAAGAGGTCGTACCGGGGTTTTCCTGTCGAGTCGCACAACTTTTTGAATAGGGACCTCACCTAAACACGAATTGGAGAATACATTATGGATAAAATCCGAATCGCTTTTATCGGCTGTGGCGGTATGTCATCGCAACTGCAACAGTGCATACCGATGATACCAGAGTTTGAATTCGTTGCCACCTGTGACCTCGTTGAAGAGAAGGCGAAATCGAATGCCCGAAGGTTCGGCGCACTGCGCCACTACACCGATTACAACGAGATGTTCGAGAACGAAGACCTCTACGCAGTCGCCGTTGTCGGCAGACCAGAGGACAAACTGCACCGGGACATCGGCATCGAGTGCCTCAAGCAAGGTTATCACATCTATACCGAGAAACCGCCCGCGACCACCGCTGAGGGCGCGAAAATGCTCGTTGACGCATCAACTGAGACCGGTAAAACCGGTATGGTCGGCACGATGTGGCGACACGCACCCGCACACCAGATCGCCAAACAGTTGATAAACGAAGATGAATTCGGGGCAGTCTGCCAATACCATACCCGATACCTCGCACCGGGTCCGCGTCTCCAAGAAGCGGGATCCCCTTTCGCGTGGTCCTTCATGCTCGATCAGGTTATCCACCCAACCGATTGCATGCGTTTCTTTATGGGGCAAGTCAGCGAAGTCTTCGCCATCGGCACGGTTGATGCCGCCTCAAGTACTGTCTCAATATCTGTCAATTTACGCTACGAGAACGGTGGTATGGGTACCATGACACTCGGCACCGGTCCCGTCTTGGAAGCGATGGTCTTCGTCAAAGGCACCGGTAATCAAGCGATTCAGGTGTTAGAGACACGCAAATTGCGCCGTTATCGGAATCCGACATGGCTCGGTTTCGGTGGTGGTTATGCGGATACACCGACTGAGGAATGGACCCTCAACACCGCGTACCACGGTGTCGGTAGACCCGGTTATCTTGAAGAAATGCGGCACTGGGCACAATCTTTAAAAGCGGGAACACAGCCGCACGCAAGCCTTGAAGATTCCTACCAGAACATGCGTGTCTTGGAAGCCATTAGCCATAGCGTCGAAACTGGGGAAGTCGTTCAAATTCCAGCATAATCGCTAATCCCATACCGTGCAGGTGGGGTTTGTAACCCCGCCAATTATCGGTACCACTAAAAATGAAATATGCTACTTGGATGACTTCATATCAGGTTTTCGGGATACAATGCTTGTGGGAGTGAGTTGGGCTCGCGACTTTCATACCATTAAAATCTCAACTGGACAGAATAGTATTAGGAATTTGTATGAACTGGGCGCCCCGCGTAAAACCCATCAAAATCCGTCAACTTTACCGATATGCCCGACTCGGCATCTACGATGATTTGCTACTACACGATGTCGGTTGGGAGCTTTATGCGCGTTGTACGGACATCGCTACAGTCGCTGATGTTTACCGCGAAGGACGGGTGCCGTGTCCAGAGTGTAGCACGAAGATAGCGCGTCGGATTGACCCACTCTTTAGTACCGGCGAAGGTGGGACTCACGAGAACTGGTTTCGCTGCACACACTGCGGAGAACGGTTGCTCTGGCGCGACTGCCGACAAGCACTCCGAGACACGCCGCGGTGTTTCGATTGTCGGAACGTTCTACACAAAGAAGTTGTGTTGCGATGTACCTGTGGTAAAACATGGTCCCAGGAAGCTTACAAACAATCGATAAGAACCCGTGTCCTCTTACCCTGTCCGCACTGTCTTGACCTCGTCCGTAGACCAGACCCACCACCAAAAGGTCAAACTGTCAGAGTTCGACGATCCAAACCTGCGTTGCAATGTCCGAAGTGTCAAGCGGTCGCTCTGCATCAGCACGGCAATATAGAATGCACAGTCTGCGGCTACAAACGCCGGTGGCGGGATTACCGCAAGAGTCTAAAAAAGAAGGACGAGAAACTTGAATGTTCAAGTTGTGGGCATACCTTTAGATGGCAGGCGTGGCGTAAAAGTGCCCGTCCACTGAGAACGGGTAACCCAAGACCCGCGCGCGAATTTGTAAAAAAATGGCGCAAGTGTCGAACACCGCAACAACGTATGATACAGATTGACACGCTACTTCAAACCTTACATGGCAGAGGCCCCTTAGCACCGCTATTCATAGATAGCGGCGAACATAACATCCGTCAGATGCTTGATGATCTGGCATCATAGAAGAAAAAAGAAAAAATGTATCAATTTTCAGAGGAAATTCTTTCGTACTATAGACAAACGCAGGAATCGGAAAGACTTACGAATGATGTCAAGGGACAGATAGAATTTGCTCGGACGCAAGAGATTATCACACGCTATTTACCCGATCCACCCGCAGTCGTTTTGGACATCGGCGGCGGTTCGGGTCCCTATGCCTGTTGGTTAGCAAAAATGGGCTATGAAGTCCACCTTGTGGATCCCGTGGACTTACATATCGAACAAGCGAAAGAAACCTCAAATCAACAACCAGAACACCCGATTACCACTATATCGATCGGCGATGCGCGAGCACTCCGTTTTTCGTCTCTGTCGGCTGATGCTGTTCTGTTATTGGGACCGCTCTACCATCTCATTGATAAAAATGAACGGCTGCTGGCACTGAAAGAAGCACATCGTGTCTTACGAGACGGAGGGTTTATAGTTGCTGCTGGTATCTCTCGTTTCGCTTCTCTACTCGATTTTTTCTGCCAGGACCGATTAGGCAACCCAATCTCCAGAGGCATTGTTCAAAACGACCTCAAAACAGGCTACCATCAGAACCCAACCGAGAATTTAGGTTTTTTTACGGATGCCTATCTTCACCGTCCAGAAGAACTTCGCTCTGAGTTAATCGAAGCCGGTTTTCAACATCAGGCGACGCTTGCTGTACAAGGACCAGCATGGCTTTTCAAGTCGGTTGAAAACTATTGGATAGACCCTGACCAACGCGCTGCGGTTTTGGATTTGATTCGCAAGGTCGAAGCAGAACCGTCAATACTCGGTATGAGTGCACATATCCTTGCTATCGGGGCAAAATAGAAGGTGATTTATAATGTCTGAAGGTCACGCGGTTCGCAAGACGGAAACACCTGCCACAATCGAATCGCTACAAACCGATTTCAGAACACTCGGTATCGAAAAGGGGATGGTCCTACTCGTTCATTCGTCCTTAAGCGCGATGGGGTGGGTCTGCGGCGGTGCCGTCGCTGTTATTATCGCACTTCAAGAGGTCTTAGGCAAAACCGGCACGCTTGTGATGCCGACCCACTCATCCGACCTCAGCGATCCGAGCCAATGGGAAAACCCACCTGTCCCAAAATCGTGGTGGCAAACAATACGCGAGACAATGCCTGCCTACGATCCCGATCTAACCCCAACGCGTTCAATGGGTAAAATTGCCGAAACGTTCCGAAAACAGAAAGATGTTATACGCAGTACGCATCCACAAAGCTCATTTTCCACACGCGGGCCTCAAGCATCTTATATCGTAAATAATCACGCTTTGGTTTACGGCATGGGAGAGCACTCACCACTTGCCAGAATCTTCGACTTAAACGGTTTCATCCTGCTCCTGGGTGTCGGGCATTCGAGCAATACGTCCATACATCTCGCAGAATACCGAGCGGACTTCCCGACCAAACGCATCGTTCAAGAGAGCGCGCCGATCACACATGCAGGTTCAAGGATATGGACTACCTTTGAAGATATTGATGTAGACGATTCAGATTTCGATCGCCTCGGCGAAGATTTCTTGCGTTCTGAAGCAGGAAAAGTGGTTCGGCGCGGCAAAGTCGGTGTCGCAGACTGTCAACTCATGCCACAACGCGCCATCGTAGATTTCGCCGTTAATTGGCTTGCGGAAAATAGAGGGAAATAAATTAGAGAGCATAAGTTTAACAGACTGCGAATCGCCGATACCCGTTTTTTATAGTAAACGTTAGAATTAATG
>JAAXHL010000044.1 GCA_012270865.1 Candidatus Poribacteria bacterium | reverse complement strand
ATAACTTCTGAGAAATATCAGTTAAACATATAAAAAATACATCTGGGGAAATCAATTTATCTGTTTACAGAGATTATGGAGTCATTAAGCGAGACAGCAGAGATGATAATTACAACAGAGTATCAGAGGACACATCAAACTATAAACTCGTTGAGCCCGGGGATTTTGTGTTTAACAAAATGAAGTGTTGGCAAGGTTCTTTAGGAGTCTCGGAATATAGAGGAATTGTCAGTCCGGCTTATACTGTCTGTAAGCCTAAGAGGCATTTTCATGGGAAATATTTCCATTATTTGCTTAGGTCTCAGCCTTACATTCAGGAGTTTAACAGATTATCCTATGGGGTGAGAATAGGCCAATGGGAACTACGATTTGAGGATTTCAAGGATATTGTTGTTCTCTATCCGTCTTTGTCAGAACAAACCCAAATCGCTAACTTTCTCGACCGGAAGACGGGACAGATTGACGAACTCATCGGCATCAAAGAACGACGGATAGAACTACTGCAGGAACAACGCACTACACTGATAAATCAGGCAGTAACAAAGGGGCTTGACCCGAATGTGGAGATGAAACCGTCAGGCGTGGAGTGGATCGGGGAGATACCAGCGCATTGGGAAGTCAAAAGACTCAAATACCTTGCGAAGATACTACCAAGTAATGTTGATAAACACATCTATCCAGATGAAATCCAGGTCAGATTATGCAATTATACCGATGTTTATTACAACGATTATATTACAGTTGATACCGTTTTGAACAAAGGGAGTTGTAAGGAACGTGAGTTTGCAAAATTTGTTTTGAGAAAAGGTGATGTTATCATTACCAAAGATTCTGAGACACCAGATGATATTGGTGTTCCAACTTATGTCAAAGACGATTTAGATAATGTTGTCTGTGGGTATCATTTAACAATGATTAGACCATTTGTTTGTCGTGGGGAGTTCATTTTTAGATTTATTCAATCCGATAGGACGAGAAGATATTTTGAGGCGAATTCAAATGGAATTACCAGATATGGTTTGGGAAAACCATCAATTGAAAACCTACTCTTACCCATCCCTCCTGATGCCGAACAGCAACAAATTACTAACTTCCTTAACCGCAAAACCAAGCAGATTGGCGAACTGGTAGTTACAGAGTACCGAAAAATTGAACTCCTCAAAGAATACCGGCAATCCCTCATCTCCGAAGCAGTGACCGGCAAAATTGATGTCCGAAACGAGGTTTAGACTATGCCGACGTATACAGAAGAAAATTTTGAGGATCACATTGAACAACACCTGAATCAGTCGGACTACTGGTCGTTACAACCTACGGACTATGATAGATCCCTCTGCTTGATACCCAATGAGGTTTTGCAATTTATTCAGGACACGCAACCAGAAGCGTATCAGAAGTTAGAAATCCAGTACGGCGCGGATACACCGCAGAAACTCACGCTCCGTATTAGCAACCAGATCGCGAGTCGTGGGGTATTGGACGTGCTTCGGAAAGGGGTTAAAGATAGGGGTTGTGATTTTAAACTGACATATTTCCAACCCTCAAGCGGCATGAACCCCGACCATCAGGAACTTTATGATCAAAACCGATTCTCTCTGATTCGACAACTGCATTATTCACAGCGGAACGAGAACTCGCTGGATATGGTATTGTTCCTCAACGGTCTACCGTTGGCTACAATGGAACTGAAGAACAGTCTCACCGGTCAGATGGTAGCAGATGCGGAAAAGCAGTATCGGACAACTCGGGATCAGAGAGAGCCGTTGTTTAAATTCAAGCGATGTCTGGTGCACTTTGCGGTGGGCAACGAGAAGGTTTCCATGACAACCCACTTGCAGGGTGGCAAGACGCGGTTCTTTCCATTCAACAAAGGTATCGAAAACCCCGTCAACCCAAACGGTCATAAGGCTGCTTATCTGTGGGAGGACATCCTACAGCCCGATAACCTGATTGAACTCATCAACAACTTCATCCATGAACAGGAGACCACAGAAAAGGTCTACGATGATAAAACTAAAATGGTGAAAGATGAGAAGCACCGCGTGCTTGTTTTCCCGCGATACCATCAGCTGGATGTGATTCGTCAATTGCAAGCGGCTATCAAGAAAGAAGGTGTTGGGCATAACTACCTCATCCAACACACGACAGGGAGCGGGAAGTCAAACTCCATCGCATGGTTGGCGCACCTACTAACGCATCTGTACCGTTCCAAGACCGATACCAATCGGATCTTTGATTCTATCATTGTTGTAACGGATCGGCGTGTGCTTGACAAGCAGCTGCAGAACACAATCAAACAGGTAGGACAGATTGAAGGCGTAGTGCATCCCGTTGATGCGACTTCGGCACAACTCAGGGGTTACCTCGAATCCGGCAAAGACATCATCATCTCAACGATTCAGAAGTTCAGTGTGATTGCTGAGGAGATTGGCAAACTCAAAAGCAAGACCTTCGCCGTGATTGTTGACGAAGCGCACTCCTCACAAAGCGGTGAATCTGCAAGGAATCTCAGAATATCGCTCTCGCGAGGGATTGATCTGGGCGTAACGGAAGATGATGCCGACGACGTATCGGATATAGACGCTAAAATCCTTGATCAGATGGAACGGCGCAGGATGCAGGATCATATCTCCTATTTCGGTTTCAGCGGCACACCGAAAAACAAGACTTTAGAACTGTTCGGCCGGAAGGACGAAGAAGGGAAATTTGTCCCGTTCCACACCTATTGGATGCGACAAAGTATCAGCGAAGGCTTTACACTGGATGTGCTGCAGAACTACACCACCTTTAAAAGGTATTTTGAGCTGGTTAAAAGTGTATCGGAGGACAGACAGTACGAAAAGGCACGGACACTCCGAGCATTGACCAATTACGTTGACCTGCAACCCCACAGCATTGAGACCAAGACCCGAATTATGTTAGAACACTTCACCGAACACACCGCAAAGACGATTGAAGGGAAAGGACGGGCGATGTTAGTCACACCGTCTCGGTTACACTGCGTCAGATATAAACAGGAATTTGATAAACAGATGCAAGAGATGGGACTGCTTTACGGGTGTTTGGTAGCGTTCAGCGACACGGTACACGACACCGATAATGGACAAAATTATACGGAAAACGGAATGAATGAATTGCCACCAAGTACTCGAATTGAGCACAGTTTCAAGGAGCCGCAGTATCGGATTCTAATTGTCGCGAGCAAGTACCAAACGGGTTTTGATGAACCGCTCCTACAGACGATGTACGTCGATAAACGGTTAGACGGGCTGCAATGTGTCCAAACCTTGAGCCGCTTGAACCGTATCGCTACCGGTAAGACAGATACGCTGGTACTCGACTTTGTGAATGAACCGGAGCAGATACAAGAAGCTTTTCAGGAGTATTATCAGACCACGACACTCGCGGAGGAGACCGACCCGAATCGCTTGTATGACCTACAGAGCCAGTTGGAGGGATTTGACCTCTACGATGAGGCGACTATTGATCGATTCTGTGAAATCTTTTATGACCCTGATCAGCCCGACGAACGCCTGCAAGGTATTCTTGATGAGGTTGTTGAAAGATGGTCAGAACTTGAAAGGAATGACCGAGAGGAATTCCGTTCTACCTTGCAGAGTTATATCCGGCTCTACGGATACATCTCACAACTTATTACCTTCACCGATGGAGCGTTGGAAAAATTGTACGTCTTTGGTCATGGTTTAAACAAGAAACTGCCAAAACGGGATGCTCACTCTGACCTACACGATGTTCTTGATTCTGTGGACTTAGATTCGTTCCGTGTGCAGAGAATACATGACAATCTGCAACTGCCCCTTGAACCAGACGATAGTGAGGTCCCAGGGATTGGCAGCGATGTCGCTACTGTTCGGGACCCTGAGCAGGATTTCCTCTCCAAGATTGTTGAGGTGCTGAACGATGCCCATCACACAGATTTCACACCGGAAGATAAAGTTGACATTGCGACCATCCACCGAAAAGTACACGAAAACGAAGAGCTTCGGCAGGTAATTGAAGGCGATAATTCGGAGAACAATAAACGGTATAAGTTTAATCAGGTGTTTGATCAGATTTTATTAGGTCTCGTCAACAGTAGATTGGATCTCTTCAAAAAATTAACACAATCGGAAGTCAACGCGGATCTCAAGCGTCAACTCTATCAAGCCTATCGTGAGCAATCTTCCGCCGCCTCTTGATTACGAGATTGAAACTGCGTTTATATTTCATTCGTCTCAAGTTGAGATTATAGTTGAAATCAAAAATATCTCAAAGGGTGTATGTTTTCTGTTGAACGTTTCAGAAAAATATGATAAATTGGAACAAACAAGTCTCACTTTGCGAATTAACCGATGCTGACACAAGAAATGGTAGCCGATGTACCATCGGATCCGGGGGTCTACTTTTTCCGTGGAACCACGGGGACGGTACTCTATATCGGCAAGGCAAAATGTTTACGGAAACGGGTGCGTTCTTATCTCCATAAGGTCAAAAAACGCCCAAACAAAATCAAACGGTTAATCCGTTGGACGACCGATGTTCGGTATCAGGTGTGTCGTTCAGAGCAGGAAGCACTTTTTTTGGAATCGCGGTTAATCCAAGAATATCAGCCGACGTATAATACCGCGATGAAACATGGACGGCAGGACTGGTATATTCGGATAGACGTTGGAGAGGACTTTCCGCGCCTCGACCGTGTGTCCGAAACACAACCCGATGGTGCGAGATATTTCGGTCCGCTGTCGAGTCGCCGCTGGACAGATGAAGCGATTGATGTTTTACAGCGGATATTTCCGGTGCGGACGTGTGAAGGCGAAATCGTCCCAGATCCCGGATTTCGCGCCTGTTTTCAGTTCGAGTTAAAACGGTGTGACGCGCCTTGCGCCGCACTGATTACACGCAAAAATTATGGAGAGATAATCACAGATATTGTTGATCTGTTGGACGGTGAATACGAGAAAGTACAGAAACGTCTGGTCTCTAAGCGCGATCGTGCGTCCGAAGCACTTCAATTTGAGCGTGCTGCTGCGTTTCAGAAGCAACTACAACGGATCCAAAAAGTGTTCACGTTCTTAGATGTACATCGACGGTGAACTAATGGCAACAGAAAAGAATCCAAGTAGGATATACCGTCGGTTTCTTGTGCAAAATGTTCCCAATCCGCGAAATCCGTGATTTGCGGCGTACGCACCGATAAGTGATCGGCATTCAGACGACAATCAACGGAATATCTATACATACTTACGGCGTTTTTTTTTGACAGAATCCCTGAAACTTGTTATAATATTCTAAATCTTGATAAAAAAAAGTAAAGTAGTAGCGGAGAAAACGATGTTTTGGGATGAAGTCGAAAAACACTACGAGGCAGGTTCTGCCCACCAATTTCTGCTCCATTTTAATGTAGACGACCTGCTATACGATGAAATTTACGGCTACTTGCCTACAGTGGCTTATCTCATGGAGCAGATCAACGCGTTAGGCTGCGATTTCGTCCTCGGATATAATATATCACGAGGTGTCCATTTTCCTGTTAATATTAATCGGTGGCGGAATGAACAGAAGTTGCTCAAACTGATTCCTGAGGACCATAAGGAAGAAGAGCAGAATCAACGTCCGAGAATTAATTCACGGATGTCGTTCCACAAACCGCATGAGGACCCGCTCGTGCAATTGGACCCGCTACCTTCTAATGATTTGCGACAAAAATTAAAGCATCTGCTTCGGCAAGGCAGAACGAAAGTCGGTCTGGTTATAGATCTGTTGGAGCAGCTCACACCGAACCATCCGTCTTTAACCGACGTTGTCCAAGATGAAACGCAACGCCTATTTAATCAGATCCAAAATTGGGCATCCGATCTGCAGTTACGACGGAACAGACACATCATCCTCCTTGTCACTCGCAACACATCCGATATACACCCGAATCTGACGGTGCAACCAGAAATCCCGATGGTCGTAATTCCGTTTCCGGACTATGAGGAACGCTTGCGGTTTCTTGAACATCTACATGACGCAGCGGACGGTGCAGCACAGATGCGTAAAACCCTCGGCAATAATAGGGAGCGTGAAGCCTTAGCACGCGAAACCGTAGGCTTAAATCTTTTCGGTGTCCATGATGTTGTCCAACAGGCTGTCGCTGCGGAGCAGAGAGCAGGTGGACCCCCTGTTCTTAACTACCGGCGTGAGAGCCTCAGAACCTTCAGTCACGGTGTCCTCGAACTCGGTGAAACGCACCCGGGACCCTCTGACGACGGTTGGTACGTTATGCGGGTGATTAGAGATATAGTGGACGGTGTAAAAAATGAAGACCTGCGCCGCGTGCCGCGAGGGATACTCTGCCTCGGTCCACCTGGAACCAGTAAGGCTTACGCCGCACGCGTCCTCGCCGGTGAAGCGAATATGCCACTCGTTCAACTCCGCTATGCCAATCAAGTCGGTGAAGTGACACTCAGTATCAGTGAGAATGGGAACACTTATGAGCGGAACTTAAACACAGCCCTCAACTATATCCGCAGCATCGCGCCAGCAGTCGTTTTTATGGATGATATTGAGCAGGCATCGCCACATACAGCGATGCACCCAGATGAACTCGATCAAACCATGCCGCACGCGCTTGTAAATGCTATCAGTGATGCATCACTGCAGGGTAAAGTGATTTGGGTCGGTGCTTCACAGCGACCGGACTTAATGCCGCCGATCTTTCGACGATACGGCATTTTTGACACCAAGTTAATCATGCTACCACCTAACAGTGGGGGTAGGGTTGTAATCCTGAGCATATTTTGCCGAGGACAGACGGCAGGCAATATCAATTTTCAGGCACTCGTCGGCGGTTCTGAAACAGACGGATTGACTTGGCGGGACCTGTTAATTATCGTTCAACGCGCAAATAACTTTGCAAGACGGAGCAATCGAGATAAGATCACAGAAAACGATCTACGTCAAGCAATTCACGATTTTATACCGGATTACTCACGCGAGATGCAAATCTTCATGGGGTTATTGGCGTTGCGAGAAGCAAACTCACGTATGATGATCCCAGACGGATTACTGCCAGAATACCAAGAATTTGTTGAACAGAACCGGATTGACAAAACAGGAATTAATAAACGTTTGATGGAGTTAAGCGATCAACTCGGCTTGCAAGATTGATCCGAGAAGCAGAGAGGTTTTTTACCTCACTATTTTCAAATTTCGCGGTGCACTTTTGAAGTGTGCCTATCTATTAAAAATAAAAAAAATGCCTGAAATTTCAGAGACAATTTCGTGTAGGAATTGCGACGCACAGATTCCAGCGGAGACGTTCACCCAAAATTTGAAAGTTTGTCCGCACTGCGATCATCACCACTACATGAGTGCTTACGAGCGGCTCAGCCTCATCGCGGATACGGATAGTTTCGAGGAATACGATGCGAATCTCTATTCTATTGATTCGCTGGAGTTCCCGGAATATCCGGAGAAACTCGAAAGGGATGTCGCGAAAACCGGACTCAGGTCTGAGATGCTCTCCGGTATCGCTGAAATCGGTGGTCACCGGACTGCTATTGCGATTGGTGATGTCGGATTTATTGGTGGAACGTGTGGCTCTGTCATCGGTGAGAAGGTCACACGGTGTATTGAGCGCGCCCTTGAAAACAAGTTGCCGTTAGTCGTTGTTTCGGTGAGTGGTGGCATGCGGATGCAGGAGGGGACGCTCGCCTTGATGCAGATGGCGAAGACCGCTGCTGCTTGTGCCGAATACGCCAAAGAAGGCGTTTTTTATATCTCTGTCGTTACCGATCCGACGTTCGGTGGTGCGACTGCGAGTTATACATCGCTCGGTGATGTAATTATCGCTGAACCCGGAGCGCGTATCGGGTTCGCAGGTCCCTTAGCCGTCGCCAGTCTCCGAGAAGAGCTTCCAGAAAACTTTCAGAAGGCGGAGTCCTTATTAGCGCATGGGTTCATTGACACTATCGTCCACCGCACCGATATGCGGCAGCTGCTGACCGATCTAATCGACTTTGCATCCTGATGAAACCGTCTTCCCCATTGACAAATAAAATTCGTCCCGCATTCAACATCAGTCGTCTAATCGGTGGCGTATGAAACCGTTATCAGCAGGAGTCGTTAATATAGTGTGTAGCTATCGCAAAATCTCGGACTGTTATCTCTCGCGACAAGCCTGCTGATACTATGGTGGATTATACAATTAACCGACGCGCTTGCGAACCGCGCCTACCAGTAGGTATCAACATATTTTGATAATTCACTATAAATCTAACATCGTTGCACACTCAGCCCGTGCAGCTACCAACTGAAAAATAAAAATAATAGGAATTAAACATGTCGAAGTCACTCGTCGTTGTTGAATCGCCGGCGAAAGCGAAGACCATCAAAAAGATTTTGGGTAAGGATTACATTGTCGATTCTTCCGTCGGACATATTCGAGACTTACCAAAAAACGATCTCGGTGTCGATGTTGACAACGCCTTTACACCGAAGTATGTACTTATCCGTGGGAAGGGCAAAGTCGTGAAATCCCTTCAGAGTGAGGCGCGCAAGGTTGACAACATATACCTTGCTGCGGACCCAGATCGCGAGGGTGAAGCCATCTGTTGGCACCTCGCTGAAGAACTGAAGAAGTTAAAAAAGCCTATCTACCGGATAACCTATAACGAAGTCACGAAAAGTGCGATCTTAGATGCAATCGAAAAGCCGGGTGAGATCAATATGTCACTCGTTGATGCGCAACAGGCGCGTCGCGTTTTGGACCGCCTCATCGGGTGGAAGATTAGCCCGATTTTGTGGAGTAGCGTCAAACCTGGACTCAGCGCGGGCAGAGTCCAATCCGTTGCCGTACGCCTGATTTGCGAACGCGAAGCAGAAATTGAGGCGTTCAAACCTGAAGAATACTGGACACTTACCGCAACGCTTACACCGGTTGCAGTTGAGAACCTGTTTCCTGCTAAATTACATAAAATCGGTACAAAAAAAGGTGAGATTAATAACTACGGATTCCGTATAGACGAAGCGCGGGCAAAAGAGATTACCGCAGACGCAAAAACACACGATTATGTCGTCGAAAAGGTCGAGAAACGGGAGCGGAAACAGCGACCTGTCCCGCCGTTTATTACAAGTACACTGCAACAGGAAGCGTCTCGAAAACTCCGGTTTACTGCTAAAAAGACGATGCTTGTTGCCCAGCAGCTCTACGAAGGGTTAGAAATCGGAAACGAGGGTTCGGTTGGACTTATTACGTATATGCGTACCGATTCGACGCGTATCGCCCAAGAAGCGACCCAAGCCGCGCGAGCGTATATTAAAGCGACGTATGGGACAGATTATCTGCCGAGTCGTACCGTGAGTTATCGCAGCAAAAAGGGGGCGCAGGACGCACACGAAGCAATCCGTCCGACCGTGCCGTTACGCACACCCGCAGAATTGAAGTCATATCTGAACAAAGATCAATATAATCTATATGAACTTATCTGGAAACGTTTCATCGCGTGTCAGATGAATCCGGCTATTCTCGACGCAACAACAATTGACATCAAGGCGGGTCCTTATCTTTTTCGAGCGACCGGTTCCGTTATCAAGTTTGATGGGTTCAGACGTATCTATATGGAAGGTCAAGACGACGCGGCTCCTGATGAAAGCGAATCGGGTGAAGAGAATGCTATCTTACCTGTTGTTAAGGCAGGTGACACGCTTAATCTACGTAAATTGGAACCGAAGCAGCACTTTACGCAGCCGCCACCGCGCTACAACGAAGCGACGCTCGTCAAGATGCTGGAAGCGAAAGAGATCGGACGTCCGAGTACGTATGCCTCTATTTTATCTACCATTCAGGGTCGCGAATATGTGACCAAAGAACGCGGACGGCTGATACCCACAGATGTCGGTAGGCTTGTCAACCATCTCCTGATTCACGGGTTCCCTAATATCGTTGATGTAGAGTTCACGGCGAAAATGGAAGAACAACTTGATACCATCGCTGATGGGGAAGTTGGTTGGACGCAGACTTTAGGACAGTTTTATCCAGACTTCCAAGTTGCACTCGAAAAGGCGCCTGACGAAATGTACAAGGCACGAAAAGCGATGGAAGAGGAGTCCGATGAGAAATGCGAAAAATGTGGCGAGAACATGATCGTCAAATGGGGTAAATATGGACGGTTCCTCGGATGCTCCAGTTACCCAGAATGTACGAATATCAAATCCTTAAGCTCAGATGATACACCTGCCCCGGAACCGGAAACGACCGACACGCCCTGCGACAAGTGCGGTGAACCGATGGTTATCAGAACGAGTCGCGTCGGTGGCAAGTTTTTATCGTGTAGTGGATACCCTAAATGCAAAAACGCGAAACCGCTACCGATGGGTATAGACTGTCCTGAAACGAAGTGCGATGGTTACCTCGGTGAACGCCGCAGCCGACGCGGAAAAGTATTTTACGGATGCAGTAACTATCCGAAATGTGAGTTCTCACTATGGGATAAGCCTATACTCGAACCGTGCCCAAAATGCAACGCACCGTTTCTCGTTGAGAAAACCAGAAAACCGAGGGGCAGCGAGACTCCAATCATCACAGTCAACTGTCGCGTATCGGATTGTGATTATAAGAGGGAATAGTTAAACTGATATTTCTCAGAAGTTAT
>JAAXHL010000103.1:7917-17646 GCA_012270865.1 Candidatus Poribacteria bacterium | reverse complement strand
CAGTCCAGACGTAATATTTCCCCTCTTCGGCATCCGTTTCAGCGTCCAATGCAGAATAGAACCCACCTTCAGGTGCCGTCATCTCTCGGAAAACAAAACCGAAGATCTCTTCAGCGATCCGTCGGTAACGCGGTGCCTGCGTCAACTGATAAGCCTGCAGATAGATTTTCGCCAGTTGTGCGTTGTCGTAAAGCATCTTCTCAAAGTGTGGGATAAGCCACTTCGCGTCAACGGCGTATCGGTGGAATCCGCCACCGATCTGGTCATACATACCACCGTAAGCCATCATATCCAGTGTCCGAGTTACCATTTTCAATAACGATTCATCTTTTGTAGGAGGCGTTTGTAACCTCGATTCTCTCTGATATTCGCTTATCAGGAATTCGAGATTCGCAGGACTTGGGAATTTCGGGGCAGTGCCAAATCCACCGTAAGCCTGATTATAGGCAGTTCGGAGGTAATCTAACGCCGAAGTCGTGAGGGATCTGTCAAGTGCTCTTGCGTTGAGTGCCGTGAATCCTCTGCTGATCGCCATCTCAATCGTTCTTGAGATCTGGTTCGAGGATTCGATGACCTCTGCCTCTCGTGTCACCCACGCTTCGTGCACAGCATCAAGGATCGTTGGGAACCCCGGTCTGTTCGGCATATCCGTCGGTGGGAAATAGGTGCCAGCATAAAAAGGTTTTAGGTCAGGGGTAAGGAAAACGGAGTTGGGCCAGCCACCGCGTTGAATGAGTAATTGCGTCGCGGTCATATAGATTTCATCGAGATCCGGACGTTCTTCCCTATCAATCTTGATATTGATAAAATCCTTGTTCATCACCGCAGCGATTTCAGGGTTTGAGAAGACCTCCCGCTCCATCACGTGGCACCAATAGCACGTGGAATAACCGACGGAAAGAAAAATTAATTTGTTCTCTTTCTTCGCGAGTTCTATTGCTTCATCACTCCACGGGTACCAATCTACCGGATTATGCGCGTGGAGTAATAGATAAGGACTGGTTTCATGAATAAGCCGATTCGTCCATTTCCATGAACCGTCTGGATTTTTAAGTGCCGCTTCATCAGCACTTACTATCCACGCAAGATTGAGAAGGAGAATGCACCCTAAAAACTTTTTCCAACTGAATTGCTTAATGCCTATTGTCATGGGAAGAATTTTAATTTCCTTAGGACGGAGACAATGCACAATGAATTGTGTGACTACGAACCTCGCTCCTTTTGAGAAACATCGGTATTTCCAAGGCACCTCTGTTTGTAGTAAGGTGATTTCGCGGCGTACCTGCCCATAGGCGACAGACATTATCGCCCGTGTGCGTAAGTCCAAGGCACGCTCACAAAGAGACGTGCCTTATGCCTTTTAATCAAAGCCCTACTTTTTTCCCGTGCTTGGTTGCTGTTCCGGTTTTGCTGGTTGCGCGGGTTGTTGTTCCGGTTTTGCTGGTTGCGCAGGCTGTACTGGCGTATTAGGCGGAACAGTACCAGCAGGGGTTGGGGTTATTGGACGAGCGGGCGTATCCCATAATCGTTCATTTTTTTCTGTTCCAGTTTTGCTACTGGGTTGTTGGGTTGACTGTTGCTTTTTCGCCATTTGTGTCACCTCCTTTGGTCCAAAGGTTTTTTCAACAATATAAGAAACAGGGCAGATAACAATGCTTAGGATAAGAAAAAATAGTAATAAGTTTGATAGTATTTCTTGAGTTTTGTATAATTTTGGTATTTCATCAATATATACAGTATTATTTTCATCGTATGTTTTGTGTATAGCAATTCGATATTCGTCTAATGCGTTATGTGCGACGCGAAATGCGAATATATTGAGGATTGCAGCTATAATTAGCGAGCCAGTTCCAATGTAAGCCAATATAGGAAAATTTAACGAACTCCAAGGGGTTTGAGCAATAAAAGCTCCTAAAAAAGCAACAATTAGGATACGTAGAAAATTTTGAAAGGATTGAGTAATTGCCCGCTTGGAGTTGTAATAATTTTCGTCAGATTGTAAAAGCGTTTGCAAATCTTGTTCGTTTAGATGTCGTATTTTTCACTCCTTACTGATTATTATTAGTGAGGTATTTCTGATTAGTCGGGACAGCAGGAATTGAACCTGCAACATTGTGCTCCTAAAACAAACTCACTACCAGACTGTGCTAAATCCCGATAATAAGGAATATGTATTTTGAAATCGCGTAATCTACATCTAATCGCGGAAGTTTTAAAAATTATAGCATGTGGAAAGCTGCCTGTCAACAATTTCCCATTTCTACAAAACAACCTTAAATTTCTTCCCGCCGTGGATACTCGGCTCCGCACACAACGCTCCCGAAGGATATGCAGCCCCGCGTGAACTTCTGGATGTGTCTCCTTACCGAATCCAAGCACATCAGATAACAGCAACCTAAGCTGCGTAAGTCCTGAATTATTGCACAAGTGCCTGCTGTGCGATGGCGCGTCCGTGTTCCGTTAAAGCCAGCTGCGTCTCTTCTCGCGAGACATATCGGTTATTCAACGCGTATTTCACAACTTGATTTGTAAAATCCGGATCCCAACTTAAATGCTCATGGAGGTCTGCAATCGCCGACTCTGCTTCCGCTTCAGGAAGTCCCTCGTGATTGAAAAGATGGATAGCCAACATCGTCTGTGCAAACTCCCATTTTTGGCGTGCATGCCGACGCGCAATAGCGATGAGTCCACGGTTCGGAACCACCAGAAAAACCGATACAAATATAAGGAGTGCCGTCGTCGCAATCGCGCCTGCAATAGAGACATCAAAGAGAGACGCAAGCCAATACCCGCAGACAGCATTGACGCTCCCGATAATCGCACTTAGGATGAGCATACGCGAGAGCTTGTCCGTCATGAGATACGCGGTAGCAGGCGGTCCAGCAATGAGCGCAACGACTAAAATCGAGCCGACCGCGTCAAACGCACCGACAGTCGTTATGGATACCAATGTCATGAGTCCGTAGTGAATAAACGTCGGGGCAAATCCTAATGCAGCGGCTAAACTTGCGTCAAACGTCACTAACTTCAATTCTTTGTAAAATACGAGAATAAAAATGAGGTTCAACACAAGTATCGTCCCCATCACATACAAGGCAACGGGACCCAGATCGTATCCGAAAGCCTTCAATCGGTTGAGCGGCGCGATGGCGAGTTCACCGAGAAGCACGGCATCCATATCGAGATGCACATTACCGGCGAACCGAGAGATTAGGATCACACCAATGCTGAAAAGCGCAGGGAACGTCAACCCGATGGCGGCATCCTCTTTCACAAGCTGCGTCCGCTGTAGCAACTCAACGAAAAAGACGGTGAGCACACCAGTCCCCGCAGCAGCAAGAATCAGTAGCGGTGATGATAGGTTCTCCGTAAGAAAAAAAGCCAGCACAATGCCGGGCAGAATCGCGTGGCTAATCGCGTCGCTCATTAAGGTCATCCGCCGTAGTACCAAGAACACGCCGGGCAAGGCACACGCCGCTGCCGTGACAATCGCAATGAGTAGGATATCAAGATGTCCATGCATCGCTCTTTTTTATTCACTCCTCTGTTGCGATTGTTTGAATAACCCATCCGCTGCTGCTTTCAGACCGCGTCTGTTTCGATGATAGCGGATCCGATCCCACACAAGTCCACGGTTTGGCGCAAAAGTAATGGAGAGTCCGACCACAACCGTTGCACATAGCACAATCATCGGACCAGTCGGAATGCGAGACGCTGTGCTGCTGATAATAGTGCCGCTCACACCTGCGAGCGCACCAAAACACGCAGCGAGAAACACCATCAGGCGCAATCGGTTCGTCCATTGCCGTGCCGCGACTGCCGGTGCCACCAGCATAGCACTCATCAACACAGCACCAACCGCTTGTAAGCCGAGGACAATCGCCACAACGAGGAGACTTGTTAGCAGGATATCAAGGGCGCGTATTGGGAATCCGAGGGATGCAGCGAAACTCTCATCGAAAACAAGCAGTTTCAACTCTTTCCAAAATATCAACATAACGATAATCGCAACACCACCAAGGATACCGATTGTCAGGACATCACGCTTCAGGATTGTCGCCGCTTGTCCGAAAAGGAACGTATCCAATCCAGCCTGATTTGCATTGCCAGTGCGCTGAATCAACGTGTGCAACACCAATCCGAACCCGAAAAAAGTAGATAGAACGATGGCGAGCGCGCTATCGTATTTGATGCGCGTTAATCTCACGATATTCATAATAAGCAGCGTGCCTAACCACCCTGCAATAGCCGCACCGAGTACCAGAATCAGCGGTGTTTTGCTGCCTGTTAACAGAAACGCGATCGCGATACCAGGCAACGCAGCATGCGAGATCGCATCGCCGAGAAGGCTCTGTCGGCGCAAGACGGCATAAGTACCGAGCGCACCACTAACAGTGCCAAGTAACGCCGCACCGATAGCAACGATCATGAGTGTATAATCAAGATGGATGAGCGTGCTTAGATTTTCCATTTTTCTAACGGTTATCAGTTTGCCTCACAGTGAGAGTAAAGAGGGCAGCAACTTTAGTACACTTCGCAACTTTAGATACACTCGCAAACTTTCTGACTGCTGATAGCTAAAACACTGAAAACTGGAAACTGATAACTATTTCATGAATGCGAGATGTCCGCCGTAAGTCTCACGCAAATTTTCGGGTGTGAACGTTTCATTAACGGGACCACTGGCGATACGCCGAATGTTCAACAGCATCACCCAGTCGAAATAGTCGGTTACAGTTTGCAGATCGTGATGCACCACGACAACCGTTTTGCCGTTTGCTCTAAGTTCTTGAAGGAGTGTTACGATTGCGCGCTCTGTGGTAGCATCCACACCTTGGAAAGGCTCGTCCATCAAATAGACTGTAGCATCTTGAACGAGCGCACGTGCGAGGAACACACGCTGCTGTTGTCCACCAGAGAGTTGACTGATTTGCCGGGTCGTGTACGCCTCCATGCCGACCTTCTCCAGCGCATGCAAGGCAAGTTCGCGATCCTGTTTTCCGGGTCGCCGCACCCATCCGAGCGCACCGTAGCGTCCCATCATCACGACATCTAAAACGTTTGTCGGAAAATCCCAATCCACACTGCCGCGCTGTGGGACGTAACCGACGATTCTCCGCTGGACTTCATAAGGTTTGTTGTAAATTAAGACATTGCCAGCAGCGGGACGTACCAACCCTAATATCGCCTTGATTAACGTCGTTTTACCGGCACCGTTCGGACCAACGATTGACAAAAGCACACCGGGCGGCACATCAAGGTCAATATCCCACAGAACGGGTTTGTCCTGATAAGCCACCGTCAAATCGGTTACCTCAATGGCTTTCGGTTCAGACGCTTGCATGCCGACTACTCTCCTGTAGAAGGGGTTTGTAACCCCGATCCTCCGGTCAGTGCCTTCACAATCGTATCAATGTTATGGCGAACCATCCCGATATAGGTGCCTTCAGGTGTGCCTTCGTCTCCCATAGCGTCAGAGAAGATTTCACCGCCGATCTCTACATTGAACCCTTTCGATTTCACAGCCGCTTTCACAGCTTCAAGGCTTTTCCGTGAGACAGATGACTCCACAAAAATAGCCGGGATACGCCGTTCCGCGATAAAAGTCGCTAATTCTTGGACATCAGCAATACCCGCCTCCGTCGCTGTGCTAATACCTTGTAGACCCCGAACCTCAAATCCATACGCCTTGCCGAAGTAGTTAAAAGCATCGTGTGCTGTTACCAACACCCGCTGCGCTGAAGGCACGCGCGCCGCCTGTGCTTTCACGTACTGATCAAGTTCCATAAGTTTTGCGAGGTAGCGTTCAGCATTGCTCCAATACATCACAGCATTGTCTGGGTCCAATTCGCTCAGCGTATTGCGAACCGTTCCGACCGCTTTCATCCAAAGTGCTACGTCGAACCATAAATGCGGATCGTATTGCCCCTCAAATTCTGGAGGCTTTAAGAGTAACGCTTGATCCACCGACTCTGTCACGGCAACGGTCTTCGTATCTCCTGACATCTTAGCGAGGATATCACCCATTTTCGACTCAAGGTGCAATCCGTTGTAGAAGATCAGGTGCGCTGAACTCAGCCTTTGGACATCCTTAGCGGTTAGTTTATAGAGATGCGGATCCACGCCAGGTCCCATCATCCCTACGACATTAACATGCTCGCCACCAACGTTTCTAACAATATCCGTAATCATACCAATCGTCGTAACGACGCTGAGTTTATCTGCCTTCGATGCGTCGGGTTGCCCTTTCGGATCGCACCCAGTTCCTATTAGTATGACTATTAAACACAATGAAATGTATATTCTCTGCATAATTATAATCCTAATTTCCGAAGAAAAAATGTTCTAACAACTTACCGACAAGGTATCCAACTCCCGCAACACCGAGTCCTACAACAAACATGTCAATACCGCTCCGAAACAGCCCGCGTCCCGTGAAAAGACTTCGCGCGGCACCGACAGCGAAGTGGGACATCATAGCGAGTGTGAACGAGATCCAAATAGCAGGCATGCCTTCAGTAAAGAGAAACGGCGCAACAGGAATGAACGCACCAATAGCAGTCGCCAGTCCTGTAATCCATCCCTCCTTGAGCGGGGTTGCATAGATTTCTCCAATTTTAAGCTCCGTTTGGATTTTCTCCGCCAGTGCCCGATCTGGATCTTCCATGACCTCTTGTGCAAGCTCGCGTGCCTGCGCCTTGGGTACACCGCGCGCTTCGTAAATGAGTGCGAGTTCATCTTCCTCAATGTCGGGCATGAGGCGTATTTCTTCTCTTTCAACCTCAATTTCATGTTCATAGACCTCTTGTTCACTCTTCGCGGCAAGGTATCCAGAAGCACCCATAGAGAGCGAGTCGGCGACCGTTCCGACAATACCTGTCACAAGGATTATGGAAATATCCGGTGTCGCAGCGATAACCCCAGCGACTAACCCGAAGTTTGCTGTTAAACCGTCGTTAAACCCGTAAACGATATTGCCGACCATACCTCCAGATTCGGTTTTATGCCACGGTTCGCCAACTGTACCCGTCAGCTCCTGTAAACTTTCCGTATGCTGTGCGGACTCTTTGGCTAAAATAAGGGCAGTTTCCTTTGCATCTTCAAGTGTGCTGTTTCTGTGGAGCGTTAGATAATCCTTGACCTCACTCGCCTCTTCCCCGAGCATCTGCGAAAGCGGGAACGCACTGCTAAACTGACGGGCATACCACGCCATCAACCTCGCTTTCAATGTGGGTCGATGTTTTTTAGTATGTATATCGTATGCAGCGAGCATCTCACGCCAACGGATGACATGCCGATTTTCTACCCCAGCGAGACCACTTAATATGTCTTTTCGCTTCGCATCGGATTCGAGACCCGCAAAAACACTATAAAGGTAACCCGCGTCAATTTCATCTTGTAAATGCCGTTTCCACACCTTGATCGTTTTACGATCCGGCTGAGTCTGTTCTTGTTGTTCCATTTTGATCCCCTTTCACGGGTAGCGAGCGCGCTTTCAAAGCGCGCTTACACATTATCTGGATCTCGCACCTCATCAACGAAAATCTGTTTCGCGACTTCACGTCCAATCACTACCTGTTGTCCCGCAATATCAATAGTAAATGGTCCTTCAAACGGAGCAACCTCAATCACCCGGAACGCAGTACCCGGATAAAGATTGAAACTTCCGAGATGTCGAAGCACCGCCGAATCGTTGTCGCTCACTTCAGCAACAACGCAGGATTGCCCGTCCTGCAGGTCGGTCATCGGCACAGATGCCGTTTGCACCACAACGCCATTTTTATCGGGGATAGGCGCGCCGTGAGGGTCGGCGGTCGGATAGCCGAGGAACGCATCCATTCGCGCCTCTACATCTTCCGAGATGACATGTTCCAATTTCTCGGCTTCCTCATGAACGCCATCCCATGGCACGCCGAGTGCCTTGAACAGATAGAGTTCTAATAAACGGTGGTGTCTGATGATTTCGAGCGCAATCGCTTTTCCAGCTGCCGTTAGTGTCACCCCGCGATAGCGTTCGTAACGCACCAGTTTCATCGTCTTCAGTTTTTTGATCATCCCAGTAGCAGATGCGGGTTTCACATCAAGGTATTCGGCTAAAATACCCGTCGAAACCTTACCGCCTTTTTCCTGCAACTTGTAAATCGACTTAAGATAATCCTCTGCTGCATGTGTAAGCATTGATCTTTCCAATCCGCACGTGAAATGTGCGAAGCATATAGTCATCACGATGCGGTTATATGTAGGTGTCACACCTACTCAGTTTTAGGCACTATGTGCCAAAATTATTAGAAATGCCAAGAAACAAATTTAGGCATGACTAAATTATATATCATGCAAAGAAAATTGTCAAATTTTTAAAGTTCCTTGCGGTTCGGTTAGGTTAAATGTATCAACAACGTTCTGCTCCGTCTATCCAGCGCGCCCGTTGGTTGCGCTTACATAATTTTATATTTTCTTACAAATCTGAACGCGTTGTTAGAACTCGTTGAATACTTTTACAAATTTTTAAAGTTCCTTGCGGTTCGGTTAGGTTAAATGTATCAACAACGTTCTGCTCCGTCTACCCAGCGCGCCCGTTGGTTGCGCTTACATAATTTTATATTTCCTTACAAATCTGAACGCGTTGTTAGAACTCGTTAAATACCTTTACAGGTTGTCCCGATTCAATGGATTCCCAAGCCGCTACACCGACAGCAATAGATTTCGCGCCATCAATCACATTCGGAGACGGTTCTAAATCGTCTTCAAGACACTCTTGGAAATGCCGCATATATCGGATAACCGTTTGCCCGTGTCCGTAGACGCTTGTATCTATTTCGGGAGGACAGGTCACCTCAA
Organism: Candidatus Poribacteria bacterium; assembly: GCA_012270865.1. Taxonomy (GTDB): domain Bacteria; phylum Poribacteria; class WGA-4E; order WGA-4E; family WGA-3G; genus WGA-3G. The sequence continues at coordinate 8,808 of JAAXHL010000103.1, read as the reverse complement.
AGGGTTCTCTGGTCGCCATTTTATCGAGCATCAACTTAACGTGTCCTTCTCTGTTATCGGTAAAGTCCCCAATGACCGTGCCTTTAGTTCCAAAAATGGAGATCTGCTGCATCGGCATCGGCGGATGGACGACATCGTAAAGTCCCATCGCTCTCGCAATCTGTCCGCTCTTAAACTTCAGGTTGAGGAAGAAATTGTTCTTTATCGGATATTCCGGTGTGAGTAAGCCTTTGGTTCCGTAGGCGTGTACCTCATCTACATCACCGAGCAGGCAGCGTAAAAGATCAACAGGATGCACAAGACCACCGAACATCAAATCCTGCGGTTCATGGAGTCGCCACGGTGTGAAATCGTAGACCTCACGCATATCGTGGACATAATGGGCATCTGCGACCATGATGTCGCCTAAATCGCCATCATCTAAGAACTGCTTCATCGTCAAAAACTGGAGATCAAACCGCATGGACTGTCCCACAAGGAATTTGACTTTATGCTCACGCACCAGATCTACCAATCGTTGTGCGTCGTCTAATTGGGTCACCATCGGTTTTGTGCAGATGACATGTTTCCCTGCTTCAATCGCAGCGACGCAATGTTCGGCATGCAAGTGGTCCGGGGAATAGATCGCGACAACAGAAATATCGTCATGCTGCACCAATTCCCGGTAATCCGTTGTCCAGAAATCCACGCCAATTTGGTTAGCATAGTTCTTGAGTACATCTGCCCGTTTCGCGCAGATACCGCGGAGTTCATATTTCAAGTCCGGCACATCTTTTAACAGGATCGCCGTTGACCCCATATTCGTAGGATTTATCCCAATAACCCCTAATCCTATAGCCATTTTGTATCTCCTCTTTGAATTGATTGACGTACGGCTATTTTATCACAACC
>JAAXHL010000103.1:5161-7875 GCA_012270865.1 Candidatus Poribacteria bacterium | reverse complement strand
ACAGCGGAGGCAAAATGACACAAACTGAAACGAAAGACGATGCTAACTTTGAAACCCTACAGCGGCCCGAATTAGAAAAAGGCTACAAATGGATTTTTGAACTCGGTGCAGTCGGTCTTGTCCTTTATTATATCTATAGTGCCGGTTTCGGCAGCGCCAGTGAGCAGTACCATCTCGGTCTTTATCTCCTTTTAACCTTCGCACTCATCGGTATCGTTTACCGATGCCGGAAAAACTCCCCAGTATCCCGACCATCCGTATTGGATTTTTTGCTCATTGTAGGCAGCATTTTCACCATCGGCTATTGGATGATAGAGTATCCGAACCTCGCCAATCGGGCAGGCAATTATAACCAACTCGATATTTTCGTAGGTGCGATTGCAATCCTCATCAGTTTTGAGGTGAGCCGCCGAACCGTCGGTTGGGCACTAACTATCATTGCGGGGGTCGGTATCCTCTACGCACTTTTTGGCAGAGCCATGCCGGATGCGATCGCGCATAAAGGCTTTCCGCTCCGTAGGATTATCGAATACTGCTTCTTCAGTCAAGCGGGGGTCTTCGGCATCATGGCAAACGTGATGGCGACTTATGTGATCTTGTTTATCTTCTTCGGGGCATTCCTGGAGAAATCCGGGGTCGGGCAATTCTTTATCAATCTACCGATGTCGATAGCAGGACGTTCGGTAGGCGGTGCAGCGAAAGTTTCAGTCATGACCTCCGGCTTTTTCGGATCCGTCGCAGGGAGTGCAATCGCGAATACAGTCGCTACGGGAACATTCACAATCCCTTTGATGAAGCGGACAGGCTTCCGTCCACATGTTGCTGGTGCAGTTGAGGCTTCCGCCTCCGTAGGTGGACAGTTCTTACCACCCGTGATGGGGGCAGGCGCGTTCCTCATGGCGGAACGGACAGGTTTGCCGTACAGCCAAATCGCGCTCCTATCTATCGTCCCTGCGATTCTCTATTTCTTATCCGTCTGGGTAATGGTGCATTGTGAAGCAAAGAAACAGGGACTTGAACGGATACCAGCATCAGAAATCCCAAAATTCGGATCACTCCTTAAAAGCGGGTGGTATTACCTACTACCCTTGTTGACGCTCGTCGGGATCTTGGTCGTTGGCTATACCGCCTACAAAGCGGCGTTTTTCTCGATTCTCGTTACGATCGGTGTGAGTTATTTCCGTCCGGAGACACGATTGACACCGAAGCGAATTTGGGAAGCGATGGTCAGCGGTGCAAAAAATTCGCTCGCCATTGGTGGTGCTGTGGGTACGATCGGTATCATCGTCGCCGTTATTGATCTGACAAGTTTAGGACGGATATTCCCAGAGTTAGTCCTGACAGTTGCGGGGAGCAACAAGGTGATCGCTATTCTACTGCTTGCTATCGCTTCTCTTGTACTCGGAATGGGGATTCCTGTTACTGCTGCCTATCTGATTACTTCCGAACTGGCAGTCCCGATTCTAACGTCCCCGGAGATGGGGATCCCGATCATCGCTGCGCATTTGATCATCTTCTGGCTCAGCCAAGATTCCAATATCACACCACCCGTCGCATTAGGGGCTTACGCGGGTGCCGCGATCGCGCGCGCCGATCCGTGGAAGACGGGTTGGGCATGCTTCAAGTTCGCGAAACTCCTCTACATCATGCCGTTGTTATTTGCGTATACGCACATCCTGTTCACAGAAGGCACACCCGAACAATACGTGCTATCTGTTGTATCTGCTGTCGTTGGCACTATTATTTTCTCGATTGTGACGATGGGTTACTTTGTCCGTCCGACACGCTGGTTCGAGTGGATACTGCTTGCGCTCGCGGCGTTCCTGGCTTACGTCTACAACATCTGGACATTCATTTTGGCGATAGTGCTTGTGGTGGGTGTGTATATTGTTCAGAAACGTTCAGAGGCGTAGCGGATACCTTCACGGGTTGTCAACAATTTCTTGAAGTCGTTGTAGGAATGCTTCCGCTGCTTGACGCGACGCTTGTAGATTGAATTGTTCTACTGCTTTTTCAGCACGGAAGGTACTCCCTCGGTAATAACGCAAGAAAACGATACCTACCCACAATGCAGCATCCGTATAGTGTCCATCTAACACGGCATCAATAGTAAGAAAACCGAACGCGCTGTTGAGTCCAATTGCATTTAATCCACCCCGCCAATCGCCAGCGTAGACGTGCCCTGCACCGGGAAGGATTTTCGACAATGTGCTTGCAATCTTGACAGATTTCTGTGGCATATTGAGAGCCGCGTCAAAAAGCGCGTCAAGCCTTTCATCGGTAGTATAGTCGCGGAGGACCTCGCGCGCCGCGTCCCATCGAAATTGGTAAATATAGGTGACGGCTTGCAAGAAAAGTGCGCGACGGTAACGTTCGATAGATGGGTTACGGAGCATCACTTTAATCAGTTCTAACTGCGCAAGATCGTAATTCTGTGTGGCGATGAGTGTCACTGCGAGTTCCAACTGGTATTCCGATTTTGATTCACGATCCATAGCGTAAAGCGTTGCGACCCGCAAGGCATTCGCTGCTTCTGTCCATAAACTTTGTGCCCTATAGGCGAGTCCGATGTTGTAGTGAATTTCACCGACACGCGGATCGTGCGGATGAAAAAAGAGGAAGCGTTTATATTCGGTGATGGCAGCATCGTAATTGCCCTGCGCAGCAAAATGGCTGCCGAGGGATAACGGAAGTTCTTCCGCAACTGCAACAAA
>JAAXHL010000103.1:0-5138 GCA_012270865.1 Candidatus Poribacteria bacterium | reverse complement strand
GTCATCACCCGCTGCTGCTTTTCGGACGTAAACAGCATCGGGAATCATAACGTTCACCTCATTGGGATATGGCTATGTCCATAGTGTATCCCTTTTCAATGGACTTGTCAAAGCATATTCACGAACTTTTCTTCAGACTTATGTGTCTAAAGTGTATAACAGACCTAAATATTGCATGTCACCTTTGTGTGAACTTGCTGCCTCCGCAAAGAAAGAGAACTCCGACCATGAAAACAGACACAACCCGACAATCGGGAACCTATATTAACACACGCATGAAAGCACTCTTTGTCGCACAAGACGATAAACCCGTCACGTTAAAAGAAATCAATCTCGCACGCCTCACGCCATTCCAACGAGGATTGCTCGTTACGGACGGAACAGTTACTCAATTCATCGAAGCGTACACATTCATGCCAGTGGAGGTTGTACTGCTCGAACAAACGAAACAGACGCTATCCGCTGAAAACATCTGGCTTCAATTGCCTGCTGGTGAAGAAGTTATCTCACGACAGGTGGTTCTCCAAACCCACGCACCGGATAAATCCCCCTCAATAACGCATACCTACGCAGAATCGCTAATTGTACCGAAACGTCTGTCGAAATGCATCTTGAACGGATTAGAATCCGATAAACAAGGATTGGGTGGACTTTTACGGCACAGCGGTTTAGAAACCCGACGTGAGCTGCTCTGGTGTGGCATTGAAACCCTAACCGATCTACCGTCTGTTGTTGCGCACCTTGAAGGCAAGACGTTTGTGAGTCGGGCTTATCGGGTGTTCTCGGATCAAGAACCGCTTATGCTGATTAATGAGAAGTTCCCGCTCCATAGTGACACCTAAAAATAATAGGACACACTTTGCAAGGAGTATTCATGTTACGCAAAATTTTAATTACATTTACGATAATGATCGTATCGGGGAGCCTCGCATGCACACTCAATATTTTCGATGCTCCTACCGTTAAGGCAGAAAAAACGGACGGGATTGCTGAAATATCTACAAAACCTTCAATCGTAACGCTGGCGACCGCCATGAAAAGTTTCCGAGCATCCTTGAGCAGCGAACTTCTTGCCGACGCTTCTTTCCCACTCGGACATAAGGAATCCTATTCTTGGACCAATTTACCGCCAGGTAGAGATGAAGATCGAGGCGGTATCCGGTTTGGTGAGTTGTCCATAAATCAATTGACACGCTTCTATGAAGTTTTGAGCGTATTCTTGAGTGACAACGGTTATACCAAAGTTTCTCTTATTACAAAAGACACTGAAAAACATCTCAGCGACATCAGCCCCAATTTCTGGGCATCAAACCCTTACCATATCGCTCTATTTGGAAACCCAGAGACAGATGGATCGTGGGGATTTCAATTGGACGGTCATCACTTGGGTCTCAATTTATTTGGTACACGGTGATGCCGTTTCCATCGTCCCTACCCTTATCGGAACCGCACCCGCAACCGTTGACGGCACTGTCGTGCTTGAAGATGAAAGAGGCAACGCCTTTGCTTTACTTGAGAGTTTTGATGAGAACCAGAAAAAGAAAGCAATTCAGAAAGGCCGTCGCGGACTCAAAGTCGGCGCAGGCAGGTCAACCGATCCGTTCCTGAATCACGATTATTCCGAATTTGTAGGCATCGGCTTGAAGGCATCAGAGATGAACGATACGCAAAAAGCGCACCTACGAAATCTGATTAAGACCTACGTCTATAACCTTGAGACCGAGTTCGCTGATGTATGGATGGCTGATATTGATGCCGGACTTGACGATACCTATTTCGTCTGGATCGGCGGGACGACACCTAACGATCCGATTTACTATCGTGTTTTCAATCCGGATGTCTGGATTGAATTCAACAATGAGAGCGGTTTAGACCATATCCACACCATTATCCGATCGCCGAATGGGAACGACTATGGCATTTTCGCTTCAAATCATGGAGCCAAGACCCTTTTAGAACACTACACGCTTGAAGATCACCATAAAATAAGTGAGGCGTTATTTGATTATGGTTTCCTCAACCTGCAAGACATTGAAAATATGGAGGCACATTAATGTTAGAAAAAGTTTTAGCAGAAGTCGAGGAGCAGTGTCGGGCGGAACGTGTGCCGATGCTCGGACCCGACAAGGCGAAACTACTCGCCAGTTGCGTTGAAAAGGCAAAACCGAACCTGATCGTCGAGTGCGGAACTGCCATCGGCTATTCTGGATTGTGGATATTACGTGTGTTGAAAACTTTAGGCACGGGTCGTTTGATAACAGTAGAGATAGAAGATGCCAACGCACAACGCGCACGCGCAAACTTTGAAAGCGCAGGTGTCGCTGACCTCGTTGATTCACGTATCGGTGACGCTTCAGAAGTCCTCAAAACCATCCAAGACCCTGTGGATTTTCTGTTCCTTGATAACAACAAAGACGGTTATCATGCCTGCTTCCAAGCCATCGAATCTCGGTTAACCAATCCAGCAACGCTCGTCGCTGACAACGTCGGTAGGGCAGAGCAGATGGCAGATTACTTGGAACACGTCCGCTCACATTACGAATCCGAAACGCACTGGTTTGAAAGTCGGCGGCGACCGGGAAGACGTGATGGGATGGAGGTTAGTATCTATCGCCGTTGATGTAGAAAGAATGAACGGATGGCGGTGTTTATAACCCCACTTCACAGAAGTTGCTAAAACGGAGGTATCTATTTATGGTGTCACACTTTAGGATTGATTTTGAATTTCAGCAATGTTGGCGAAAGGTCGGAATTTTAATACTACTGTGGGTGGGCATCCTATCCATTTCCATTGCCGTCAATGCACAGACAGAACGAGAGCTGCCACGCATGTCAGCACACCGAACTACTACGGAAATCAAAGTTGATGGCGTGCTGGACGAATCCGTTTGGCAAAGCGTGGAGCCGATCCGTCAACTCTACCAAATCCAACCCGACCAAGGTGAGTTAGCAACAGAACAGTCCGAAGTCCGCATCCTTTACGATGACAAAAAGTTGTACTTCGGATTCATTTTTTTCGATTCGGAGATGGATAAAATCGTCGCTAACGACATGCGTCGGGACTCTTCAGGTTTGCGTTCCAACGATTACGGGTTTCTGCTGTTAGATACCTACAACGACCGACGGAACGCCGTCTTCTTCCGATTTACGCCAGTCGGTGGGATGGAAGATACAGCCGTCTCTAACAGCGGTGGGAGCCTCAACACAAGTTGGGATATTGTTTGGGAGTGCCGTTGTAGAATCAATGAAGACAACTGGACAGTGGAGATCGCAATTCCGTTTAGCCAACTCCGCTTTGAACGCAGCGACTCGATGGACTGGGGACTCAACTTCGGACGTGAAATCGCACGAAAACGGGAAATTGCGGCGTGGCATGAAGCACCCAAAACCTACGGTGGACTGGCAAAGTATCGCACCGCCTATTTCGGCACACTTGAAGGGTTAGAGGGCATTTCCCCATCAAGACATCTGGAATTGCTGCCTTATATCTTACCGGGGGCAAGTGCCGAATCCGCAACGGAAGAAACAGAAGCCGTATTTGACGCGGGTTTAGACCTTAAATACGGTGTAACCCCAAACTTGACTGCCGATCTGACCTTTAACACCGATTTCGCGCAAGTAGAAGCAGACCAAGAGCAGGTGAATCTCACACGTTTCAGTCTCTTTTTCCCGGAGCAGCGTCCGTTCTTCTTAGAAGGTGCCAGTATCTTTGATGTCGGAATCCCACGTCCGAGTTTCCGCAGACCACCCCCTTTACTGCTCTTTTATAGCCGTCGTATTGGGCTTGCGGAAGGACGCGCCATTCCAATTCTCAGCGGTGGCAAAATGACGGGGAAAATCGGACCCTACGGTATAGGGATCCTCAACGTGTTCACAAACAAATTTGAAGATGAAGAGACAGACGTTCCTGAAGAGGACATGTTTAGTGAGCCTCGCACGAACTACTCCGTGGTGCGCGTGAATCGAGACATATTAAAGGGTTCAACCATCGGCGGGATTGTGATTAACAAGCAAGATGCTGACGCATACAATCGCACCGCAGGACTCGACTTTTCCTACCGTCCGACGCGTGAGATTAATATTGATGGGTTGTGGTCACGCACCTTTGAAGCGGATGTCTCTGGAAATAGCAACGCCTTCTTTATCGGTGGTGATTGGCGGACGAATCTGTTTCGACTCAATAGTTCATACACAGATATCGGTGAGGATTATAATCCTGGTGTCGGATTTGTTCAACGTACAGATGTCCGGCGTTTTCGTGGGGGTGGGAGTTATACGCCGTGGCCTAATAAATTTGGTGTTCGCGAGATTCAGATTGGACCGGAAATCGATCTTGCGCTGACCCAAGAGAATGAGTTGGAAACCCAAGAGATAACCTTTGAGACGCAATTTGAGTTTGAAACGGGAGACGATATTGGGTTTGAAGTCAAGAATACTACCGAACATTTGGATGTAGGGTTTCTTCTTCAAGGCGAGGAAATTCCAGCTGACGATTACAATTTTACATCGTTCCAGATCTCAATGCGAACGAGCAGCAGTCGCATGATCGGTGCTCGAATGCAAGTGGAACTTGGCGAGTTTTATAGCGGCACAAGACGCGGATTTTCGATAGACGCAACTGCCAGACCGAATGCCAAACTGAGTATAGAACCGTTCATCGAATTTAACCGGATTACGCTACCTAATGAAGAATTCGATGCCAACGCTTTCGGTGGACGGGTCAGTTACTCTTTCTCAACAATACTTTTCACGAAGTTGTTCACACAGTGGAGCACCGATAGGGATGTGTTCTCCGCCAACTTTTTGGTGAACTACATCTATCGTCCGGGTAGCGATTTCTATCTCGTCTTTGATCAGAGTTACGACACCCGTGATGGCGGTATAAAACTGCTCGGTTGGACCGTCGTCGGGAAAATGACGTATTGGTGGCATCCATAACACTTTCTAAACAGGAGGAAATTCTTTAATGACAAGACTTACGTATCAAGCCACGGTTCGTTCGGAGCCCCATGCCCGAACGAACCTGAACGCACGCAGGACACGAAAAATGCAATTAAACAAACCCCTTTTTTTTAATTGCAGCTGGCTGTTCGTTATCTTATTTACTTTCTATTTATAGTAAATCCTGTAATTAGTTA
>JAAXHL010000218.1 GCA_012270865.1 Candidatus Poribacteria bacterium | reverse complement strand
CAACTTAGATGTGACAGAACACTAGTTTTTTTTAACGTGAATTAGGTATGAAGACATTGATGTAGGTTGGGTTGAACGGCGAAAAAAAATCCCAGACAATTTGAGACAAAAAAGTGCCCTTCTCACTGCACCTGGGGTGTAAACAATATAGAGTGTAACCCAACAAAGCAGCTGTAGTAAATCCCATAATTATTTGAGCCCTACCGATTTTGAGAGTGTGGACATAGGTTGCAAAATTCGCATTCCCATCATTTCAGTTCACGCTTTTCCAAGATGAGTGTCCTGTTCTCAACAACCATTGAAGCGTCGTTTTTGAAAACACCTAAATTGATGCCGGGTTGCTCACCGGCTTCCTTGTATTCTATACGGTTGTTGGTATTCAGCATAATCCTGGCAGATTCGTCATCAAGTAGAAACCGTGGCCTCATCCGGTCCCCTTGCCCCCGAAGGCGATGCTTTTCCTTCAGTAATCCATTTTTCTCGTTCTTTTAAAAGGCGTTCGCGCCTCTCAATATATTCTGGGTCTGACGCTACGGTTTGCAGCCATTCTTGATATCTTGCTTCTCTGCCTTTTTCCACACGAGCCATGTATGCATCCACTTCCGTTTTATTCGCCAAGTAGTAGAGGATAGTAGCGTAGATTTTCTCCATTGACATCTGTGGGTAGCGCTGCTGCAATTCATCAGGCCCTTCACCCCAAAGATAATTGCTCAATACATTGTCTATATAAACGCGATGTCCCTGAATACGGATGTTTTCGTCATCTATAAAATCGAAGTAGTCTTGCAAATCCATGCTCTGTCTCCTTTGCAAATCAGGCACGCAGACAGTATACCCGAAACCAATGATACGCAATTGCGTAAACGTATTCGTGTTGTAGGGCTGAGGTATAGAACCTCAACGCTACAACACTTGTTACAATACGCTACTGTTCCTCGCGCAAACGTGCTTCTAAGGCATCCAATTCATCAGAGAGTGCCTTCGGAAGTTTTTCACCGAAACGTTCGTAATGCTCACGAATCAATGTAATCTCGTTGAGCCACTCCTCGATATCAACATGCAGGAGCTCTTCCATCTGTGCATCGGTTACATCCAATCCGTCGATATCAACCGCACCGGGTGCCGGAACATAACCGATCGGCGTTTCAACTGCCTCGCTTTCTCCAGAAACACGTTCAACGATCCACTTCAGGACACGGCTGTTTTCGCCGAAGCCGGGCCAGAGCCATCCACCATCGGCATCTTTGCGGAACCAATTGACATAGAAAATCTTCGGGAGTTTGCTCGCATCCGTGCTTTCACCCATCTCCAACCAGTGCGTGAAGTAGTCTCCCATGTTATAACCGCAGAACGGAAGCATCGCCATCGGGTCGCGTCGGAGTTCACCGACTGTGCCAGCAGCGGCTGCTGTGCGTTCGGAAGAAGCGATAGAACCGATAAAAGTCCCGTGTTCCCAGTTGAAAGACTCAAACACGAGCGGTACTGTTGTAGCACGTCGTCCACCGAAAAGGATCGCTGAAATCGGCACGCCGTTCGGGTTCTCCCAGTTCGGGTCAATAATCGGACACTGCGAAGCAGGTGTTGTATAACGTGAATTCGGATGTGCAGCCGTTTTTTCATCACCGGGATGCCACTCTTCACCGAGCCAACTCGTCACTGTTTCAGGGACATCTTCGCTCATCTCTTCCCACCAGACATCCGCATCTTCTGTGAGTCCGGCGTTCGTGAAGATCGAATTGGATCCCAGTGTGTGCATCGCGTTCGGATTCGTGTCCATTGAGGTACCGGGCGCGACACCGAAGAACCCTGCTTCCGGGTTAATCGCGTAGAGCCGTCCATCTTCACCAAACTTCATCCATGCGATGTCGTCACCGATCGTCTCCGCTTTCCATCCGGGTATCGTTGGCGTGAGCATCGCCAGATTCGTCTTACCACAAGCACTCGGGAACGCTGCCGCGATATAGGTCTTCTCGCCTTCCGGACTCGTTAAGCCCAGAATAAGCATGTGTTCTGCCATCCATCCATCATTCTTTGCCATTACCGAGGCGATGCGGAGCGCATAGCATTTTTTACCGAGTAGCGCGTTCCCACCGTAGCCACTACCGAATGACCAGATAGAACGTTCTTCGGGGAAGTGCACGATGTATTTATTATCCGGATTGCAGGGCCACGAGACATCTTCCTGCCCCTGTTCAAGTGGCATACCGACAGAGTGTAGACACGGCACAAAGTCGCCATCTTCACCCAAGATATCCAACACATCACTCCCCATACGCGTCATAATCCGCATATTAACAACAACATAAGGCGAATCGCTGATCTCAACGCCGATATGCGAGATAGGTGAACCGAGGGGACCCATGCTGAATGGGACAACGTACATCGTTCGACCTTTCATACAACCTTTGAAGAGGCCTTTCAGGGTCTTCTTCATATCGTCCGGGTCGTGCCAATTGTTCGTCGGACCTGCTTCAAGGGGTGTTTTTGAACAGATAAATGTCCTGTCTTCAACGCGCGCAACATCGGCGGGATCCGAGCGAGCAACGTAACTGCCTGGACGCTTTTCGGGGTCCAAACGGAAGAAAGTCCCACCCTGGACTAATTCTTCACACAATCGGTCATTTTCTTCCTGCGAACCGTCACACCAATAAATAGAATCGGGTTGACAAAGTTCAGCCGCTTCTTCGACCCAATCCTGTAACTTCTTGTTTTTCGTCATCAAAATCTCCTATTGCTGATACTTTTACTAAAATACTCATATAATATCTCGTATATATTTTACAACAAATTTTTACACTTGGCAAATTAAACGGAAGATGTAAGAATCTTGTCTTCCATAGCTTGGCTCGAAAAAACGGCGTTTATTTTTCAAATTTGGTATTAGAACGACGCTCCTAAATTAACATGTATTTTACCACGCAGCAGTGAATCGCCGGCAGCAAGTCCGTAGTCAATCCGCAAGATACCGCTATTAGATTCAAGTCGCGCGCCAAACCCGTATCCGACTCGAAGCCTATCAAAAACAGAAGGTCTCTCAATTGAGGTGACGGAACCTAAATCCGTAAAAACAAAAACTTGGGAATCGGGACCGACAAGAAACCGATATTCGAGGTTAGCATATACACGGCGCGGTCCAGAAAACCAATCTTCATCGTATCCGCGTAGCGTCGTCGCACCACCGAGATAGAAAAGTTCCGTCGGCGGGATGACTATGTCAGGTCGGTTTTCGAGCTGCGTCGTGAACCCCCACACCGCTGCACCGTGGAGTTCAACAGCGATCGTCTGTTTTCGCCATGTCGGGAAATATTGTTGTAATGAGAGCCAGGCTTTCCGTAGTTGAAAATCGCTTCGCGATACCTCAAAAGCGATGCTATCACGCCGTCCGCGCGTTGGATTCAGAAAATAGTCACGGGTATCTCGCGTTAACCGAAACGTGACGCTGTACTTTGTTCCGCTATACGGTCCTGTTTCGTCCAACACAGTCAAATTCGGATTAGAAAAGACCGGCGTTTGGGAATCAATAGGCGCGCTTTGCCGCGGCGGTAAACCTGTATTTGATACGTGAATCCGTTTATATCCTAACGTCATGGCACCTTCAAAGACGCGACCAAACTGCGTCGTAGCACTCACACTGCCAGACCGTTCTTCGGCAGCCGTTTCAGCCTCACCGCCTGAGAGACCTAACAGTTCCGTGCTATTCGGGTTTTGCTGTCTGGACTGTCCGTATTCTATACCGACGGTTAACGGTTTCCCGAATATCCACGGCTCCGCATAACCGATACGAAAAATCTTGAGCAGACCGGATTTCCAATAAAAGTTAAGCTGCCTACCCGTACCCAATAGGTTGGTTTCACGGGCTTCCAGGACACCTGTGAGTTGTGGTGCCGCATCCGCCTCTGATTCCGGCGGCGCATACCCGATGACACCGCTTAAGCGTCCTGTCTTTGCCTCGGTCACGCGAGCATGGAAATTAATCTTGTCTTCTGTATCCGACGGCTCTAACACATTCGGGTTAACTTGATAGAAATAGCCAGAATTTCGCAACTCGCGATAACTCGCGTCAACATCGCGCTGATCAAAACGTCGGTTCGGTTTTACCGAGATTTCTCGCAGGACGACCTCCGTCTTTGTCTTCTCTAATCCACTAATCTTGACCTCACCAATCTGGACCTGCGCGCCTTCTCGGATATCCAACTGAATGTCAACAGTTCCATTCTCAGCCGAAAATTGGAAACCCTCGGGAACGATCTCAACTTTCGGATACCCACTTTCACTGTACAACGTTTGGAGGCGTTTTATCCCTTGTTCTAACCTACCTATTGTAAAGCGTCCACCCTCTCGTAAACCGAGTTGATCCCGAATATCCCTCTCTGAAAAGACCTTATTTCCTGTGAGTGTCAAAGTACCTATTCGGATCTGTTCTCCCTCAACAATATTTAATGTAATGACGACACGCGTTCCGTCCTTAGAACCGGTGTTCCGTGATACTTCCACGATATTAGGTGCTGTTTCTGCGAACACAAAACCCGCTTCTCGGTACGCAGCGATGATCCCTTCAAATCCGTCAATAATTTCTTCGTGAGAATACGCCTTCTCCTGTTCCCATCCGAATAACGCTATCAATGTTTTCGCGTCGAAATGGTCGTTTCCATTAAAACGGAGTTCGTAGATATAGTAGTATGGTTGTGTTTCTTCCACTGTTTCCGCTTCAGGCATCGGTTTTTCTGTAGACTGGACGTGTTTCGTTGCGTCGGCACTGTCCACTGTTTCAAGGATTGCCGGTAAGCAAAAAAATAAAACACTGAAGAAGAGGATTTGTGAGAGTTGGTATTTAGACATCTATTGCCACCATTTTAAAATAATTACGTCAGTCGTAGTATTTTAGCATATCTGCTGCGTTAGACGCAAATACACGCTGAATAGCAATCTTAAGTTAGTATCACGCTAATGCGAAAAGAAAAAATTTGATAAAAAATGCAAAATGTGGTATTATATTAAGCGATATTATCTCAATTTGGAGTTGTAACATCGGTAATTTATTCAAAAAACTTTGGCAATACACTTGAAAATAACACCTAAGGAGTGAGACCTAAACCATGTCAAACGCACTATTTGTTTATCCAAAGTTTCCGCCATCATATTGGGGCTTTAAGTACGCCTTAGAATTCCTCGGAAAAAAATCATCAATGCCCCCGCTCGGACTATTGACTATCGCCGGAATGTTCCCAAAGAATTACGCGTTAAAAGTCGTTGATCTGAACATTGAACCATTGACGGATGAACATCTTCAGTGGGCAGATGTCACTTTGACTTCAACGATGATTGTTCAAAAAGCATCACTCTACGAAGTCGCTGAGCGTTGCAATCAAGCGGGAGTTCCGATTATCGCTGGTGGTCCACACCCTACCTCCTACTACGATAATATCAAGGCGGAAACAGATGCCAAAATTGACCATTTTCTCATGGGTGAGGTTGAAGAGATCTTTGAGGACTTCTTAACCGATTTTGAGAGCGGCTGTGCCAAAGAGATTTATCGCGAGAAACGGAAACCGGATATCACGATAACACCACCGCCACGTTATGATCTCATTGATGTTAACGCCTACGGGTCAATGGCACTCCAATTTTCACGTGGATGCCCCTTCAATTGCGAATTTTGCGATATTACCAAATTATTCGGTCGTGTCCCGCGCACGAAAAGCAATGAACAGATGCTTGCAGAGTTTGAACTCCTTTATAAACTCGGTTGGACAGGTCCGATGTTCGTCGTTGATGACAACTTTATCGGCAACAAGCGCGATGCAATGCGTCTACTCCCCGCTGTGAAACAGTGGCAGGAGGAACGAAATTTCCCGTTTTCGCTCTATACCGAAGCCAGCGTAAACCTCGTCGAAATCCCTGAAATGCTTGATGCAATGAATGAATCCGGATTTAACATGGTCTTCCTCGGTATCGAGTCCCCCAATGATGAGGCACTCCTTAGCACCTCCAAAGGACAGAACACCAGTAAAGAAGAAGAAGCCGGTAGCTACCTCATGCGCGCCATCCGAAAAATACAGAACAAAGGCATGGAAGTAACAGGTGGCTTTATCATCGGGCTTGATGGTGATACCGAATTCGATTCACACATCAATTTCATTCAGGAAGCAGGTATCCCAATGGCGATGGCGGGTCTACTGACTGCTCTGAAGGAGACCGACCTCTGGCACCGATTGAAACAGGAAGATCGGCTGCTTGGGGAATCCAGCGGAAATCAGACCGACATGACCCTTAATTTTGTACCGGAAATGCCTCGCGACGAGCTTCTTTCGGAATATCGACGGGTTGTTTCAACGCTCTACGATCCGACCCTAAAAAACTATTTCGCCCGATGTTCGCGGTTGCTTGAACACATGCCTCAGACCGCCCATAACGTCAGATCTATCCGGAAAGATGAAGTGCGAGCATTCGCCCAGTCAATCCGGAAGCAACTCTTCTCAAAACAAGGGTGGGAGTACACCAAATTTCTGATAAAAACGCTCAGAAACCACCGTGGAATGTTCCCAGAAGCAGTGCGGTTAGCAGTTATGGGGTATCACCTTGAAAAAATAACCCGACATACCGTCGCTGTTGAAGATTTCAGGACATTCTTGGCGCAGGAGATGGACACGTTTAAAGCGAATATCTCAAAACTTGTAGGGCATCAAGGCGAGCGAATGAGCGAAATCCACAGTTACTCGAAGCAACTTTTCACGCGTATTAAGGCAGAATACAACACAATTCATAAGGATTTCAGATACGCAGCACACAGCGCACTCATAGGATTTCAGCAAGCGATGTTCAAGGAATACTTGGCAGCAGAATTCGACGCTTTCAAAGCCACAGTCAGCGATTTCGCAAAAGCGCAAACTGAAAGGCTCGGTGAGTTACAGGCATATATACATAGTATCTTCGCCCGCGTTCGGACACAACACGCACAACTCCATAACATGTTCAAACACCACACAGACGATTTCAAGCAGAACGTCCAAGAAACATTTGACGCTTTCCAAGAGTCCGTCACCCGACATTTAGAGAACCTTTTCGGTTCCGTTCCTGTCCAAATCGAAGGTTTGACTTAACCGGAGCATGGCGCGCCTTGAAATAGAAAACCTCCGCTTTACATACCCGAGCCGAGAAATACCTACGCTTCGCGGTATCACAACCCGTGTTTCTTCCGGAGCGTTCGTACTGTTGACGGGTCCAACAGGGTGTGGTAAATCCACCTTATTGCGGACATTGAACGGATTGATCCCACATGCTTCCGCGGGTGTTCTCAGTGGAGCTGTCCATCTTAATGGCGAGAATATAGCGATCCAACCCCTTGCTACCACGTGCCAAAAGGTTTCCCTCCTCTTCCAAAACCCCGACGATCAACTCTTTTGCACACGGGTCCAAGACGAAATCGCTTTTGGACTCGAAAACCTCGGTTTCCCGCCCGAAAAAATACATGAACGGATAACTTCCGCCTTAAAACAGGTCGGTTTACAAGGGTTTGAAGAACGTGAAATTTCGTCGCTCTCTGGCGGTCAGAAACAGCGTGTCGCCCTCGCTGCTGTCTGTGCTATGCAACCCAAAGTCCTACTCTTAGATGAACCCACCAGCCACCTTGACCCTAAAGGCACGCATGACATCCTCAATATCGTGAAGCAGCTCAATAGGGACTTGGGGATAACCATCGTCTTAGCAACGCACCGCACGAGAGAGGTCGCACCGTTATGTGATCACGTCTGGTTGATGGACAACGGCAAACTCTGTCTGGATTTACCAAAAACTGAAGCGTTTCAAGACTTTACGCCGTATAAACGTTTAGGGGTACAGGTTCCAGAAGTCGTTCCTATACCAGAAGATTCGCAATCAAAAACGCCGGCACGTAAACGCACATCGGATACAGGACATGTTGACGAACTTCTCTCTATCAAAAACTTATGTTTCCGATACCCTAAAACCGACAGCGATGCCGTCCATAAAGTTTCTTGCGTGGTACCGCGCGGTCAAGTAACAGCAATCATGGGAGCCAACGGGTCCGGTAAAACAACATTGATACACCTCATCGCCGGCTTGCTCCGTCCGTCATCGGGCGAAGTCACCATTGACGGTCAATTGTGTAGTCGTTTGAAACGCTATCAGTTGGCAGGTAAGGTCGGTATCGTCTTTCAAAACCCTGATTTGTTGTTGCAGGCAGAAACCGTTCTTGATGAAGTAGCATTCGGTCCCAAAAACCTTAAATTCTCCAAGCAGCTCCTTGAAGACCGAGTCAATAGGACGTTGACCCAGTTCGACTTGGTCAATTTTGCCACAGAGGCACCGTACGCGCTATCGCGGGGGCAACGTCAGCGGGTTGCTGTCGCCGCCACCTTTTCGTTACATCCCGACCTGTTCCTCCTCGATGAACCTACCACAGGTCAAGACGCGCAACACCTCCATCAGTTGATGGACGAACTCAGCGACCAGATCCAGCAGGAGAATAAAACCCTCATCTTCGCAACGCACGACACAGAACTCACCTTAAAATACGCCACCCGTATTCTCTTACTCCATGACGGGGCAGTGATTTTTGACGGCGCACCCCATACCGCCTTCGCGAATTCCGAGCTCCTACAACAAGCATCGTTACTATAATTCGCCTATAAGTTGGATAGAACTCGCTGACATCACACCACAAAACGCAAAGGCGTTACCAGATGCTCAGGACGATTCAAACAACTAACTCGAAAACTGTAGCAACAAACCACTTGACGATAAAAAGTCGAGATGGTATCCTTATTAAACTATAAGAATTCCAGTGTTACGGTTTGAGGAAAAACATGAGACGTTTTGGAACGCAAGGTCCCGTTCATCCAGAGAAAAACTATGTTGTCAGCCGCGCTGCCGACCTCGCTACACCTAACGCTGTAAAATGGTTTCTGCTTTTTGCGACAAAGCGCAAGTGGAGAGAGAACTCACGATTAGAAGATATTGAAGGCGGCCTGGACTGGGTGCGCCGAAGCTATACACAACAAGGCATTCAATCGCTCGCTATGCCTGCCCTCGGATGTGGTTTAGGCGGATTAAACTGGAGAGATATAGGACCATTGATGTGCAAATACCTACACGGTATCAATATTCCTGTCGCAATCTATCTACCAAGAGAAGGCACAATCCCAAAAGAATATTTGACAGCATCACATCTCCTTGCCTCATGAAGTACGCAATGTCTCCTCATACCACAGCGTCTCTGCCTACACCTGCACATAACTTTCGCGAGGTTCATCTAAATCCGCGAGGATTTGCGAACCCACCTGCAGAAACCGTCCGTTCAGCATAATAAATTGAGACACCGATCCAGAAGCATCTCTCCGTAAAAAGAGGAACTCCCCGAAAAATCTAATATCCGCTGCTGACATCTCCGCGAAACCGTCATCAGAGATAAGGAACGTGTCTGTGGTGTCGGGAAATCCAAGAGTGAAACCTGTCGCGAGCACATCGGCATCCGTCTCAACAGCGATAGCAGAAATCGTCGGATGCACCGCAATACCGGGTCGCATCGGAAATAGCAAAGTATTCAGAGCAATTGGGGGTTTGCCAGCACATTGATAGGTAACAGTGTCGGCATCTAATGCCACCGAGAGGTCCGTCGTTCCCGTCGTACCGATGAAGATATTACTACAGTCTGCGTCCTGTGTCCACAGATGTTCCGCCTCAACCTTAACATCGCCATTGAAACAGAAAATCTGTTCCATTGTCCGCGCTTCCTCGCCGAGGTGGAGATCGTGCAGGATAAAGTATTCGCCTTTTCGGTAGAAGATGACGCGTTTGTAATCGAGCGACGAATTCTGATACCACGTTTCAACGAAATCGAAAGCAGATGCGGTTATCCATCGCGGATCAACTGTATCGGAGACCGATAGTTCGGTATCGACTACACGGACTGAACCTGTCGCCAATTGCTGTCCGTATGCGTGTAGGACGAGGCGTGACGTGTCAGGACTGTTAGATGCTGTTGATGGTTGCGCGTCAAAAAATAGGTATTGTGCATCCGGCTCCCAATTATCTCTCATTACGTAACAACCCGTTTCAGGAAGGGCGTGCGATGTGGTATCGGGACATCTAAAGTCGCTCTCAATGATATTGCAAAGTTCAATAGCATCAAAGTTCAGCGCAGGCAGCGGACCAAGTAGCGGGAAAGAATAATCTGGCTGACTTAAATGGGTACACACTGCGACTAACCTTTCGAGTAACGCTTGCAGCTCCGCCGTTTGTGTATCCGGTTGAAAACGGAGGAATCTGGCGAAATCTGTGATCGCCTCGATTTGGGCTCGAAGTGTTCTGTCTTTGTGGAAACCGTCAGCATGGAAGAACGCCTCCGCTATCCACTTATAACGATGTAGCGCAAGTAGCTGGAGTTGTTCGCTGCCGCGGAATTCAGGAAACAAATGTCCAGCAATACCGATCTCTGTCGTCGCTGTGATCGCTGGCGTGGGATAGATAGACAATCGTAATAGGCATTCAAGATAAGTTTTCGCAGTGGTATATGTATCGGATCTTTCTGATGGCGGTATAGATTTATGTTCAACCTCTGAATCTAAAAATTCCCTCCGAAAGACGGTATAAGCAGCTTTCGCGGCATGTATATTGCCCGCAGAGACAGCAGATTTCACGGCTTCCATTCCCAGAAAATCTAAGTCGAGCATCTCAAAGAAGTCAATATCGTTTAAGGGCAAGCTAAATTGACTTTCAAACCTAATATCCCGTTTCAGAACAGTGTTATAAGTCTCAACAACAGATGCCAAAATCGGTAACCCTCTTTCGTTCGCAAGTGCGAAGGCGACATCGATCGGCAAGGTGAGATGTGAATCTGTCGGTGCAGGTGCAACCTCTGGAAGGACTGCCGAAATTCTGCCGAACCCCGCGAGTCTCCAGAGCTCGGACTGTGGGAGTGAGGCACAGATACAGCCTGCAAGTGCCAACGCACCTCCGGCTTCCAATCTCGGACGCGGATCACCGTCAGGATAGGCGTAGAGGTAAACGGTATGCTCTAATAGGATACGTGCGAGTTCACGATACCCAAATTCAGTGAGCGGCTCATGCACAGCGATCGCGACCGCCTCAATAATCCGCGATGCCACGGATTCTAATCGCCACGCCGGATGTTGAGGCATAAATACCACGGGTGTCGGATTCGCCTCAGCGAAGGTCAGGAGTTCTTCGATATCGGCAATCGGCTCAAATTGCGCAATCGCAGGTAAATTTCGAGCCGCAAGTTCTTCGGCAAGTAATTGGACATGTTCAGTTCGGAGTGTCGTCCATTTTTCTAAAAGCATGTCATACCTCGACGCTAACAGCATGAAGTTGTGGGATATAAAAAATGGGGTGGTAGAGACCACCCCGTTTGATATTCCATTGAACCGTGGGTTTTAGGCTGCCAACGCTGAAACCGCCGCGTCTTCGGAGTCGAAATGTTCAAAGTGTCTGACGAGTCGGTTCAGGACAATCAGGTTCTTGATCTGTTTTCCGACGTTGACAACCCCAAGACGTCCCTTTTTTCGGGCGATAGCGGCACGTGCTACCATCAGGGCACCGAGTCCTGAACTGTCAACTCTGTTCACATTCTCGAAATTGATGAGGATGCGCGGTGTATCAGATGCCTCTATCTGCGGTGAGAGTGCTTCCCATAATTCTGACGATGCGGTTCCAATGATTTTTCCGTTGGGTTCCAAAATTGCGATGCCGTTTTCTTGGCGAATTTTCGTAGTCATGATTTTTCTCCGTATTTTATTTTAAAAGTGCGTTTTTTGTTGTATCTTTTATTTTTAACACGATTTTCGATTTAAACGTTTACTTAATTCTGATTTTTTTTGATTTTAACCTGATGTAATCCGAAAAGTTCGCTGTTTGTGCGGTTTTCAGTTGTCAAATTTCAGCGGTGTTATTTGGAAAAAGAGGGGAGGGTTGAGTATCCCCTCTTGAGGTTTTACTAAACTGTGGATCTTAAGTGGACAATCCTGAAATCGCTTCATCTTCATTGTCAAAGTGCTCGAAGTGGTTCACGATTCGGGTAACGACAATCAGATTACTGATCTGTTTAGCGACATTAACGACCCCGATACGTCCTTCCTTGCTATTTGCAAGCGCGCGCGCCTGAAGCAGAGAACCGAGACCCGAACTGTCCATCGTGTTGACATTCTCAAAGTTGATGAGAATACGCGGGGTATCGGATGCCTCTATCTCTGCCGTCAGCACTTCGCGGAGTTCCGATGCTGCGGCTCCCATCATTCTCCCACTCGGTTCCACAATTGTAACACCATTCTGCTGGCGAATTTCTATTGACATATTCTTCCTCCTTGTTGATTTTCCGAGAACGTTTAGAGAGTTAGTTTAACTTCCGTTTTATTTTACATGATTTCCACATTTAATTACCAGTCTTATTATTTAAACGCTCGTCATTACGCGAAGGTTCAATTCTACCCATTTTTTGAATCTGGGAAATTTTAGGAAAACCGTGCCAAATCTTTACGCAAAGGTTAAACATACATTTCTATACTTTCTTCAATTTTTTTCTTCCAACCTAATAGAAACGGTCTATAACTCCGATTTTTGTAACCAGAGCCGAAAAAACAATTTGACACAATCAACGGATTGTGTGATAATTTTATTATCTGAGACCATTTTATTCTGCGCGCTATTATAGCGCACTTTAAAGAAAGGAAATTTTGATAATGGCAGTTACATTTCACCACGTTCATCTCCGATGCGAAGACCTTGAAGGCGCAGTCCGTTATTACGAAGAGATGTTTGATGGAAAGGTTGACGAAACCGTCGAAGTCCGTGGATTAAAAATCGTCCGGATGGAGATCGGCGGCGAACGGATATTCCTCTCACCGAAACTCGGCGATATGGAAGTCGAGGACACGAGCGGCAATCCACGTTGGGGGGTCTACCAACTCGCTTTCACCGTAGAAGACCTCGACACAGAGGTGGCAAAACTCCAAGCGAAAGGCGCGGAACTTGAAGACCTAAAACCCCAAGGATTGATGATGGCGTTCTTTAAGGGACCCGACAACGTTCAGATCGAACTCATTGAGGCTTAGCGTCAGCGAGGTGAAATCACGCAGGGGTTCCTATGAAATTCAGTGAACTCTTCCATACAATTCAAGGCGAAGGACAACTCATCGGTGTCCCCTCCGTTTTTTTTCGGACGAGTTATTGCAACCTGAGATGTGTTTGGTGTGATACACCTTACACATCTTGGCACCCTGAAGATCAGGACATTACCGTTGCTGAAAGCGTCGCCAAAATCACGCAATACGGATGCAAACACGTCGTTATCACCGGCGGTGAACCGTTTATTCAGTCCGAAGCATTGATAGAACTCTGTCGTGAACTTCACGCGCGGGGACATCACATTACGATTGAGACAAACGCCACACGCTTCGCTAAGGTCGATGCGCATCTCATCTCGATGAGTCCAAAGCTGCGGAACTCCAACCCGCCAGCAGATGACCGATTTTTCAAACGGCACGAACGAGACCGCATCCATCCGGACGTTATCCGTAAATTTCTTGACGCTTATACGTGCCAAGTTAAATTTGTCGTAGATGCCCCTGAAGATTTGGTCGAAATCCAAGCACTACAGAAGGAAATAGGTATCCCTGCTGAGACGATTTTACTGATGCCGCAAGGCACAACGCCTACCGTGCTACAACAGAAACAAGAGTGGTTGGTCAACCTCTGCAAAGAGGAGGGGTACCGCTATTCGCCGCGCGTACATGTCGATATTTGGGGCGATAAACGTGGGGTCTAAATATAGTTCACAAATTACACCGAGAACCGAGCGCGGAGACGGAAATGAAATACGATATTCTACTAAAAGGTGGCACTGTCATTGATGCCGCTCAGGGGTTGAATGCGGTACGCGATGTGGCTATTGCTAACGGTCTTATCGCAGCAATTGAAATGGATATCCCGGAAGATGCAGCCGGGTATACCGTCTCTGTTAAAGATAAATATGTGACACCCGGACTCGTGGATATCCATACACACGTCTATTACGGCGTAACAACGTGGGGTATTAGACCCGATGCTGTCTGCATGACAGCAGGGACGACCACGGTTGTGGATGCTGGGAGTCCGAGTTGGGCGACGTTCCCGGGTTTCCGTGAATTTATCGCTCAACCCGCTCGAACAAACGTTCTTACCTATATCCATATCTCCGGGATTGGGCTTGTCTATGGACCCGTTGGTGAAATGTTCGATATGGCTTACGCCAATCCCGCTCGTGTCGCGGAAACGCTACAAAGAAACCGAGATATTACCGTCGGGGTCAAGGTGCGTCAGGGAAAAGGACAAGTTGGCGATAACGGCGTTGAACCGCTGAAATGTGCCATTGAAGCCGCCGAGCGTGCTGAAACATCTGTCATGTGTCATATTGGTGCCGGTGTACCACTCCCGGACATTTTGAACTTACTGCGTCCCGGCGATGTCGTTACGCACTGCTTCCAAGGTAACGGTGATAATATCATTGACGAAAAAGGGAGAGTCCTCCGAGAAGCGTGGAAGGCACGTGAAAATGGTATCATCTTTGATGTCGGACACGGTGCCGGAAGTTTCCATTACGAAATCGCACAACGTGCGATGGAACAGGGATTCATCTCTGATGTCATCAGCACCGATTTACACACAGGAAACATCAACGGTCCCGTCTACGATCTACCCACAACGCTGTCGAAATTGATGCACTTAGGTCTGTCCCTTGAAGATGTGATTGACAAAGCAACTTTCAGTGCAGCAAAGGCTATCCAACGCGATGAACAACTCGGCAATTTACGAGTCGGCACCATCGCCGATGTCGCAGTATTTGAACTGCTTGAAGGTGAATTCGAGTTCTTTGACGCACACGGAACAAAATTTATCGGAAATCAGAAATTGAAGGCAGCATTAACAATACGTGAAGGAAAAACCTAAACAGTCTCCTGTGCCAACTTTTTGTAGAATAGGCTGTTAGCCTGTTCAATCTTGTAGAATAGGCTGTTAGCCTGTTCAATCTTTCAAAAATAAAAACAAAATCTACGGACATCACGAGAGTCCAACACAAAAAACAACATGGCGAATATAATAAGCAAAAAACTGAGTGGCTGCTATAGAAGGTTTTTAATCTTTTTGTTAATACTTGTAGCAGGCGGGCTGCTTGTCGTAGGGCTGGTTTATTACCAAGTCGGTGGACCTGAAGGCGCACGCTATTGGATGGCAAAACATGCACTCGGCAATATAGAGAAGCGACTTAATTCAGCAGAACGAAGACCAGACGGTATCGCAGAAGAGCAGATCGTCGAAGGTTTTCAGCGCGTCCGTGAAGCGATTGAGAACCGGCAGATTAATCTCATGACCCTTTATACGGTTATGAAAGACTATCAGAACGAGTTTAATGTGAAAAAACCGTCAACGCCGGAAACTCAGGAATTCCTCCGTAAACTTGAAGGCACAATTCTTAAGGACGCTGATGCCGAGAAATGACGGATGTCAACCAAAACTAAGATTGGAAACAAAAGCTAAACCGTCCTGATTCTGATTTATTAACTTTTTTATTGACATAAATCGTAAGTATTGATATACTTATATAGTCATAATGACGCATAAGAATCGTTTTGTTATTAGGCATATATTTTTTAAAGATGTGTTTAATTCAACATTATAGAGTATATCATATATGGATTCGCTAAAAACTATCCTGCAACGATGTAGGCAAAAGGGAAATAGATCCTCAAGGCAACGAAAAACAGTAATCTCGCCTGCGTTCCATAAAGAGTCATATCATCTCAATGTTTATTGTGCCCACGGCTATCCGGTTCCAGTTGATGGTCTTGAACAGGCGTCTATTACTTGTATGCCGCTGGCGCGCGTTCCAAGCGAAATTGATATGCCTCGCGGTTTTGAAGAATGTGTATACCATTATCCATACAAGACAATCCCAGAATGGGGGATCTACCAGTGGCACGCATCCTGGGGGATTCGTATTTATACCGGTATCCCTTCGGCACGCGATGGTGCCCCTTGGCACGATCTGGAATTCACGAACCAAGCGATCAAGACGGCACCCGAAACCATCTCCGACTGTATTGAGGCACTCATCAACCTCACTGAAGAACCGCTTTTGACGATGACACCGTCTGGCGGTTTGCGTTTTTCTTGTCGCATTACGAATTACTTGCATCGCAAACCTGAACAGATCTACATCTACAGGCATACACCTACTACAGAAAACGCAGATCATAGAGATGTTTACCTCGCTATTTCAGGCGAAGACTCCTATACACCGTGGGACGCGCGGCACGAAATCTTACTCGGCAACCTTATGGAACCACCTGTCATCGAAAAAGACATCCTCTTCCCCCCGCTTGAGAAACTCAGATCCGAGTTACATCAACCCGCGCCTCACAGAATCGTAGAAGAACTTACACCACCGATTCCTATCTATGACCAACCCAATCGCGAACACAAGGCAAAGATCACTGCTGTTCGAGAAGGCAAACTCACACCCTTGGCGATCAAACGTCCGACACCAAAATTAAACAAGCAGATGGTCAACGCCGACACACATATTTTTACTAAGCAGTTCCTGTCATGCGAAATTCCTGTGAAGATAATTGAGGATTGGTGCATCCGAGGTGGAGATGAAGTATTAGGGGCATTCGCGAAAACAGTGATGAACGTGCTTAATATCCGAAGTCAGTCGCACAGTACGGCTGTCCATCGCATCCGAAATGCTGTTCGGACATTTGAATGGCGGGAATCCGAAATCCTTGCACAAATGCAGCGTGATAGTCGATACTGGCATAAACTCAATAAATTTTTCGCGTATTACAAGCTAAATGCTGACGCACCGATGCAATGGGACGGTAATATATTAACGTTCTATCTTCCCAACGGAAGCATAGATACGCCAAAACTTGAAACGCCGACTTGTCACCCAGAGAACCAGATATTTCAGGTCCGCGACGGGTACAATGGATACCAATCGCTTTTCGACTATAATGCCGGTAGGTATTTCGTTCAAACGCAACTTGCTAAGACTTTCTTGGAGGCGATCGAAACCGAAGTTACACGCGATACCAACGTAAAGCACGCAATGATCACGCCGCTAAAATCTTTCAAACACAACAGAGATTGGGATACACCTATTGAGGCTGTAGATGTCCTTTGGATTGTCGGAATGCCTGAACGCGGCTTGCGTCCCTTGTGGCTTGAAGCACAATGCCTCTTCGGTGCCGATGAGAAGTCTATTTGCTATGAACGCGATAATTCAGGTAAGTTTGAAGACAAACGGCTACAGGCTCTTTATGAACATATAGCCGCCATCACCATCCTCGAATACATCCAGAAATTCCAGATACACCTGCCAAACAAAAAAATCGTTATACTCACCGCACTCCCCGTCCCCGGTATTACAGATAGAGCCGAGACGCTCTTATTCGATTGGGTAGACTACGAGGTTGCCAGCAATCTTGACGACCTTGCTGAAACGATACGAACCCGCGCGTCTTTTGAGGCAGAACGCGATTCTCTCACCGGTACATCTAAAAGGGAGGACGTTGAACGGATCTTGGGTTGTTCATCAAGGCAGGCGAATCGCGTACTTATGGAACTTAGGGACGGCGCACCGCTGCGCATACCGTTACGCGATCAGATCCTGACATCACTCGCTGACGGGAAAAAGAAAACTGCGGAACTCATAGAACGCGTCGATGGACATCCAAAATCTATTATCAATGAACTCATGCGGCTCGCAAAAAAAGAGGAAATTGTCAGAATACGACGAGGCGTATATGCAAAAAAGGTTGAACCTGAAGCGTCGGCGTAATCGGATGACACGTGGACGCTTTAGCACTCTTCCCGTCAAACCCCCTGCCTTTAGGTAGGGGATGTAGACGGGCTAAGCCTGTGATATAAAAAGGGTCTAAACTTTTTTCACAATAATACGTCTCACATTATAGTGTTCGGCATAGGTTGTGATTGATGCGTTGTCGGAACGCTCGTCAATTGAGACAATCACGTAAAAGCCTCACACGCCTCTATATTGACGAAACCCTTTCGGGTATCCGTTGCATGTATAGGGTTGCAGGCGTAAAAACCGCACCCGTTGATAAATCACATGTCAAAGTCAAATAGGCTGATACTTCGGTATCGCATAGCAGGCTCGGCTGCTATTGTGGAGACGGAATAAGACGGTGGACTCTTTGAGAAAACCGCACTGTCTATGAAGCACAAGCCCCAACCTTTAGGTTGTGGGTACCGCTGACGTAGAGAAATCGGTTATTATCTCACGGACCCGGTTCGTGTGAACGTCATCGCTTAAACGTGTTCCGGTAATATGTGCGATAGCACTTCGGAATCTCTTTTGTGGATCGCCCCACGCTTCAAGAAGTATCCTATTTTCAGTTGCGTCAGGCTGCGCAACGGCTCGCAACAATTGGTCGATAACTGACAAGTAGAATAGCAGATGATGACCGTCAACCCGCGCAGCGACCTCATCAGGTGGACAGCTCTCACGATGCGTGCTTACCCATTCAGCATAAGCATTGACAAGTTCTCTATCTAAAAGGGAGACAAAATTACCGGTTTCAGATGGCGAGACAAGGAAAGCACCGATACTATTGAGCATCTGTACGAGACGCATCTCTTGCCAGTTCCAACCGATACTGGCGAAGTCGATAAAGAATGCGGATGCCTCGCGAATAACGAGGTTTCGGGCATTGTTGTCCAGACTGCCGAGTGTCGGCGGCGCATTCTGAAGACGCGCCGACAACACATCCCACGACTCCGCAAATGTCTTTTCTTCAATCACTGACATCGGTCTATCACTAAGATGCGAGAGATAACCGACCACTTTTTTCCCGCGCGCCAGTAAGTCCTGTAGAACCGCTTGTACATTAAAACGGAAAACGTAAGGTGTGAGTTGTGCCGCGTGTGTCGTAAAACAGGTCTCAATCTTGCCCGCTTCCTTGAGGATCGTGAACAAGAGCGGTGTCAAACTTTGCGCGGACTTCTCGCCGCGTTGGGCAAGTGCGTCAAGCGTGGATTCACCACACCACTCTAAGAGGAGTGCGTGGTGACGCTCCGACTTCCAAAAGAGTTGTGGGACTCGGCAACCGTTATCATATAAAAGTTCGAGAACCCTCGCTTCAATCTGGAGCGGTGTCCATCCTGCTTCAACGACCGGGGTGGTAATGTCGTGCTGTTTCAGGAGATAGTATTTGTTACCGAACCGCAGTCGGCAGACATTGTGCCGCTGTCGAGTCCCATGCTGAATCGGTTCAAGCGCAAGAGCGTCGGTATCCGTTTTAAAGTGCGCAGCGATGTGCTTTATGAGATGTTCCACCGTTTTCCCCTCGGTCAATTATACCCTATACTGCGCATGAATTCCATAACTTTGAAAAAAGTTCATTTTTTCAGTTTCCAGTTCCGAGAGGAACACCGTCGAATTTCCCTTGACAATTACCTAAAATCCGTGTTAAAACATTAAACTTGAAATACAATCATTTTTGTGGTAAAATATTTACAACACTTTTGATGAACACGGGTTCATCGGAATTTTGAACTTTAATACTGAAGACGACACACCTCTCGATTTGCACAGTGGGTTCTCTCATACTGAGAGTCTGATGCATAAGTGAAGGAGGTGGATGCGAAAACCCAGTAGAAGCAGTTCTGCTTCTGCAAACTTAGGAGGTTTTTTTTGGCAGTTACAATGAAAGAACTCCTTGAATGCGGAGTTCATTTTGGACATCAAACCCGTCGCTGGAATCCGAAGATGGCGGAATACATCTTCGCAGAGCGAAACGGGATCTATATTATTGATCTGCAGAAGACGTTACGGATGCTGCAGAGTGCGGCAGACTTCGTGCGAGACATCGCCTCGAAAAGTGGCGGCGTGCTATTTGTCGGTACAAAACGACAGTCGCAAGAAGCAGTGCAAGATGAAGCAGAGCGATGTGGTATGTTTCATGTAAATCATCGCTGGCTCGGTGGTATGCTTACCAATTTCCAAACGATACGGCGTAGTATTAACCGGTTGGATAAATTGGATGCCGACGAAGAGGGTGGACTCTTTGAAAGAATACCGAAAAAAGAGGTCATGAACCTCCGGCGTGAGAAAGGGAAACTGAGTAATAACCTTAGCGGTATCCGAGAGATGAAAAGACTCCCGGAAGTCGTCATCGTAACGGATACGCGCAAAGAGCACACCGCTATCGCTGAAGCAAATAAATTGGGGATCCCCATCATTGCGATTGTTGACACGAATTGTGACCCGGACCCAATTAATTTACCGGTGCCGGGCAACGACGATGCCATCCGTTCAATTCGTCTCATCTGTTCAGTTTTGGCTGAAGCGGTGATTGAAGGGCGCGGTGAAGCATCAGAAGGTGCAGAGGGTGAGCAAGAATCAGCACAACCCGAAACTGCGCGGCAAGTTAGGGACCCTCAGGAAGCGGAACGGCATGAAGAAGAGGGCGCCACTTTGCTTGAAGAAGCGGAACTCTCATCCGAACCCGAAGCAATCGGCGACAGCGAACAACGTCAGACACGGGCACCGCGACAACGCAGGCGGGGTCGGGCACCGCGACGACAATCCCAATAAAAGTCATTTGTGCGCGACTGCCTTTTCACTAAGGGGTCGCGCCATAAATATTTAGCAGATCAGGTGCGGTGACCACTCACAATGTGTGGCGTAGATTATCATCATACCTATAGAAAATTAGTAAATTTACTGGAGGATAGATGGCTATCACAGCAAAAATGGTTAGCGAGCTCCGTTCGCGTACAGGCGCAGGGATTATGGACTGCAAAAAGGTACTCGCGGAGACGGACGGAGACATTGACGCAGCGATTCAGAAACTCAGGGAGAAAGGTCTAAAAGCTTCCGAACTCAAATCAGGTAGAGCAACAGAAGAAGGATTAATCATTTCCTATATCCACCCGGGTAGCAGAGTCGGCACATTAGTTGAACTCAATTGTGAGACCGATTTCGTCGCACGGACAGAGCAATTCCAGCAACTTGGAAAAGAAATCGCTATGCAAGTCGCAGCAGCGAAACCGAAATACCTCAATGCTGAAGATGTTCCTGCCGAAGACCTTGAGGCAGAAAAGGCGATCCTGAAAACGCAAGCCGAACAAGAAGGTAAACCTTCACATATCGCTGAACGCATCGTTGAAGGACGTATCTCTAAATTCTATTCAGAAACATGTCTCTTGCAACAACCGTACATACGCGATACCGATAAAACCATCGAAACACTTATAAAAGACGCTATCGCCCAATTGGGTGAAAATATTGTCATCAAACGGTTTGTCCTTTATATCCTTGGACAGTCATAAACTGACGCGTCCGGTTTGGTCGCACGTAGGATTTGTCCAAGCAGTTAAAAGAGTAGAACTTTGGTATAGATAGAAAAATAAGTACACAGTTACCGATAAAGTCCGTTCTGTGAGCGTGCAGACTTCGGTAGTTGTAAAATTTGCTACAAATGGTGATGTTTGAGAAGTAAAACACGGATTCCATAGCATACCATGTAGCTGAATGTCGGTCACTTGTTGATATATTCTCGCACGGGTGTCCGCAATGTCTTATAGGAAAAAATCAGATGCAACAGATACTTCAACAGGCTGAATCCCGGATGAAGAAGACAGTTGAAGTAACAGCGGAGAAATTGTCGCATGTACAAACGGGGCGCGCAACCCCAGCACTTTTGGACCAAGTTACTGTTACTTACTATGGCTCCAAAAGTCCACTAAGCCAAGTCGGGACCATTACGACTCCTGAACCGCGTCTCCTTGTGATTCAACCCTGGGATAAAGCCTTAATTACAGAAATTGAGAAAGCAATCGCACATTCGGATTTAGGGTTCTCAACAAACAACGACGGGAACGTTATCCGAATCCTGGTACCTGAACTGACAACTGAACGACGCACCGAACTAACGAAGGTCGTCCGTAAACTTGCCGAAGAGGGTAAAGTCGCAATTCGGAATATTCGCCGTGATGCCAACGATGCCGTGAAAAAAAATAACGGCGGAGATACCGGCGGCGGTGGCAGAAGTAAAGGCAGAGGCGGCGATAAGAAAAAAGGCAGCGCAGACCCAGTACAGCAGCTTACGGATACGTATGTCAATAAGATCGACGAATTGACGGAGGCGAAAGAAGCTGAACTATTAGAAACTTAAATAGTTTTCGGTTTTCAGTTAAGATGCCTCGCAGTGAGAGCTTGTGGCAGTCCGGTTTGCTATATCCGCCACAGAAACCCTCTTTAGTTCTCACAACGAGGCAAACTGACAACTGATAACCTGTTAATTCAAACGGGACACAGATACTATGTTTTGGCGGAGAGCCTTGAGTGTAGTTGTGTTAATGCCGTTAATCTTGCTCATTATCTATTGGGGGGATTGGCTCTACTTACTCGTTGTATTGGCTGCTATGTCAATGATGCAAGTCGAGTACTGCCGGATTGCACAACACTTCACTGAAAAACTAAATCCGGTGATGCCAGCACTCTTGACAGGTGTGTTCTGTCTGTTAGCATACTTCTTGCCTCCTTTGACAAAGACGCTACCTGTCTCAGCTGTAACGTTTAGCTTCTTCACTTTCGTTTTTATTTATGTCTTCGCAGAAAGTATCTTTAGGGCAAAAGTTGACGGTGAGTTAATCACGGTTACATTAAAATTAACTGGCATCTTAACCATCGGTTGGGTCTTAGGGTATCATCTTATCTTACTCCGAAATGCCGAACCTGTTGGTCGGGATCTCATCTTTTTGCTCATTGGTACAGTTTGGTGTAGTGACACAGGCGCGTACCTTGTCGGTGTCGCCTTCGGTAAACACAAACTCGGCACCCCTGTCAGTCCTCGAAAAACAGTTGAGGGGACCGTCGGTGGATTGGTTGTAGGCACTTTAATCGGTTTTTTGATCGGTATATTCCTCTTAAGAGATACGTTATCTTGGGAGCACGCCGCTTTTATCGGACTCTTTTTGAGCGTGCTCGGACAACTCGGAGACCTCAGCGCATCTCTTATGAAACGGACAGCCGGACTCAAGGATTCGGGAGATGTAATTCCAGGACATGGCGGTTTTATCGACCGATGCGACAGCCTGATTTTTACGACGCCTGCCCTCTACTACTACTGGGAGTTGACAAGACATTTAGGATAATAGTTGTCAGTTTTCAGTACGCTGCGCTTTCAGTTTTCAGTTAAAAAGTGCCTCGCTGCGAGAGTTGTGGCAGTAACAGGAGATGGCCCTGCCACAAAGTCTTAACTGACAACTGAAAACTGACAACTGAAAACTATATACATTACACATGAAGCATATCGCCATACTCGGTAGCACGGGTTCAATCGGAAAAAACGCACTCAGCGTTGTTGAAACACACCCTGATCAGTTTAAAGTCGTCGGACTCGCGGCGAACCGAGACGTTGATACCCTTGAACAACAGATCCGAAGGTATCGACCCATCTTGGCGACCTTGAATCAACCATCTGCAGCAGAGGTACTCCGCACACGCATCCGAGACATCAACGGCACAGAAGTACTCGCTGGCACAGAAGGACTCCAAGCCGTCGCCACGATGCCGCAAGCCATGCAGATATTGGATGGGATGGGCGGCAGTGCCGGACTTTTACCGACATTGGCTGCCATTAACGCCGGTAAAGACATCGCTTTTGTGAATAAAGAGGTTATGGTGATGGCGGGACCCCTCGTCAATGCAGCCGTCAAAGCCAACGGTGTTAACTTAATACCCATAGATGGCGAAATGAGCGCAATCTTCCAGTGTTTGGAAGGGGCACGCAACCGCCAAGCAGAGATTCATCGACTCCTGATTACCGCATCTGGCGGACCGTTCCGAAAAGTACCGAAAGCGGAACTCTATACTGTAACTCCCGAACAGGCATTACAGCACCCGAATTGGAAAATGGGGCAGAAAATCACAATCGATTCCGCAACAATGATGAACAAAGGACTTGAAGTCATTGAAGCGAAATGGCTATTTAATATCGAACTCTCAAAAATAGATGTCGTTATCCACCCGGAGAGCATCGTCCACTCTATGGTGGAATGGACTGACGGTTCCACGCTCGCACAATTGGGACCCACGGATATGCGGATTATGATTCAATACGCTTTGAGCTACCCGCAAAGGCTCTCCGCACCGGTGCCACGTTTAGATTTACAGGCGGCGCGGACGTTAAACTTTGAGCCAGTTGACTTTGACAAATTCCCATGTCTCTCGCTCGCTTATACTGCCGCAGATGTCGGTGGTACGCTCCCTGTCGTACTGAGCAGTGCTGATGAAGTCGTCGTCGCTGCGTTCCTTAACGCCGACATCGGATTTATGGATATACCAGCGATTCTCGGACGTGTAATGGATCAGCATGAGGTGACGGCGGAACCGACACTCACAGACATCCTTGAAGCCGATCAGTGGGCAAAAAATACGGCACGTTCACTCATAAAAAATCACGCAAATCAAAATAAAAAATAATAAATTGGTTATCGGTTATAAGGTATAAGTTTCTGGGTTCTTCAAACTCTTAACCTAAAACCGTAGCCCGAAATGAATGGAGGGCGGATTTAAGAGAGGGGCATCAAAATTTGAACCCCTGTTGCTTAACCGCAAGGAAAATTAAAAAATGGAATTCTTCATCGACCTAATCGGCTCCGTTTTTCCCTATATAAGAGCAGTTATCCTTGCTATTATTCCCCTTGGATTGCTAATTTTTATCCATGAACTCGGGCACTTTTGGGCTGCGAAACGATGCGGTATTAAAGTAAACACCTTTTCGCTCGGTTTCGGTCCCAAAATTTTCGGCATCCAACATGGAGAGACCGACTATAGACTCTCGCTTTTGCCGTTTGGCGGATACGTTCAGATGGAAGGCGAAAATCCGAGCGAGCAGACAGGTGCCCCGGGTGAATTCGCAAGCGCATCGATCGGCAATCGGGCGTTCGTTGTCGCCGCAGGTCCCGTTGTCAACCTACTGTTTGGTATTCTGGTGTACTGGCTCGTTTTCGCTACCGGGCTTAATATGCCTACCTCCCAACTCATTAGCGGCTTAACAGGCATGCCGCTCGGTGAAAAAGAAGAGGTCCAGATCGGTTGGATCGCTGATGATGGCGCGGGTGCTGCCGGTGGACTCATGCCCGGTGATACACTCGTTTCAGTCAACGGTGACCCGATCCGGCACTTCTCTATCTTCCAGACACGCGTCATTACGAGTGCTGATAAAGATTTGGAACTTATTGTTGAACGCGATGGGGTCCCACTAACGCTCTCAGTTAAACCGGATGCTATACCGAGTGTCAGAGGCGATATAGGCTCCATCCGTGTCAGCAATGGAAGTGAGACTATCGTACATCAGGTCAGAGCGGGGAGTTTCGCTGCAGAAGCCGGGATTCAGGTTGACGACCTAATCCTGGGTATCAACGGTGAGAGCATCCATAACGTCCCGTATTTCGGCTATGAAGTCTGGCCCCCTTCGACAGAATGGATTAACGAGAAATATAAAGCACTCTATAAACAGATCAACGAAAATCGAGAGGTGTTGACGCTCAACATCCGCCGTAGCAGTGAGACGCTGACGCTCGAAATGCCGGTAGACTGGCGCGTGATCGCAGACGTTCAAGAAGACGGCATCGCTGAAGCGGCAGGGATTCGGAACGGAGACGTACTCGCTACGATTAACGGAGAACCAATAGACCCAGCGACATTCTACACGCAGCTCAGTACGTCGGCGAATCAACCCATCGAAATCGGTTTTCAGCGAGATGGCATTCCGCAAACGGTTACCCTTTCAAACGGAACAGAAAAATCAGAAACGGATGCAGAGACAGCCATATTTGGGCTGAAGTGGCAGACCACTCTCAGTGGGATGCAGCTGGCACCCAAAACCGTGCTGCCGGAATATGATTTTGTCACAGGGTTCGGGAAAGGTCTTGAAGCGACGTGGTTGACCTTTACTGCCGTTGGGAGAACGCTACAACAGTTGATCGGTGGTGAGGTATCACCGAAACACCTCGCCGGTCCAATCGGTATTGGAAATGCAACGAGCAAAATGTTTGATCGCCTCGGTTTCAGCAGTTTGTTCTTTTTCATCGGTTTCATCAGTATCAATCTTTGCATCGTCAATCTATTACCGATCCCGATCGCTGACGGTGGGCAGCTGCTATTCTTCGCTGTAGAAAAAATACGTGGTAAACCGATGCCGCGCAGAGCACAAGAGATCGTCCAACAGGTTACCATTGTCCTTCTTATCGCGTTTTTCCTGTATGTCACTTGGTTCGACGGTATGTCCTTGATTTACGACCTACGAAACTAATCTCAGGTAAACCTCGGCACAGGTTCAAGCCGTCCCTCCCGAACTTGAGGATTAACGCCAATGGATACTGATGACCTTAAAAAATCCTATATAGAAATAGTCGCAAGTGTGAGGGAATACATGGAAGAACAACTTCAACTCGGTTTCTTTGAAACGGAGCTCCGTGAACCAGAAAAGAAATCGCCTTATGCAGACTTTGACCTGCCGACATTGGCGACAGATGCTGCGAATTGCACCAAGTGTCCGCTGCATGAGACACGGAATAGTGTCGTCTTTGGGGTCGGAAACACCGAGACCGATCTCATGTTCATCGGTGAAGCACCCGGTGCCGATGAAGACCGACAGGGAGAACCCTTCGTCGGGAGAGCAGGTCAATTGCTGACACAGATCATTGAGGCGGGGATGAAACTTAAACGCTCGGATGTCTACATCGCGAATATCCTCAAGTGCCGTCCACCGGGAAACAGGAACCCCGCACCGGATGAAGTTGAAACTTGTAGCCCTTATCTAATCCGTCAAATAGAGTTGATTCAACCGAAGGTGATTATTGCACTCGGAAGTTTTGCTGCACAGATGTTGCTCGGTACCAAGACAGGGATAACAAGACTTCGTGGTGAGTTCCATGAATGCAGTGTCCCTGGATTACGCTTCCCACCGCACAAGAAACCACCAATTGTTATGCCGACCTTTCACCCGGCATACCTTCTCAGAAACCCGAATGCCAAACGCGATGTCTGGGAAGACATAAAACAGGTGATCACTTTTTTGGAAGGTGAGTCGAATTAGTTATCAGTTGTCAGTGGACTGGTTATCAGTTAAAGATGACTCTGATTCAGTCAAACCGCCTCTTAACTGAAAACTACTGACGACTGAAAGGTTTTCGCAGAAAACCGTACTGAAAACTACTAACTATTAAAACTGAAAGGTTTTCGTAGAAAAACCGTACTGAAAACTACTAACTAATTATGCGTTACGCTAACGTTGCTTTTCCGCTATCAGTGAATCAGGTGTTTACCTACAGCGTACCATCGCGACTGGATGCGGTTTTGCAACCGGGTGTCCGAGTGTTAGCACCATTTCGCAGAACGAAACAGGAAGGCGTTGTCGTTGAACGGATTGCCGAAACCGACCTCGCTCCCAAACTCATCAAAGATGTCTCCACATGCCTTGACGAGACCCCGATGTTCTCCCCTGAGATGCTTTCCCTTACGAAATGGATGGCGGACTACTACGTCTGTTCGTGGGGCTTATCGCTATTTTGTGCCGTTCCCGCCGCCGTCCGAACACAAAAGAAAGAACAGGTACGACTCCTAACTGAGGCACCGTCTCCAATCGGAAAAGTTCAAAAAAAAATCGTCGCACTGTTGGAGGCGGAAGGCGAACTGTCTGTTAACCAACTTGCCAGACGGACCGGTATGAGTCCGCGGGACCTCCGCCCGAGGATCACAGCACTCCTTGAAAAAAAAATCGTTACACTTGACGTTACCCATAAACCGAAAGCAACTACACAAGTAGCCACAGTCGCGTCTTTAGCTTTACCAGCAACTGATATTGAAGCGGAAATCGCACAACTCAAAGGGAATATGGACGGGAACGCATCCGGTTCACCTAATCGTCATCATGCTGCTGATGTCAAACGTGCAGAGGTCCTACAACTCCTGCTTGAAGAAGGTACATCTTTGGCGACAGCAGACTTAGCGAAACGCGTGAGTGCAAGCGTTTCTATATTACGTCCGCTTGAAAGACGTGGGATCATTCATATTACACGGGCACAAACGGTGCGTAATCCGATGAGTTCCGAATCGGTCGCACCGACGCAGCCGTTCCGTTTAAATCCGGCACAATCGGTAGCGTTGGCAGAAATTCGGAAAATACTATCATCGCACGCTGTCAAGCCTGACACCAACGCTAACAGTCCACTCACTTTTCTACTACACGGTGTAACCGGAAGCGGAAAAACTGAAGTCTATATGCAAGCGATGGCAGATGTACTTGGGAAAGGCAAATCTGTTATCGTGTTGGTACCAGAGATTTCGCTTACACCGCAAACCGCATCTCGATTTGTCGGACGGTTTGGAGAACGGGTTGCGTTGCTACATAGTCGGCTGAGTGACGGTGAACGCTATGACCAGTGGCACCGTATCCAGAAAGGTGATGCCAGTATCGTCATCGGTCCCCGCTCCGCAATCTTTGCCCCTGTTCAGAAACTCGGAATGTTAATTATAGACGAAGAGCATTCGGATTCCTATAAATCAGATACAGCACCGCGCTACCACGCACGCGAGGTCGCACAGAAACGGAGCGAACTCGCAAACTGCCCTATCGTATTGGGGAGCGCAACACCGTCGCTTGAGAGTTTCCACCACGCACAGAATCGGAGTTATCAGCTGCTAAACCTACCCGATCGCGTATTTGATAGAAAAATGCCCACTGTTCACATCGTTGATATGCGCAGTGAATTAAAAAAGGGAAACCGAACGATCTTTTCTGATTTACTCCGAAGTTCTATTGAAACAAGTCTCGTTCGACAGGAACAAATTATCCTATTTCTGAATCGACGTGGACATTCAACTTACGTCTTCTGTCGAAACTGTGGTTATGTTGAACAGTGTGACAACTGTTCAATCTCGTTGACCTATCACCGTCAAACACAGCAGCTCACCTGTCATCACTGCGGTTGTACACGTGCTACACATCAGGTATGTCCACAGTGTGGCAGTGAAGCGATCCGTTTTTTTGGGGCAGGAACTGAAGCCGTCGAACAAGAGACGCGAAAAGCGTTTCCGAATGCCCGTCTAATGCGGTTTGACGCAGACTCGACCGCTCGAAAAAATGCACATCAACAAATCCTGGAGGCGTTCAGGCAACAGAAAATTGACATTCTCATAGGTACACAGATGGTGTCAAAGGGATTGGACTTCCCGAACGTCACGCTTGTCGGGGTCATCGCGGCGGATACCGCGTTGAACTTACCTGATTTCCGAGCGAGTGAACAGACGTTCAGTCTCCTGACACAGGTCGCAGGACGTTCTGGACGTGCGGATCTTGAGGGGCAGGTCATCCTCCAGACCTATATGCCTGAACACTACTGCATCAAATCGGCGCAACAGCACGATTATATCGGTTTCTATGCGGAGGAGGTAGAGGCGCGCGGCGCACTGCGCTATCCGCCGTTTTCCCACGTCGCAACACTTCTACTTCGCGGTAAGGACGAGAAAGAGGTTCGTGAAGGTGCGCACGCCGCGCGAGAACAACTTGAGATCTGGCAGACAGATACCGAACCGACAACGGTAGAGATTCTCGGTCCCGCACCGGCACCACTGACCAAAATCGAAGGCAAATTTCGGTGGCATCTTTTGCTTCGGAGCACGCATCCCAAAAAAATGGGTCAACTCCTTAAACGTTTCACGGACGAACCGCCGTCCACAATATCAAAGGCTATCGAATTCATCGTAGATATTGATCCAACGAATATACTCTAAAAATAGTTAGCAGTTGTCAGTACGGTTTTTTCAAAACCCTTTCAGTACTCAGTTAAGAGAGTTTTTTGTTAATCAAAGATCTCTTGTAACTGTTATAGCAAAGCCCATAATTATTTAAACACATCAAATCGAAGTAATTCCCATCTTCTTCCCCCCTGATAAGGGGGGTTAGGGGGGTTATCTTCGGACAAGTGTTCATTTATTTTCGGATTTTACTATAAACACATCAAATCGAAGTAATTCCCATCTT
>JAAXHL010000138.1 GCA_012270865.1 Candidatus Poribacteria bacterium | reverse complement strand
TATGTCCAAAACTACTTATTGCGTTTTAATTTACCTTGCGGTTCGGTGAGGCAGGTTTAGATTTTGACGTGCCTTTCCGTAGATTTGAAGAAACACGCATACCAGCGAGGGAAGTGTCTATTTTCGTGAGATGCCTTCTATACAGACTAACCAGATAATCAGCAGACCTTGTCCAGCGAAGAATAGACCGCGCGGGATACCTAATAAGATGTCGATGTCCAAGGCAACTTTGTTGAGTAATCCGAACAACACTGCCGCAGCGAAAATCCCAAATGGGTTGTTTCTACCCAAGAGCGCGACCGCAATGCCGGTGAACCCCCAACCCGATGAAAAACTATCCAGATACCGATGCCGGTATCCCATCACCTCCGCGACACCGGCTAACCCGGCAACCGCGCCGCTCAACGCCATCACCCATACGGTTACCGCCCGCGGGTTGATCCCACCGTAAGCGGCAACGTCTTTGGCATTGCCGACCAGACGGAGCTCGTATCCCCAACGGGTGTGTGTTAAGAGGATATAACAGAGTACGACGCACCCGCAGGCGATCAGGAAACTCATGTTTAATGGATTGCTATCCGGTAGGAATGGAGCAAAAGATGCTAATCGTGGAATTCGTGCCGTTTCATGAATCTGTCGGGTTTGCGGAATCATCTGTCCCGGTTCTTGGTAGATTGATGTGACGAGGTAGTTCATCAACGCGAAAGCGATGAAGTTCATCATGATTGTGTTAATAACTTCGTGCGCGCCGTATTTCGCCTTGAGATAACCGGGGACGGCACCCCATACAGCACCGGCAATCATGGCTGCCGCTATACAGAGCGGGATCAGTAGGAGGGCAGGAAGGTCTATGTGTATACCGATCCATGCAGTCGCGAACGCTGCGACATAGAGTTGTCCTTCACAACCGATATTGAACAGTCCGCTTTTATAGCCGATCGCGACTGCCAGTCCTGTAAAAATTAAGGGGGTCGCGTTGAACAGAACATAAGCGAACTCGTCGAAACTTGAGAACCCACTTGAGAAAATGATGCTATAGAATTCTAACGCATTTTGTCCGCGTGCCTGCACAATGATCCCGCACAGAAGAAAGAATCCAAAGATCGCAAGGAGCGACGGCATGAAATTGAGGAGCGGCTGCCTGAGTTCGGAGATTCTGCCTTGCAACAGTGAGATGAACAGTTTTCGGATATCCAAGGGTTCTCGGTTTCCTCACTAAATTTGACAAAAATTCGCAGGACGTGTTATCATACATAATATTGTATTGCCCCACAACTAATATTGTATTGCCCCACAACGCGCCTTTTAGTATAACATGGATGTCGGGTTAAAATAAACCGTAAATTCCTTAGATCGTTAAACGATGACGAGGATCAGGTTTTGGAGAAAAAAGAATGACGCAATCATCTCGTCATGAGATTAAAACGACAGATCTTCCCGCTATTTTGGGTGGAACGCCGGTCTTTGAGATATCCGATGACGTTCCGTATCCGAAGTTAGACGATTGGAAGCAGATTACAGCGGAGGAGGCACAGGTTGTTTATGAGATGACGCTTCGGAACGAACTCTCCGGTGCCTCTCCGACGGTTCAGGAATTTGAGAAGGTGTGGTCTGAACGCCACGAAACCCGATTCGCCGTGAGCCTTACCAACGGTACAGCAGCCTTACATAGCGCGATGTTCGGACTCGGTGTCGGTCCCGGAGATGAGGTTATTTGCCCGACTTACACGTGGATGGGTTCCGTCACACCCGCGCTAACACTTATGGCGACACCTGTCTTCTGTGAGGTAGACCCGAAAACGCTGCTCATCGATGTAGATGACATGCGAAGACGCATTACATCCCGAACCAAGGCAATCGTGGCGGTGCATCTGTGGGGCAATGTCTGTGATATGGACGCGTTGATGGCACTCAGTGAAGAGACCGGCGTACCTGTCATAGAGGACTGCTCACACGCACACGGTGCCGCTTACAAAGGTATCCCGTGCGGCAGTATCGGGCAAGTCGGTGCATGGAGTCTACAAGGCAACAAGTCGCTGAGTGCGGGTGAAGGTGGAATGCTTGCAACAAACGACGTGACGGTTTTTGAGCGGGCGTGCCTACTCGGTCAAGTTAACCGTCCGCCTAACGTTGTAGGAGATGCAGTGGCGGCACTGCAATACACACATCTGCCACCCATGGGATTAGGTGTTAAATTTCGTGCGCATCCCCTTGCTATCGGTATCGCTTCGGTGCAACTGAAGAAACTTGATGAACTCAACGCAAACCGTCGTGCTTATATCAAAGAGATCACCGATGGATTACATGAGATTCCGGGTGTCTCTCCGGTTGAAAGGTATGAAGGTGCTGAACCGGCGGGGTTCTACGGCTTCCCAATCCGTTACCATCAGGAAGATATGCATGGACTGCCTGCTCCCGTGTTCGCGGAGGCACTCCGAAAGGAGGGCGTTTTGGCAAATAACAACCCGTATCCGCTGCTCGTTGGCGATGGCGTACCGCTCTTTTCAGGAACGCTGCCGACGAATAGCAATCCGTATCCGCTCTTGCATACCTTACCGCTCTTCACGCAAGGACTCGATATCTATACGAAGGGTCGGGGACCTCTCTGCACTGCGGACACGGGTGGGACGTTTAAAGGGTATACTGCTGGCGATTTGCCTGTGACCGAAAAGGTGTGTTCGGAACTCATATTTTTGCCCTTGTTAACGAAGCCGGTACCTGGTGCCGGATCCGGGATTCTAACGGCTCTCCGCAAAGTCTCTGGATGTAGTCATTTGATGATTGATTAGGCAGGCGATAAGATGTCAACGGAATTTTCAGCCCGAACCCGAACCAACAATATTCAGACTCTCAAGACTGAACCGCTGGATGTTTTGATCATCGGGGGTGGCATCGTCGGCGCGGGTTTAATTCGGGACCTCGCTCTCAATGGTGGCATCAAAGTCGGGTTAATTGAGCAAGGCGACTTCGCAAACGGAACCAGCAGTGCCACATCGCAGCTCGTACACGGCGGATTTCGCTACCTCCTTAAACGCGATATTGATCCCGTCAAAAAATCACGTAGAGAACGTGAGATCCTCCGATACATTGCACCGAATCTTGTCAAAACGATGCCAATCGCACTCCTCAATTACA
Source organism: Candidatus Poribacteria bacterium (assembly GCA_012270865.1). Taxonomy (GTDB): domain Bacteria; phylum Poribacteria; class WGA-4E; order WGA-4E; family WGA-3G; genus WGA-3G. Next base: position 32,225 of record JAAXHL010000138.1, on the reverse strand, counting down.
AAGGCGATCCCTACCCATTGACAAGTATACAACTCGCGGCACATTACTATAATCGTCTCTTTAAAGCCGATAAAGCAGAGAAAACAACCGTCATTCGTGATGTACAAGAAGTAAGACGTTTGGTTGGACCGATTGCCGAAGATACACTGAGAGGATGTGTCCTGTTATGGGATAGCATGGTTGACGACGCAAGGTTGACACTCGCGACACTCAAAAATGCGCACCAGCACGGTGCTATCATCGCAAATTACGTCCGTTTCCTCGATTTCGTCAAGCGATCAGAGACCGTTTCGGGGAACCGGGTGTCAAAGATAAGTGCTGAAGATGTTGTTTCTGGACAACGTTTCGAGATAACCGCTCGGAAAATCGTGGCAGCAACTGGACCTTGGAGCGACGAAATATGGTGTAAGGACCCGAGTTACGACGGCGTTCCACGCTTGCTCAGAAAAAATGCGAAAGGGGTTCATCTCGTCGTGCCTCGCTGCGGAAAGCAACACGACTCAGAAGCGTACGGTCTGATCGCCTGCACGCGTTCGGAAAAACAACGCAAACGTAATCCGCGCGTTATTTTTATTTTACCGGGTGCTCACAACACTTCTATTGTCGGCACTACGGAAACCACGCCTGAAGAAGAACTTGCCGCCGTCCGTCCATCGGCAAGCGAGGCGGCGTACTTACTTTCAGAAACGCAACGTATTTTTCCAGATAAATCTCTTGACAACGACGCGATTATCGCTGCGTATGCCGGTACCCGTCCACTCATCGCTGCGAACAGACATGAACGAGGATTTGCAAGAGCAGGGTTTGTTTCAAGGGACCACTTAATCACAGAGAGTCCGAGTGGTGTGATGTATCTCTATGGTGGGAAACTCACGACACACCGCCAGATGGCAGAGGAGACAGCGGATCACTTGGCAGCCTTTTTGAATGTCCCGCGGCATTGTAAAACCGATACCACGCCTCTGTTCGATGTATCAGCGGAAGCACTGAATTCGGACACGAATTGTCCTTTACAATCCAGCACTGACACGGAACGTCTCATTGAACGGTATGGAGATGGGTGTCGGATGATTCAAAAACTCGTCAGTGAGGACGCAACACTTGTTGAACCGATAACGCCGTCTCTGCCGTTCATAAAAGCCGAATTCCTCTACGCCTGTTGGGGCGAGATGGCGATAACACTTGACGATCTCCTATGGCGACGCACACGTATCGGTTGGACACCCGGTCAGGGACTCGACATCGCTCCACAAATCGCACAATTCCTAAGTGAGAAGAATGGGTGGGATCAGGCGAGAATCATAGCAGAGGTTGAGGCGTATCGGGAACACATTCAGTGGTTGAATTCTAATCTGTAAACGGAGTTGTCCGAACCTCAACGAACCGCAAGGAACATTAACAGGACTTACGCAACCTCTTTGTAGGCGGGGTTTGAAACCCCGCTTGCGTGGCATGTTTTTGGCTGTAACATGTAAGCGCAACTAACGGGCGCGCTGGATATAGGGAAAGGACCTTTCACGTACACCCCGCCTCAACGAACCGCAAGGAACATTAAAAAAATGGAAGTTTACCGTTGGGAAGACCGCAAATTTGGGAGGCTCGAACCGCTCCGTTTTGGTGAAGAACGCGAGTTCGAGGACCTCCTGGAAAAGGACGCAACGCTCGTTCTTGGCGAACCGCTCTGTATTATCAGCAGGCAACCGCCGCTGAGTCGATCGAAACAGAAGATTGATCTGCTCGCGCTTGATCGGCAAGGGAATTGTGTGATTATTGAACTCAAACGCGGGAAACCGTCTCGGACAGCAATCACGCAGATTTTGGAGTACGCCGCCGGTGTTTCACAACTCTCGTTCATAGAATTGGAGCAGCTCGCTTACCGATGGTGTCAACAGCAGGGGGTAGAATTTTCAACGCTCACCGCACTCCACAGCGAATTCTTTGGATATGAACCGGGTGATATTCGCAGATCAGCATTCAACCAGAAACAGCGGTTGGTGCTTATTTCGGAAGGTGTGGACACACGGGTCTTAGAGGTCGCTGAATACCTACGGGCATTGGGGTTAGACCTCACCTATATCTCCTATTTTTCCTATCATGCACCCGATGAGATTTTAGTCGCCACTGAAACTGTACTCGGTGGGACGATCGTCAAGGAGGAACAACGGAGTTATGGGAGTTCAACACAGCAGTTTATGACGCTCACATCGTTCGTTGAGATGCTGGAAGTGAACGAGGACCTCCTACATATCGCAAATGAATTTGTTGAATACGTTGATGCATGCGGTGCTACGCTGCGACCGCGCATCGCAAAACTTCGGATGACCATCGGTGGAAGTTGGTGGCTCGACATGTATCCATCAAGAAGAGCCACGCATTTCCGTGTCGATGTACACGGCGACTTTACACCGCTCCATATCGTTGAGTGCAGAGCCAACTTGCCGAACGTGACTGTCAAAAATTTCGGTATCTCTTTCAACATCGCGACCAAAGCACATCTTGACTATGCGATCGAAATTTTTGAACGCGTTCGTAACGCTATCCTTTTCTAATATATATTGACATCCGTGTTGTAGCACAAACTGTTAGTTTGTGGCACCTACGACGCAAACTAAAAGTAGGAGCGAGTTGTGCTCGCGATCCCTTAAAACGTGTAATAAAAATGAATTGGCTCCGTTTCGGTAACCCCGAATACCTACACCTCTTATGGGCAATCCCGCCCCTAATTTTCCTGCTTCTTTTTGGGCTGCGACGAAAACAGAAGGCACTGCTACGCTTCCATAGCAATGTCGATCCGGCACATCTGCGGCGACACAAGATTCAAGCCGTGTTGTTGCTACTCAGCTGCCTCTGCATTATCCTTGCAGTTGCGCGTCCGCAGTGGGGTGCGAAACCCGAATCTGTCGCTGAAAGGTTGGATGTCATGCTCGCGCTTGATATTTCGACGAGTATGCTTGCGGAAGATGAACAGTCCGTTCAGCGACTGGATCACGCAAAAGAGGCGATATTCTCACTCTTAGCGGAACTTCAGGGAGACCGCGTCGGGCTCCTCTATTTCGCGGAGGCGAGTTTCGTGGTATGTCCCTTGACGAGTGATACCGCCACACTCGGAGAATTCTTAGCGGCGGTAACCGCAGAGACGCTTGCACATAGCGGCACGCGTATCGCTAACGCTATTGAAATTGCGACAGAACGTCTCGTTTCAGATGAAAAAAACGCAACAAGAGCACCCGATATTGAGGGACAAAAAGCCTTGATCCTGTTTACAGACGGCGAAGATCACGGGGAAGAGACGGTCGAAGCAGCGAAGGCAGCGGCATTGAAAGGTATGCATATCTACTGTGTCGGTATTGGCAATCCTCTCAAATCTGTGCCTATTCCGCTTCGGGGGGATGGCGGCGACGGCGCGACACCTTATAAGCGTGATGTGAACGGGCAACTCGTGCTAACGGTTTTAGATGAGAAACTTCTACAGGAGATCGCAAAGATAGGAAACGGCAATTATTACCACGCAGCAACCGGGATGACGCAGTTAGCGACAGACTTGGCACGCCTCGAAAAGCAGCGGTTCACCGTCCGATCGGATGGTGAGTATCAAGAACGTTTCCAGTGGTTCGTCGCCGGTGCCTTGATTCTGCTTATCTATGAATTGGTTCATTTTGCAATATGGGTTCGCAAAACAGGTCTGGCAATGTGGGTTCGCAAAATAGGTCGTTGAGAACGATACCTATATTTTCCGACGAATCTGATCGTTCTATGCCCTTTTAAATATTAAACCGTCTGGACGGAAGCGCATTAGTAAAATTAAAATAACGCCAAAAATTAGATAGCGCGCACCCGCAAATTGGGGAAAGTTGGAAAGGATTTCCCGTAGGATTTCGCTTAGGGAGCCGAGGATGATTGCCCCGATAACGGAACCCTTAATGCTTCCTTTGCCACCGAGGATGACCATACAGAGGATGAGAATGGATTCCCAAAATTCAAAAGATTTCGCACTAATCAGGGAGCCAAATGGTGCTAAAAAAGCCCCACCGAGTCCTCCAATCGCTGCACTGACGGCAAAGGCAAGGGACTTGTATCGGCTGACATTGATGCCCATAGATGCTGCAGCTTGTTCATCTTCTCGGATGGCGACCCATGCTCTACCCACACGAGAATGTTGTAGCCGATAGGTAACATATATAACCAATCCGAGTAAGATGAGGATGTGGTAGTAGTGGTGCCAATTTTGCTTGAGTTCTATCCCAAAAAACGTGATGTGTGGAATGTTTTTGACGAATCCGTTGATGTCGCCGATCAACCATATTTCATTTTTCACGATACGGAAGAGTAGTTCCGCGAACCCGAAGGTAACGATTGCGAAATAATCGCCGGTGAGTCGTAAGGTAGGCGCGCCGCGCAACAACCCCCAAAGTGCCCCATTGAGAACTGCTAACGGTAGGACAACCCAGTAACTGAACCCGAGTCGCGTCATCAAGAGTCCCGCAGTGTATCCGCCGACGAGATAGAACCCAACGTAGCCGAGGTCTAATAACCCTGTAAACCCGCAAACGATATTTAGACCGACTGCAAGAAGTGTATAGAGACCGACTTGAACAACAATGTAGAGAATATAATCGCCGCTCGGTGTCGGCAAATAGATATCTTGATAGGAGAGTAACTGCGTAATATAATCCACTGCATACATAAATAGCGGAAAAATAAGGACAAAAGAGAAGAAGATTATATTTTTTCGTGTTAACTTATCTCGTATGGTTTCAATGTTCATAAATGTGGCTCCGCACCGGACGCTGGTTTAGGCGCGAGTTGCGGTCGATTTCCCAAACAATCCCGAAGGACGAATTATAATAACAGCAATCATAACGATATAGGCAATAGCCACCCGATACCCGGAACCGTAGCCGTAGGGGATATAGCCGGCTCCAAACACTTCGGCGAATCCTATAAGTAGCCCTCCAAGCATCGCGCCCGTGATATTTCCGATGCCACCGAGCACAGCAGCAGCAAACGCCGCAACCCCCTTATAGTATCCCATCGTCGGTTCAATGATTTCCTTCACCCCGACCATCACCCCCGCAACGGCACCCAAAGCGGAGCCGATAGCGAACGTTATCACAATGACTCGGTTCGTGTTGATCCCCATCAAATTGGCGGCAACCCGATCTTGAGCACAAGCCCGCATCGCTTTGCCGATCTTTGTTAGAGAGACCAACCGGTTTAAGGCAATCATTAAGATAAGGGCAAGTAGAATAATAGATAAATCTCGGTAAGGTAAGTAAGCACCGCCGGGGAGGGCAATTGCGGTCTCGGTCAAAGAAAATGCCGGTAGAGATTCTGTCGGACGGATGCCTGGTCTTAGGAAGCCCGGTAGAGATTCCGGTGGAAAAGGACGCTGCCTCGCACCCCAGATAATTCGAGCGAGGTTTTGCAGACCGATTGAGACACCGATGGCTGTAATTAATGCTGAGAGACGGGGCGCGTCGCGAAGCGGACGATAAGCAACCAGGTCCATCAACATGCCGATCCCAGCACAGAGAAGCATACTCATCGGGACCGCTATCCAAAACGGTATACCAAAAACTGTGACAAGGGCAAACGCAAGGTAAGCACCAAGCATGAAAATCTCGCCGTGGGCAAAATTGATCAACTCGATGATGCCGTAAACCATCGTATAACCAACAGCGATAAGCGCATAGATGCCACCAAGAACGAGGGCATTAATCAACTGCTCTAAAAATTGCTCCATAATTCTTAATTTCTCGCTATCTGTTCCGTTTATAACTCAAGCATCTGCTTAGGTGCTGTGGTAAATTCGCCATCTTTAACGATCTTGACATAGGCAGGCTTGTTAACAGTATCACCATTTTTGTCAAAATAGGTTAACCCAGTAATCCCTTTGTACCCTTCTTCTGGGGTATCTAATGATGCCAAGTGATCGCGAATCGCTTTCCGATTTTCTGGGAGTAACGCTTCTTTACTGTGGGTTTTTTCAATTGCGTCAGCAATCATGCCGACTGCATCGTAAGTGAGTGCTGCCCATGTATCGGGTGGGACACCGAACTCTGCCTCAAATGCCTGAGCGACCTTCAATGCTTCTTCACCGCCTGCACCAAATGTAAAAGGCGTTGTTAGATAGGTACCTTCTGCCGCTGCGCCTGCGATTTGGAGAAAATCAGGCGAATCTACGCCATCTGCTCCAAAAAACTGTGCCGTGATGCCAGCCTCGCGCGCCTGTTTAACTATTAAGGCTGCTTGACTGTAAAGCCCAGAGACAAAGATAACATCGGGGTTCTTCGCTTTAATGCTCGTCAGCTGCGCCTTAAAATCCGTATTATCTCGATCGTAAGCCTCCGCAGCGATGATGTTGAGTCCAATCATTTCGGCTTCTGCGGTGAAAGCATCTTTAAGACCTCTACCGTAGTCATCGTTATCAAAGAGAACACCAACGGATTGGAGTTCCGTCAGGAGGTTTTTAATATATTTAGCGATGAATTCCCCTTGAAAATCGTCTCGATACAAATTCCGGAATGTCCAGTCGCTTCCTTCACAAACGCTCACATTCGTTGAACCTGGGGACAATTCTACGATTCCATTCTCTGCATAAATGGGTTTACCTGCTAAGGAACATGAACTGTTGAAATGCCCGACGACGGCGAGGATGCGTCGGTCAGTGGCGAAACGCGTAGCAATAGCTCTCGCCTCCTTTTCAGTTCCTGCATCATCTCCGAAAATGAGCGTTAGTTTCATGCCGTTGATGCCGCCCGCTGCATTGATCTCTTTTGCCCTGAGTTCTGCACCGCGTTTAATCATTTCTCCGAATGCCGCGGCATTACCTGTAAGGGGGCCCGCGACGGCGACTCTTATCTCCGGTTGACTACTGCATCCCAAAACGGACACAAACCCGACTATCAATAATCCTATAAACCAATTTCTCATTTTATCTACGCTCCCTTCATTTTCTGGCGAATCTTGCGTGTTATCAATCCGAACCACGTTATTTAAATGATGATTATTTTACGGCAAGACCTGCCTGAAGTCAATTTTAAATTTCAATTTGTCTTCTTTACCGTTTGGATGGACGATCCGAACCTCTGGCACAACGACCCTGATTTCCGTAGCATCACGATCAAGTCGGTCAAAAATTATGAACCCGCTGCGTTTCGCACCGGCGAACAGTTTGCCGCTTTCAAAGATGCTGTCCTCTATTACAAATCTACCCCACTCCAACGCCTCAGCGTCTACGTAGGACTGATAATAACCGTAGTGGGAATGGTAAGCCGCGGGGTTGTAAGGGGAGGCTGCATGCCAAGGGTCGCTCTGCGCAACATTCACGTTGTCATAGAGTGAATCGAAATAGTCACCCGGTAGGTTGGCGTATTGCGCACCATTCGCGTCAATCAGCATTGCCATGTCTTCGACGACAACGCGGTTGTTATCACGATTGTGGACGATCATTTCAAACACGGTATAAATAGGTTCGACAGCACCGTTCCTTTCAACGATAAGGTACGGATTCATCCGTGGATCTTCAGTCAGTCCGAACAGTTCCACCTCATCAATCGGTTTGATGCTAACGGCGACACCCTCTTTGACAACCACTGCCGCCCCGGTTTCAGGATTTATTTGCGCGTTAAAACGTTCCGCGATGGGTTCTATATAGGCATCAATAGAGGGTTGTGGCGCAACAGCACATCCACCTAACAGCACGCCTGTTAGTAGGAGTAAGCCGATGCTGCACAGAACCTGATAGCGGAAATTGATATGATGTTTCCTATAAACCATGCCTTTCACCCTCCTATACTATTGTATTTTACATCTTGTCGATTTTATTGTCAAACGTTTTATTTTTTTTTTTGATACCGCACCGCATCATGCAATCTCAGGGCACACTAAAACTCCCACTGTAACAGCGTAACACGGTTATGCCAGACGAGTATGCCTGTCGCTGTGCCGATTGCTGCACCGACGACGACATCTGACGGATAGTGCCGCCCTAAATAGACACGCGAGAAACCGACAAGTCCGGCACCGAGGTAGATCGGGATTCGCCATTTCGGATACTGATACCCTAAAATGGTTGCGACACTGAACGCAATAGACGCGTGCCCTGACGGCATCGCAGGATTGCCGAGCATCTCATCAAGCGGACGCTTCCGGCGAATCAATCTTTTCATACCGAACGTTAGAATCCCCGCACCCATGTATGCCGAAGACAAGAGTTTTCCGGTTTCTCGGTGCGATTCGTTTCCATACGCCATGAGCAGAATTGATACACCCATGACACCTCGGTAGTCGCCGAGGTCCGAAATCCCTTCCATGATTGTCCACGTCGGTTCTCGGCGCGGCGGTGCATCGTAGGTCCGATCGAATAGCGTCCGGTCCCAGCGTGATAAGAAGGTTTCGGCATCCGCATCTAACCCTGTGGCACAGCAGAGCATCAGGAGACATATAATGAACCACGGTTTTAAGTATTTTGCGAAACCGTAACTCGCACACCGGTGCTGCATTGTGAAACTCCAATTCACCAATAACGTTTATCTTCCGTGCTTCTAAACGCTTATGCGCTTTCAGAAACTACCACGGAGCCTGACGCGCAGGGAGCGGATCCACCGTCCAAGCCATCCGATCTATGAGCCGTTCCTGCATCTCCATTCGGATAGCCGTGTGATCAGGCGAATTCCAGAGGTTATTCGTCTCTCGCGGGTCGGCATCCAAGTCGTAAAACTCACCACTACCTGTCCCGTGTGCGGCGACGATCTTATACCGTCTGTTCCGTACCATCGTCGCGTGTGCAGCGGGTTCCCGATGCCAACCCATTGCGTTGTAATACTCGCAATAGACATCCTCGCGGTGTGTATCTAATACTTGTTCACCCGTCAGCATCGGCAATAGACTCTGCCCCTGTATGCCCGGATGCGGTTCAGTGTCGCTTGCCGCAAGCAGCGTCGGTGTGAGGTCTACCAGTTCCACGAGTGCGTCTGAACGCGCACCGTTGTTCAGCATTCCCGGACCGGAGATAATCAACGGAACACGGACAGCCGGTTCATAGAAATACGGACCCTTTAGGTAAATACCGTGATCTCCGAGCATCTCGCCGTGATCAGACGTAAAGATAACGATTGTATTCTCACGTTGTCCCGTCTCATCCAAAAAGTCCAGCAACCGTCCGACCTGTGTATCAATAACGTCAATCATTGCCCAGTATGCGGCGCGGACCCACCGATGGTCTGTATCGCTCATCTCCGAGTAAGGGTAGCCTGACCTATTGCCGTAAGCACCGTTGTGATCAATCTGCTGCCAAATCGGTTTATTATCCAGTTCACCTTCGACGTAGTTCGGCAGCGGAATCTCGTCGAGTCTATCGCGGTAGCACTCCAACGCTGCGACCGGTGGATCGAATGCGTGGTGTGGATCAAACATATTCACCGAAAAGAGCCAAGGCTGCTTAAAACGTTCCGCACCGCCGATAAACGCCATCGCCCGCTCGATGGACCATGTTGTTTGACTGTGTTCTTCCGATGGAATCACTTGGACGTACTTTGATTCTGGAAACGGTCTGCTATCTCGGCGGAGTCCCTTATCGCGCAGCCACTGGATATAGTCGTGCGTGAACCAAACGTCGCCCGGATCGTGTGACCAGAAGAATTGGTCGTAACCGTCATCAATACGCGCTTCCGTCCCTTTACAGACGCTCGGATTACAAGGCGCGAGGTGTAGTTTACCTGCTAAACCGCAGACGTATCCGGCATCACGGAGTTGTTTTGTTACCAGCACCTCATCGGGTGGAATCGCCTGTCCATTTTGTCGGCATCGCGTTGTACGTGGGTATCGTCCGGTGAGAAAACTGGCTCGGCTCGGTGTGCATACCGGACTTTGCGAATAGGCATATTCAAAGAGGACACCTTCTTGTGCCAACCTGTCCAAATTCGGTGTCTGAACGAACGGGTTGTCGTAACAGCCTAATGAATCGAACCGTTGTTGGTCGCTACAGATCCAGAGTATATTTGGTCGGTTTTCCATGTCCTCTTTTCCTATGAGGATTACATAAACCTTTTTGCAGGCGGGGTTTAAAACCCCGCTTGCCTTGTTTATTCTCTGAAGACTCGTGAAAGACGTATAAGTTCCTAATTCGACTTAAGTCTTCCCCAAGTCGTCGTAAGTTTACCGTCCGCTTCTACTGCAGTGAGTACTGCACCAAGCCCGTTGTTCATAATATCATTGACCTCTGCTTCCGACAGACCGCGTTTCCAGATGTTCAAGTCATCCATCAGTCCGGCAAAAGGTCGGTTATTGTCGATATTATATCCGACGCGCGCCCCTTGATCCCAGTCGCCTGCGATAGGCGTGTCAAGGCGAGCCTGTTCTTCACCGACTTTCTCGCCGTTGATGTAGAGAACGGCTAACCCATCTGCGCGACTGTAAGTGCCTGCGTAATGCCGCCATTCGTTGGCTTTGTTCTCACCTGCCCGGATATCAAATATCGTTCTAGCGGGGTTGGGACCCCGATTGAGCCAGCGATAATTTCCACCGCCACGTGCTTCTGGGTGTACAAGCCATGTCCCATCACCTGCACGAGCGTTGAAAATCGCCATATCTGTGACGGCTTCGACGTTAAGCCACGCGAGGATACTCATACCTTCAGTTGGGATGTCCTCAGCCTTGATATTGGGACCATCTAAATCCAGGAAGCTGCCGGAGGTGAAATGGGCGGCTTTTCCGATTTTCCCGTCATTAGATTGTGTTACATCGCCATTGATGGCACCATCATAACCGCGACCGGACTTTTCTAAGACGGTATTTCCATCAAAGTCTTCGTAGTCGAAATACAGTACCAAATCTGGGTCCAAAATCTGAGCGGATACGTCCTGAATTTCTGCTGTAGACATACAGAGTGCACCTATCGCGAATAAGCACACCAGATAAGAGGTCAGTGTAAGATTGCGTTGCATCTGTTGAAATCCTCCATTAAATGAACCGTTGTTTTGCTTTTTCACACGAAACGAGAAGTGAATAAGGTTTGCACATAACCGAGATATTCTCAATCGGAAAGATGGAAGAGCGGAAGGATGCTGAAACTTCGCCACCCTTCCAATCTTCCAGTTCTTCAAGCAGGCGAACCGATCTTGCGTCCGTTCTGCTGGATTTACTGCCATCTACCCTAATTTGACTTGAGTTTTCCCCAAGTCGTTGCAAGTTTGCCTTGCGCCTCAACAGCGAAGAATTCTTCGATACCGAGTTCCATAATACCGTTGACTTCTTCCTCTGTCAAACCGCGTTTCCAGACGTTAAGTTCATCCATCAATCCGGCGAAGGGTCGGTTATTATCGATATTGTATCCGACGCGCGCCCCCTGATCCCAATCGCCTGCGATAGGCGTGTCAAGGCGAGCCTCTTCTTGACCGACACTCTTGCCATTGATGTAGAGAACGGCTAACCCTTCTGCGCGACTGTATGTGCCTGCGTAATGCACCCATTCTTTGTCTTTGTTGTTACCGGCTCGGATATCAAATATCGTTCTATTCGGGTTGGGACCCCGATTGAGCCAGCGATAATTTCCATCGCCACGTGCTTCTGGGTGTACAAGCCATGTGCCGTCACCCGCACGGGCGTTGAAAATCGCCATATCTGTGATGTTGTTAACGTTGATCCACGCCACGACGCTCATCCCTTCCGTAGGAATATGGTCAGGGTCTATATTCGGACCGTCTAAGTCAAGAAAACTGGTGGATGCGAATTCAGCAGCTTTCCCAAACTTGCCATCGTCCGACTGTGTGACCTTCCCATTAATCGCGCCATCGTAACCGTTTCCAGATTTTTCTACGACGGTATCTCCGTCGAATTCTTCATAGTCAAAATACAGTACTAAATCAGGGTCTAAAACCTTGGCTGATGCGAATTCTGCCGTATATAATAGGCAGAGCGCAGCAATCAGCAGTGAACACACCAGATAAGATGGCAGCTTACAAGCCGCTATCACAAATAAGTTGCGTTTCATTTTCGATGTCTCCTTTTGAAATAGAAGCAAATTATTTATTTCAGGACTTACGCAAACCCCTTTGCAGGCGGGTTTAAAATCCGCAGGCAATGCGTATGATGCAGGGTTTGATGAAAAATACGTAAGTCTCATATTTAAAGTTTAACACTATTCTATTTCTATGTGCAATGAAAAATAGAGAACCGAAAACGGATAGCTGAAAACCTGTTCCCTGAAAAATCACTTGTTTATTTTTTCGGTTTGCGTTAAACTGATTGAGGAAATCAATGGAGAAATTTGAAGTGCTACAAAAGGATAAAAGGTTGCAAAGTGTAGGGATTATTCCAGCCCGCTACGCCTCAAGCCGTTTTGAGGGGAAAGCGTTGGCAGATATTTTCGGGAAACCGATGGTCCAATATGTCTATGAAAGCGCGTGTCGCGCCGAGATGTTGGACGATGTTATCGTCGCTACAGATGACCAACGGATTTACGATGCCGTAACCGCGTTCGGCGGAAACGTCGAGATGACAGGTGAATGCGAAACCGGGACGGAACGCGTCGCCGTTGTCGCTGAACGGCTTAAGTATGATATTGTCGCTAACATTCAAGGCGACGAACCTCTACTTAAACCCGAACAGATAGACTTAATGCTGCGCCCTTTCTTCAACAAACCGGATGTCCAGGTCTGTACATTAAAACAGCGTGTTAAAACGGTTCTCGATTACCGAGATATTAACGTTGTCAAGGTTGTTACCGACCGCCACGGCGATGCCTTGTATTTTTCGCGCGCATCTCTGCCCGGAAAAATTAGTGAGACCGAGTTGCACAAATATCCTGTCTATCGGCATGTCGGATTGTACGCGTATCGGCGGGAGCAACTCCTCACATTTGCAAACTGGAGCAGAACACCTTATGAACTCGCCGAAGGGTTAGAGCAGCTGCGCTTCTTGGAAAATGGAATCCCTATTCATGTCGTTGAGACGGATATCCCGCTTATCGGGGTCGATGTGCCTGCCGATTTGGAACGGGTAAAACAGATTTTGAAACCTTCGTAAGGAAACTTTACATGACAAAATACATTTTCGTGACCGGCGGCGTTATTTCGGGCATCGGCAAAGGGATCACAACCGCATCCCTCGGCAGGTTGCTCATCAATCGCGGATTCAAGATAATCGTCGTCAAAATCGATCCATACCTTAACGTTGATGCCGGTGTGATGAATCCGTTCCAACACGGTGAGGTCTTCGTCACCCATGACGGCGCAGAAACGGACCTTGACCTCGGAAATTATGAACGGTTCCTCGGCATGGACCTGAACAGATACTCTAACTTTACAACAGGCTCTGTCTATCAGGAGGTGATCGCAAAGGAGCGACGCGGTGATTACCTCGGACAAACCGTCCAACTGATTCCGCATATCACCGATGAGATCAAGCGGCGCATCTATCAGATCGGTGAGAACAACAAAGCCGAAATCGTCATTACCGAAATCGGCGGCACAATCGGCGACTTTGAGATGCTACCCTTTGTTGAAGCCATCCGGCAGATGGCTGTCGAAGTCGGACGCGAGCGGACGATGTTCCTCCATGTCTCCCTCATTTACACGCTACCTAACGGCGAAAGCAAAAGCAAACCGACGCAACATAGCATCCGTAAACTCCAAGAGTCCGGTGTCCAGCCAGACGTGTTGCTCTGCCGAACCAGTCAGACTTTAGATGAGGCTTTCCGCCGAAAAATCGCACTCCTCTGCGGTATTTCTGAAGACTGTATCTTTGAGGGGTTAGACACGAAATGTGTTGACGAAATCCCACTCAATTTTGAACGTCAAGGGATGGGGCATCTCGTTTCAAAGCGGCTCGGACTCGAAGCGCGCGCACCGATGGATGTCGAATGGTCAGAAATGGTCGAAAAACTTAAAAACCCGAAGCGACACGCGCGCGTCGCCATCGTCGGAAAATACACCACCGGCAACGATGCCTATATTAGCGTACAGGAAGCACTCAAACACGGTGGCATCGCTAATGAAGCCGCGGTCGAAATTGAGTGGATAGAAGCCGAGTTGCTCACAGAACATCCGAACCTTGACGCGGTTTTTGAAAATGTTGATGGCATACTTGTCCCCGGCGGGTTCGGCTACCGTGGGATTGAAGGTATGCTCGTCGCCGCACGATACGCACGTGAAAACAAAATACCGTACTTAGGATTATGCCTCGGCATGCAGTGCCTCGTGATTGAGTTCGCACGGAACGCCGCGAACCTCGAAAAAGCAAATAGTACAGAAGTGGACGAAAACACACCGCACCCCGTTATAGATTTAATGCATGACCAACAGTCAGTCGCTGACCTCGGCGCAACCATGCGACTCGGACACTATTCGTGCGTCCTTAAAGAAGACACAAAAAGTTACGCCGCGTATCAACAACCTATTATTGTTGAACGGCACCGGCATCGCTATGAACTCAATAACCAATATCGGTTGCAATTAGAGTCGGCAGGACTCTGTTTTAGCGGGGTATCTCCAGACGAGAACCTCGTCGAAATCGCTGAGGTAACGGATCACCCTTGGATGGTAGGTTCGCAATTCCACCCCGAATTTCAATCCAAACCGCTGACACCGCATCCGCTTTTCCGTGAATTCATCGCAGCGGTGCTCGACTATCAGTCTAAGAGAGAAAATATCAACGCAGGAGAAGAATAATGGAAAACGCACCTAAAGTCCGTTCACGTGCATGGTACGGGGATGAGGAATTGACGTTGAATTTCCCAACCGGTTGGGAAGTAGATGTCCTTGGACCCAAGGATGCCCCTGAACTTTCAGATGCACAGATTGAGAAGGCGTTCGCGGAGCCGATCGGCACGCAGCGTATTGCCGAACTCGCGAAAGGTAAAAAGAGTGCCGCTATTATTTTTGACGACCTGAGTCGTCCGACCCCTGCGTGGCGAATTATCCCGTTTCTTCTGCGTGAGTTAGCAGCGGCGGGTGTCCCGAAATCCGAAATCCGTTTTGTTGCCGGAGTCGGTGCACATCGTCCGCTCAGAGACGAAGATATTAAAAAGAAACTCGGCGCAGACATCGCCGCTGAATATGAAGTCACAAACCACAACTTTATGAGTGGTGATCTTCGCGCATTCGGTAACCTCGATAACGGAATGCCGGTCTATCTCAATCGCGTTGTCGCCGATGCCGATTTCAAAATCTGCCTCGGTGGTATCTATCCGCACAGTTCCGTCGGCTTTAGCGGTGGTGCGAAGTTAATTGTCCCCGGTATCTCAGGATTTACGACGATGTTCTATTTCCATACATTCCCACCCGGGCGCGGACCCGCAATAATTGAAGGACAAAGTGATGAACCCGACCGTCGAGACTGCACCGAATTGGCAGCGGAAGTGCTTGGACTTGATGTTATCGCCAATGTTGTACTCAATAGCCGTCGTGAGATTTGTGGCATGTTCGTCGGCGACTTCATCCAAGCGCATCGTAAAGGCGCGCATTTCGCTATGGATACCTATAGCACGGAGATACCAGAAACGAATCAAACAGAATCCGATCTCGTCTTGATTAATTGCTATCCCCTCGATGCCGATGCAATCCAACTTGATAAGGCGTTGGCGGCTTTAACCTATTTTGAAAATGCCTATACAGTAGCACTCTACCCCGCGAGCGACAGCAGCTGCTACCACGGACTCTTTGACCGAATTGATTACGCACGCTACCTCAAACAGCGAGCCGAGCAAGTACCCCCCGAACTCCCGACCCCGAAAGTCGGACGTCGCGGGCAACTCCACGTCTGGTCGGAGTATTTTCTCGTAGATGATTTCTATAAAGAGTACCCCGCTTCAATTCTTTTCCGAAACCTCGAACAACTGATTCAACTTTTAGTGGAGAAACTACCAGCACGTGCGAAGGTTACTGTCTTACCTGTTGCAGGGATTCAGGTACTAATACCGGCTAACGCTGAATGAGTTAATCCTCGGTCTAACAATGGAGAATAATTATGAGCAACACCGCCACAGTCTACTCCCGTGCTTGGTACGGCGATGAAGAACTGACGCTAAATTTTCCAACCGGCTGGGAAGTGGAGATATTAGGTCCCAAAGACGCGCCTGAGCTTTCCGATACGCAAATCGAAAAGACATTCGCTGAACCGCTCGGCACCCCACGTATTTCGGAACTCGCGAAGGGCAAAAAGAGTGCTGCGATCATCGTTGACGACCTGAGTCGTCCGACCCCAGCAGCGAGAGTGATCCCGTTTCTCCTACGCGAGTTGGTATCCGCGGGTGTCCCGAAATCCGAGATCCGGTTTGTTGTCGGCGGCGGTTCGCACCGACCACTCACCGATGAAGAGGTCGCCAAGAAACTCGGCGCAGATGTCGCCGCTGAATATGAAGCGACGAGCCACGACTTTATGGATGGTAACCTGCGCGCATTGGGAAGCCTTGATAACGGGATGCCGATCTATCTCAACAGAGTCGTCGCTGACGCTGATTTCAAGGTCTGTCTCGGCGGTATCTATCCGCACGGTGCCGTCGGGTTCGGCGGCGGCGCGAAATTGGTTGTCCCCGGCATCGCCGGTTTCGCGACGATGTTCTATTTCCATACCTTCTCACCGAGCCGCGGGCACGCTGTCATCGAAAAAAAGGGGAGCGAACCCGATCATCGCGACTTCTCTGAAGCAGTGGCACGTATTCTCGGACTTGATGTGATTGTCAATACCGTTCTCAATAGCCGTCGTGAAATCTGTGGACTGTTTGTCGGCGATTTCATACAAGCACACCGTGAAGGTGCACACTTCGCTTTGGACACTTACGGCACAGAGATACCGGAAGCGAGCCGAAAAGAGACCGATCTCGTTGTGCTGAATTGTTACCCACTCGATAGCGATCCGATCCAAACAGGTAAGGCGTTATGGGCAACACATTATTTTCAGAAGGCGTATAAGATGGCACTCAACCCCGCAACCGATGGCATCTGCTACCACGGACTCTTTGACCAGATAGATTATACCCGTTTCCTCGAACAGAGAGCCGGGAGAACGCCATCCGAACTCCCGCCACCGAAACTCGGCACACAGGATCAACTCCACGTCTGGTCGGAACACTTTTTAGTCGACGATTTCTATAAGAAACATCCAGGGGCATGTCTTTTCCGGGACCTTGAACAGCTGATCGGCTTGTTTGCCGAGAGGCTGCCAGCACGCGCGAAGGTCGCCGTCCTGCCCTCCGCTGGAATTCAGGTATTGGCACCGGAGAAATAGATGCAGATAGAAAAAAATAGTCCAAACGGGAACGCTCTCCTGCAAGACGCGAACGCGTTCCTCGGTAAAATCGAGACCGGTTTCCTGTGCCTCATTATCGCAATGATGATCGGGCTGGCGATACTCA
The DNA here is from genome assembly GCA_012270865.1 of Candidatus Poribacteria bacterium. GTDB lineage: Bacteria > Poribacteria > WGA-4E > WGA-4E > WGA-3G > WGA-3G. Next base: position 14,872 of record JAAXHL010000138.1, on the reverse strand, counting down.
AGGTCGTGATGCGGTACGTCTTCAGCGCAAGCCTACTGTGGAGCGATATAATGCTTCAGCACTTGACGCTCTGGCTCTGCTTCTTCGGTGCAGCACTCGCAACCTGTGAACGCCGGCATATTAGTATTGATGTCCTCAGTCGGATCCTACCGGATAGGTACACACGCTGGACGAACTTCGTTATTGATTGTATCGCGCTCGTCGTCGTTGCGATCTTAGCGTATTACGGCTTTCTTTTTCTCGCGGATGAACAATTAAGCGAAGCTGTCCTCATCGGAAGCGTCCCGTTGTGGTGGGCAAAGACGATCATCCCTTACGGGTTCGTCCTCATCGGTATCCATATCGCACTACAGATCGGCATCAATCTAACAAATCGTGAAGACACACCCGACACTGTGGAAGGAGAGGCAGACTGATGGGACTCCTTATTGGCATCGGATTGGTCGGCTTCGCACTTCTCGGTGGCGCGCTTTTCGTTTTACTCGGCGGTGCTTCGATTATCGGTTACGCCATGGCAGGCGAACCGATTGCGACGATCCTCATCGACTTCAACCGTCTCACCCGGAATTCGACGATTCTGATTATTCCGCTTTTCACATTTGCGGGATACATCATCGCTGAAGGGAAAGCACCGCAGCGGTTAGTGGCGTTCGCGCGCGCAAGCGTCGGTTGGTTACCCGGCGGTATCGCCGTCGTCGTCCTCACCACTTGTGCCTTCTTTACCACCTTCACAGGCGCGTCCGGCGTAACGATTGTCGCACTCGGCGGATTGGTCTATCCGATACTACGCCAAACCTATAACGAGAAATTTTCGCTCGGATTGCTGACGGCTTCTGGAAGCATAGGATTGCTGTTCCCACCGAGCGTGCCGCTAATCCTCTATGCCATTGTCGCGCAGGTCCGTATTGATACGATGTTCCTCGCCGGTATCATTCCGGGGATGCTCATTCTCGGAGTCTTGGGGGTCTACTGCTCTGGATGGAGTTTCTTCAAAAAGACGGAGACGACACCCTTTGATGGGAAGGTTTTTCTGCGAACGCTTTGGGATGCGAAGTGGGAAATACTGCTACCCTTTGTGGTGTTAGGCGGCTATCTATCCGGTATCGTTACGCTCGATGAAGCAGCGGCACTAACGGTCATCTATGCCTGCGTTGTAGAGATCGTCATCCACCGTTCGATTTCGTTGAAAGTGTTGCCACGCATCATCAAAGAGAGTACCGTCCTCGTCGGCGCAATCCTCATTATCCTCGGTATCGCTCTCGGGTTGACCAACTACCTCATCACACTCGACGTACCGACAACGGTTCTCGATTGGATTCAATCAACAACGGAAAGTCGTATTATTACGCTCATCGGACTCAACATCTTCTTACTCATCGTCGGGTGTCTGATGGACATCTTTTCAGCGATAATCATTGTGGTGCCGTTGCTGCTCCCTATCGCAGAACAGTTTGGGATTGACAAAGCACACCTCGGTATTATCGTCCTGACGAACCTTGAAATCGGATATTTGACCCCACCGATCGGGATGAACCTGTTTATCTCCAGTATGAAGTTTGACCGGTCTGTTGTGATGCTGTACCGTTCGGTGCTGCTATTTATCGCGCTGTTGTTAGTCGCACTCGTGTTGGTGACATACATTCCGGACCTGAGTCTCTGGCTCCCGCGTGTGATGGGAAAAACATCAGCACCGCTTTTCTGAGTAGCTTCCGCTGCTGGACTATAATCCGGCTTATCGGCGTGAGATGCGGTCCCCGTCGAATCCGAAAAAACTTGCAAATCTTTTCCCAATCTGATATACTATTCTAACCAGTTTTGGGTGGCACTGCGAAGCTTGCCGTAAGGCAGGTCTGCCACCCTCCCACCTTCGCGGGGGGATAAATCAAACAGGTATTGGAACACCTCATGAAGACGATGCTTGCCCTTTCGATACTCTTTTGTACAATAGCACTTCCCGCTCTCGGCGCGTTAGACGAAGCGGACCTCAATCAGATACGCTTGATTGTCAGAGACGCGATTAAAGAAGAAGTCAAACCTATAAAAGAGGATATTGCCGCGCTAAAGACTGAAGTCGCTACGCTAAATGGGCGTGTCAGTGGTATAGAAAAGATTATGACATGGCTCATGGTTCTAATTGTCGTTGCCGTAGGTCTCCCACAAATTATTATCGCGTGGCCCAGTAGAAAAGACCGCTCAATCGAAAAGCAGATTGAAGTGCTTAAACAAGAAATCGAAACGCTCAAGCGACAGCAAATTATCCAACCTTAAGACATTGGCACACGAATACCAGATACCGGTGTTCGTGTGCCAACCTGTTGTTATCTATTCAAAATATTCCGCATTGATGTCTATAAAATGCTCCCACTCTTCTGGCACATCCTCTTCCATGAAGATAGCCTCAACAGGACACTCAGGCGTACACACATCACAATCAATACATTCTTCCGGATCAATATAAAGTTGATTTACGGCTTCATATTCGTCGGGTGTCTCGTCCGCATGTGGATAGATGCAATCTACAGGGCACACGTCAGCACACGCGCTGTCTTTTACGTCGATACAGGGCTCGCAAATTACGTAAGCCATCTCATTTATCTCCTTTTTTCTCTGTTTTTTGGTCGGTTGGCACACGAGTACCAAATACCGGTATTCGCGTGCCAACCTGTTGCTGTCTATTCAAAATATTCCGCGTTGATGTCTATAAAATCTTCCCACTCTTCGGGGACTTCATCCTCTATAAAGATAGCCTCAACCGGACATTCTGGTTCGCAGACAGCACAATCGATGCACTCCTCCGGATCAATGTAGAGTTGGTTAACCTCTTCAAATTCGTCGGCTGCACTGGTCGGGTGCGGATGAATGCAATCCACTGGGCAAACATCAACACACGCGCTGTCTTTTACATCGATGCAGGGTTCACAAATTACGTACGTCATTTTTTCTCCTTTTTGTGTATTTTAGTGGGGCAAGCTCTCCAACGTTGGCAGCTTGCCATTCGGGTTCGTTTTGTTTCAAAGTATCGGTAAGGCAGTATTCACACCAGCAGAATGCCAATGGACTTCAGGGTTCTGTACATCATTTGAATAGGAATAGTTCCCTTGAACGTAGCGGATACCCACCATAATCTCTAAGCGATAGGTGAGTTCTTTCGCCTCAGCAATATCTATCTCATCTTCGGCGTTCTTCTCAAGCCTGAAGCCGTTATGGAGTAATTTTACCTGCAATCCATGTTCTTCTAAAGCAGACGCAAGACGATTTGCCAACGCTTCATACTGTGAAAACGGGATTTCAGCACTGTTCTCTTCCCGCCACAGATCAAAACCGCTATGCAGCAGCGAAACATCTAACCCCTCTTTTTCTATTATCCGTTCCAGTTCTACCATATCGTCACACCGATAAACCACGCCTTCATCTGCCAAAACCTTCAATTTAAAACCGTTGTCAACAACGATCAAAGGCAGGGATTGTTCTGCGACTAAGGATTTCAAAATCTCCTCGATTTCTGGAACACGGTATGTCTCTAAGGCGAGAATCGCTATCGCTTTCTCTATGTTGGAAGCCGTTTGCCCAGTAGAGATAGAATGGCTCTTACCACATCCGTTCATCCATTGATCCACTACTTCCTGCACGCTCGATTTTTTCGATGTATCCCATACTCCGTTATTCACTAATTGTGGACCGCTATTAAAAGCGCGGAGCGGCAGTCCGAGTCCAGCAATTGAAGCGTCTAATAGTTCTTTGACATCATTTGGATTCATGGTTTTCTCCTTTTCTTGATTCAAATTCCATCCACTTTGCGATTCAACGCCGCGGAAAACGCCACATGGAAACACAGATACTCGCACCCGTCCAGTTCGTTTCCGAGGCATCATCACTGTTCGCGTATCCATAAGCATTCAGCACATAGTTGATGCCGAGGGTTGTATCTATCTGTTCCGCGATCTCTTTGACTTGTGAGAGTGGCATCTCGGCTTCCGCCTCCTTTTCGAGCCGGAAACCGCGATGGAACAGTTTTGCTTTCAACCTGTTCGCTTTTAGCGAAACCTCAAATCGATGCGCTACCGCCTCAAGTTCCGATAGTTCTACCTCCGTTCCACCCCATTTCTCTAATCGGAATCCACCGTGAAGGATTTTTACAGGGTAACCCGTCGTATCGTCCTCGGCAAGTGTAATCAGTCGGAGACCGCAATCGCTAAAACAGATAGGCAACCGCTGTTCCGTTATCACAGATTCGAGGAGTGCTTCAACGGCTGCGGCTTCCAACAACTCCTTTGCAGGCGAATCGGCATCCGTTTTGACATAGAACTCCATAATCTCTGGTCGCCCAGGCGGAAGCACGTGGAGTTTACCACTCTTGTTCCATTGCGTGATGACATCCTTAATACGCGCCTCTGTTATCGAATACTTCACCGCTAAATCTTGAGAAGGTGCGATATCAATAACATCAATCGGCAGACCCTCCTCCACAATTAAGGCTTTCAACAACTCCTTGACCTCTATCGGTGTCATGTTGCACCTCCTTTCAGTGAATTAAGAATGCAAGTCGGCAGAAAAGGTTACATAGAACAGGCGAATTTTCTTGATATGCCGCAATTTCTAATCTTTGTCCGGAAACAGATAGTCAAACTCGCCCGGATATTCCGACTTCATCCAATCAACCAATTTCGCTTTAGCACGATGCAACCGAACCTTCGTCGCCGACGCGCTAATACCTAAAGTTTCCGCAATTTCTTCGAGTTTCATGTTGTTAAGTCGCAGTTCAAACGCACGCTGTTCTGATTCCGGCAACCGCTGCGCCAAAACACGGACGATCTCCATCTGCTCTTCAGCGATAATCGATTCCACAGGCGAGCGGTGCTCAGGCTCTATCCGATGCGTCTCAAAGATTTCGTCAACCGGATCCGTCTCGACGTTTCGCCGACTTTCTCTGATATGTGCAGCGATGAGTTGCCTCGCAATACTGAACATCCAACTCGAAAACTTCTTGCGATCCCGAAGCGTTCCGAGGTGTGTATGCACTCTGATAAATGTCTCTTGCATCAGGTCCTGCGCGGTCTCCCAGCTGCCGACGCGCCGATAGAAAAAATTGAGAAGTGCCATCTCGTAACGGTGATAAAGGATTTCAAAAGCACCTTCATCTTCATCGTCTAAACTCTGATGTACCAACTCTTCATCACGTGACGCATCCATTGCTATTACACTCCGTACGACTGCTTGATCAAGACATTTTCAGATATAGTGTCTCTAACCCTTTTTGTCTTCTATTTCCACCGCAACGAGTTCATCTAAGAGATGACCTCTCGCTTTAACCGAAATTACCTTGCCTTCCCGATCTATCAAAAACGGTGCAGGAATACCGCGGACACCGTACTGCTCCACGAGAGTACCAGACCATTTTTGACCGTCGAAGATGTGTCGCCACGGCATCTCATTCTCTTTGATATAGGCACGCAACGCCGCCTCGTCTTCGTCTAAACTCACGCCGATAACGTCAAAGCCGTTGTCATGATACTTCTCGTATACGGCTTTGATTCTCGGTATCTCTCCAAGACAAGGACCGCACCACACCGCCCAGAAATCGATCAGAACCACTTTGCCACGATACTCAGCCAGCGAAATCGGTTCGCCATCAAGGTCAACGACGGGTGAGCAGAAATCCGGCAACACCTGACCCTCCCATCCCAAACTTGGATCTGCTTTCACCTTATAGACTCTGGCAAGCTCGGCATTCCCCAACCGCTCATAGATGTTCGCTAATCCGCTTAAAGCGTTCCTATTATTTTCGTCTTGTTCCAACGCTTTTTCATAAACCGCTTGCGCATCCTTGAGTGTCTTCTCCCGCGCTGCACTATTTCCCAAAGCGTCAAGAATTTCAACTAACATGCGGACAGTATTCCAATCGTCCGGTGTTCGTTCTAACTGTTCTTCAAAAACCGCCTGAATCTTTTCCATCACTGCCGTCCACCGTTCATACAGCGGATCGTCGCTTTCGAGTCTCTCGTAAAAATCGGTGGGTCTTGATGTGACGTACAAGTAGTCATAGCAACACCGGAATAGCCACTCGTACAAAGTCGGTTTTTCACCTTTACAGTGCCGTTCAAATAGCCTTTCAAGTGCGATAACGGCCTGATCAAAGTAGAGCGGATCGATCCCTGATTTTATAAACGCTAAATAGCAGAGTGCCATATCGCTCGGCAGCAGCAGCGTGGCTTTTTCCGAAAAAGTCCAGAATTCATCGGGCGGTATGTCGTAGTTCCACCCTGCCAACACGATTGTCAAAAACTTTGCAGCGGCACCGTTATCGGGGTCCGTTTTCAGCACGTGTTCCGCATATTCCCGCAGTTTTTGAGGCATCTCCTCAGGAAGCCGCCAGACATACTCATTCCATATCAAATCGGGTGGAAGGAGCGTTTTTCCATCAACAACCCCAGCATCAATTTTTGCCTTAAAGTAGGCAACTAATTTTTCTTCGACATCGGCGGCAATCTCCCAGTCAGCGTTTGAAAGCCCCCGGTTTTCAAGCGTCCCAAGAAATGCATCCCATACATCTACGTTATTTTCTTTCACGGTTTTACCTCCAAATTTTCCTTTTTCTTTTTCTGTAGCATAGACTGTTAGTCTGTGCCTCTTTTTCTCTTGTAGCATAGACTGTTAGTCTGTGCCTCTTTTTCTCTTGTAGTATAGACTGTTAGTCTGTGCCTCTTTCCTCTGTAGCATAGACTGTTAGCCTGTGCCTCTTTTTCTCTTGTAGCATAGACTGTTAGTCTGTGCCTCTTTCCTCTGTAGCATAGACTGTTAGTCTGTGCCTCTTCTCTTTTGTAGGATAGGCTGTTAGCCTGTGCCTCTTTCTTCTGTAGGATATGCTGTTAGTCTGTGTCTCTTTTTCTGTTGTAGCATAGACTGTTAGTCTGTGCCTCTTTCTGTATCGTAAGTTAAGAATGCGAAACCTCCAAAAAGGTTACATAAAAAGAAAACGCACCGCTAATTACTGACCGTTGAATGCTGATTACTAACCGCCAATTACCATTTTTTCTCATTTTATGTTATAATTTTATAAACCCCCTGACAGAAGCACTCGATATGAACATCAATCGTTCGATTTTTCTATTACTCTTTTTTGCAGCCACCGTCGGCATCTGCGAAACATCGAATACCGCATCCATCCACGGCACTTTCGTAGATGCCGAAGATGAACACCCGATCCCCGATGTGCTTGTCCGTGTTTCACCCGAAAAAACTGCGCACGTCTACCCCGATCGCGAATTCGAGCACGCCACAGCGACAGACAAAGACGGCACCTTTTCACTAAATATCCCCAACGAACCGCAGACCTATTACGCTTTTTCGTTGATGGTAATCCATCCGCAGTATCAGTCGAAACTCTTGCGACACGAGATGACCCCCGGAAAGCGTCAGTACGATTTAGGGAAGATCGCACTGAAACCGACCCTATCCCTCCGAGGCAGCGTCTCTGGAGCAGAAAATCTCGCCGGTCTTATCGTGAACCTGAAGATGCACAACGTCTCAGCAGACTTCTTTCGCGCCGCCGCACCCATCGAACACGCAGCGAAAACCGACACCGAAGGTAAATTCCACTTTACCGACCTCTACCCTATCGCTTATACCTTGACAATTTCTCGCGACGGTGTTATTATAGCAGCTGTAGCGTCTGTTGACCCGCGAAAACAGGATCCTATTTCCGTCCGCTTACCGGCAATAGAGACCTTACGCGCAAAGGTTGTCGATACACAAGAACGTCCGATAGCAGGCGCGCAGGTCTACGCAACGCGCCGCCCAGAAACGCCACAAGCACACGGCGCGCTTCTCGCTTCAACGCAAACAGACGAGACAGGCGATTTTCAGATACAGGTCTTAGAGACCGAACCGCAGCTCCTCTCAATTGAGGTCAGCAAAAGCGGCTACTTTTCCAGAGTCTACGAAAACGTGGATATCGGAAAGATGCCACCTATTATCCGACTTGAAAAAGGGGTAACCGTTGAAGGTCGTGTTGTGTTGCCACAAGGTCTGCCCTCGGACGCACAATACGCTGTCAAAGTCTTCCGGGCAGATGCGGATATGAAACCGAGCCTGAATCCGTTAGCGTTGCAGAAACCGATTTTATCGAGATATTTTCCGGTAACAGAATCGACTTTCACGATTGACGGACTTTTTGCAGAGAAATACACGCTCTACATCGCTGGAGACAATATCTCAGCGACCGGCGTTGATGTGGACGCGTCGGCAACTCCTGAACGGCTCTACGTTTTGGCAGACCGACCCACAAAAACGTTGCGCGGACAAATCCTTTGGGCAGATACCGACAAACCCGTGCCAGATGCAGTCGTCTCGCGTTCGTGGTACCCGTGGGAACTACATCCGCATGACCTGTCAATGACGTTGGATCGGTTCGAGGGGACAACCGACACACACGGCAATTTTGAATTCAATAACCTGACCGATGCGCGCTATCAACTTCACATCCGAGCTGTCCATGTTGTCCACGATGCTGACACAGGACGTTATCAACGGAGGCTCATTCGCAAACAGGTTGAAGTGTTCGCTACGAGTACCGCATACTGCATCTATCTCGGCAAACGAGACGGTACACCCTTTACAACCCAAGTCCGGTAGGTTCGGAATGTAATACAAGGAATGGATTTAGTCTATTCCCAGACTAAATCCCCTAACCGAACCGATCTATAACGAAAATCCGCAACATGAAAAACGCCAGACGCATCCTGAACGCAATCATAATCATATCTATCCTTCTCATTTCGGTGGGAAGCACGGATGCCGCTTTCTGGGAAGACCCTTTTGAACGAGAATCAGAAGAAGATTGGCAATACAAAGGCACAAATTCCGTCTGGACAGTTGAGAACGGATTTCTGAAGGCAGAAATTCAGGCGCGAGAGACGTGGAGCGCGATATTTGAACTCTATCAGTTCATCGCTTTCCCCGCACCATACAACGACTTTACGATTACACTCGAAACCGTCGGCGTATCGCGTGCAAGGTTCGGTATCGCACTCGCAAAACATTTCCGAAGCACGCTCCCAGAAATAGAAGATGAATACGGTTACTACCTCTTCTTCACAAACGACATGCAACCCTCAAGAGACGGCAACCTATTCGTCGATCCGGGACAACGTTGGAACACACCGGAACTCGAACAGATGGCGTTACACTTCAAAGACGGTAGGTTCCAACTCTCCGCGGATGGTCAACCGCGTCTCGACTTCACGGACGCAAACTTCGACCAGATTGATATAATCGCTTTCGTGTTAGCAGCATACATAACAGAGGACGTTAACGTCGGCAACGCTTGGGTAGAAAACTTCGCGATTGACGGACTCGCCGTCTCACCGAAACGGAAACTCGCAACGACATGGGCACACCTAAAAACCGATTCTGACAACTGACAACCGACAACTGACAACTATAACAGTAAATGCTTAAAAAAAATCTGGACATCATCTTTGACGCAATCTTACTCGTGATCGTTCTCGGCATCGCGTTTTGGAGTACCTACGCCGGTGCAAGATTGAATCCGGGTGAGCGTGCCAACCCCGCGAGTTCAGGTGCCTATTACAGAACCCCCGGCGTAAACGGGCAATGGTTCGGTCCCGAACTCAACTCGCTGACCCTCTGCGAAGGGGTCCATAACCCTTACAACAATAGGGGACGGTTCGACATCGTAGAGACAATAGAAAACGCGGTGGTCTCCCGTTCAAGTATCCGAGGCGCGCTCCACTGGTACCGTGGACAGCAGTGGCGTTTCGCAACAGACGATACGCCGTGGGGGACAAACTACTCCTACATTACACTCCGCGACGATTTAGGGTGGAGCGAGATTAGCCCAGGCGGCGGAACGACAGGCTACCCCTGGAGCGGTATCGAGCGACACTGGCGCGACGGCGACATTATCCGGGCACAAGCCTTCGTCGTCGGGTGGCGACGCTACGCACGCGGCGCAGAACGATGGGTCTGCCCGATGTATTACAAAATCGGCGGCTGGCAAGGCGAATCGCTTGAAGTCAATTGTAAAACCCTCAGAACCTGGTTCCCACCGGATTGGGATGTCTTAAAACAGAACGACGGAGACTTCGATCCTCCCGTCGAACGAGAATCCGGGGTCCTCAGTCGCAGAGGAAAGAAAACACAACGCTGGTACGATTGCATAAAAATCAATTAATCCACGCCCAGGTCCGGTAGGTGCGGTTTCATGAAGGTTAATTTACTAATTCCGCAATTCCGATTTCCCTCAGGCCGGTAGGTGCGGTTTGTAACCGCACCGGATTTCTAAAAAAATCACCGATTTATTTTCTTAAACTTCATCTAACCGCACCGGATTTTACCATAAAACGAGTGAAATATATTCTCCTATGCCACACAAAATCTTGAACACCCTCATACTCTTATACGCTGTCATTAGCTGCACCATCTCCGCATCCGCCGAAACTTGGCACGACGATTTTGACACCGAAAACCCAGACGCGTGGGACGCTGTCGGCAGGAATTCTATCTGGAAAGTAAGCGACGGCTCGCTACGTGTAGAGGTGAACCGTGACACGCACATTGATTACGAACTCTACCAATTCATCGCAATACCGCCACCCTACAGAGACTTCATCATCAAAATTACCGATTTCGGCGGCGACAAAACGCGTTTCGGTTTCTGCGTCGGACGCAGCTTCACCGACACCCCCGGCGACGACCCGTTCTTCTATGTGTTTTTCCCTGATGAAATCAGAGCACGCCGATTCGATGGCAGAGGCAGCAGCCACCCCTTCCGGTTCCGACTCTCCAGAGAACCGCGCCTCCGATGGGATACCGATGTACTAACAGAGATGGAATTGCACTTCAACTCAGGATATTTTGTGCTAATTGCGAACGGTGAATTCCGCGCTGCATTCCGAGATGCGAACTTCGATAAAATCGAGATCCTCGGCTTCGTTATGGAAGGCATCAACATAGCGAACGAATGGGTCGGTGAAGCATGGGCGGACTCCTTCACCATCTCTGGATTAAACGTTACCCCAGGTATCAAAGCAACCACAATGTGGAGCGCACTCAAAAGCAGATGATGGGTAAGTTGGAGATTACAGGACTTACGCACACTCCTCTGCAGGCGGGGTTTGTAACCCCGCCTTACGCACGTATTATGTAGAATTTCAAAAAAATGCGTAAGTCCTAAGATTATTCAAAAACCTGAAATTCCCCGTCCTTAACGACCAGCACAGTCTGGTCGTACAATGCGTCTCCGTCAGGGTTAAAAGAGAAGTTGCCTAAAATAGTCGGTAAATCCTTCGTCTGTGCGAGTACGTCCCGAATGGCGGTTGAATCCGCCGATTGTGCTATCTTAATTGCATTCGCAAGAACATAGAGTGTCACATACGACTGTGCCGCCCACGGTTCAGGTTCAATACCGTATTTCGCTCGATAATTTTTAATAAAGGTTTGGTTTCCGGGAGCATCAGACATACTCGACCATCCGATAAAACCTATTGTCCCTTCAGCACCATCGCCCGCCTTTTGGACTTCATCCATGGTTAAATCAGGCGCAATAACGCGAATCGTATCAGGAAAACCGACTTCGGATGTTTGTGCGACAATCTTTGCTATTTCTTGTGAGAGTGCAGAGATAAAAAGCGCGTCCGGTGCCACCGCTATTATATTCGTTAATTGCTGAGAAAAATCGGTATCGCCGGTTTTGAAGGTCTCCTCGGTTAGAATCTCAACCCCGTTTGCCTCAAGCACCGTCTTTAACACTTCGTTGCTACTTCTCGCGTAGACATCAATTTCATCATAGATCGTCGCAACTTTTTGATAGCCGATTTTCTGCTGAGTCGCCATCACCCCGCTCGGAATGCTTATATTGGTGGCGAGACTCGTGCGGAAGATGAAATTTCCGATCCCGCTCAAACCTGCAGCGGAGGAGACCGAACTGAAAGCTATGACTCGATTCGCCTGCGCAATCGGAGCCACCTCTTTAAGGTGCGTCGAGATCGCAAGCCCGACTATAGCAGGTACACCTTGATCAACCAAGTGCTGTACGGCTGCCTTCGCTCCTTCTGGGGTGCTTCGATCGTCTACAGTCATAAACGTGAGATTCACACCACCGAGGTTGTTAATCTCTTCGCGTGCCAATTCAAAGCCGCGTTGCATCGGAAACCCATACGGTTCGGCGTGCTGCCCTGTCAGGGCGACGACAACACCGATCGGAATCTCTATCATCTGAGGCGTTTCGCTATTAGATGCTACCGAGGCAACTCTATTACAACTGAAAAGTCCGACAGTCAAAGCAATGATTATTAAAGTAGATGTAAATATTGTAATTCTCTTCATTTCTTGCTAATTTCCTTTATTTATTTCGATGAAAAATTCAAGCATCGGTTGGTGGGAAAACTATCATAAAGTATCACGTAAGTCGGAAAAAATGTCAAGAAAATCAAAACGATTTTTTCTTGACCAACAAAGATGGATGTAGTATCCTTAGTGAGAATCAATACCCACGCCATAGGTTTCTGGCACCACGACACACAATAAATTAGGACTTACGCATGCTGCTCTTTTGTAGCACGATGCACTTCGCATCTGGGCGAGTGCGCCGCAAAACTTCCCTATTTGTGGCAGGAGACGGCTGTTTTTCCGAAAATTCTCATCTAACAGAACGGGCCGAAGTCAAAATTACGTAAGTCCTGTAAATATACCACAAAATCACAGCTTGGACCCCTCTTTGGGACGCATTTATACTTATGCTTGAAAAAGAATTTAGGAACGAAGACCCCTCAGGCAAGATTATTGCCTTTATGTTGTTCATCGTTTCTCTCATCGGTGGCGGGGCATTTGCTGTGAAACTCGGTCTGCAAGGCTTCCCACCGCTAAAAATGGCGTTCTTTCGCTGTATATTAGGCGTTATTTTCGTTGGCGGAGTAGGATTTTACTATGGGATGTCAATGCGGATGCGCTTCGAGGAATTCCGTCGATTACTCGTGATCGCCGCCCTTTACGCCTTGCATACGATCGCGTTGAACATCGGCACGCAACACACGACTGCCGCGCGTTCAACCATTTTTTTCAGTCTATACCCGCTTTTTACAGTCCTGTTCGGACACTTTTGGCTGCCAAATGATCGGCTCACGGTGCCGAAAACATCGGGAATCCTCATGGCATTCGGTGGCGTTTTTCTCACCATCATGCCGAACCTGCGAGGTGGCAGCAGTACAGGATACCTCATCGGCGATCTCATCGTCATTCTCAGCGCATGTTTCTTAGGACTCCGTATTACACTGACAAAGGTATTCGTTCAGGACATTTACCCCTACCGACTCCTCGTCTGGTTGTTAGGTTTAAACATCCCCTGCTTCTACATCTTGAGTCGCATTTTTGAGGGCGATCAACCTGTTGAATGGACGCTCGCAAGCACTACCGGGCTAATCTATCAGGGCTGGATTATCACAGGTTTCTGCTTTTTAGGATTGACATGGACACTCAGAAAATACAAGGCGAGCAAATTGGTTATCTTCTCTTTCCTGATGCCGATCTCAGGTGTTCTGTTTAGCTATCTATTTTTGGGTGATGAACTGACCCTTGAGTTATTAGCAGGCACTGGATTGGTGGCAATCGGAATTTATCTTGTCAATAGACAGCCTTAATCCGTCAGGGCTATTTAGTTCTCGGTTTTTTCGTCCAATTTTGAACACCCAGGGCCGGTAGGTGCGGTTTGGAACCGCACCGGGACTGAAAAGAAAATTCAGAAATTTAGAAAATCTGATGATTTGTTTAAAACTAAATCACCCTGTTAATCCATCCATGAACTAATAGGTATGAAAGGAGTTTACATAATGACGCAAAAAGGAATCCTAATCCTTATCATTTTGTCGATCTGTGGCATACAACACATTCCCGCTGCCGATAATATCCCTAACGGTATGGTACTAATACCAGCAGGCGAGTTTGAAATGGGGAGTCACACCGGAAAAAACAATGAACGTCCCGTGCATACCGTCTACCTCGACGCGTTCTATATGGATGTTTACGAGGTCACAAATGTCCAATACAAGGCGTTCGTCGATGCCAACCCCGAATGGCAAAAAGAAAATATTGCCGAAGAGTTCCACGACGGTGTATACCTCCGACTCTGGAATGGTAACGCCTATCCTGAAGGTAAGGCTGACCATCCCGTTGTTTACGTGAGTTGGTACGCAGCGATGGCTTATACACAATGGGCAGGAAAGCGATTACCAACAGAAGCGGAATGGGAGAAAGCAGCGCGCGGCGGACTTATCGGGAAAGCGTATCCGTGGGGCGATACGATTGATGCAACCCGCGCGAACCACGCACGGCATTTCAGCGCACCAATCGCTGTCGGGCAGTATCCACCCAACAGGTACGGTCTATACGATATGGCTGGAAATATCTCCGAGTGGTGCCTTGATGAATATGATCCCGATTTCTATGCAACATCCGCACCTAAAAACCCATTTTCAAAAGAAACTCGTCAAGCAACTATCAGTAATTTCAAAAACGTGGAGAAGAAAGATCGCGTCCTACGCGGCGGTTGTTGGAGCGATCATGGACTGTTCCTGCAAGTCTCATATCGGGATTGGGGACCCCAGCACTATACCAGCGTTTTCCGCGGGTTCCGCTGTGTGAAGGACAAATTGTAGCACAAACTTTATGAAGTTTAATAAAATATTTCGGTGATTTTATATTTTCCCCAGGCCCGGTAGGTTCGGTTTTGTGGCGTACACGCCCAAATGCGACCTGCATTCCAACCGAACCGGACTTCACCAAGAAATTACCGAATTAAAAAATTAAACTTCATCAACCGCACCGGGTTTTAGACACAAATCTCATATACCTAAAGGAC
>JAAXHL010000219.1:3535-15066 GCA_012270865.1 Candidatus Poribacteria bacterium | reverse complement strand
GATTTATGAAACACCCTCAATTAATATACCTCGTGGTGTTGAGTACTCTTGTATCCTTTCCTCGGAGCAAATTGCAAGAAATTGCATAGTGTCCAAACCTATAACAATGGAACGCGCCACACCAGAAAAACTTATATCACATTACAGATCCAGAATAAAGGGCTTCAAAGCCGAAATGAAAGTACTAAATGATGCCTGCAGGATATTTGAGAAAACGCTTACTCCTGGTCAGATGGATGCAGAGGTCAAAGAATACTTTCAAGAAGTGCATAACAGAACCCTGTCTAAGAAAGAAATTAGAGACATACGTAGAGCAAATGAGGGCACTCTTTTAACACAAAAATTGGACTGCGCTGCCAGAAAAGCATTAGAGGATATTGAAATCAAGCCATTAGATGACATTATTGGTGAGTTCAAAACATTTTTCTTTCTTAAAAATCGAGATCCTGAAAAACTAGGAAATTTAATTCAAGGTGGGAGAAGACTCACGGTAGAAAATTACCCGCATTTATCATATCCGATTTATCTTTATTATTTGATTTGCTTTATAACCGGTGCTAGGCAATACAACACAGAACACTTGGACCAGTCGTACGCGCGTGATATTAGATATTTACACCACTTAAATTTTTGTGATCTTTTTATCACAAACGAAAAGTCTACCCAATATATAGTCAATTCACTACCATATCTTGATATAGGGGAAACACCCGTCATGACGAGTGCAACACTAAAAAGAGATCTGATGCAGAAAGGTCTTTAAATCTGATTGTGGCAATAAATGTGCATAATAACCTGACAATCAGACCGTCGTTCCTGACACGACGGTTGAATTGTGAAATTATAGGAGGATAAATCATTGAGTGTTCGACCTGAATATTTTACTTTAACCAAACTACTTGCCAATCGACTGTTTCGTATCCCCCATTATCAGCGCGCCTATTCATGGCAGCGCGAACATCGTGCTGCTATGTTTAGCGACATTCGCAAACTTAAGAATCAACCATCAGATAGTTTCCACTTTATGGCAACGGTGGTCGGACTGAACCGTAAAGAAAAAGGAAAGGAAATTGCAACCGAGTTATATGATTTTATCGAGATTGTAGATGGACAACAGCGCATCACTACCCTTGTGCTCCTTCTTAAGGCTATTGAGCGAAAATTGAACTGTAAGATACCAGTGGAGGATGAACAAGCGAAGAAACTGCAGAAACTGCTCGTCAAACAAGACGAGTCAAGCCTAATTCTACTACAAACAAATCATGATCGAAGTCAATACTTCGCTAACTATCTCAGACGCGGTGTTCATCCGTCGACTGATGAGGCACAAACGCTTGCAGATCATGAGTTGTTAAGTGCTATTGAGGAGTGTGAGTTTTTCGTTGACAATTGGGATAACCGACTTGAACTGTTAGGAATCTTAAAAAATAAACTAACTTTCGTATATCATGAGATTGATCACGAGGCAGCCGTCTATACAGTCTTTGAGACGCTCAATGACAGGGGTCTTGATGTTTCTTGGTTGGATAAACTCAAGAGTAGACTCATGCGGGTAGCTTTTGAGAACAATCAAGGGAATAGCGAGGAGCAGATAAACGAACTTCACGATATTTGGGGACAGATTTATGCGACCCTCGGTCCCCTTCACAAAGTGGCTTCGGATATCGGTCTTCGTGAGAGTATAAGTTCTGAAGTTCTTAGATTTGCTGCAACGCTGAAAACTAGCAAAGTTCCTAGCCAACCTCTTGGCGAGAAGAGATCGGTGGACCGTTTAATGGACATTTGCCGAAGCACTCCTGAAGCGATTGAGCTCTCAAACTGGATTTTAGATGTTACGAATGCACATTACAAATTACTCAATGATATGAGATCTTCAAAAAGAGCTTTGGCGAAAAATGTCCAGGCTAGGTTATTGGGATTGGCAATCATCCTGCGGGATTGCTCTCCTGAAGAAAAAAACGAACTTCTTGGGCAAAGAGAAAAGACAACTTTCCGCATATTCGGTTTGTGTAGAACGGATGCTCGCAGAGAGAAAGGTGAGTATGTACAGTTAGCTTGGAAAACATGGAATGATCCAGACTTCAAGACTGATGCCATTTTAACTGAGCTCAAGAATCTCGGTGAGAATTACAATATTGAGAAAGCATTTAGCGAAATACCGAACTGTTACACCGGATGGAGTGAAGAACTTAGGTATTTGTTATATCGTTATGAAGAGCACCTCGCCGAGCAAAAAGGTCTGAGTCTTAACAACGCGCAATGGCAATGTATTTGGGACGATACTGCTTCTAATTCGATTGAGCATATTCTACCCAAGTCAAAAGGTAGTCAGGAACCCTTGGACCCCGGCCAAGAAGGCGTTTTCGTTCATAGACTCGGTAACTTGATGCTTTTGCCGCCAAAAGACAATTCAGAAGCAGGTGCTCGAGAACCGGAAGCAAAAGTTAATATTTATCAAAGCACCAGACTTCTCATTGCTGAGGAGGTGGCAAAAATGATCGATGCAGAGAAGGGTTGGGGGATAAAACAAATTGAAAAACGGGAGCGGCAACTGATAAAATGGATCAAGGAGAAATGGGGTGAGGACAAATCTGAGCCAGATAGGCACATCTAATACATTGCTCCGCTTGACATCCAAAGCGGTAGACTTCGCCAATTCTCAGCAATCGGTGTGTGGCAGATTACACACTAAACTGCCACAAATACCCTCTACTGATGGCTGATAACCGACTGCTGACCGCCATTCTACGCTGGATGAGAATATCTCTGAGCGATATTCTCAAAAATACCTTTCCAATCGAAATTGTCCGGTTAGTGGCGCATGCTATCGAGCAATAATTTACGAAGGTAAAGAGGCGTTATTATCCAGATAGCGTCTGATATTTTCATCGCTTTTTTTAATGTCAACGAAACACGCATCAGACACATCTCGGAAACGAGCAAGCACTTTGCGACTCGTAGCCTTCTCATCCTTGACAATCCCCAAAGAACTGAAGGATAGACCCCATTCTTTGAATCGGTGCAACGAGATTGTAGCATCACGCGTTTTATTATCATTGCCAAGAGCATACACAAAGAGAGGCTCCGGCATCCCATTAATTACGCAATCTACTTTATAATTTGCTTGCGGATCATGATCGCTATCGTGCCATCCAAACGCCATGCGCGTCTTGTTCACCTTTTCATGTAGGAGTTCATGAAAATCTTCCATAAATGTGGATTGGACTCGTTCCCTCGACAAGTATGACACATCCGTTATCTTGAGAAGAGCTTGAACGAAATCGTATAGGGCTTCACCATAATACCCATCCGATACATCAAGTATTAATTCTCCACTGCGATCTTCAACTTCAAACATAGAAAGTGCTTTAGAGATAAGTTTCCAGCGTGTACCACTATAAAGAAACTTCTCATCAATATCGTATGCGAGGTGCCTATAAGTATGCGATTCGTCGGAGAGCAGCCACCGTTCACTTTCTTTCTTCAGGACGATAACTAATTCATCACCATCCTCGAATTGGAAGGGCGTTAATACCCGGAAACGGTCTTTACCATCTGCTGAAAGACTTATCTGTGCTGAGACCTTACTAATAAAGTCTTGTTTTATGGTATTGGTAGACATTGTTCACACCCCCTAAAAAAATACCTGTTGCGGCGGTTCTACAAAATTCGCATCTTCGATTAAGCAGCGAAGAGCACCCTCGTAATTGTTATAACGCTCGGTTTGTACTGCGTAGGCTTCTTCTTTTGATCCTCTCCGCTGATACCGCTCTGTAGCGTAATGAATATGAAACCCTTCAATTCTCTCTTTTTCAATTCGGTTTCTGTGCCCACCGTGCCGCCCATTGTAGCGGCGGAGTTTAAAATCTTGGTTTGACCTCGGAGGAATAACTACCAAAATGACTGAAAAATCTAAAGGCATAGCATCGTCTGGTCTGACAATAATGCGGAACTCATTTCCTTTATCACCTATGACAGTCAATTCTCCTTTCTCTTTATTCGGTCTAATCAATCTACTATACCAATCAGCTGGTAAAACCTTGCGTTCCTGCATAAACTCTTCTATTTCCTCATCTGAATATCTGACTTCTTGAGCATTTACCATAAATTAGTCCAATACATACAATACCATACATAATGTGGAATGGCAAATAAAAATTGAGTATAAATCAGCCCGTAGGTGTTTTGCTTGGGTGTTTCCGTTAGGTTGAACGGAAACCTACTAAAAATCGCACACCACAGAGTTTTCAAGGGAACAGAGAAACCTGAAATCATCAAAAACCCAGTGAAACCCAACGAAAACTTATAATACCGACACGGTTTGGGATGTTGGGTTTCGCTACACCTATCTACCCAAATGATTCATTGAAGAACGGAACGCTGTGTATAGCGAAAATGCACTTGTGACTTCACCGCTCAACCCAACCTACAAATAAATTCCTATACCAAGTTCACGTTAGCATAACATGTAGGACGCGCGTCGTCAAGCAAAAATCAAAATTCGGAACATTTCGCCTCTGCTCCAAATCAGCAAACGTCGGCAATTCCACAAGATCAACAATCCTGAAAATCCTCTAATCCACTAAATCCTGATTCAGACAAATAACACCCCAAACCAGCAGAAAACCTCTTAAAATCCGCGTCATCCGCGTCATCCGCGATTCAGACCAAAAAAATAAATTTGACTTTTAAAATCAGATATGTTATCATATAAATAGTTTGGCATACATAATGTAGTGAACACCCTCTGAAAAACACAGACCGTAGACAGTCGAAATTAACAAACGTTAACCAACGAAATGAGCACTTTATGAACAACCTCAAAAAGAACCGCATCCATCAAACACCACCGAGTCAATGATACACTACATCCGAGGCACTTCAGGAAAGCACAGGCAAAAATTAAAATTGCCCAATTGTTCACAAAAATTCAGAAAACACGAAATTTAACAACGCCATCAACCAACGTGCCGACTGGGTTTATCCGCTTGACAAAGCACAAAAAAGAATCATGAACAATTTCATGAACAATTTCATGAACATCGCAACAGAAAATCCACCATGCACAACACTTATTTCCATCATAAACCCTCGCAGAACGCGGGTTTTTAACCGATTACGCTCTAAAGATAGAAATCGAACAGTTCACAAATGTTCACGAAATTCCGTGCCGTGTTCACGAAATGTTCACAATTTATCACTTAAAAACCGATTGTCCACAAATCCGAAAAAAGTTAACAAACAGTTAAATAATGACACACGGAGGCGGTTATGCTAAAACGAAAAGACCTCAAATTCAGACTCTCAACTCGACACAAAGAATTCGCCATCATCCAGTTTGCCCAATTCATGAAACCGACCGATGTCGTCACCGCTGTCATGGAACAATTCAAAACCGAACTCGCCACCGATATAGAAAAATACGGCGAAGGCGAAATCCGACGCTACCTCTCCCACAACTTCTGGACACTCAACCCCAAAAACGGGAAAATGCCCGAAAAATTCAAAGAACTCTATGAAGCACACAAACAGTTATACCTCAACACCTACAACGATAGCTACCTCCGCCACCCCCGAAACGTCGTCAGGGAACTCGATAACCTCTATGAAAGGTGTACCCAACAACTTGAAAACGCCGACCCAGACAAAGCACGACAACTCATGCCGACAATGCTCAAAATCATCCAGACCCTAAAAACCACCATCGACGCTATCCCATTCGACGAACTCGGAAATGAGGAGGACGAATTTGAAAAAGTACAGATCGCAACGGCACTCAATTCGGTAATGGGAACGCCTGACCCGCTGGATGAAGAAGATGAACAAAAACTCAAAGAACTCCTCGACACAGATACACCTTTTGAAAAAATTCGCAACTTCATCGAATATCTCAGATGCAAAAATCAGGAAATTTTCTATGTCGTACCCATGCGTGATAATGAGAGGGGCGAGCAATTCTACATTAGAGGCAGACAGTTTCACTTCCTGATGCCTTTTGATGAGGGAGCTGAGGAAAGGCAACCTAATACCAGCGTCATGGGTGATATAACCCAGCACATTGACTAACGTAGACAAAGCCAAACCATGTCCAAACGCAGAATCCTTACACTCATCGTTATTCCTGTCCTACTGATTTCTGGGTTGGTGGTTGTCCTCGTCAACAACCCGCGAGAATCCACTGCCACCCTAATCCTTGCAGAGCAACGGATTGACTTCGGAACACTTCCAGAATGGGAAGGCACCGTAACACGCACGATAACAGCACGAAACGTAGGTAAAAACACACTCCGTATCCTAAACGTCCACACAGGTTGCAGCTACGCCAAGATTACAGCACCCGAACAGATTCAACCCAACGCAGCAGCGACGTTTTACATCGTCCTCAACCCCGAAACACTGCCTGCCGATGAGACCACAGCAACAGCGACGATTTTCACCGATACCCCGAACACACCAAGCGTCACGTTGACGATTGTCGCCGCCGCCAAACGGTTTGCGACACTCAATCCGAATGCCTGCGATTTCGGCAATATCCGTCCCGAAACGACACACCAGAAGGAACTCAAACTCTCTCTGAATGCACCCCTCGACGCATCAGGGATCCGTCTCCTACCGTCAAATCAGCCAGCGTTGACATGGAAGATGACACCTGACCCCGCCACAGATGCCGCACGCCTTATCACCGTTCAACTCCGTTCACCGAAAGACAATGGACGCTTCGCATCGCTACTCACCGTTGCATTTCCGAACCAGCGAACATTGACGCTCCCCGTCTACGGCTTCATCCAAAGCGACTAAGCAACCCCCTTGTCCGAGTGCCACTGAATTTATAGAATTATTTCCTGACTGCTGACGGCTGACGGCTGACTGCTGATAGCCAAAAGCCAAATAAACACTTGACAAAATCGTATAAATTGTAGTATCATTTAACGTACGAACACCTGTAGAAAAGCAGAAGAACCTTCATGGACAAACGCTACTTCGATTTCAGGGATATTTTCCAAGCGATCCGCTACGGATTCAGTGGACGAAAAATTGCTGTTCATCTCGGTGGACTCGTCCTCGCCTACCTGATTTATCAAATCTTGGTATACCTCAGCCTTTTCGTTGTAGGTAACACCGCCGCTCAGGACTTTTGGAACGAATATGGACTCCTACCCGTTCTCCCCTTCAGTGATACCGGACTCACACAGATAACTGAGATCGCAATGTGGATAGGAGTGGTCTGCTTCGCGTGTATATTCTTCTTAGCAAGCACCGTGGTTTCCAAAATTACCATCGAGCAACTCCGTGGGGACTTCTTCTTTTCGGTCGGCGACGCAATAACTTTTCTCAAAAGGCATTGGAAATCTGTTTTCGGTGCGTTCATCGGGCTGCTCCTCATCCAGATACTCCTCGCCTTAATACCACTGAGTATCGCAGGACTCGGAAAGTTACCGGTCGTTGGGAAACTGTTCCTAACGATCAGTTCGCTGTTCATGCCAATCGGTTTTTTTCTCGGCGTGCTGATGGCGTTGATCGCTGTCATTTTCGGGGTTAGCCTGCTCTTTGTGCCAGCTGTGGTCGCTACGACCGGTGCCGACGTGTTTGAAACGATCTACCAGCAATTTGCCCTCGTTTGGAACCGACCATGGCTTATGGTGTGTTATGAAGCGATGTTGTTTCTGATGAAACTCGTCTTTGTACCTATCTGGGCTTTTTTTTGCCTCGCCGGTTTCTCGATCGTTATGCTCCCAGTATCGCTGCTACACACTGGAGAAATGGAGCATATCACGGCTTGTGCAAACCTGTGGCTCGGTGGTGCCATCGAAAAGTTAACAATGCTACCATACATTAACAGTTTCGGTGTTTTTAACATCGGTATGGCTATGAAAGAGGCATCTGCCTTCACGACAACAGTGACTGCTATCTTTCTTACGGTCACGATACTGATGATAGTCGGATTGGTGATTGCCTATCTGTTTTCAATCGCTTCCGCCGGAAACACGATGGTCTATCTGATCTTGCGGAAAAAAATTGATGGACACAATCTGTTAGAGCGGTTGAACGAGGACGCAATAGAGACACCCGACGTGGCACCTGAACCGGAGCCAGAGTAAGGCTTAAGGAAGGCGGATATACGGAGAAAGATTTTCAAGTTCCAACGGATCTAACCGAACCGCAAGGAAGGTTAGAAATATCGAACCGCAAGGAAAATCAGTTTTGCGTTAAAAAAGCACGTAGCCTGAAACGAAGTGGAAGGCGGATATACGGAGAAAGACTTTCAAGTTCCAACGGATCTAACCGAACCGCAAGGAAAATTTAAAATGTTCCAAAAAATGCTCACAAAAGTTTTCGGTAGTAAAGAAGACAGGGATGTCAAAAAATTTAGTGACATCGTCGAAGCGGTCAACCAACGCGAACCGGATGTCCAAAAACTCACGGACGCGCAACTACAATCCAAAACGACGGAGTTCCGCCAAAAATTAGATGCCGGTGCCTCGCTTGACGAACTCCTACCAGACGCTTTCGCTGTCGTCCGAGAAGCAGCCGTCCGGACACTGAAACAGCGACACTACAACGTCCAAATTATGGGCGGCGCCGCACTCCATCAAGGATGCATCGCCGAGATGCGGACAGGTGAAGGGAAAACACTCACATCAACCCTCGCAGTTTATCTCAATGCCCTCACCGGAAAAGGTGTCCACGTCGCCACCGTTAACGACTACCTCGCACGTCGTGACGCAGAGTGGATGGGAAAAATCTATAACTTCCTCGGACTCTCCGTCGGGCTGACGCTCAGCCAAATACCCTACGAACAGAAAAAACTCGGATACAAAGCAGATATTACTTATGGTGTCCACAGCGAATTTGGATTCAATTATTTGCATGATAACAGTGCCCTCTCACTCGACGACAAGGTCCAACGCGGGCATGTCTACGCTATTTTAGATGAAGTTGATAGTATTCTCGTTGACGAAGCACGTACGCCGCTCATTATTTCAGTCGCCGCAGGGAAACCCGCTGAACTCTACAAGCAGGTTAACAGCGTTGTTACAGGACTCAAAGAAGAAGAACATTTCAAAATTGACCAACAGGGAAAATCACGCGGCAGCGTCACCCTCACCGACGAAGGCGTGGAAGAAGTTGAACGTCGCCTCGGTGTCGGCAACCTCTATGAGCATACCAACATCGCTATGGTGCATCACGTCAATCAGGCACTCACCGCACAACACCTCTACAAACGCGATGTCGATTATCTCGTCGAAAATGGAGAAGTCCTACTCGTCGATGAGTTCACCGGACGAAAACAGATCGGTAGACGGCTAAGTGAAGGACTACACCAAGCGATTGAAGCAAAAGAACGCGTGAGAGTCGTTCAGGAAAACGAAACCAGTGCCAAGATTACCTATCAAAACTACTTCCGCATGTACGATAAACTCTCCGGTATGACAGGAACCGCCGCAACAGAAGCAAACGAATTCGCACATATCTACGGGTTAGAAGTCGCCGTTATTCCCACTAATGAACCCATGATCCGAATGGATCACGCCGACCAGATTTATGCCACCGAAGAGGCGAAGTATAACGCCGTCTTAGCAGACATCACCGAACAGCACAAAAAAGGGAGACCCATCCTTGTCGGTACGGTCTCCATTGAAAGTTCCGAGAAATTGAGTAAAATGCTCAGAACCAAAAATCGGGACATCAAGCACCAGGTTTTGAACGCCAAGGAACACGCACATGAGGCAGACATCATCGCACAGGCAGGTGTCCCCGGTGCTGTGACGATCGCTACAAACATGGCAGGACGCGGTGTGGACATCCTACTCGGTGGGAACCCAGAAGGCTTAGCCAAGGAGATGCTCCGTAAGCAGAACGCGAAAGTAGACGAACTCCACCCAGAATCCGATGTGTACCAGGCAGCACTCAAAAAAGCGGAGGCGGTTTGCGACCAGAACAAGAAGAAGGTATTAAGGGCAGGCGGTCTCCATATCGTCGGCACAGAACGCCACGAATCGCGGCGTATCGACAACCAACTCCGTGGACGTTCCGGTAGACAAGGCGACCCCGGCTCATCGCGATTCTATCTCTCCCTTGAAGACGAATTGATGCGGAAATTCGGTTCCGAACGTCTGCAAGGATTCATGACACGCGTCGGGATGGAAGAAGAGATACCCTTAGAACACCCATGGGTTACCAAATCCATTGAGAAGGCACAGACACGGGTCGAACAGATACACTTTGAAATGCGTAAAAACCTACTGAAGTTCGACGATGTTATGGATTCACAGCGCGACACCATCTATACCTTGCGCGATACCGTCTTAGCATCTGCTACCGATATGTCCATCCTCCCTGAAATCGAAGATGTGTCAGAAACGGATGCCTCCGAATCATCGGAAAACGAGAACGCTATTGAGGAAGTAGGACTCGCAGCACTCGCTGAAAAAGGAGCCACAACACCGACAACCCTGAAAACAACAATCTGGCAGATGATTGAACGGGTCGTCCAAGACGCGATTGACGACAATATGCCAGAAGGGAAAGCGAACACCCTCGAAACCCCAGACAGGTTTGAGCAGTGGTTGACGAATAAATTTCCAGTCACACCGACATGGAAGACCCCTTTAGCAGAGACGGATGTAGACGAAATTGAAGAGCAAACGCTGGTGTTATTGCGCGAGACTTATGAACAACGCGAAACCGAACTCCGCCCAGAGATGATGCGTCTCCTCGAACGGCTACTCCTCCTTGATAGGATTGACGATCACTGGAAGGAACACCTCTATAATATTGACTACATCGAAGAGGGTATCCGGTTCGGCGCAGGATACGGCGGCAAAGACCCGATTGTCGTCTTCAAGAACGAGGCACTCGCCGTCTTTGAGACGATGTATCAGGCTATTGAGGACGAGGTGAGCGAATTCATCTTCAAATCTCAGGTCAATACACAGGCACCGAGACGTGCTCCGGGTCGGCAACCGGGCGGTCGGCGTAGACAACCATCGAGACGCGCCCGAGCAAACAGCGCAATGGCAGCGAGTGACGAAGCCGCATTCGCCTCACAACAAGCGATGGGTAACATGCCGAAGGTCGGTAGAAACGCACCTTGTCCCTGCGGAAGCGGAAAAAAATATAAACGATGCCACGGTAGATAGTCGTCAGTTTTCAGTCGTCAGTCGTCAGTATAAGAGATTATTTGTAAATGCACCTCTTTAACTTAAAAACTGAAAGCGTAGCGTACTGATAACCGATAATTAATAATGGAGAACACCCTTGAATTCCGAAAACGCGTATACGCTCTCCAAAACTTTACTCGACATCCTTGCATGTCCAGCGTGTAAAGGCGGAATAGAGCACGATGAAAAGGCACAGAAACTCGTCTGCATCGGTAAATGCCAGCGTCGCTATCCGATCCGAGACGGTATTCCTGTGATGCTCATTGATGAAGCCGAATTGCCCAAAGAAGAACCGGGGTAATGTAGCAGCACTATAGTCCAAATCCAGTTAAAATTAATCAGAAATCACGTCGGAACGGAGAGGAAATG
>JAAXHL010000219.1:0-3479 GCA_012270865.1 Candidatus Poribacteria bacterium | reverse complement strand
GAGAGGAAATGGGCTTTCAAGTCCCCCTGATAAGGGGGATTTAGGGGGTTAAATACATTCAAAATTGACCAGAGTCCAATTATTAAAAGAATGAGAATCTTATTTTTAAGCCTCCGATGTCCGTATCCACCGCACCGAGGCGACCGAATCCGGACGTATAACTTCATCAAGCAGTTATCGAAACAATATGCCGTAACACTCGTTTATTTTGCTGAATCCGAAACCGATATCGAATCAGCGAAACATCTAAAACCGTTTTGTGAACGTGTAGAGTGGGTGCGTTTTCGTCGTTCTTTCGCATTCTTGAATACAGGGGTCCACTGTCTATCGCGCTATCCGCTTCAGCTGCATTACTGGTACGCACCGCAGATGCAACAAAAGATTAACCAAATTCTCGCGCAAGACGAGTTTGAACTGATTCACGCACATCTTTTTCGGATGGGGCAATACGTCGCAGGAGTCCAGGGACCCGCAAAAGTGTTAGATTTGTGTGATTCGTTGGCACTGAATCTCAGTCGCCGCGCTGAACTCGAAAGCAACCCTTGGCTTGCAAAAATAAAATTAGATTGCACTCCAAAACGTTTCTTGGTAAAATGGGAGGAAAAGCGGGTTCGGCGTTATGAAGTCGATATTATGAAAGCTTTCGATTGCGGCACGGTTGTCGCACGTTTCGACCGCGACTATCTACTGCAACAAGATGATCGCTTGGACCTATCAATCGTTCCGATGGGAGTCGATCTCGAATACTTTCAACCGAACACAGGAGTCGCCTCAGCACCGGTGCTACTCTTTACCGGCACAATGAACTATTTTCCGAATGCGGATGCCGTGATCTATTTCTGTAGCGAAATTTTCCCGCATATCCGTGAACGGCACCCAGACGCGACCTTCTATGTCGTCGGTAATCAACCATCGGAAGCAGTGAAACGGCTTGAGACACAGGACGGTGTTATCGTCACCGGTTATGTACCAGATGTCCGTCCCTATTTTGAGAAGGCATCTGTTTTTGTCGCACCTTTACGCGCCGGTTCCGGCATACAAACGAAGAATTTAGAGGCTATGGCGATGCAAGTACCCGTTGTCACAACCACTGTCGGCGCAATGGGTTTGGAGGCAGATGTCGGTAACGAACTTCTCGTCGCCGATACACCGGCAGACTTCGCCGAAAACGTGAATCATTTACTTGATAACGAACGTTTGCGAACCAGCCTCGCACAGACTGCCAGATCTCGTGTCGAAGCCAGTTACAGTTGGGAGGCTATCGGCGACCGTTTGAAAGAGGTCTACACACAAGCAGTCTACGCCTCAAAACACAGAGAAGAACGCAAGCACACCTGAAAAGTTGGCGATTGAGCCGGGAATGAGAAAATGAACGGAGACCTTAATCGTAGCCAAAACCCGTGAGGAGGGAATATGGATAAACCTAAAATAAAATGGAGTCCCATAATTGTTGTTGATGTACTACTCGTCAATATCGCATTTTTATTTGCTTATCTAACCGGTCGGCAATTCGGTTTCGATCCATTAGAGCAACCTACATCGCTTTCTCTGTTATTACAGAATGCAGATATATCGCCTTTTCAACATTTTTTGGCGATTGCCGCCCTCGTCACAATAGTCCGCATCGGTATTCTATTAGCGGTCAATATATACAAACCGATGTGGCAACACGCCTCTGTTCAGGAATTTCGGAAACTGGCGACCGCAGTCCTATTGGGGACACTCGGACTTATCGCGCTGGCTGTTCCGCTGAAAATCGCTTGGGTGTTATTCTTGATTGATGGATTCTATAACTTCGCACTGATCGGATTTACGAAGTTCTCTGTACAACTGCTTCAGCGGGATAAACGGGTTGTCAACAGAGGTCCGCGAAGAACCAAGCACACAAACGGTGCGAACACGCATTCGCAGCTCCCTGCTCGAAAACCGCTCACGAAGGTACTCATTGTCGGTGCGGGTGAAACAGGTATCGGTGTACTCCGTGAAATCAGGAATCACCCAGAAAAAAGGTATATTCCGATCGGGTTCATTGACGATTCCTCGCGTAAGGTCGGCAGAACCGTCGCCGGACTTGAGGTACTCGGTACGACACGAGACCTGACATATATTGCACACAAACGGACGATTGATGAGGTTGTCATCGCAATTCCGTCGGCACCGGGTGGAAAAATTCGGGAGATTGTCCGACAGTGCGAATATCGAGGATGCCAATTCAAAATCGTTCCCAACATCCACGCCATCCTTGAAGGGCGCGCGAGCGTCAATCAAATTCGGGAAGTCCGATTCGAGGACCTCCTCAACCGATCTACCTCACAGATGGACATCGCCGAAGTCTCGAAATACCTCTCCGGTAAACGTGTTATGGTAACAGGTGCTGGCGGTTCCATCGGTTCCGAACTCTGCCGACAAGTCGCAAAACTTGACCCCGAACTCCTTATCCTCTTCGGACGTGGTGAAAATAGTCTCTATCACACAGATATAGAACTCCGTGAATCAGAACCCGAACTTAACCGCGCTGTGATTATCGGTGATATTCGAGATAACGCCAAAGTCACCCAAATCATACGTAAATATCGTCCACATATTATCTTCCATGCTGCGGCGCACAAGCACGTCAAATTCATGGAGAACCATCCCGATGAAGCCGTCAAAAACAACATCCTCGGCACCCAGAACCTTATTGATGCCGCAATCAAACACAAGGTGGAGGCGTTTATACTCGTTTCGTCTGATAAAGCCGTGAACCCGACGAGTGTCTATGGCGCATCCAAACGTGTGACCGAGAAACTGATCCAGTGCAAGGCGAGACAGAACGGAACGCGGTTTATCGCTGTCCGTTTCGGAAATGTTATCGGCAGCCGCGCGAGTGTACTTCCAAACTTCAAACGCCAGATCGCTAAAGGCGGTCCCGTCACCGTTACACACCGTGAAGCGACCCGATACTTCATGACGATCCCTGAAGCCGTACAACTCCTTATCCAAGCCGGAGCGATGGGAAATGGCGGCGAGATTCTCATGTTAGATATGGGGGAACCGATCAAAATCCTCGACCTCGCAGAAGACCTCATCAGACTCTCCGGACTGGAGGTCGATAGAGACATCAAGATCGAATTCACAGGTTTAGAACCCGGCGAAAAGTTATACGAGGAACTCCTCACGCCGCAGGAAGGTGTCACGGCGACAAAGCATCAGCGTATTTTCGTGGCACAACTCGAAGAAATTGAGGAGCAACTACTCCTCTCACAGATTGAAGAACTCTCGCTCCTCGCAGACGGACTCGATGCGGAGGGTATCGTCGCAAAATTCCAAGAATTCCTGCCGACCTATCAACCGAACCGAGCCTTCATTACGGAAACGGATACCGATAGCGGGTCCGAGATTGTTCAGTTCCCGACGGAAACGAAAACCGCCAGTGCGAATCGCCGCTAACACGATTAGGACTTACGCGTGCTGCTCTTTTGTAGCATAAGCTGTTAGTT
>JAAXHL010000217.1 GCA_012270865.1 Candidatus Poribacteria bacterium | reverse complement strand
CTATTATTTATGAAACACCCTCAATTTACTTTCAAAAGAGTCAGAATTCGTTAACCCAAATTCAGATTTTGGTTTGACATGTTTTAGAAATTGTGGTATCATATATAAGCGGATTGCATTTTAATCGATGATATACCGATGCGGCGGGAACAAAATTTCACCGATTGCATAAAACATCAGACAACTGCAGGACGGTTCTGTTAGCGGTTTCGCACCTCTAACACTAATGTTTCTGACGCGTAACGATTAAATGCTTGCTTAATTTTATGACTTTTTGCTAAAATAATAGAAAAATTCCCGCAAAGTCAAGTGTGGAAGTTAGATGCCCGCTTCTCTATGCTTCTGACTTATGCCGTATGTTATACGAAATTTACCCTACGGCTACATCGGTATCGGGAAATTTAATGCTCGTTGGTAAGATGTTTATTGGATGGGCAAACATCATACCCCGGTCGTCTTTGTTGTATTCTCGCTTGCCCATCTAAGAAACTCAGTACTTAGTCTTGCAAGCGCGCAGACTTAACGAGGAGGATGAGTTAATGAAAAAACGAACACTCGTTTGTTTTTTGATTTTTACATTGTGTGTTTTTTACACCGCAATTCCGAACGCAGTTTTCGGGCAAGAAGAGGAAGCTTCTCTCGCTGACCAGGTTATTGAAAATCACGGCGATACACTGAAGCGTCCTGAGATTCAAGGGGGATTCTCACTGGTCTTGGGTGCGCTGCAGGCAAATCCAGCAGCAGCAAACCTCTTGAATGCTGGTACCATTGAGATTGTTATTGAGACTCCATCTTTTCTGAACACTCTCATTAATCCCGACACCCTAACAGAAGAACAGAAAGCAGCACTTGATCAATTCGTGCCGCTTCTGGCAGCAAAAGATGAGGATGTCCTTGAATTGCTCAGAGACCCCCAAGTGCTGGAAGCACTTAAGGATCCAGCAGCAGTTAACGCACTCGCAGCGTGGCTTGATGCCCTACCCGATGACGGCACGACCCCACCAGACGATGGCACGACTCCGCCGGACGATGGGACAACACCACCAGACGATGGGACAACGCCACCCGATGACGGCACGACTCCACCGGACGATGGGACAACACCACCAGACGATGGCACGACCCCACCACCACCAGTAGATATGGTAGATATGGCGGAACCGTATGCTCCGGTCATGCCTACAAATGCATCCATTTTAGGCAAATCGCGGCTCGGTGGTCTCTCGATGAATCCTGCTTCTGGAAAGCAATTTATAGAAGAACTTATCGCCGAAACAGGAATCCCAGTTGGGGCAGAGCAATTAGTAGAGATAATTGTTGATGCCATTCCAGATGGGTTTCTACCCAAAAGGCAGATTCGTGGGATTTTACTGTCAGAACGTCTCGCAGCTTTCGCACATGAAGCACCGCAATTAGATGCTGAGAACTTCGGAAACGCCATGACACCGAACTTCACAGATTTTCTCTATAATGATTTCGGTGAGGTACGAAACCAAAAATACCTGACAAGCGACAGTCTACATCTTTACACGCGTGTTCCAGCAAAGGTCGCTGGCGTTGAATTTGCTCTCTCAAACGGCACAACGAAGCAAGGTAAAGAGGTTACAATGGCGGAATTCCAAGCGGATACCTACGAATATACATTCCGCTTAGAGGAAACGCTCGCAGCTACCAACTTACCAGCATGGCCCGATTTGAAAACCCAGTTGTTCTCTGATGTCCGGCTCCGATGGGCAACCGAACTGGATGCACCAATCTACGAGGCTGACACCATGACCGCGGTAACCCAACCAGATGGGACTACCGTCTGGGAATTCAAGGCAGATATACCCGCTGACAGAGGTAGCACTTATTACTATTTTGAAGTGACGCTCGCGGAACCTGTCCATTTCAGAACGCTTGATCGTCAGGCTATCGTAGACCTGGACAGAGAGACCGTTACCTTAGACGCTATCTTTGACGAAGTCAATCGGCATGTATATACGATTGACAGGTGGGTAATGCCAGACCCGCGGAACCTACAATTCGCTGACCGCGGTATTGTGGAGCGCTTACTCACACAGGATTTTCAGGTTGCAATGCGTGAGATATTACTTTCACCCCAAGGGATTGAACTAATATCAAAAGCATTTCAGGGCGAGGTTGACCTGAGTGTTCTTACGCAAGAACAGTGGAACCGTATCTTGAACATAGTAGAGCGCAATGCCCGTGACCTAACAACTTATTTTGAAACAGAATTTGACCCACTCCTGGCTTCTGTCTTCAGTGTACCGAAAAATATTGATCTCGAAACGCAATCACTCTGGGTTGCACACTTTGACGCTTCTGATTTCGGCAGTGATGGCAACTTTCAAGTGAAAGCGGATGTCCTTGATGCTGACCGTAACGTTCTTGATCGGATTCAAGAAAATGTTTCTGTTGACACGAGCGCACCCGAAGCAGATATCAGTATTAGTCCAAGTGGTACCGCTATCAGTTACTGGAACGATGAAAAAGATATTTACTATGCTACCGCACCTGCTGATGACAGTGCCGCAACACTCAATGTTGAAGGGATACCGGAAGATGCTACTGATATCGGTGCAGGTATAGGGTACTTGTTCTATCAAATGATCGGCTTGGATGAAAATGGAAATCCGAATCCAAACATAACCCCAAATACATGGGAACCGCTGACTGTCGAAAACACGATGTTGGCATCCGCTATTTGGAACGCGGTTATTAATCAACTTACAGATGAACAGATCGCTTCGACACTCAAACCACTTGCTGGGCAGCTCGGTCTAAATATCTCTATACTTGACGATGCTCAAATAGCAGGTATCGTGAGGGCGCAAACACTTCCAGGACTACTTTCGGCTTACCTAACAGCAGGTAATATTCACGGTCCTATAAATATGTTCCTCAGCAGCTTGGGAGTTGGAGAGGCAGGTCTGTTGACCGCCGCCCAAACCCAACTGATAGTTGACTTGATCGGCGGGACAGTGGATATTATCAACGAACTTATCCCTGTAACCTTCAACCCATCTGATTCTGTCACAATGCCTATCCAAGGTCAGGAAATGCCGCTCTTAATCGGAAACTACGGCATTCGTGCAATGGGGATTGATAGTCTGTTCAATGTCGGTGCTTATGTTCAACCGACACACCTCAGCATCGTTGGTTCAACCGACTCGGCACAGATGAACACCGCAAGTGTAGTCCTTGCCAATATCGGCGACCGCAACGCTGATGGTTTAGACCCACGCTACGAACACGGTACCATCTACGCAAATACCAAAGAGGGTGTGGTATTAACCGTCAGAATTGACGAGGACCCGCACTTCTTGGCAGGTATCGCGGTAGAGTATCAGGATGCAAACGGCAACTGGCAACCCATCGGAATGCTCAGCGAAGCCGACTTGGAAGGCGCACAACCCGGATCAGAGTACATGGTCACTTGGGATGTCCCCGATGCCGTTTTTGATACAGTCGGACCAGACGGTTTCGGTCAAGTCATGGTGCGTGCCGTGGCAACTAACAAACTCCAGATCACTGACGCTGATGCGATGCCGTTCTCAATCGACTTGGATGCAGGTATCTATCCGCCTGAAGTGTTGGAACTCGCAGTGGATGAAACATCCATCATGAGTCGCAACCAAGATAGTGACGCACCACAAGGCATGGTCACTATTAACGCAACGACACTACCACAGACCGGTCCAAGAACTGTTTCCGTTCGGTTTGAAGCCAAACGCGAGAAAGATACAGACTGGATGACAATCGGCACCGCTACGCAAGGCAATGATGCAGGGATTGTTGATGCCGTTACAGAAGCTGTCGGTGTCGCCGTTGAAGGCAATGAGGCTCCGATCAATACCGGTGGTAATCTCACATGGTCGATTAATGTAGATACTACCACATTGGAAGACACCATTACAAAGGACAGTCCAGGCGCACGGGATGCATCCAAAGATGACAACCAGTATACCATTCGCGCTCTTGCTGTCACTCAGGATGGAACGGAATGGCCCATTGATCCCGCAGCAGCTGAATCGACAATGCTCTCCGTTGACAATATTGATGATGTTGAACCTCTCGGTCCAACAAACATCACCGCTATTGCCAATGCCGATGGCGCAGTTGCAGCCGATCCTGATGGCGGCTACACGTTCCGTGGACTCCTTGACGAAAATGACCCGTCAGTCATGCCACAGATTCTTAAGCTGACCATTGAACCGACCGCTGAACGTAAAACTTACGAATCAGTGATGTTGGTCAGTGATCCAGCAATTGATGCCGCTCTCGTCGGAGCACCTGTCGAAACCAGTGAAGGTGTCTTTGAGATAACCGTTAATATAGGCGACCTCGGTATCGCTGGAAATGGTGCTTATACGATCCACGTATTGGCTTATGACGCATCTCCTGACGGACCTGATGAAATGTACGGTAATGTGCAGACCGATGAATCTCCGGAAAGCACAGTTCACGTCAAGAATTACCTACGTCCAGACCCCGCTGTCTTCCAGATAACGAAGGATCTTGGCACAGAGATGAATGCTGATAGTGAAGGTCCGCAGGGAACATTTATGTTCACCGGACACACTGTTGAACAGAATTCACCGCCTATTGAATCCGTTCGTTTGGAAGCAAAACGCGCAAACGATACAGAATGGACAACAATCGGCACAGCTGACACCAGTACTGCTGTTGACATCGGAGGCGCAGCACTCCCCAGTGCTCTTGACCACTTGGTCGGTGTTGCCGATGAAGGGACAACAGCAGGAAATAGGTCCGTTGTCGCTATTGGTGAATCTTACAACGCATGGACCGTTACCGTAGATACCAGAGCGTTAGGATTGGAAGATTCCATCACCAAGGACAGTCCAGGCGCACGAGATGTCTCTATGGATGACAATCCATATACAGTTCGCGCTTTCGCCGTTGACGCAAGTGGGAAAGAGTGGCCCTCTGATGCTACTGAGATGTTCTCCCTTGACAACGTAGACGATGTCGCACCCCTCGGTCCGACAAACGTTAGTGTAACAGATGTTATGGCAACTGAAAACAGCGTCTTTGAAGACGCTGGAGATGGCAGCTACACCGTTGGTGGTCTCGTCGATAAACATGACGCGGCTGTTAACTCACCCGTAGCTACCTTCACTGTCGAACCAACAGCTGTTCGGAAAACTTACCAATCTATTAGGTTCGTACCGGGCGTTGAAGGGCTTGTTATTACAGATGTAGTCGAGACTGCTGAAGGCAGTGGCGTATTTACACTAACTGTTGACGTTGGCACACTCGCTGATGGTGAGACATACTTGGCAAACGGAACTTACATGTTCTACGCCCTCGCTTTTGACGAGTTCGGCAACGAACAAGACGATATGTCCGAAACGGATGGATCCAAAATCTCCGTAACCGTTTCAAACACCCGTCGACCAGTGCCGCAAGCTCTGGCATTTACTGTCGGTGACCCGGCAGAGACGAGCCCAGATAGTGGCGCACCTCGCGGAACCATAACACTTTACGGTTATACACCTGAGATTACTTCCGCACCTACCACCTCTGTAATGTTTGAAGTTAAACGCAAAAACGACACAGAGTGGACTAAGGTCGGTACGGCTTCAGAAAGTAGTCCCGTTACCGCAGCTGACGATGCAAAACTCGCAGCAGCAGATGTCGCCGACGTAGCAGATGTTGTCGGAGGGAATGTTGTAAAATCTGACACCTATCAAAGATGGATGATTGAGGTTGATACAACAACCCTTGAAGATAGCATTGATAAAGACAATCCTGGGGCACGTGATCATACCAAGGATGACAACATGTACATGGTGCGGGCAACCGCAAGTGCCACGGCAGATGGAAGCGCAAACCTATCCGCCGATGACGTTACAACCATGTTCTCAGTTGACAACGTTGATGATGTCGCACCACTTGAACCTACAAATATTGTTGTAACAAGTGTTGATGGCGTTGATACTGTCTTTGAAACCGCTGATGATGGCAGCTTCACAGTCGGTGGACTTGTTGATAAATATGACATCGACGGTGTTCCATCACCAGTCGCTACATTTACGATTAAACCCATAGCGGAACGGCATACTTACAAGTCAGTCAAACTCGCAATGTATCCTGAAGGTGCTCTTGTCGGGGACGTAAGCGAAACCGAAGAAGGCAGTGGTGTTTTCACCGTAACTGTTGATATCGGCATACTCGCTGATCGTGAAACATACCTCGAAAACGGGACATATACGTTCCAAGCACTCGCCTATGATGGGGTCATGGATGTTGTTGATAGTGAGTTCGGCAACGTAGAAGCCGGCTCGGACGGCTCCAAAGTCTCTGTGACGGTTGAAAACTCTTATCGACCAGCACCAGAAGTTTTGGCACTCTCTGTAGATCCCGAAAGCATTACAGAGACGAACCCAGATAGTGGCGCACCGCAGGGAACCATTACCATCCACGCTTACTCACACGAGATAAGCTCGCCGTTTACGACTGCTGTTCGTCTTGAAGTCAAACGTCCAGGCGACGCAGAGTGGATTGATGTAGGGACTGCGACTACAAGTGTTCCTACCACTGAAGTTTCGGATGCGGCTCTCACCGAGGTCGTTGGTTACTTAGCCAATGAGGCAGCCAGCGCCACGGAAGCAGGTACTGAAGAGACAGTTGTATCGGTCAGTCAAACATATCAAATGTGGGCGATTGATGTAGATACAACAGCCCTTGAGGATACCATCACCGCTGATAGTCCGGCAGCACGCGATGCTTCTAAGGACGAGAACCAATATATGGTTCGCGCAATCCCGATTGAAGCAGCAGAAGACTACGCCGATCCAGAAGCATCTCCAAATGCTACAGAGATGTTCTCAGTTGACAACGTTGACGATGTCGAACCACACGGTCCGACACACATTATCGACGTTGCTGACCATGCTGGTACGCTTGCAAAAAACGAAGATGGTAGTTACACTTTCAGCAATATTGTTGATGATACACTGCCTTCACCGATGGCAATCTTTACAATTGAACAGGATGCTAAAGTTGATCCTATGACCTACGAGGGTGGATCGGTGAACTTGGTGCAAACCATAGCGGACGGCACCCAAACAACTACCGAAGGGGCAGCTGGTGTTCTCGACACGATTACAATTGATGTCGGAACGCATGCAAATGGAACTTACATGTTCCACGCTCTAACTGTTGACAAATTCGGCAACGTGCAAACCGAAGATTCACCGCAAATAACGGTGCACGTACTAAACTTCCGCGTCTCTGATGTCACCGACTTGGCAGTGATTGCCGTTGATGGTGCAGATGTCTCTGAACCGCCAGCGGAACCGATTTCACTTCGCAACTCTGTCACTGTGAGTTTCATGGTCGCAAACGGTTCGTTAGCAGATGAAGAACTCACTGGTGCCGTGAATGGACAAGGGATGCCGAATGAAAGTGAAGAAGACCCAGAAAATACCTTCTCACTTATGGTAGAGGTCGGATCACTCGTAGACGGTGTCTATACACCCGACGCTGTGGTCACGAAACGGAATCGTTCGGTCGCATTCCCAATAACAACAGTTAATGTGGATAACACCGGTCCCGTAGTTATCATTGAATCGCCAACAGATGGTGAAGCCGTAGAGAGCCTGCCGACCTTCCACGCCTCCTATCACGATAATGGTGCCGGTGTTAAAGGTGCCGGTGTTGATGGAGAAACTGGAAGTCTCGCTTTGGCACGTCTACAACCGCCTGACGCTGTTGATGTCGAAGTTGTCCAAGAAGAGCTCGCAAAAGATGCAAGCAGCTTGGTTTACACACGGACAGAAAGACTCGCCGGGGGAGCATATCGTGTAACTGTTGAAGTCACTGATATACTCGGTAACGTCGGTAGCGGTTCGCAAGAATTCGTTGTCAACGGTACACTCCCGACAGTCGCAATTCATACGCCAACGTCAGGACAAACCTTCGAGCATGGCGAACCGCTTATCAGTGGTGAAATTACGGGTGTAGTTGATGTTGAAGTGACAACCTTTACTATCAACGATGTTGACGCTGAACCAGAAGTAGAGGGAAGCCAATTCTCCTATACACCTGAAGAAGCATTAACAAACGGTGATTACAAGGTTGTTGTTGAAGTCACTGATGCTGATGGAAATACGGCGCAGACAACTACCACTTTCGTGGTGGATATACCTGAACCGCCGAAAGACACGACACCACCGGTTATCTCCGCAGTCGCGCCCAATGGCGTTATAAAAGACTCGGATCCAGCCAAATTGGGTGCAGTCGTGATCTCAGCCGTCGTAACAGACGAGCAATCAACTGTTACTTCTGTGAGATACAGTGTAAATGGCGGACAGGTCCAGTCTATTTCTAACCTACATATTGATGAAGGTAAGATTCAGGCACCAGTGGACTATGAAGCACATGGAGACGGACTCTACACTATCCGACTCATCGCAACCAGCGAAGGCGGAACAACCGAAATTACTTGGACGTTCACACTCCTGGTTGATAACGTCAAACCTACGATCACTTCCATTACGCCGTCTGGCGTCGTCCGCGGTGGACTTCCTGTCATCTCCGCAAGTGCTAACGACGAATCAGGTGTCGCCGAAATGAGTATCGTTGTTATGGATAGTGATGGTGAAGAAGTCAGTGGTGAAACCCAAGATGATAGCGAAGATAATGTTTCTGGTATCACGAGAATCGACTTCAATCCCGAAACTCCACTTGAAGAAGGGGTCTACACGATTGAGGTTCGAGCAACTGATCCATACAGCAATACCTCTTCATCTAAAGGGACTTTCACAATTGATTTCGATACCGCCGCACCTATCATCACAATGGCATCACCAGCGAACAACGCACGCTTGATGTATAATGAAGGTGAGGAACGTCAACCCACTATCTCAATATCCTACGCGGATGCTGAAAGTGGAATTGATGTTGATTCCATACGGTTCGTCTTCAATGACCAACTGATTACACTCACGCCACAGCAAAAGTCGGCTTCCCAAGTAACCTATAAACCCGCTCAAGACCTTGAGCCTGGGCAGTACGCGGTGAAACTGGAAGTGTCTGACAGAGCAAATCAAGAGGGTAATGTCTCTGATGAGAGCGACGGTGCCCGTGAAGCGAATATGGCTGTTTATCAGTTCACCTTCTCTGTTGAATTGAGAGACGGTCCAATATTGGCAGCACGACCCCTGAATTACCCGAACCCGTTCAAAGACAATACCCGTATCTCATTCACGTTGGCACGGCAAGCAACTGTTTCAATCGTCATTTATGACGCAACGTTGCGCCCAGTTCGCGTGCTCGTAGATAATCAGGTATTCGATGCTGGGAACTATACACGTAAGGATAATGGTTCAGATGCAATCGGTTGGGACGGGAAATCAAGCAGTGGTGAAGATTTAGCTCGAGGTATCTACTTCTGCGAAATTATTGTCGCAGACGGTTTCGAGCCTGAATACGCCATTCTCAAACTTGCACTGACGCGCTAAGTAAATGGCAATCCACATATCGGGAACAGGACACATCGTCCCGTTCCCGATGTGGACAGTCTTTTGGAGGATATAATGTTAATAACAGAGCAAATTGCTAAGTGGGTTTCCAAAAAGTACCCAAAATTGCTATGCGGTGTAATACCACTTTTCTTACTTATCCTAACTGTGACGCCGGTCAGTTATGCCGGAGTGGATGCCATGCCACATCTGCGACTTGGGGCCGGTGCACGATCAATCGGTTTAGCAGGAGCATTCACAGCAATCGCTGATGATGCCACCGCAACCGTCTGGAACCCAGCAGGACTCGGATCCGCAGCAGATCTAAGTCTCAACTTCTCAACCCAGCGACTCGATCTTGATAGAAGCCACAACTTCATCGCACTAACAAAAGCACTCGGGTCAGCAGGGTCTATCGGAATCGCTGTTACCAACGCTGGAGTCAGCGGTATTCAGCAGTATGACGCAAATGAAAATTACGGTGGAGAGTTCGATTACAGCGCAAACGCATACTCCCTATCTTACGGCATCGGTATCGGAAACTTCAGCGTCGGGCTAACCGGACGCATGTTGGCTGACAACTTCGGCTTGGAGAGCGTTGAAAACCAGAGCGGGTTTGGCGGCGTAGATGTCGGATTGATGGGACACGCATTGCACATAGATGTCGGTGAAGAAAAGGTGCCAACCTTCCATTACGGCATCGCTGCTAAATACCTCGGTGCCTCCCTCGGCGATGACATCGTTCCAATGGTCGTTAACGTCGGGTTGGCTTACAACCTCTATATGGGGAACGTCGTCACATTTGCAGCAGACCTCGAGCAAGAGTTCGTCAATCTCGACCAGAGTGCCACGAGCCTACGACTCGGTGCTGAGTACACGATTGTCACTTACAAATCTACTGGCTTATCCATCCGTGGCGGTGTCAGAGCATCACGCGACGTACAGAGCCTCTTCGGCGGTTTTGGGGTCAACATAGGTGGGCTGCAGATTGATTATGCTATCCAAGATGGCATGGCGATCGAAATCAACGGCGTCGGATCAACTCACTATGCTTCCCTCTCTTACATGTTTTAAAGGAGACTATTTATGAAAATCATAAGAGGCACTTTGAAGTTGGCACTGGTCCTGTATATCTGCGCAGCACTCAGTGGCGTTTATGTCTTATCCGCCTCAGCACGTATCACACCCCACGACGGGGACGATGATACAATGCTCATCACTATTGAGAAAGGCGATACCCTCTGGGACCTCTGCCAAGAGCATCTCAAAGACCCGCTCCAATGGCGTGAACTGAGTAAATACAACGACTTTACCAATCCACACCTCATCTACCCCGGCGAACAATTGCGTATTCCGCTCGCGATGGCAAAAGATGTCGTCGAAATCGCTGAAGAAGACCTCGTCGCCCAGCAGCAAGAGCTTGAGCGACTGAAGACTGAACTCGCTGAATCCGAAGCAACACGCGATAAACTTGAGGCAGAGATCAAAGGGCTTAATGAGAGTATGGATAAACTCAAGGCACAACTCAAAGACCTTGAGGATAGCTTGAAATCACAGGAAAAATTGATGAACGCAGTCAAAGATTCCAGTGATACAGTTTCCGCCAGCATCAAAAAAGCACTTCAAGAAAATAAAGCTGCTATCCTTGAACAGATCGCTCAACTTGATAAGCGTCTTGAAGCAGCAAATGCAATGCTTGAAGAACAAAAGATGAAAGCCGCTGAAACGCATGCAGCCATCGAAGCGATCCAAGCGGACGTGAAGATGCTTTTAACGCAAGTTGAAGCCAACCAAAAAGCGATCAACGAAGTTAAGATGATCCTTGAAAATGCCAAAGGTGTACACGAGGAACCTTCTACAACTAAACGGACTTTAG
The DNA here is from genome assembly GCA_012270865.1 of Candidatus Poribacteria bacterium. Taxonomy (GTDB): domain Bacteria; phylum Poribacteria; class WGA-4E; order WGA-4E; family WGA-3G; genus WGA-3G. Next base: position 27,267 of record JAAXHL010000217.1, on the reverse strand, counting down.
TATTCCTGACGACAGTCGCAGCAGGTATCGGATGGTTCGCTATGAATGCCATCGGTGGACGCAGCGGCGAATAAATCAGAACGAATTACCTTTTAGGCAGGGAAGGTGTTCCACACCTCCCTGCTTTTTTTATACCACTATATGTCCTCAAATATCTCTAAATACCCGCCGCAGCCACCATTCACGCAAGCAATCGCACTCTATGGTGATAGAGCCGGAAGTAAAGGTACTTTTGAATTTGCCGGCCTCGCGTGGATACAAAATACGAAGGTTATACTCGTGCAAGGCAACCTACATAACCCAGTCACGACCTCTGAATGGCGTTGTTTGTTACGTCTAACCGCACTCGCACACCGCCTCAAAAAGCCTATCGTTTTATGGAACTTGCCTATCGCGCATATCGCAACCGTACAACGGAAAATCTCCTTAGATGCCGCACAAGCAATCCAGAAAACCGAATTGGCACTGCTAAAACTTCCGTATCCGATTATTGCCGTTTTTGACGAAAAAAGTGATATGGATGAGGATGATAAGAGGTTGGAAATAGTATGGAGTGATGGAATTGTAATACCCGAATTGTTGGAGCCACAACTTTCGGAACGTAAGAATGTCAAAATAGCACAGCATCCAGAAGATGTCGCCGCCGCAATCTTGGAACTCCTACATCAAACCGAGGCGATACCCCCCACAGAATTGTTCAAAAACCGCCAAGAAACACTACGCTCCCCAGACCAGTAGGTTCAGTTTACATCGGTAATTCCGATTTTCCCCAGGCCCGGTAGGTGCGGTTTCTAACCGCACCGGATTTCGCCAATAAATTACCAATTTATTTTTTTAAACTTCATCTAACCGCACCGGATTTCCCACAGAAACCTTGCAGGCGGGGTTTGTAACCCCGCCGTATCTTCGCGACACTAACCAAGTCCAAGAATCGATTTAATATCTAAATTAAAAGGCTCTAACGCAAGATTCGTCGCAAAAACAAGCACAGTTACAACGAGAACCACTTTAATCCACTTGTCGCCTTTTTCGACTGCCCAATGGCTGCCAATCCACGCACCGGTAGCGTTCCCTATCGCTAACGTCACACCTAAAGTCCAATCAACCTGCTTGTTCAAAATAAAAGTGCCGAGCGCAACCACCGTATAACAGAAGATAACAAAAACTTTTATCGCATTCGTCCGAACCAGATCAATACCTGTCAAAAGGCGCAGAGCCGTTATAACAAGCAACCCCACACCCGCTTGAATGAAACCCCCGTAAATCCCGATAAAGAAGAATACAACCATCGCAATGACTTTAGAGCCTGTACCGCTGCTTTCAATCCTATCTTTTAGCTTTGAAGTTGGGTTCAGCAGTGTTAAAGTCAGCATAATAAGCATCACGGCTGCGAGAATGAATTGAAACAGCGCGGCACCCGTACCAATCGCGATTTTCGCACCTATCCACGCCCCGATAGCTGCAGGGACAGCGAGCAGGATACCATACCGAAAATCAGAAACCCCTTTACGCCGGAATCCCATAATCGCACTGAGATTTTGAAAAAAAATAGCAACCCGGTTTGTACCGTTTGCTAAGGTCGGATCGGACGTAAGGAAAATCAACATCGGCAACGCCAGCAACGATCCACCAGCAGCAACCGTATTTATGAAACCAGCACAGATACCTGTACCAAAAAGTAAGACGGTATGCAATAGGTTAAAGTCCACTTGAGTTTTATGATCCCCTTTTTTTAGACGAGTCGGAGATCCTCCGACGATGTTTTGCCACCGCAATTGAGACGATAGCAGTAAGGTTCCCTATAACAATAGCACCTCCAATTGCAGTCAGTGCCAAAAAACCCCCGACTTGAAGGATGCCGTCCCCAAAAGGACAGTGCCAGTTTAAAGGAAAAATAGCCACCACCGGAATCAATAAACCGAGGACAAAACCGATACCGGCAGCGGTACCAGCGACATTCTGCAATCTTCTCAATCCCGGCAGTTGAACTTCAAACATCTCTGTTCTCTCTTTTCTCGTACTTTCTCAACGTAGGGGCGAGGTTACCTCGCCCCTACGTCCAAAGCATACACCCTCAATTTGAAACTGGATAGAACATACCATTTACTAAGCAAGTCCCAGGTACTTATCCCTACCTTGGACGAGTGCCTCTATCTTCCGATCTACCACGGAACGTTGAAGCATCCAAAAGCCGCAGTCCGGATGTACCCAACCGATTCGACCAGCACCTACCACCTTTTCGGCTTTTTCTATACTAACGGCTACGTCGTCAGCAGTCTCAATCGGATTAACCTTCACGTCAATAACACCGATACCGAGAACAATGTTTGATCTAACTGCCTTAAGTGCCTCAAGGTCTTCTGATGGACGGTGTTGCAGCTCCAGAACGAGATGATCGCACCGGAGCGTATTCAGGAAACCAATGAGTGCCTCCCAGTTCCCTTTTTGAATAACCTGTCCACCGTAGTTACCGAAGCAGAAATGAACTGCCTTCTCGCCATCAAACGCGTCGAGAACGATATTAATTGCCTCCGCAGCACGCGGAGCATCTTCTGGGTTACCAGGTATATTCGCCTCATCGACTTGGAGGCACGCACAATCTAATTCTCTGACCTGTGCTGCTAAAACCTCTGCCAGAGCAGTCAGCAGGAAATCAAAGTCGCCGTAATGTTTATCCAATAGTGTCCGGGCAAGCATGTACGGACTTGTCACCGTAAATTTGATATGTTTACCAGCAACACCGACAGCACGCTCACAATCGGAAACAAGGTTTAGCGTCCCTTCCCCTAATGGGGCTTCAACGACACCGGCAGGTTTCGCGCGAAACTGCATCGTCTGCATCTGCCTAAATTCGTGCCATTCCTGCCTGCCCACCTCCGCACGGACACCTGAGAGAGGACGAATGAAATAATCGATCATTCCGTTCGTATCGGGGTGATTCGGATCAAAGCGATAAAGTTCGCCATCTGTCGGCAGGTCGATACCGCGTTGCCGTTGGATGTCCACAACAACCCGTGTCGCATCCAAAAGCGACTGTTCTGTCGGTAGTGATAGAAGCCACGCCGGAACAGGATAGGAACCCACGGTCGTGGTTAAAATTTCTGGTGTTTTTCTTAACATATTCACAGATTTAATTGCGTTCGACTTTAAAGGACTCAAGTTCAAAGACCGTATCAACCGTTACATCACCGCGAGTCTGCGATTGTGTAAACTTGACAATGCCCACATCCGGGGCAATCCACTTCTTCACGACGGTAACATCAAGCGGAAAATCTTGATTGCCGATGTCAAATCCCCACCGAAACGATTCTTGGACTTGAAAGACGTGTTCAAAAGTGCCGGCTGGCACTACCACCGTCTCTTCTGAAAGCACCTCGAATTCGTCGAATCCACCCCCAATTGGAAAAAGTTCAGGCACTAATTTCGCCTGAAAATTAACGTCCCACTTTTCTCCAGGAATAAGTGGAAATTGGTACAGTGGGAGAAACGGTTCAAAGAGAATCGTGTCTTGCGTTCCAGATGTAGTGTTCTGCGCATGCTGCACAATACCGGAAACTTCGCCTTTTTCATCAATATGCGGTCCCAGATAGGTATAGTTTACAATATTCTCCAAGCCTTCAGCCGTACTGGATTTCTGAAGCACGAAACTTTCAATCGCTTCTTTATCGGCACGTTGGATCTCAATGGTATCCACGATTTCAAAAGTAATCTCATTCCCATTTTCGTCGAGATAATGCCATATATTTCCAACAGCCAGTGGATAATAATTGCCCGGTCGAGTATGCCACACTTGGATATCAAGCGTACTTGTTGTCGTACTTTTACCATCGCTAATTACGACCTTAATCTGATACTTACGCTCAGCTTCGGGAGCCTGCCAGAGCGCACCAGAGGCGTTTTCTGTAAGTTCGCCACCTGTAACCGACCATGTATACGATAAAGCGTCATTTTCGAGATCACTCGCTACGAGGACGATTTGCACCGCACCCCCGGGAGCCACAATATCTGATGCGGCTTCAAAAGTGATAATACGCGGAGCGAGATTTGTATCAAGCGATTCGTCACTGCCACAACCCAATCCAACACATAGCAGCACCAAACAGAAGATTTTCCAGACGTTCGTCATTTTTCTAATTCTCATGACATTTCCTCCATGCGTGAATTTCATTTTACCAGACAGAATCTTCTGAATTCCGATAAGAACCGCTTCAGGAAATGTCCTTTCTTAGACATCGCGCTCTTCATGCGTCAATGGATATCCCGCGTAAAGCTTCACGGCATTGGGTGGCGCCGTTCCCAGTTACGTTATAGGCGAAGGTGTTCATCAACCGATCATTTGGCGAATCGTTCGCAGCAGACCCGTGAATAATCAGCGCATTAAAAAAGACACCGTCTCCCGGTTCCATTTCGACAGCCACAGCATCTTCCCGTTCTTGGTAGTGCCCCGGTAAAAAAACGCCAAACGTCTGATGCTTACGTTCATGCTCCTGTAAGCCCCAATTGTGGCTTCCGGGAACAAACTGGATACAACCGTTCTCAAGGTTCGCCTCACTGATAGCTAACTGGCAGTTAATCATAACCGGTTTATTACTATCATTTTTCCAGTAGGCATAATCTTGATGCCACGGAATCGCAGTGCCATCGCCACCGGCTTTCGGAAGCAACTTACTGTGATACAACGAAATGTTTTCACCCATCAGTGCTTCCAATATATCCAACATCTCATCGCAACGGAGTAAACGATTGAGCGTCGAACTCACCAATTCACTATGCATTAACTGCTTAATCCGCGGCGGGTGGTCCTCCGTATCGTAGACCTCCCAAGAGATTCCAATGCCATCGGTCGGTTGTTCCGCCATACGATTGTGTATATCGTCAACTTCTTCCAGAATTAACGCAATATCTTCTGAAGACACAAGCCCTTTTTTCAAAAGATAGCCGTTCGTTTCATAAAACCGCAATTCTTCGTTCGTAAGTCCCATAAGATTTTTCCTTTGTTCACTTAGAATACAGATTCTCCATAAATAAAATATTCGATAGGACACCGCCCCCGCAGGCGGGGTTTGATGAAGATTAATTCATTAATTCGGTAATTCCGATTTTCCCCAGGCCGGTAGGTGCGGTTTCTAACCGGGGTCCCCACCCGTTACTGGGAAGGGCACCGGACTTCTAAAAGAAATTACCGATTTTCCCCAGGCCCGGTAGGTGCGGTTTGTAACCGCACCGGACTTCTAAAAAAATCACCGATTTATTTTCTTAAACTTCATGTAACCCCGCCTGACGCACGTATTATGTTGGGATTCATAAAAAAATGCGTCCATCCTATTGGATTTATAAAGTATATACCAAGTACCCAGAAAAATCAAGCGATTTCCGATTTGATTCAGAGTCATTCATTAATCTTCGGGCAGGAGACCCAATCCTTTAGGTTTGGGAGGAATGCCCGCTCATTTTTTTTTAAATTAAGATAGAGTGCTGTTTTATACCACCTGCACAGTGGGTATCTGAATTCTGGTGGGCTGCTTCGTTCAACAGAGCTCGCACTTTCTGTATACTTGACCTGACCCGTTGTCCGTATCAGAAGATAAAATGCTGGTAAAGCCTCGTCTCCGAGTGTATGTTTCCCCATCCACATCACGGATCGTTAGGTAGAGACTTGGGGAGCATCCTTAACTATACTTACTACCACTTCAGCATAGTGTTTTACTACCATCGTGTTGGCTGCCACGCCAAGATACCGCGATATTGTGTGTAGAAAACTGTTTACCTTGTGGAGTGGACGCTTGGCATGCGCTTCGCACAAGCCCTATGCTTTAGCTTAGGGTAGTTGACCTTTTATTAAATAGGACTTACGCATGCGTCTCTTTTGTAGCATAAACTGTTAGTTTGTGTCCCAGAACGCTCGGTTTTCCGAGAAATCTGATCTAACAGAATAGGCTGCAGTCAAAATTGCGTAAGTCCTGTTAAATTGTTCTCTTGAACGGACATTTTCAGAAAAAGGTTTACTTTCATTGTAAGCGGTGGTAAAATATAAGTAACCCATAACTGTCAATTTTAGAACGAAAACCGTCTCAGACCCAGGCCCGGTAGGTTCGGTTTCCTAACCGAATCGGATCCCACACCAATATGGAGATAGATCGTATGGACTACACGCTTGAACAGTGTCAAAAACTTGTAGATGACTGGATCCAAACCATTGGAGTCCGCTATTTCTCAGAATTAACCAATACCGCCATCCTTATGGAAGAAGTCGGAGAGTTAGCACGGATTATGGCGCGTCAATACGGTGAGCAGAGTTTCAAAAAAAACGAGAAAGATTTAGACCTCGGCGAGGAGATGGCTGATATTTTGTTTGTCCTTATTTGCCTCGCAAATCAAACAGGAATTGATCTCGAAACAGCATTCAAAAAATCGATGGAGAAAAAGACACACCGAGATAAAGAGCGACACACCGGAAACCCAAAACTTCTAACAAATGCTGGAACGAATACCTAACCACCACGGAGATAGACCATGAGATTTCATAGAAACTCTATATTCTGCTTATTAAGCCTATTGTTTGTCATCACCGGGTGCGCAAAAAATCCGGCTCCAGGAACAGTCGTTGACCCATTCGTTGGGCGTACAAGTCAATGGCAGGCGCAGGTTCAGGCAGGGAATAGCGAACTACAACAGGGAAATCTTCGAGAGGCACTCGCCGCTTATCAAGCTGCTCTCGCAATCCAACCAGATGCCAGCGAAGTACAACAAAAAATAGCACAGATATACTACCAACTCGAAGAATACGAAAACGCACGGAACGCATTTGACGCTTTTTTGGTTCTCAAACCCAACAATATACCAGCCCTCAACTACGCCGGATATATCTCCGAAAAATTAAAGGATTATGCAGCAGCAGCGCAATACTATGAACGCGTCCTCGCTGTTTTAGGAGACAATCTTTACGCGCTAAACCATCTCGGCTTGGCTTATCACCAATTAAAACGTTTTGACGAAGCAGTGGAGGTCCTCCACAAAGCACTGTCCATCGATCCAAAATGTGAACGACCCGAAAGCGAAAATCTGCACAATTACTTGGGACTCATCTACCTTGAACAAGGCAAACTCGGCGAGGCTATCGCCGAATTACAAGAATCCGCTCGTCTATTTCCCAGCGACACTTGGGCAAGGGAACAACTCGTCACGCTTTATGAAGAACAACAGCGGTACTTTGAGGCACAACTCCAGTGTCAACGGATTTTGGAAATTGATCCCGATAATCTCTTCGCTTTAAACAGACACCAAGCACTCGCACAACTCAACCTCGGCTTGACACAGATCACTGAGGTCCAACCTGTCAATCTCCTGAATCCCGATGTCGAGCATATCATCGCAAACGCACCAAACCCGAATGACTACCCTGATGCCGACACCCTAATCCTGTTCAACCATTTCAGTCACGATGTACTACCAAATGGACAATCGCGTTACACAACACACCAAGTCGTCAAAATCCTGACAGAAAGAGGTATTCAGAAGTATGGAGACATCGCAATCCCCTATCAACCGACCGCACAAAATATCGGGGTGAACATCGCAAGAACAATCACCCCGGATGGCACAGTCCTACAACCACCGGCTGAGGCATTTAACGACGTAACACCACCCGGACTATTGTCCCAGAACCTCTATTCCGACGCTATGTGGAAGGTCATCTCCATGGTCGGTCTCACACCCGGTGTCTGCATCGAGTATCAGGTAACGCTTGAAGATAAAATCCCTGGAGGCGAGACATGGATTACAAGCGGATACAACTTTCAGGGAACAGAGGCGACATTGGAAACCACTTACGCACTTCAGATGCCAAAGATGTGGCACCTCCAATGGAAAATCGCTAACGACCCAAACCCAAAAGACCCCGAAGTCTCCTATACAGAAAACGATACCGTCGTTTATGTCTGGAGATACGGTGAGACACCTCCACTAACACTCGAAGACGGCATGCCACACATTAACAATGTTGTACCACGCTTGCGTTATTCCTCAATTAAAGATTGGCACAGCGTCTACAACTGGTATAAAGACCTCGCGAAAGGGAGATATACCACGGATGCCGATATTGAGGCGAAAGTCGAGCAGCTCACGAGTCATCTAACAACCATAGACGCGAAAATACAGACGATCTATCATTTTGTCGCCACAAACATCCGGTACGTCGGTATCGAACTTGGACAGAGTGCTTACCAACCCTCACCTGCTGCTGAAGTTTTTCAGATGCAATACGGCGATTGTAAAGATAAAACAACGCTGCTGATTTCGATGTTAGATTTGATCGGTATTAAAGCCTATCCTGTCTTGGTAAGTGTCGCACCACACGAACGCGTTGATACAGCACTCCCTTCTCTCAGCCAGTTTAACCATTTAATTGCCGCAGTGCCTATTGGAGATACCTATACTTGGCTGGATCCGACATCCTCAACTTGTAGGTATGGTGACCTGCCATACAACATTCAGGGACGTACCGGATTTCTCATCGCTGATGCAGGCGGTCAATTTGTGAAAATACCTATTTTGCCCCCAGAAACCAACCGATTCGTGAGCAAAACGGAATTGACACTAAATAAAAAAGGCGGTGTACAAGGCACGCTCTACATCCAGACAAATGGACAGTACGACATAAATGCGCGGTGGGCATATCAACAGATACAACCGACGCTGTTGAAAAACACTTTGGCGACTGAACTCAGCCAACAATTTCCCGGAATTCAGATAGCGTGGCACGATATATCTGACCTTAACGATCTAAACGTACCGCTCACAATTAACCTCGGATTCCGTGTTGAGAACTACGTAACGCAGGTTGGAAACGACAGGCTACTGCCTTTGCCGATTGACGAATTCGCCGATTATGCTGAAACCTTTGCGAATGAAAATCGCACCTATTCGTTGGATATGGGGTACCCGATGCAAATTGAAAAAACGATTCACATCGAAATTCCAGACGGATGGACAGCAACACTACCGAAAGACATTCATCACGTTCTCGATAGCGCAGAACTGACTCGCCAGTACAAGCAGGGTGGGAATGCGATTACTTACAAACTCATGTTTACCTTGAAAGATCGGATACTGTCAGCAGATGCATATACCGCAGTGAGAGCACTGTTCATGTCCCTTGCGAGTGAAGATGGGGCGCGTTTACTCTTAAATACCCGTAATGGCAATCAAATGTCACGAAAATAACGGCTTTTGGGTTTTTCGGGAACACGCTGCTGTTAACCTTTAACATATTTCCAGCCATCAACCAGAACTGGGAGTCCACGAATTACGCACATGGCAACAGCTATAACAGATAGGATTACGCCTACTAATTTCAAACCGACGACTAATTCAGGATAGATGCCGGAATTTTCAAACGCAATAACGCCACCGAGATAAACGAAGGCGACCGCTTTGGCAATGCCATAGATACTACGGCTTGCACGTGAACTCGTGAGCGCACGGGTCCACCTTGAAGTCATCATGGTATTCTCACCGAAAGCAGTCTTACCTTGGGCAAAGGCAGCACTCCGCAAACCGTCTGTAAAAAAGCCACGCGCAATCACAATCACTGGAATCCAAAACGGGACCAATCCAACAACGGCGAAGTAAACCCAGAAAACGCATTCAACAATGCGGTCGCCGACTATATCAAGCAGAGCACCGAGAGCCGAAGTCTGATTCAATTTGCGGGCGACGTAACCATCGACCGCATCGAGAAGCAGGATCAAGCCGATCAGTGCCACGAGCAAGATATCTAAGTAGAGGTGATATCCGAAAAGCGAAATCACAACGAAGACAAGCATCAATCGGAAGAGTGTAATCAAATTCGCTATCATTTTTTACTCCTTTGTCGGACACTGTTCGTATGCCTCGGTCCTGTTCAAGTCTCGTTTAATAGTAACATATCCAATCACTAAAAGCAACATTAATTTTCTAAACAAGAAAGGTCATTCTATGAACGAAAACAAAAAACCTAATATCGTCCTCATCCTTAACGACGATATGGGATTTTCCGACTTAGGCTGCTACGGCGGCGAAGTCCACACGCCGAACCTTGATCGGCTGGCCACACGCGGCTTACGATTCACACAATTTTACAACACCGCGCGATGCTGTCCATCCCGCGCTTCTATGCTCACTGGACTACACCCCCACCAGACCGGGGTCGGACACATGATGGGCGACGACGGGCTTGAGGGCTATCGCGGCGACCTCAATGACCGCTGTATCACTATTGCCGACGCTGTACGTTCCGAAGGCTACGGCACCTATATGAGCGGTAAATGGCACATCTCCCGTCATACCGGACCCGATGCTCCAAAGCATAGCTGGCCCTGTCAACGCGGGTTCGACGAATACTACGGTATCATTACAGGTGCCGCAAACTTCTGGAAACCGAATACACTCACCCGTAACAACACCCGGATCCAGAACGACGAACTCCCTGAAGGCTATTTCTTCACCGATGCTGTCAGCGATGAGGCAGCAACCTATATCCGAAACCATAATGAGAAGACACCGGAACGTCCATTCTTTACCTATGTCGCTTACACCGCACCCCATTGGCCCCTACACGCACACGAAGAAGACATCGCACCCTACAATGGACGCTTCGCCGCAGGATGGGATCAACTTCGCGAGGAACGGCTCGAACGGATGCGGGAAATGAAAATCTTGGACGAAACTTGGCAACTGACAGCAAGAGACCCCTCACAACCACCCTGGAGTGAGGCTGAATATAAAGAGTGGAATCAACGCCGTATGGAGGTCTACGCCGCACAAATCACACGCATGGATGCCGGCATCGGGCGAATTATCGACACATTGGAGGAGACAGATCAACTCGACAACACGCTCATCCTATTTTTAGCCGATAACGGCGGGTGTGCCGAAGAACTCGGCGGTCCACCGGCAATACGGGACAAGGGATCACTCATCAGTACCGATACGACTTCTGATGGTAAGCCCGTCTATCGTGGCAACGACCCAAGCATCATGCCCGGTCCCGAAACAACCTATCAGAGTTACGGTGTCCCATGGGCGAACCTGTCCAATACACCCTTCCGATTGTACAAGCACTGGGTACATGAAGGCGGGATCGCTACCCCGCTGATCGCACACTGGCCAGACGCTATAAAATCCGCCGGAGAACTCCGACATCAACCCGGACAACTCCCAGATATTATGGCGACATGCCTTGAAGTCTCAGGGGCTAACTACCCTGAAGAACACGACGGAAAACCGATTTTACCGTTGGAAGGCACAAGTTTAGTACCAATCTTTGATGGAAAAGATAACAGTAAAGAGGTACTCCATTGGGAACACGAGGGGAATTGCGCAGTCCGTCAAGACCAGTGGAAACTCGTCAGTAGGTTCCCCGGTGATTGGGAACTCTACGATCTTCAGGCGGAACGCACAGAGATAAACAACCTCGCTGATAAGCATCCGCAGAAACTCGAAGAACTCGCTGGACTTTACCGAGACTGGGCAGATCGGTGCCTTATCTACCCATGGGATAAACTCCAAGAACACCGCAGACAGCGTCGCCACAAGCGGTAAAAATTGCACCGCAATCATCACAGCAGGCGGGGTTTGTAACCCCGCCATGACCATCCTGACGCTAAAAAATTAACCGCACGCCAGCAACTTCAAACAGACCGGAGTCGGCACCTCTGCGACATCTCCTGTCGCATTCAATTCACCCGTCTCAGCGTCAATAGCGAACGTAACGACCGTATTCGTCTGCTGGTTCGCAGCAAAAAGGAACGTACCCTCCGGGTTCAGACCGAAATTCCGAGGGGTCTGTCCCTGTGTCGATTCATAACCTACGGGACTCAGCATCCCTGTCTCCGCATCAATCGCACAAATCGCAATACTATCGTGTCCACGATTCGACCCATACAGGAATTTCCCTGACGGATGAACGTGAATATCGGCACAGTGACTGGTCCCTTCAAAATCATCTGGAAGCGTGGAGATCGTCTGGAATTCTGCCAACGTTCCAGCACTCGCATCGTACCGAAAAGCGGTGAAGGTAGAGTCTATCTCGTTGATGACGTAGGCATACTGTCCATTTGGATGGAAGTCGAAATGCCGCGGGCCCGCACCGGGTTGCACCCCAACCCACGGTTGCGTATTAGGGGTGAGTGTCCCGTTTTCAGCATCTAACTGATAGATAAGGATTTTATCAAGTCCAAGATCCGGAGAGAAAGCGTAACGGTTACCCGGATCAATCATAATCGCGTGCGCGTGCGGTCCCATCTGTCGTTGTGGGTTCACACTGGACCCCACATGCTGCACAAAATCCGAGGCTTCACCGAGCCTACCATCCGACCCGATCGGATAAGCCGTAACACTGCCACCGCCGTAATTTGCCACGAGTAGACATTGACCCGTCGCGTCCACACTCAGATGACACGGCGCACCACCACCCGTCGCACGTTGGTTGAGATAACTAATCTCTCCAGTCTCTTTATGAATATAAAATGCCGTGACCGCACCGCTATCTTTACCCTCAAACTCGCCAAGCTCGTTGACAGCATAGAGGTATTGTCCACTCGGATGTAGCTCCACAAACGACGGATTTTCGATACCTGTTACCTTACTGCTATATTCCAAAGCACCCGTCGCACCGTCTAAACGATAGACATAAATTCCCTCGCTATCTCCGTGCGTATAGGTCCCGACATAGACAAAATAATCCTGGCTATTCTGTTGCGCCATTGTCATTAATCTCCTTACGAAATATTAAGATGAATCGTTCGCTCTTCACTTTCATGATAACCAATGCGAATCGCTTTCGCTCGGACGCTCACTTCGCCCTTTGGTAGACGCAGCGGTTCAGTATAAAGTCGCCAGTGGGCATCCTCTCCCTGCTCCATCGTATAAGCAATTGATGCCCCTTGTGTGGAGCAGTGAAGTTGTAAAACAAGCGGAGCTGCCCATTCACCAACCCTATGAGCTACCTCTGTACCCGGATGTTCGGCGTTAATCGGAATAAATATCGGAGCCGCCGTTTCCGGCTGTTTACCATCTGGATACCACGTCGCAACCATCTCCTTTTCCGGAATATGTCCCATATCGCCGAATTCGGATTGCCACGCCGCCAATGTCCCACGCATCCGTTCAAGTACATCCTGATGACCAGCATCTTCCGCTAAATTATTGAGTTCATACCGATCGTTTTCGGTATCGTAAAGTTCTTCTGCTGGACGCGGCGAACGGAACATAACCGCCTGATCGCCTTCCAACTCACCCGCTGTATGCAACCGCCACATCTCTTGCATCACCGGATGCCGGTTCCGGTAAGGAATCCAGAGCAGATACGGTTTTTCAGGATAATAGTTTTTGATGTATTTATACCGTTTATCACGCACAGCGCGCATCATATCATAGGATTCATCATATCGGTCGCGTGTCGCAAAGATATAATCACGTTCTACCTTCTCCGGTCCGAGGAACGGCTGCCCTTGTAAATGTGACGGTAACTGGACACCACAAAGCGAAAGCACCGTCGGTCCGAGGTCTATCAAACTCACTAACTGTTCGGTGTCACTTCCCGGATCCAAGGTCCCAGGCCAACGAACAATCAAAGGTATACGGATACCAGCATCATAAGGCCACCGCTTTCCACGTGGCAGCCCTTCACCGTGATCGCTCCAGAGAAAAACAATCGTGTTCTCCGCAAGACCGTCCTCTTCGAGTTGGTCTAACAACTCACCGACACGCGCGTCAGCCGTTGCGAGATTATCATATTGCCGTGCCAACGCCTGCCGCGCTTTCGGTGTATCCGGTAAATACGGCGGTAACTCCACATCGTCAGGGTTCGTAGTGGTGGTTCGTGGCCGGTTATCTCGTTCCCACATACCGCTCTCGTGCGTAACTGTCGGATTAAACACCGAAAAGAACGGTTGGCCAGCATCACGGTTACGCCAGTGTGCTTTGTTATCGGATTCGTCCCATGCGGTAATGGGTGGCGTGAATTGATAATCCGTTTTGTTATTGTTCGTACAGTAGTAGCCTGCCGCCCTAAGATATTCGGTGAAGGTCTTAACATAAGGCGGTGGTACTGCGGAATACGGGGTCGGCATCTCAGGTGTATTCGCATTCGTGTGCCGCGTCCGCATGTGATGCGTACCGATAGAAGTCTGGTACATACTCGTGATAATAGCGGAACGACTCGGCGCACACACACCCGCAGTTGAAAAGGCATTTGGAAACCGACAACCACCTGCAGCAAGCCGGTCAATGTTCGGCGTACGCGCCAGTGTATCCCCGTAGCAACCAAATCGTGGGGTCGTATCCTCTAATGAAATCCAAAGAATGTTTGGACGATCTGATATATTCATAGCAACTCCTTTTTTATACTAAAGCCCGAAGATATATGGACAATCTAAAAAACAAAACCCATCTTTGCAGGCGGGGTTTGTAACCCCGCTAATCTTTGGATGTTCAATTAATTGTGGGCTTTACTATAATAGTGATTGTACGCCAAACGGCGGTTTAAGTCAATAGAGTTGCCAAAAACGACTCCGTCATTCAGATCTCAACTACGAGTGCCAACACCCTTCTGTATACGCTTCGCGATTAAATAACTTCTGGCGATGCGGGGTAGCACGTTCTATCCATTCCGCAGGAATCTCCTGTGTGTAACGATGCGGCGGTCCCGCCTCCTTGAAAATATCGATGTTAAAGATACGGTAGGGTTGCGGCGAATCCACAGGTTTTGCCTCAACGGCGTGGAAAATACGTGCGTCAATATAGACCATACTACCCGGAGGCATCTCAAGCCGTTTCTCTTCTAATTTACGTCCGGCTTCCTCGTCATAGGTGCCTGCAAGCATCCGTTCCGGCGTTGCCTCTCGCGTTGGCGCAACCTTATGGCTCCCCGGAATAACTTTGAGGTTCCGATCCCCACGTGTGAAACCGTTCGGATAATACAGAATCTGAATGTAATAGTTATCACGTTCCGCAAAGTTGACCGGATTTTCATGTTTCCAATGGTGATGGTCTTGATGAAACCCAAGCGGACCCACCCCGCGAGGTGCTATATTGAGAGCAGAGTGACAGAAGTGATATGCATCACCAATTGTCGCGCAGATAAGTGCCGTGATGAAAGGATCATCGATAAGCCGATCGCTATATTCACCTCGGTCATTCCACGGACGAATGAAATAGGTGCGTTCAGGTTTCTCACCGTTGTTCAACGCCTCAATATATTGGCGCGTCGGCTCAAAATGCTGCGTGATCTCCTCAATCAGACCTTCCCTGCCATCGTCCGTCAGCACGTCCGGATAAGCGATATAGCCATCATTATGGAAAGAATCGATATCCGCTTGCGACGGACCTGATAATCGGAAAAGTGAATCAAATTCGGTTACCATAGATGTTATCCCTTTCTCATGACACGCGGTTGAAACCCGCGCGGCAATAAACGAAATTTGCTTGACCTATTAGTATTTTGGATGATGCATAACCTTTTCACATCCGACTGTGTCCATCCTCCTTAAACCGATCCAACAATCCTGTCAACCGTTCCACAATCTCTGGATACGTATCCCTTATGTTATCTGTTTCGCCCGGATCATCATAAATATGGTACAGTTGTCCCGGTGTTCCCGGTTTAGGACGACCATCGCTCGGTGGAGGCCATCCGCCTGACCCTTGCGTGTCCAGAATCAGTTTCCAATCGCCGTGCCGAATAGAAAAAGCACCCGTACTGGAATGATGTACAATAGCCTCCCGCAGCGGATGCTCTACCTCTTCACTCAAAAGTGCAGGCAAAACGTTGCAGCTATCCTGTCCAGCATCGTCTGGCACTTCCGTACCGACGATAGCAGCACAGGTCGCCATTAAATCGGTCAGACACGTTAGCGTATCGGTTTCGGTATTCGGGGCGATGACACCAGGCCAGCGCGCGATTAACGGTTCACGGTGTCCACCTTCCCAAATATGCGCCTTGTAACCACGCCAATCACCGCACGACTTATGGTCATAGAGGTGATACGGCATCGGACTCCTATCTCCCTGAATCCGATCACCCGGCAAGGCACCGTTATCGCTTGTGACGAAGATGAGCGTCTCATCGGTTTTACCCGTACGCTCTAACGCCTCCATAACTTCACCGACCATCCAATCCACCAGCCACACCAGATCGCCACGGGCACCGGCACTGCTCTGTCCACGCGCAAACTCTGGCACGACCGCCTCTGTACAAGGTTCATGCGGCGCGGAAGGGGTCAAGTAGAGAAAAAACGGAGACTCCGCATCCGCTTGTCCCTCAATATATTCAACCGCCTTCTCTGCAATAATCGGATCCGCATCCTTATGCTCCCAACTCGGAGCCATCATCCCAGGACGACTCGTGAACTCCGCATTTTCATGATAGATGTTCGGAATCTCAACAAATGCATCGTTCTCAATAAAACCGTAAGGCGGTTGGCATGTCGGACAGCCAGAGGCACCGTAAAAATAGTCGAAACCGAGATCAATTGGACCCCCCGTTAACGGCGTTGTGAAGTCGATATGCTCTTCCAACTCTCGTTTCGCATTACCCCACGGCAACGGCGCATCGAAATCATAATCGTATCCCGACACCGTCGAAAATCCGAGTCCCAAATGCCACTTACCGACACAAGCTGTATTATATCCTGCACTTTTCAGCAGACTTGCGACTGTCAAACGTTCAGGCTCAATAAGTGGCGGTTCATAACCGTAAAGCACGCCGTACTTCAGACGCGTCCGCCAACAGTAGCGTCCTGTCAAGACACCATAGCGCGTCGGTGTACACACAGCTGAAGGTGAGTGAGCATCCGTGAAACGGATCCCCTCTTCCGCAAGTTTATCCATATTCGGTGTCGGAATCTTTGAATCCGGATTATAGCAGCCGACATCACCGTATCCCATATCGTCTGCCATAATAAAGACAATGTTTGGAGAAGTGCGTGTGTCCATGATAGCTCCTCAGGGGGGTTGGCGATGTAATATCGCGTCTACTGTAATTTCGCCTTCAATTCAGCCAGATCTTGATCAATTGATACGTCTTCTGCGTAACCTGAAAATTCACGATGTAACTTCACGTCCTTGAATTCTACGTCTACTTCAGATGCCGCTTTTGCCAATGCAGCGGCTTCGGTGATATTTTCCTCCACTGTCCTAAGAATTTCAAAAGCCTTGCTATCTTGGAGTTCCGTCAACGCTTGGCGGAGGTGTTCATGAGCATCAACGTTTGTGTTCTGTGCGATAACCTGATCCCTTTTCCTTTCTGTCTCTTCAGTCTTCTGCTGAAGCGTTTCAAATAACGATGTCAGGTGTGCGACTGCCTGTTTCTGCTCCTCCCACTGGTTCTTGTAGCTGCTGGCGAGTTGTCGATACTCGTTTCGTTGTGCCAAATCTTCACGCGCAAGGTCCTCACGTCCGGCTTCGATGGCAATGGTGGCGCGTTCCTCACACCGTTCCGCTTGCACAATAGCACCTTCGTAGGCATCTTGGAACTGTTTTTCAACGCCGATAGAGGCATCAACTTTCTGCCTCGCCTCTGAGAATCGGTTCGTAATTTCTCCGATGACATCTCCTAAAATCTTTTCCAGGTCCGCTGTTTCGGTTACCGCGTTACCATCAATCTCTACAAATTCAACGGGTTTTGTGTCTAACTTGACAACAACTGTCTTCGCAAGCTTGTCACCCATCCGCTGTCTCTCTTTTCCTGTTGCGAATAACCAGTCAATAGGTTGGAATATACCCGCAAAACGACGAACGAAGGTATCTTTAAAGTTCGCAGGTTCTCCATCTTCCACGCGAATTACCTGCAAAGATAAAAGTCTCTTTCCGAAGCCACCGCCTTTCTGAAATCCATCCATATAAAACAGCCCAAATCCCCATAAAATAACACTCAGGGTTCCAATGATTATGGATGTCATATCCGATGCGTTATCAAAATCAAAGCCGTCAAAAATTGTAAATAGTACGGAACCGCTAAGGATCAAAAGGGCTTGACAGAAACCCAGGAGCCCTATGTCTAATAAGAACGCGCCTAACCGAGTCCATCGCGATGCCAACTTAAATTTTTTCTCCGCAATCTTAATAATGGACATTCTCAGAAGCTCCTACTATATCAAGACTTACGCATCCTCCCTTGCAGGTAATACGTGGAAAAATGCGTAAGTCCTATGATTAGGGTCTGTTCTCGGTAAAAATATAATGTATGAGTGCTACGGTTCGGTTTCAGAAAAAGAAATATGATTATGAATCTTCTTCGGTTCCCTCTGATGACAGTTTTGATGGTGATCGCGGTGGGAAAACAAGCGTGTCGGTTGTGGACAATTGCTTATGCGTTTTCAATATCTGTTTCAACTCCTCATAGAATCGTTCGCATTCTTCTTTTCTACCGAGTAACTCTATGCTCGGTGAATTTGACAAATTGAGATGTAACTCGTATTGGCGATGTCTGCCTCTGATTATCTTAATCTGATGGACATACTCAATATTCACCATCCCTTGATAAGGGTTTTTATATCCATCATCCAGACTGATAATCTCAATAAACACAATAAATCTCCTTTAGGCGTTATTATATCTTATTAACCCAAATTGCTACCAACGGATTTTGGTGTTTTCACTTGGGTATTTCTGCGTATTCTAACACGGTTTCCCGGACATTTTTTCGCCCCGTAACCGTGCCATGTCTATAGAATTACTACGGCAATTGCGATTTTAATTCAGCGAGATCCTTATCAATCGATGCATCTTCCGCATAACTTGTGAATTCACGTTCTAATTTTGAATCTTGGTATTCAACATCCACTTCAGCTGCGGCTTTCGCCAAAGTAGCCGCCTCAGTTGCATCCTGCTCCATCTTTGCCAGCGTTTCAAACGCCTTACTGTCTTGGATTTCTTTCAACATCTCTCGGAGATGCGTTTCAGCATCAACATTTCTATGTTTCGCGACGACGGCTGTCTTTTTCCCTTGTGCTTCCGTCATCTTTTGCTGAAGATGCTCAAGGAGGTCGCTAAGAGATCGGACGATCTGTTTCTGTTCTTCCCATTGTGTTTGGTATTGATCTGCTAATTGTCGATATTCGTTCCGTTTTTCTAAATCTTCACGTGCTAAATCCTCGCGTCCTGCTTTCAGAGAAATAACGGCGCGTTCTTGCCACCGCTCTGCTTGCGCAACAGCACCTTCGTAAGCATCTTGAAACTGTTTTTCAACACTGATGGAGGCATCGACCTTCTGGCGCGCTTCCGCGAGACGGTTTTTCATCTCAGCAATAGCACGCTCTAAGACCTTTTCCGGGTCTTCGGTTTCCGGTTCAATCTGTTCCGGTTCCGGCTCAAATTTTACGACCACTGTCTCCGCGAACTTATCTCCGAGGCGTTGCTGTTTTTTACCAAGGAACCAGAGTAAGTCAAAGGGTTGGAGGAGACCCGATAAACGGCGAAGAAAAGCATCTTTGAAAGTACACGGTTTGCCATCTTTCAAACGCAGTACTTGTAACGACAACAACTTCTTTCCTATTCCCTGTCCCTTTCTGAAACCGTCGATAAAAAACAGACCGAATATCCACAAAGCAGCACTGAACAGAAAGTAAAAGGTGATGATGAATCCAAGTCCAGCTAAACTTTTATTGAAAAACAGTAATTGTGTGAACATGATAAAAAATCCTAAAACTGATTGCACGGCACCAATAAGCGCGATATCTATGAAAAAGGCGTATAACCGTTTCAGTCGGGATGCTAATTTGAATTTTTTTCCTGCAATTTCGATAAACTTCATCTTTGAATCCTAAAAACCTTTTGCGTTTGTCCGGTGCTTGCCGGGTGAATTTCTATGACTGTAATTTCGTTTTCAATTCCGCAAGGTCTTTGTCAAGCGATGCATCTTCCGCATAACTTGCGAACTCACGCTCTAATTTGGTATCCTGATATGCCACATCCACTTCAGCCGCGGCTTTCGCCAATGTGGATGCCTCAGTCGCGTCCTGCTCCATCTCTGCCAGCGTTTCAAATGCCTTACTGTCTTGGATTTCTTTCAGCATCTCACGGATATGGCTTTCGGCATCAATGTTTCTGTGTTGTGCCACGACGACTGCCTTTTTCCCTTCAGTTTCTGTCATTTTCTGTTGAAGATGTTCAAGAAGATTGCTGAGCGCGCGAACGACCTGTTTTTGATCTTCCCACTGCGTTTTGTATTTATCTGCTAATCGTCGGTATTCGTTTCGTTTTTCGAGATCTTCACGCGCCAAATCTTCACGGCCAGCCTTCAGGTTAATAACAGCGCGCTCCTGACACCCGCTCGCTTGAGCGATAGCACCTTCATAAGCATTCTGAAATAGTTTTTCGACATCTACAGAGGCATCAACTTTCTGGCGCGCATCTGAAAGCCGGTTTGTCATCTCAACGATGGCATTCTCTAAAATTTTCTCAGGATCTTCGGTTTCGGTTTCCAACGCTTCTAATGCCGGGGCAAGCTTTACCACAACAGTTTCTGCTAACTTATCTCCCATTCGCTGCCGTTGTTTTCCAAACGTCCAGAATGAATCCAGCGGTTGAAAGATGCTTGTCAGACGGCGAACAAAAGAATCTTTAAAGGAGCAGGGTTTACCATTTTTCAATCGAAGTACTTGTAGGGACAGCAGCTTTTTGCCGGGTCCTTGTCCATCGCTGAAGCCATCGAAAAAAAATAGAATAGCAGCCCCTATCGCTATGCCTCCCCATAGTAAAGTATCTAAACCATAGTTCAGCCACGGTCCGAAAAGACCAATTATAGACATTTGAGCGAGAGGGAACGCGTCTTCATCTATTTTCGTTTTAGGACCTAATGTCCACAGTAATGCACTGAGCAATCCAATCCGAATAAGACTGGGACCAATGCCGGGACCCATTGCATCGAACAGAAAAACCAAAATTGATAACACACCTGCTACGAGCATTCCATCTATGAAAAACGCGAACAATCGCGCAAACCGGGATGCCAATTTAAATTTGTTTCCTGCAATCTCAATAAACTTCATCCAAGAAACCTCTATCACGATTACATATATCTAACGCCAGTTTGATTAATCATTTCGGATGCGTTGCTGGTTCTATTTCCGCATCATAGGTTATCCGTGAATCGTAGCACAAACTGTTAGTTTGGGGCGCATACAGCGAAAAATAACACTGGACGCTACATAATCCAACTTTTATCAAACTTACGTTATATATAGAGTCAGCAAAGGCGAAAGAAGATAGCAAAATAACGTTGAGAAAAAGGGAGCGAGGGATGGAAACTTCGCACCCTTGTAATACGGTATTCGCTACAGTGTAGGCACTGTCACCGCGACTTCACGTCCGTCTGCGTTGGAAGAATCGATAACCCCTTGAATGATAACATTCGTAAGCATCACGCCATACGGGTCAATCGGCGACGGTTTCCCCTCACGCACAGCATCAATAAACGCCGAATCTTCTTCGTGGAATACGCTTACCGATTCAAACTTAGTGAACTCTTGATCAAAAATTTCACCGTCTTTATCGCCGTAAACGCGGACACCTTCTTGCGGTCCGCGGACTTCACCGATACCGAGCCGCAGCCCTGCTTTCTTACCGAGGAAAATCGTGCCACCGAGCGAATCCATGTTCATGCACCAGCACGTTTTGAATACCATCCGTGCCCCGTTCTCAAACACCACCCAGCCGACACCAAAATCTTCGACTTCGGTCTCTTTAAGCGCGGGGTTCCAGGTATTGTGGAGACTCAGATAGTTGGAAGTGATACCGGAGACCGCGACAGGTTTCGGATGTCCCATCAGATAGAGCGCAGTGTCGAGCGCATAAACACCGATGTCTGCCGACGCTCCTAAACCGGCTGTCGCCTTTCGGATAAAACTGCCACCCGGATTTCCACGCCGCCGGTCCGCAACCGTCTCAACGTAGTAAATATCGCCGAGCGTACCTGCGTCAACGACCTCTTTCGCCTTAATAACCTGTGGCGAATACCGGAGTTTTAAACCGATCATCAAGATCCTGTCATTTTCTACTGCAGCGCGCCACATGGACGCAGCAGCATCAAGCGTCGCTTCCATCGGCTTCTCGCAGAAAACGTGTTTACCAGCGTTCAGCGCAGCGACCGTCGGTGCCGCATGCACGCCAGTAGGCGTACAGACGTAAACCGCCTCGATCTCGTCCATTTTGAGCATCTCGTTGTAATCCGTAAATGTACGTTTGATGCCCCATCGTTCTTTTGCGCGTTCGAGGTTTGAAGGAACAAGGTCGGCAGCAGCGATAATTTCAGCACCTTTAATATCAGCAAGTGTACCGCAATGCGCCTGTGCAATACCACCCGCTCCAATCAAACCTAACTTAACTGTTCTCATTAATATCTCCTCATTCTGTTTTGTATACTTTTGATTTTAATGCATATCTGCCTTGAAAGTCAAGAGAATTTTCTGAAACTGACAACTGATAACTGACAACCATTCCTTAACCAATTGACACAATTCCGAACCTATGCTAATTTCAGGCAGAATATTAGTTTGTAAGGCCCCGTTTCTATAGGAATCTTGTGAGTTGTAAGTTTTAAAATAGTTTGTAAGGAGATAATTGTGAAAGCGGCACAATTTTACGGCGGAAAAGATATAAGGGTTGAAGTCGTCCCCGACCCAACACCTCAAGAGGGACAAGTACTTGTCCAAGTAGAGGCGACAGGTATCTGCGGAAGTGATCTGCACGGATACCACCATCAACCGGAGAAACCATTATCCCCACGCATCGGTGGACACGAATTAGCAGGTTTCGTTATTGATACAGGTAAAGGCGTTACCGGCTATGAAAAAGGCGCACGCGTAGCAGTCGAACCGATTATGCCGTGTAACGATTGCCCTGAGTGCTATAACGGATACTACAATATCTGCGGAAATTTACGACACGGAGGCGGCGGTTTCGCAGAGTTTATGGTTACACGACTCTCGAACGTATACGCATTACCAGAGAGCGTCTCACTTGAGGGTGGTGTATTGGCGGAAGTCTACGCAGTGGCTGTCCACGCTGTCAACAGAGCGATGGTCTCACCGGGAGATCGGGTCGCCATTATCGGAAGCGGTCCCGTCGGATTAACAATCGCACAGGTAGCAGATGTCGCCGGAGCAACCGCTATCGCTATGTTAGGAAAACCCGATGGTCCCCTACAGATTGCGCACGAAGCCGTAGGAGCCGTGCCTATAAATGTAGATAAGACGGATGCTGTGGCAGCAATTATGGATTGGAGCGACGGGCGCGGGGCGGATGTCGTCTTTGAGGCGGTCGGTGGCACCGCCAACACACTCGAACAAGCAACAGAGATCGCAGCAAAACGCGGGCGCGTCTGTATGGTCGGCGGACATCGCACACCCCTCACATTTTCAGAGCGGTTCGCACGCAGTCGAGAACTAACAGTCATCTGGTCCTTCTGTTACGGCAGACGTGGCGGGAGAACAGAATTTCAGGTCGCTATAGACCTACTCGCCGCTGGAAAACTCGATCCGAACCCACTCATCACACACCGATTCGGCTTAGACGATATCGGCGAAGCATTCGCCATCGCCGCAGGACGCGACGAACATGGATCCGTCAAAGTGCTCGTGATACCCAATTCATAGAATTTTCGTAGTGTAAACTGTTAGTTTGCGTTCTTAGATTTTTGTAGCGTAAACTGTTAGTTTGCGTCCTTAGATTTTCGTAGCGTAAACTGTTAGTTTGCGTTCTCAGGTTTTCGTAGCGTAAACTGTTAGTTTGCGTTCTTAGATTTTCGTAGCGTAAACTGTTAGTTTGCGTTTTCAGGTTTTCGTAGCGTAAACTGTTAGTTTGCGTCCTTAGATTTTTGTAGCGTAAACTGTTAGTTTGCGTCCTCGGAAGAAGGAAAAAATAAAAATGGAAACACTTAAATTACTTATATTTGTCGGAACCGAAGGCATCTATCACGACCATGCCGGAAACGGACAGTTCCTGACATCCATGCTCAACGACACCGACACCATTGAAGCCGATTTCTCACAAGACTACAATGTACTTGCAAACGGACTTGAAAAATACGGCACCGTGCTTTTCTACACCGATGTTGGAGAGCTCACGGAAGCGCAAGAGACAGGTTTACTCGACTATATCCGAACAGGTGGCGGATTCTTCGGACTCCACACCGCCGCCGCTTCGTTCCGCGAATCTGAAGGCTACCACGGCATGCTCAACGGCTTCTTCAACGGACACAGTCCGTACATGGACTTCACCGTTAATGTCAGCGATCCGAAACATCCCATCACCGAAGGATTAGCCGATTTTCAAGCGACAGACGAACTCTACTATCTGAAACACAACCCTGACGCATCGCACCATCTGATGCACGCCTACGACGAGACAAAAGACGAGACCCACGTCATGGCGTTCCACCATACCTACGGGAACGGCAGAGTCTTCTATTTCGCACTCGGACACGATATGGCAGTCCTTGAAAACCCAAGTTTTCAGACGATCATCCACCGCGGCGCACTATGGGCAGGCAATCGGATTTAGATATTTTGCGCTGTGGTAAACGACTTAGACTTTATCCGTAGACACGTGAGAACGGCAAAATCTGTATTGATAACCGACCAATATCAAAGATATTCAAAAATCGGTTTTTACTCCAATTTCGCACACCCAGGCCCGGTAGGTTCGCTGTTTTTGCTTGGGTGTTTCTTCACGGTTTCCTAACCGAACCGGATTCTACGCGGCAACCTTGAAGACTTCAAAACCCTCTTGAATCCCGCCTCGGCCCCAGGTCCGGTAGGTTCGGTTTCCCAACCGAACCGGATCCTACGCGGAAACCTTGGAGACTTCAAAAACCTCTTTAGTCCCGTCTCGGACCCAGGTCTGGTAGGTTCGGTTTCCTAACCGAACCGGATCCTAAGAAAATCGCTAAATTGACACCTATAGTTCGGTTTCCTAACCGAACCGGTCCTGAAAACGGAAAATCAAACACCTATGAAATCCAATAATCTATCTAAAACTACTAAAGTTTGGACAATATTGTAAAATTCACGCTGCCTCGTCGAAAGGCAGAGCCGTATCAGCTTGAAAACTCACATTAATATTCTGTGAGTTTGTTTTTTCTTTCAACTTGGCAAAAGATGATGCCACCGTCATTTGCGAACGGAGATAAGCCACCCGTAAACCTTGTGTGAGTTTCCTCGGACGATACCAATGAAGGTTCTCCAAGATGTTGACAAACCGCCTGAACACTTATCGCTTTTTGTCTTACTCGTGTCCGTAATGAAACTTTGATTGATTCACAAGTGAAGTA
The DNA here is from genome assembly GCA_012270865.1 of Candidatus Poribacteria bacterium. Lineage (GTDB taxonomy): Bacteria > Poribacteria > WGA-4E > WGA-4E > WGA-3G > WGA-3G. The sequence goes on along the minus strand of JAAXHL010000217.1, from coordinate 1,958 downwards.
TAGCAGAAGTATTAACACCTCTGAAGAATATGACACCAAAAACCTACAATTGAGTGACCCTGAGACATGATTTGCTTTTTCTGTAAAAATACCGTATAATTGAGTTAGATTCAGACTTTTAATTTGACAATATTTAAAATATTTTATAAAATTGACCTACCAGAACTTAACAGGGCATTCAACTGACTCGCAATCGGTCATGAGGCCCTGCGCGAAGCGTATATCAACGTTCACTCTGTATGCTAACAGTCTATGCTACAACAGCTACCATAATCTAACAGATGATGCTACAAAGGTGGCAACTTGCGTTAAAGTTATGAGACCTGAACAAGGGTCTAAAATCTGATAACAGGTATTCTAAGTGGAAAAGCGGATCCATTTCTAAACATCCTTTGAGAAAAATACCCAAATCTACTTATTGTGATTACCTATACAGACATTCTTTCACAGAAGGTGTCACGTAGGGGCGAGGTCTCCTCGCCCGTCTGAAAAATCGAACCAGTGTATCGAAGGATCAACTATGAATACGATAGAACGCCCCCATCGAGATGTGCTCAATAAGGCACTTGACATCTACCGTGACGCGATGCGGCCCTTTATTATTCGTTCTCTGAAACAAATTAAGGGAAAACGTATTGAAGATGCTATTTGCGATGTTTTATCCGCAAAACAGGTAAATGATTTTGAACAGAATTTGCAAAATAACGGTGGTAATGTCCAAGCTGCTATTGACATTGGGGACTTCCCTAATCTTATCAGTAGGAATTGGCGAGGTGAGATATTCGGTAGGCAATTTGGCGGCGATATGACGGTGCAAAACCTCTTATATCTAATTACACAAGCCCGGAATCGCGTCATGCATCCAAGCACGGAAGACTTGGAGTCTGAGTATGTCAGAGTCAGTTTGTTCCATATCTCCGATGTATTAGGCAGGATCAACGCGGCTGAGGCGAAAGCCGAAGTCGAAAAGTTACGCGATGAACATTTCAGCTCTCCACAGCCAGAATTACCGATACCAGATTCCTCTCCTGCCACAGCAAGCGTATCCGACCGGACACCGCGTGTGGCACAAGGGAACCTCAAGCCGTGGCGTGAGGTGATTCCGCCAAATCTTGAACTCACACAAGGCACTTTTGAAGAGGCGGAATTGGCAGCGAATCTGCAACAGGTTTATGATGGGCGCGCCAGTGCAACCAGCTACGGGAACCCTGTCAGTTTCTTTAATCAGACACATCTTACGGTAGGTCTCCGATCACTGCTGATAAACGCACTCCAGCGACTTGCAGGCAAAGGTGGTGCACCAGTTATCCAAACGAAAACAGGATTCGGCGGGGGTAAAACCCATAGTCTCATTGCTCTCTATCATCTTGCAAATAGTATTGATGCACTTGCAAATCTCCCCGCTGACGGTGATTCGGCAAACACACGCGCCGAAATCCATTCCATCATGCAAGAAGCCGGATGGGACAGCACACGAAAAGTTCACCCTAAGGTCGCTGTACTTGAAGGGACTTTCCTATCGCCTACGGATGCCGAAGTGACCAAAGAGAATGGAGATCCGCTGAACACTTTGTGGGGAGTCATGGCATATCAACTCGGCGGGCAGACAGCATACAATCTTATTGGCGAGGCAGCAAGAGGCCAAGATTCCGCCCCTCTCGGCGCACAACTGGATAGACTCTTTGAACACACTGGACCTTGCGTTATCCTCATGGACGAACTCGTCGCTTATATGATCAATCTCAGTGATGATTTACTTGGCGTGAACTATACTTTCGTTCAAGCACTCACTGAATCCGCACGGCGCGTAAAGAATGTCGTTATTGTCGCAACGTTACCAGAGAGCCAGCGCGAAGCCGGTGGAGCGAGAGGAGCAGAGATTCTATCAACGCTCGAAACTCGGATGGGACGTATTGAATCTATTTGGCAACCCCTAGTGTTCTGTCACATCTAAGTTG
>JAAXHL010000090.1 GCA_012270865.1 Candidatus Poribacteria bacterium | reverse complement strand
CCGAGCGTCAGATCCAGCCGCCAGTGCCAATCACTTTCTGGATTTGGTGCCCGATAACTCGCATGCTGTGCGGAAAACGTCCATAAATCACCGAGCATCTGTTTTTCGTTCATCAGCCATTCCGCGGTGCGCCGACTCGGCATCCGACGGATATTTTCAGCAGTCGCAGCGATTTTGTTATTCGCTTTTGCGGCGTTAATAATCGCATGTGTCGCTTTGACGGTAACACCCATCGGCTTCTCTACGATGACGTTGACACCGTTGTTGAGGCACTTTAGCGCGTTGATATGATGATGCGCGTGTGAAGTACAGATGTCTGCGCCGTCTAAGTCTACCGTTGCAAGCATCGTATCGGTATCATCAAACACAGCAGGTTTTTTACCGGTTACCTCTTTGACGCGTTCGGCGAACTGATCTGCTCGTTCTTTGACTTCATCGCACATCGCGACGAGTTCTACTTTCCCAGGTTCTGTTTGATGTATTGTAAGATAGGCGTTGAGATGTCCATTTGCCATCCCGCCGCATCCAATAATTGCCATCTGAATCGCCATGATTTTCCCCTTTTCAGCAAGTTTGTCAGTCTGGTGAGTTACAACAATATCACAGATGCGTTTTTTTAGCAAGTTGCGGAGGCGTTCTGGTCAGAGCCATTCAATTGTCAGATTCTGTTTTTTGAATGATTTTCAAGGCTTCTGTAGGATGTGCGGCGAAAAATCTCAACGCCTTTGCTATGTGTGTATATCCACAGATGCGTAGGAGTGTTAGCACGGTATTGCGCAGGGCTGCCATGACTTGCGGACTATTGCCACAGCGAATCTGTGAGGCATCCTCACCGAGCAGCACGTCGCGTGTGCGATGCGAGAGATTTTCTATTGCCCAATGTCCGCGTCGCAGCTGCAATAAACGTTCGGCTGAAGCATTTTATAACGCTTGCGTCTTTGCTGACTGCTGATTGCTGACCGCCGAAAGCCGAATTAAAAGAGAAAGCGGTACATCGGTTGGTCAAGTGCAACCGCTAAGAGACTCCAGAACGCACCAATCACGAACTCGCCAAGTACGATACCGAGAAAAAACGGGACGGCTTTCCGGTGCAATCGGATACCACCGTATTTCAGGACGAGCCACTTCAACAACCAACCGACAAAGATTGAACCTATCATGGGATTGATTGCCCAACTCCCGGAGATAGCGTAGCCGACGGGGTGTAAATTCCACCAGAGGAAACGCATCCGCATTGCGGCGAGGAGTAGCGTCAGCCCGAAGCCGAAGCTTGCGAAACCGATGGCTGGTACATCTGGTGGTGCGGCGTAGGTGAGCCATGTCTCTAACCGATTGAACGATTCTCGTCCGAATCCTGCGAAACCGCCTTCTGAGTAGTACATCGACAGATATGCCCAGAATGAACCGAGCGCGCCTAATGCGGAAGCCAACATCATAATGAACGCGAACCGTCGGATCGGGATATTCGCGCCTTCAGCCAATTTGAAGCCTTCCAGTTGGTGTGGCATGGCGTGTGATCGGTGTGCGCGATTTAAACAGTAGAGGTAGGCGAACCCCGTCAAGTTTGTTGCGCCTAATCGGCGGATCCCTAACAGCCGCGGGAGCATCTCATCGGGTCCGATAAAATGTAGGTCGTGTACTGGGGAGCCGAGTTCCGCACGCAAGCGCGTAATCGCAATTGCAATTGCGTACCAGATCACGAAGTAGATAACGATGACCCAAAAGTTCATCCCCATCTTCAGACAGAATCCGACGATGAATGCTGCGCCACCGAGCAGTCCGATAACGATGAGTCGATATGAAATCGGTTCGTCTGCCTTCGGAGATATGAGTTGGCGTACGACCCCTTTCAGGTAGCGTCTGCTCATCCAGATAGCGACGACACATAGCCCTAAGTATGCGCCGTGCGACTGCTCCGCCTCGTAAGGGAAACGCGGCAGCCCGCGCCACCCTGCGATGACCCCTAACAGCCGTTCCGCTCGCCATATCAACCAGAACGCCCAACATGAGAAGGAGAGGTCCAAAGGTATAAAGAACGAAAGCCCGACCCCGAAAGGGAAGACCCCGATCGGACTCCAACCGATCCCGCTCCACGGACGTTCTGTAAAAATTCGTCGTAGGTCGTACAACTTTCCGCCGAGGCTTGGAACGGCAGGGAACAGAAAATTTAGCCCGTTGATGATGTCAATAACAACACCGATCGAGAGTCCGAGCCACATCCACGGTGATCGGAAAAATTGCCGACTTCGGGTCGTCATTTCAAACGGCAATTGGATGATCGGATAACTGAGCCGCTCCGATTCTACCCACTGTCGCCGAAAGAGTAGGCTCAGACAGAGCATCACGAGGTGGATGGCTACAATGAAGAGCACCCACCAGACGATTGCTGGTAGCCAAGCCATGAAGTAGCGCGATTCATAGATACTTGCAAACCCGTTATAATATCCATCAAGAACGCGCTTATCACTCACAGCCAGCCATTGGGGGATATGCAGATGAAAGAGGTTCACCCAATCATTTTCGGGTGTGGCAAACCAGTGTGCGTGTCCGATAATCGGCATGAGGACCAAGAATCTATCGACACCGGCAAGTCCTGCCCCGACTGAGATACAGGTGTAGATGACGAGCAATTCGGCGCGGTTGAGGATGAGGGCGTGGTGCAACCGACGCAAAAACAGCCCGATACCTAATAAGATTAGAATGGTGATAACGGCATTGTAGAAGAGCGAAACCTGCGTTGGACTCCCACCGCCACGGATAATTGAGGCGGACACCCACCAACAGTTGGCAGGCACTAATACGCAGACGAGGAAAATCGTGAATGGCCGAATTCTGAGATCTTGGGTTGGGACGTTGTTCACCTTCTTTCAAGAGATAACGGTAATATTTTACATCATTTTCTGCTTTTAGACAAAGAATTTTGTGTTTGCCAGCGGAAGAGTGGTTCGCAGTCAATTGAATTGCTTATTGAAAAATAATATGGTATAATCAAGTAAGCACGGAAGATGTAGTGTCAAGAAAAATATCTAACGACTATTTTCGTGTGCCAACGGAAGTCTCTCGACGCTGACAAATATCACAAAGGTCTGAAAACCGATGCAGCTGAGCAAACGTAAAAAAATTGTTATTATTAGTCTAATTTTACTTATTGGGGTTATTATTTTGCTATCCGTTATCTATCACGAGACTGCGTTGTGGGAACCGGAACAGCCCCTAATCACACTGCTCCCGAAATCCCCGATCTGTTATTTGACACTCAAGGAATTGAAAGGTTTCGTTGAGACGTTCAACCGGAGCGAGTTTGGGAAACAGTCCACTAAAATACCGCTTCTCGCTGAGATTCAGGAACAACGTTGGTGGAAAGAACTCGTCTATCAGAAACTGGTGTGGGAATACGAAATGGGGGCAAAACTCGACCTTAAGACGGTCACAGGCTATTTTGGTGAGGAGGCGATTCTCGCTTTTTATCAGCGCGAAGGCGAACTTACATTTCTCCTCATTACGGCGGTCGGCGCACAAGAGAAACTGAGTATTGAGGCAATCACTGCAACGGATGCGATCAACCCGAGATATAAGCGCATCCAAAACGACTATGGCGACTTTACGATCAATACCATTACGGGGTATCCACGCGATTTCAGTTATACGTTCATCGGAAAAATTGGGGTATTAACCCTTGACCCTACGCTCTTGATAGAGGTGCTTGACATCTATAATGCGGGAATCCGTGGGACGAAAACGGCACCCGAAAGGCGAAATTTTCTCGCCGAACACCCGATGACGACGGAGATTCAGGAAAATTATCGTCAAGACAAAAATACCGGATATGTGGATGTCCAACAAATTACACCTGTATTGGACAATGTGCATCCTAACTCGCTCATTAAACAGATTTTCGGGATGTTTGGAGAGACAAGGTTCTGGACGTTTAACAATCGGTATGAAGCGGGTGCGATTGTTTCAAAGCATCGACTCCGAAAACGCGCTGGCACCCGTCGTCCCGACCTTTCCGCCGAAGATGACGCACAACCGTTTCTTGCTTTCCCTGAACGCACTGCCTTTGTTACGACATTTCCAGTTCCAAATCAGCAGATACAGGAACTCTTCGGTAATATCGACCTTTCGCAAGTTTTGGGGACAGATCTGACGCTAATGTTAATTGCGCCTGAACCTGATGAGGTAACAGTCGTGCCTTCGTTGGTGCTGATTGCGCATACTCAGGCTCCCGAAGCGTTGAAAGGCGTATTGGATATTGTGAAACAGGGCAAAATTTCTGTCGCTGGGAAACCGCTTAAATTCCTTGAACCTCAAGATTACAGCGGTGTTACGATCCAACCCGTACAACTCCGTCTGAATTTTCTGTTGGCGGTTGCGGGCGGATATGCGATCGTTGATGACTATTTTGTCTTAGGCACAACAACTGCGGGATTAAAGGCTGTGATTGATGCGACAATAGGTAAAACGCCTACCTTGCCTGATGTAACTTTTTCCACAGATGCGAACGGTGCGCAGGTGTTCATTCAACCGGAACTGCTTGTGCCGGAGTTGAAACGCTTCCTGCCGTTGGTAAGCGTGCTCGCCTCGCTTACGGGGCAAGAATTGGATGCAACGTTGACGCAGCGTATCACCGAGAATCTGTCGCCGTTGGAGTCCCTCGGTCCGATTACTGCTGAGGTAGACTTTGGAGAGCAGCACGTGGATGCAGAGGTTCGGATTGTTTTGGAGAAAGGATCGGTTCGGGTAGATTGATATGACATCCAGCAACATTTGTGGTATCCTAATACATGCCAAGAAATGAAAAATAAAGGAGTTTTACGATGGAAAAAGAGATGCTCGAAACTATTACCCAACGGTTAGATCGGTTAGAGAAGACCGTCGCAGCACTGAATCAGAAACTCTCTGCTGTTGTTGAGGAAGCGGCACCAAATTCGCCAAAGGATTTTGAAATGCAAAACGAAAACCAAGATGATAATATCGGAACGAAAGTGATTGCAGAAATACTCAAGAAGATGGGAATCCCTGAAGATTTTGAACTTAGACCTATTGAGGAACTTCATGAGAGTATGAAACAACATGGGATTCGTGCTGAGGACAACGAGTTTAGTCGTGCGATTATCGAAGAACGGGAACGATAATGGGGGATATTACAATGGAAAAGGAAACATTTGAAGTTTTTGTTGAACGCTTAAATCGGTTGGAGCAAGCAGTCGCGGAAGTGAATCTCCAACTTTCTTCCCTTATTGATGTGTTAGTGCCGAATCCAGTGAAGAATTTCAAAACGGGCGAAGAAGTGATGGCATATTACGGACGAAACAAGAAGCAGAATGCTCAAATTGTCCGTAAAATGTTTGAGAAGATGGAAATTTCCGGTGAACCTATTCCCGCCGAAGAACTCCAAACACGTATGGCGCAGCAAGGTATTCGTGCTGAAGATAATGAGTTTAGCCGCGCAATTATTGAAGAACGTGAGAAGTAGAGATGTACTATTTCTATTTTGATGCCAGTGCTCTTGTGAAGAGGTACACCCAAGAAATTGGAAGTGAAAAAGTCAATTTTCTATTTAACAATGCTCCTTTAAATCGTATAATGTGCTTAATTTTAGGCATCGTTGAACTGTTTTGGGTTTGCGTAAGAAAGAGAAATGATGGCCGAATCACGAATCTCGATTTTTCTCAAGCATGGATTAACCTTAATGATGAAGTAATTGACGATCAATCAGATTTCAAAACGATTTCGGTGCCAGATCAACTTATTTTGGATTCAATGAGATTAATTGAAATCCACTCGCTCAATAGTGTTGACGCGGTGGTTTTACGCGCCGCTTTGAACATAGCAGCAGAACTCCGTAATACTGGTGATACATTAGTGCTCGTTGCCTCAGACCAACGCCTTCTCCGAGCAGCTCATACCGAAGGATTACAAGTCTTCAACCCCGAAGTGGATTCACAACAGATACTCACAGATTGGATAAATTAACATAATGGAAACAAAGATTGGTATCGGTATCATAAGTTTTGCGCACGGACACGCCAACGCCTATTGCAACCGGATGCAGACGTTTGATGATGTCCAACTCGTCGCATGTTGGGATGATAACGTTGAACGCGGCGAAGCCGCCGCAACGCAATACGGTATGAATTACGTACTGCATCTCGAAGATATTATCAACCATCCGGATATTCACGCCGTTATCGTGACCTGTGAAACGAATCGGCACGCAGAGATGGTAGAGGCAGCGGCATCAGAAGGGAAACATATCCTTTGTCAGAAGCCGATGGCACTCACACTGGCGGATTGTGATCGGATTGCGGCGGTCGTGGAGAAGACAGGCATTAAGTTTATGATGGGTTACCAGATGCGACGCGATCCGGCGAACATCGCGATGAAGGAACTCATTGACAGCGGTGTGTTGGGTAAAATCGGCGTACTGCGTCGCCGACACTGTATCAATGCGTTGTTTAGCGAGGCTTTTGTGACAGGACCCAGCCGTTGGCATATCGATCCAGAGAAGAACATGGGGATGTTCATGGACGATGCCTCACATGCAACCGATTTTATCCACTGGATGCTCGGCAAACCGACGAGTGTTATCGCTGAGATTGATAACATTTTAACGGATGTCGCGCCTGATGATACAGGATTGGCGGTCTATAGATTCGCGGGTGGAGAGATGGCGATTCTCCTGAATACATCCGTGACGCTCGCCGGTGAAAATACGACCGAGATTTATGGCGATCAAGGTGTGGTCATACAGAACTACGGCGATGCCCCTTCGTGTAATATCCCGCGTCCTGCGGATGCCGTCGCGCTTAGATTGTATACCCAAGATGAACCGTCATGGAAGGACTTGGGTATCCCGATTCCAGACGGTCATGGCGAAAGGATCGCTGGCGTACCGCGTCCGTTTATTGACTGTCTGAAGAACGACACGGAACCTGATGTCACAGTAGAAGACGGACGGGTCTCGGTGGAGATGATTTTGGGGGCATATCGTTCTGCACAAGAAGGACGACGCGTTAAGTTTCCGCTCTAAAGATGGCACGCTTGTAAAGTAATATATAGAAGTTTTCAGGGAGAGCAGCCCCGCTCTCCCTTTTGTTTTCCTTAGAATTGTGTTTTTTGGATAGCAGCCTGCAAACTCTCACTGCGAGGCAAGTTTGCGGTACAAAACCTCCCCGAATAATGAACCCATCCGTTTAATCACTGCATTTTTTGCACACACCTGCTATTTCTTCCATATTATCCGTCAATTTTTGCATACTCACAATAGGCAGCGGATGGCATTTTATCTATTTTTTTAATAAAAGTGATGGTTCGCACATTCTGATAAACTTAGTGTGTGCTTGTGTTTTAGACGGATAACAGAAAACGCTGTTGGAATTTCTGAAATTTGACGCAGGTATTGTGCTTTGTTAAGAGAATTGGCACAAATTTTGCTAATGCAAACAGGATATGGAAGATTATGGCATAAATAATCTTAGTTAAGTGAGGGTGTTTCATAAATCGTTATTTTTATCGAAAGATGGTTTTGATGTAGGTAACATTTCGCGTCGGTAACCCGCATCGGACATTCATTAACATTGAAAGTTGGAGCAACACGATGCCAATGCCCAAAAAGGTGGAAA
>JAAXHL010000015.1 GCA_012270865.1 Candidatus Poribacteria bacterium | reverse complement strand
TATACCCTAAGTGTGGCGCGGTTACCGATCGCGCCACATCTATAAAGGAGCATGCCCATGATCTGCAAAAAAGCAGTCTATCTCACATTGATTGTCCTACTTATCGGGGGTGGAATCTCAGGCGTTCATGCTCGCACTTTTGATAGAATCATCGCTTATGTCAACGATGACGTTGTTACCAAGCGCGAACTTGATGTCTTAGTCAACCAGCGGGCAATGGAACTTCAACAGGTCTATCGCTTTAGCCAGCGTGAGGCACTCAACGAGGCTGAACGCCAAAGAAGCGAACTCTTAGACAGACTTATCCGGCAAATGTTGCTTTTGGAAGCAGCCTTAACGCTAAAAATCACTGTCACTGACACTGAAATCGAGCAGTACATAAAAGACTTTAAAGACAGATACCAGATTGAGACGGATGAGGAATTTAAAAAACAGTTGAATCGAGAAGGTATGACACTCATAGGATTTCGTGAGCAATCGGAACGGAATCTTAAAACCGAAAGACTCGTCATGGGGAGAATCGTCCCCAGATTGCAGATACGGGATAGCGAAATCCAAAAATTTTTTGAAGAGAATCGTGACCAATTACCGACTAAAGCAGATAAGGTACACTTACGACACATTTTCATCGCCTTTAAACCGAACCAAGCCGATCGCGATGCCGCTTATGACAAAGTCACAGAAGCGCGTAATCAGATCGAGACGGGTGAAGCGACGTTTGAAAAAGTCGCACAGCGTTACGATGCTTCGCAGCAGGCAGGAGTTCTCGTAGAAGCGTCCACCGCAGAATTTAGTAAATTCCCGAAACTCTTTCAGGATTCACTAACAGATTTAGCGATAGGTGCGCTCAGTGAACCTATTGAAGCAGATAAAGGACTCTATGTCTTCACCGTCGAAAAGAAGACCGATCGGATGATCGCATTCCGGTATTTCATCGTCCCGCTAACTCCGAGTCCAGCAGCGATACAGGAAGCGCGCAAGCATGCGACCGATGTTCACACAAAATTAGAGGCTGGCGAAGATTTTAGTAAACTCGCATTACTACATTCTGACGATAATGAGACGCGGGAAAACGGCGGTGACCTCGGCATCCGTTCTTTATCGGAACTCAATCCTAAAACGCGAGCAGTCGTTGAACCTCTATCATCCAATGCCTACAGTCAACCCTATGAAACTGAATCTGGACTCCATATCTTTAGGCTTGATGAGCGAAATAGTCCAAGTCTGACTGAAGCAGAGAAGACACAGATTACCGTAATACTTCGCCAACAGCGGTTCCAAGAAGAATGGGATGCCTACACCAATAAACTTCTTGAAAACGCTTATGTTAAAATTAATCTGAAAGAGTAAGAAATCTGTGAAAAAGCGCGCGTTTGATTTGCCTATCAGTCATCAGCATCAATACCCCAATACAATGCATCCTCGCGAAACAGACTTCCCATTGCAGTCATTCCTTTCGTTCGTATTAAGAACGTTCAGGCGTGCAGGCATAGCGACAATCCTATTGGTCGTTGTATGCTTTCTAAGTCCAATCCAGATGGTTACCGCGCAGGATGCACAAACTCAGCCGCCAACTGTTGAAGCAGAACCTCCTGACGCTGAAACGGAATCCCCCGACGCTGAAGCAGTGCCTCCTGACGCTGAAACGGAATCCCCCGACGCTGAAACGGAATCCCCCGACGCTGAAGCGGAACCCGCCGAAGGTGAAGCAGTGCCCCCTGACGCTGAAGCGGAACCCCCTGACACCACACCCGCGGATCAGTCCGAAGAGGAAGAATCCACTCCTGCACGCTTGAATCCTGAAACAGATACGCCGGAAGAAGGCATGGTAATTGGCGACGGTGACGATATGTCTATTGTTGACAATTTCGTTCAAATTCATGGCAATGCCCTCATCAAATTTGAAGACGTTATTTTGCGGGCTGACCACGTCTGGGCTGACTTTGACGAAAATCTGATGCGCGCCTCAGGAAACGTCCATCTCAAGGTGGGTAACGAAGAAACCTATTCTGATGAACTGATCTTCAACCTCGAAAATAAGAAAGGCATTGCCCGCAACGGGTTCACATACAGCGACCCGTGGTACTTTGGCGGTAGTGAAATCTTTAAAATAGGTGAGGACCGCTCTTATATCCGAGGTGCCACGCTGACCACCTGCTCACTGAAACATCCGCACTACTATTTCAGCGTTACCGAAGTCATCGTCCGAATGAATCAGGAGCTGATCGCTAAGAATATTGTTTTCCGTATTGGTGGGTTTCCGCTCTTCTATTTCCCCGCGATTCGACGGGATCTCCGCAAAGGAAAGGTCGCAAAGATCATCGTCAAAATTGGAACAGATAGTTACCAAGGTCCCTACCTTACCATCATTCAGCCGCTTGTCCGTAAACGCCGCTACGACGCAGCACTGCTCTATGATAGGAGCGCGCGACGCGGACAAGGCTACGGTTTTGAAGGAAAATACCGATTCGTGGATACTAAATTCCAAGAAATTTATATCCCAATTCCGGCGGATGTAACACCAAATCAGCGGACGAAGCTGCAAGAAAAAGCCCAAGAACTACAGGACCGAATTGACGGTGAATATGACCGCTATTGGTTGAAGCAGATCTTCCTGGAATATAAAATCACGGACGAGGACGTTAACCGCGCCAAAGAGCAAGCAGAAGAAATTCTCAAGCAGCTTCAAGAAGAGGATGCGGACTTTGCCGAACTCGCACAGCGTAATTCTGACCACTCGGAGACCCGCTATGAGGGCGGTGACCTCGGTTTTCTCGCCCGCGGCGAAATCGATGAGGAAGGTGAACCTAAACTCGACCCCGCTCTGGAAGCAGCTGCCTTCGCATTACAAGAAGGCGAAATCAGTCCGATCGTCCAAACCGAATCCGCATTCCACATCCTCAAAGCCGATCAGATTGTTGACGTCTACGGTGAACGCGAGATTAAACTCCGCCGTATTGACATCGCTGTTACCGCAAGCGATGATACAAAGAACGCACTGCGCGTATTAGCCGATGATATACTCCAACGCGCCCAGCAGGGAGAACCCTTTGAACAACTCGTCCAACTGCCTGAAGGATTTACTGAAACATCGCAACCCGTCCTGTCCGAAGTCAATGAAGGCAAAGGCTTGCCGTTAAATGAGATGGAGGCCTCGTGGCAGTCTGCTGTCAGACGCTTAGCGGAACCCGGCGATGTCATTGAACGCCGACCTATTACGATGCCTGAAGGACTCTACGTCTTCCAATTAATCAGAAAAGAGGAGACCCCTACCTTTGAAGTGGTCGCTGAAGAATTTGAGGCGGAATGGGAGACATTTTACGAAAGCGTAATGAATCCACCCCCTGAAAAAACCGAAGAAACGACTGAAACGGATGGCACACCACAAGATACTACTGAAGATGTTCAATTACAAGAAACTGATGCTGCTCCCGCTGAAGAAGCACCCGTTCAAGCGGATGATACCGATAGTATGGATGATGAACAGAATGTTGAGCAGCACGAAACAGACGATGGTGACGACGCGCAGAACGCTGAGCAGAATGAAACGGAGGCGGACAAGCAGGACGGTGAAACGCCGGAGCAAAGCGAAACCGATTCCGAAGACTTAGCCGCCGAAGAAGGCACAGAGGGTACAGAAGAAAGTGCGGAAGAGGTGGCAGAAGGTGAAGAAGTCGTAGGGGATGAAGAGGAACTTAAAATCTATCGGAAACACGGATTCCGTGGACGGTGGGAAGATCCGAGTCCCGTAGCCTCGGAGGTGCAAAATTTATATGCCGGGGACTTAGGAAGACGACCCGTTCAAACCAAAAAATCTTTTCGCATCGTCAAAGTCGATAAAAAGCGGACCTATCGAGGCGAACTCTACATCTACGGTAACGATCTTTACTCTGCTCAGCGACAGAGTGCCGTCCGAACCGGGAATCGCTGGCTTATGCGATGGGCGCATACACATTCTATCTATACACCCTGGGATAACCGCCAAGAAGGACGGCGACCTATCAGCTTCACCGGTCGATCAGAACTTCGCTCCGAGAGTTATAAGGAAGAATACCAACTCCCCAATAAATCTTCGCTCTACTCTTTTGCAATTCTTACTTATGGGACAGGGTTATCAACCTTTGATCTCGACGATCTTGATCCAAATGGGAATCTGAAGTTTTCACGAGAGACTATTGGAGACATCACAAGTAGACTTGAAATCCGGCACATCCACGATTTTACCGGTGAAGGAACAAGATCACTACAGAAACTGCCACAATTAACTGTGAATTTTTCACGGATGCGGCTCAGCGCATTCCCTGTTTTTGAAACCATCAACGATGCGATGGTAACGGTTGCTGAAAAATTTGAGACGGAGAAGCCTTTTCTCTCACTGTTTACGTTCCCTACGCTTGAGAGCACAAGTTTTGATTTAGACCTTGAATTCGGCAACTTCTTTAGAGAAGTCTTTCGCGCAAAAGCAGGTGAGGAGAGAGATGTCTACCTACAGACAATGGACCTCGGTTTTGATGTCCGCAAACAATCAACGCTCCTGATTACACCTTTACGAGAACTGCAGCTTAACCTTAACCTCAACTCAAACACGATTTGGCATGACCGAGACCAGGATCAAAACAAAAACATTTTTCGCAGCGTTTTCAGCTTTAACGGATCCGCCACAAATACGCTCTTCCGCATCTACAATGTCAGGTATATCCCCGGGCTAACAAAATTGCGCCACGAAATACAATCCTCACTCCGATACGATTACCAACCTGCTGTTGATGAAGATGATAACCTTTATCCGTTTGGTCCGAGTACCTATTTCTATGAACGGAAGCGGCTCACCTATAGCTTCAACACGGCCTTTGAGATTAAAACGCGACGTAGCCAATCACCGCACCGTATCATGTATTTTGATACACGCCTCACTGCCGATTTTACGGAATTCGACCCGTTATATGAGCGTCAATTTGAGCCTATTGAAAGCGACTTTACAATCGTCCCACTTCCGAGCCGAAACCTTAACATGACCTTCCGATTCACGCATGACCCGAATCCGCATCCCGATGATGGACAACAGTTCAAGATGGTCGGATTCCGTTCCAATATCCGTTATACACGCAAGTCATGGAACATCAGCCTCGGAAGCTCTTTTAGCAAAAGGCATACCGCAAGACGCGCTGCCCGTTCTATCACTGCTACCGGCCGGTACCGTGTGAGTCGGAACTTAGAATTTAATGCCAGCCTTATCTATTATCCGATTGATGGGCAGTTTTATCAACAACGTCTAAGTATGACGCGGAACCTACACGATTGGAGCCTCCGGATTTCTTGGAGTCGGATCGGTATTAAGCGTGAACCGCCTTACGACAATGTGCGGCAGGACTTCACGTTCCAAGTGAATCTCATCCAAGAACCCGCAGTTTCAATGGGTGTCGGTTATGACGCAACAACTGAAACGTGGGGCATCCGGACTGTACCCGCAGGCGTACCGTATAACGCATTCGGAGCCGGCAACTCTCTCGGTAGGTCTTACTTCTAAGGGACGACATGTAGCAATCGCCGAACAAACCGCTGACGATTTTGATTTCACTGAACAATTTGGAGAACTCAACGAAGAATTAGCAGTCCTAAACACCGAAGCACGCCAACTCAAAGAACGCATCGCTACGGCTATTTATAGTGAATCCCAAAAATAAATAGACATGTTCGTAGCATAAACTTCCAGTTTGTG
>JAAXHL010000166.1 GCA_012270865.1 Candidatus Poribacteria bacterium | reverse complement strand
ACGATTTATGAAACACCCTCAATTATTTAAATCGGTAATTCCGATTTTCCCCAGGCCGGTAGGTGCGGTTTCTAACCGCACCGGACTTCGCCAAGAAATTACCGAAATATTTTCTTAATCTTCATGTAACCCCGCCTTCTATAGATGTTTTGTTAATTGTAGCTTTTACTATAAACGCTACATATCCCGATTGAGGTCGAAATTAATCAGACACCATCGTGAAACGAAGTGGAACGATGCAAAGGGACCCACAATTAAAAAAATGAAATTTGAATGGTTTGTAGCCTCCCGCTACCTACGTTCTCGACGGAAACAGTCCTTTATCTCAATTATCAGCATCATCTCAATCGGTGGTGTCGCACTCGGTGTCGCAACAGTCATCCTCGTAATCGCCGTCTTAGACGGTGTCGAACACGGACTCAAGGATCGGTTTCTCTCAAACGAGGCACATGTTGCCCTACACATATTCGATCACAGTTTTTTTAAAGGCTACCAAGAGCGAATCGAACGCATTGAGGCTATTGAAAACGTCGTCGCCGCATCGCCTGTCGTCTGGGCACAGATCGGTGTTTTTCCCGAACATAGCAACACCATTCAGGATGTCATCTATATCAAGGGAATTGATCCAGCACAGGAAGATAAAGTTACAGGTTTCTCAACATTCGTTACTGGTTCAACCGACTTCCAAAATTCAGAACTGGTCGAAAAAGCGGAGTTCCTTAGAGAAGAAACGATTGCCGGTGGTATCATCCTCGGCGGACGGTTAGCAACGCGTATCGGTGCCATGGAAGGCGATGTTTTAAGGTTACTCATTAAACTCGTAGACCCAGGACACGGAGCACTCGTGCCAGATTTAGCGAACTTCGTTGTCATTGGGGTATACGAATCTGAGATGGAGGTATACGATAACAACTTCGGATTCATACATATAGATACCGCGCAAAAGTTGTACAACCAAGAGAATCGCGTTAACTTCATTTTTGTACGCTTAACCGATGCCGAATTGGCACCCCAACTCGCAACAAAAATTGAAGATGTCGCTGACTTTAGCGTCTTAGAAGGCATGCCGAGCACCAGAACCTGGATGGAGGCACAAGCACCCCTCTTCTCAGCACTGCAGTTAGAAAAAATCGCAACCGTCATCATTGAAGCACTCATCATCTTGGTCGCATCTTTTAACATCGCAAGCACGCTTATCATGACAGTGATGGAGAAAACTAAGGACGTCGGAACACTCCGGACGCTCGGCACCTCACGCGGGAACATCATGCGAATCTTTATGATTCAAGGAAGCGTTATCGGAACGCTCGGAACAATGATCGGCACCGCATTAGGCTTGTCGCTCTGTTGGCTCCTCAGTACCAACGCAGAGAGACCCTCTTACTGGTACGTACTTGCACTCGTTGTGCCAATCGCGCTACAATTTTTAATAGCAACACAACACGCGCTGCGCCGTAAAGGCGGATGGAAATTGGCTGTAGCAGTCTTATGGCTGATCGGGATAAGTTTCGCACTCTATTGTGCCGTCCGACCCATCTCACTCGTAGACCTCGGACTCAGCCAAATCTATCAGATGCATCAACTACCGATAAAAATTAATTGGTTGTTTGTTATCTTTATCAATCTGCTCTCATTTGCCATCTGCTGGCTTGCGACACTTTATCCAGCATGGCAAGCAGCAAACCTGAAACCCGTTGAAGCATTGCAACACGAGTAACGAAAAAGAGCAGGACGATTTAGTTTTCAACTTTTTAATCCAATTTTGACACCCCAGGCCCGGTAGGTGCGGTTTCTAACCGCACACCCCAGGCCCGGTAGGTGCGGTTTCTAACCGCACCGGGACTAAAAAGGGAAATCCAAAAATCGAGACAACCCGACAATTTGTTTTAAACTAAATAACCCTGTGAAAAAGAGGCACCTGTGTCAAATCCGTCAGAAACACTCATTCGTATCGTCGATTTACACAAATCCTATTATGATGGCGAATCGGAACTTCCAGTGCTTCGAGGCATTGATCTTCAGATAAAAACATCAGAATTACTCGCAATCGTTGGGGCATCAGGTGTCGGAAAAAGCACGCTACTTCATATTATGGGGACACTTGATCGACCAACCGCAGGACAAGTCTTATACGGCGATCAAGACGTTTTTTCCATGCAGGACACCGAACTCGCTCGGTTTCGCAACAAAGAAGTCGGGTTCGTTTTTCAGTTTCATCATCTGTTACCGGAGTTTAACGCACTTGAAAACGTCGCTATGGCTGCCTTAATGACGACACCAAATAATAAAGCAATTTATGAGGAAGCAGCAGCACTACTTGAATATGTCGGGCTTGCAGAAAGGCTCTCGCATTATCCGAGCCAACTCTCCGGCGGTGAACGACAACGCGTCGCAATCGCACGCGCATTAATCAACAAACCGAAAGTTGTACTCGCCGACGAACCAACAGGCAACCTTGATCGCCGGAGCAGCGAGGCAGTTCACGAACTCTTATGGGATTTGAACGCTAAATCCGCACAGACATTTGTTATTGTAACCCACAACTCTGAACTTGCCGAGCAAGTAGACAGAGTCGTTCAACTCGTTGATGGGAAAGTCGTTTTATAGTCGTCAGCTTCAGTTATCAGCTAAGAGAACCTCGATAACAATCATATTATATTAGCATTCTTTTCGTATGGAACTTATACCACTACAAAGTCCTCTTAACCGATGACTGACGACTGATAACTGATAACCACGCAAAGGAAACGTTTATGTTGATTTATATCGACGGAGAATTTTTACCAAAAGCAGAGGCAAAAATTTCAGTATTCGATCACGGTTTGCTTTACGGAGACGGCGTTTTTGAAGGGATCCGATCCTATAACGGGCGCGTCTTTAAACTCGATGAACACCTCGAACGGCTTTATGACTCTGCAAAATCAATTATGTTACAGATTCCGATCTCAATCGAGACGATGAAAGAGACAGTCTTGGAGACACTCCGTCGAAATCATTTGACAGAAGCCTATATCCGATTAATCGTAACTCGCGGTGTCGGCGACCTTGGACTCGATCCAGACAAATGTCCAAAACCGACCATCATAATTATTGCAGATAAAATCGTCTTATATCCACAAAAATACTATGAAGAAGGTTTGGAGATTGTAACTTCTGCCGTTCGACGGAATTATGCAGAAGCCATCAACCCGCGCATTAAATCTTTGAACTATCTCAATAACATTTTAGCGAAAATCGAAGGAAAACAGGCAGGGACAGAAGAAGTCCTGATGCTTAACCCTGAAGGCTATGTCGTTGAATGTAGCGGCGACAACATTTTTTGGGTAAAGAACGGCGTGCTTGTCACACCACCCGTACATATCGGGATATTAGAAGGTGTAACCCGCAACAGTGTCATTGACCTGGCACGCGACGCAAGGATACCCGTGGAGGAGCGCATCTTCACCCGCCACGACCTCTACATCGCAGACGAATGTTTTCTAACAGGCACCGCTGCCGAGGTTATCCCCGTCGTAAAAATTGACCGACGCGACATCGGAGACGGGCAACCGGGTAAACTTACACAGAAACTTATCACCGCCTTCCGGCACTACGCGAATAGCTGCGGCACCGAAATCTATGCTAAAGAATAGCACGATTTCCTGATTGCGGACGGAGCCTCCGCGACATAGAGGAGATATTAAAATATTATGGACGCATTCAAAAGTATTCTGATCCTTATGAGCCTAATCATCGGATTTGCGACAACTGCCGTTCTGGCTGATGAACAAGCAGATGTCGTCTACGGACCCCACGAGGCTACGACAGAGGAACAGGCAGAGCCAGCTGCCGAAACTCAGGCGACATCCGATACCGAAGGTCAGACGATTGACGAAAAAAAGACAACTGACACCAATCCATCGGCTGTCAACCCGATGTTCGTTGTCAAGAAAATATCCTTCGAGGGTGTAAAAACCGTCTCCGAAGATATGCTGCGGACGCTTATTCAGACGCAAGTCGGGCATGAAGTCTCACAGGAACTCCTTACCGAAGACCTCAAAAGCCTTTACAAAGACACAGGGTTCTTCTCCGAAGCGAAAGTGGATACACAACCCGCAGAAGACGGGGGGCTCGAGATTATCTATAAAGTCGTCGAAAGTCCAAAAATCTCAGGCATCAATATTATCGGCAATGAGAACTTAGACTTAGGAAAACTGAAGAACGAGATGACACTGCGTCCAGATGAAATCTATAGCGACCGACGGCGATGGGAAAGCGAGCGCGTCCTCACCAAACTCTATCACGACAAAGGCTATTACCTCGTTGGGATCCAAACACACCTTGATAACAGCGAAGACGAGACGCACACCGTCCGCGTCACGTTTGAAATAAACGAAGGTCCACGCGTCCGAATTGAGGAAATCAACTTTATCGGAAACGAACTGCTCCGTGCCAACACACTCCGAAAGAAACTCAAAACCCGGACCGGTAAACCTTTCGACCAGATACGCTTTGAGGAAGAAGACCTCGCGCTGAACCTGCGCAATTACTATCAAGACCGCGGGTTCGCACAAGTGAAAGTCATCGGATACGAGAAACGGTTCACTGAAGATAAAACAGGATTGATACTTGACATCACCGTTGACGAAGGTCCCGAATATGTTGTCGGAACCTATACACTCGAAGTTGAAGCCGGGGCGAAATTGCTCTTCTCAGAAAAGAAGATACGCAGCATGCTCGACCCCGCTGAAGGGGAAATTTTCAACCGCGGAAATTTCGACGAATCCATCTCCAAATTACAGCAGGCTTATCTCGATAGAGGCTACCTCCTTTCCGAAGTCGCACCCATCCCGACCTTCGATGAAACAAACGCTTTGGTTAACATTACACTCAAAATTAACGAAGGGGATGTCATCGTCATCGGGAACGTGATTATCAGCGGACTTGAGAAGACGATGCATCATGTCGTCGAACGCGAGTTGGACTTTTACGACATCAAGACAGATGAACTATTAGATATTAAATCTTTGCGTAAGGTACGGCAACGTCTGTTCCAGATGGGATCCTTCATTCGTGCCGTCGATTTTGTACCCAGCGATACCAACGAAGAGAACCGAAAGGATTTAAGGGTCAATATCGCTGAAACACCGCGAACAGGGATGCTCAGCCTCGGCGGCGGATACGGCAGTGAAGGCGGTGTCTTCGGGACAGCAGAAGTCGGACAGAACAACCTCCTTGGACGCGCCTACAGAGTCCATCTTAAAGGTGAAATCGGGACTCGCGACCATCACACTGCCGAAATTAGTTTCGGGACACCTTGGATACTTGGCACACCTACACGACTGACAGCTCGGCTTTATGATAACCGGCGCTTCCGACGTTACTACGGAACCGTCGGCAGAGTCTTTAACCGAACAAGTGCCAACTATCTATACGATAGATATGTTTGGGGACGACGCGGCGCATCTGTAACCCTCGGACGACCCATCGCTTATGACATCGATCTCTCCGTCAGGTTCCGGAACGAACACGTCGAAGCACACAACCCTGATGAGACATTGATTAACCGCTCCACCCGGAGTGTCCTCTTTGCCGTTGGACGAGATACGCGCGACTATCGCACATCTCTCTATGATCCAACCGGCGGGTCGTCGCATTCGATCTCTTATGAGTATTCCGGCGGAATCTTAGGTGCCGACAACGAATTCCAGAAATACTACGCAGACACCAGTTGGTTCTATAGTGGGTGGTGGAATCATGTCATCGCTTTTCACGCACGCGCCGGTTACATGCAAAGTAAAAGTGATGATCGTGAGTTCCTGTTTTATGAACGCTTCTTCCTCGGCGGTGTAGACACCATACGCGGTTACGAAGACTATGAAATCTACCCAGACCCTGACGAAGCAGGACGTTTCAACCCTTACGGTGGTGACAAAGTACTCTTCGCTAATCTTGAGTACCGTATCCCTGTTTCACCGCAGCTCACCGCAGCCCTCTTTTTCGATGTAGGACAAGTGTGGGATGAAAGCGTTAAAAACCCGTTTACACAAATTAACCCGAAACGTGGACTCGGAGTTGAGGCACGACTCAATATGTTCGGTATGCTCGCACGCTTAGGGTGGGGATACGGATTAGATCGCATCAGCGGAGAACCCGCAGGGAGATTCCACTTCACCATTGGACCAGGATTCTAAAATCATGAACCTACTAATTTCTTTCTCAAAAGAGAGGATACACTTATGAAATCACTTCGATTAGGTGCTTGTAAAGCACACCTAACGCTATTGTTCATTTTTATAGTCGCTTTCAGTTTCAGTACCGGAAGCATCGGACAGGAAGCCTTCAAAATCGGGGTCGTCAACACTGAAGAAGTCCTAAAAGGATCAGAAGAAGCGACAAAAGCCGCCGAAACCCTCAGAGTAGCCGGTGAGCGACTGCAGAATAAATTGCAAGAGAAAGCAGACGCAATCCGCACCATACATGATCAGAAAACGAAAACTGAACTTTTCGTCGAAGACGCACAGACCGCAGATTTGGAAAACCAAATCATCCAACTTCAGCAGGAATACCAGCGTGAACGTGAACTCGGGCAACAAGCACTCCTTGAAAAAGAGAGAGAATTGCTCGAACCGATTTACAAGGCTCTTGAAGAATTAATCATTAATGTCGGGAAAGCCGAAAACTATGATATTATCCTCGAAAAACGGCTCATCACGCTCTATGTCAAAGAAGAATACGATATGACACAGAAGTTTATCGGCTTGATGAACGAAAACGGAAAAAACGGCGAAAACGGCGAAAAATCCGAATAACGCTACACGCCTAAACTCCATAATGTGAAATTGTTCATATCTACGGAGAAAGGATTTGGGTTAGAACTTATGAAACTCAAGGAAATTTGTGAACACCTTGATGGAGAACTCTCCGGCGATGGTAACATGGAAATTACAGGAGTTTCTGGAATTAATGAAGCACTGCCGACTCAGATTACTTTTGTTGCTAACCCGAAATACATCGCCGCTTTAGCCACAACGCAAGCCGGAGCAATTATCATCGGACACGGTGTCCCAGGGAACGGAAAATCCATAATCCGTGTTAAAGACCCCTATTGGGCGTTTGTTCAAGTCTTGCAGATGTTCTCATCCGATAAGAACCGTCGCGCATTTCCAGGAATCGACAAAACCGCGATCCTCGGAGAGAACGTAAAACTCGGAGAACGCGTCTCAATCCAAGCGTTTACATATATCGCTGACAATGTGGAAATCGGGGACGACACCGTAATACAACCCTACGTCTATATCGGAGAAGGCACGAAAATCGGTGCTGATGGACTCATCTATCCGCACGTCAGCATTCGTGAAGAAATCACTATCGGCGATCGTGTGATTATCCACTGCGGCGCAGTTATCGGGAGCGACGGTTTCGGGTTCGCACCCGTCAACAAACGACAACACAAAATTCCGCAGATCGGCACCGTCGTCATTGAGGACGATGTTGAAATCGGCGCGAACACGACGATTGATAGAGCCACACTCGCTGAGACGCGCATCAAACGCGGCACCAAATTGGATAACCTCGTCCAGATCGCACACAACGTTGTCATCGGAGAGGATTGCTGCCTCGCCGCACAAGTCGGGATTGCCGGGAGTACAACACTCGGCGACCGTGTAAATATCGCAGGACACGGCGGTGCTGCCGGACATCTAACACTCGGTGAAGACAGCGTCGTTTACGCGAAATCCGCTGTAACCAAGGATATGCCACCCGGAAGCCATCTCTCAGGGTTCCCCGCACGTCCACATAAACAACAACTCCGAATTCGCGCCGCAACCCGAAAACTTCCTAAACTGCTCCCTGAATTCACGAAACTCCAAAAACGAGTCGCGGAACTCGAAGCAAAACTTCAAGAGCTGGAGGATGCAACATAACGACACCCAACAGCCGAAGCGATACCATATCTTAGATTATGTGGCAGTTTTACGACCGACGCTCCTCTTCCCTGTCTGGACACTTCTGCTTTTGGGATACCATCAGGCACGCATCGCACAAGCAACGCCAGAGACACACCACCCGCTCCGTTTATGGATAACACTCTGCTTCTACTCACTTTTGATGGGAGCCGTTTACATCGTCAATCAAATAGCAGACCGCGAAACAGATGCACGCAACGACAAACTGTATCTCGTCGCACAAGGGTATGTAAAACTTCAGATACTTAAATGGCAAGTCGGGGTGTTGGTAGCACCCTCAATTCTGTTAAGCCTGTTCGTCTTTCGGGAAAACCCAGCGTCACTTATCCTCATTTTACTGTCAATCGGTCTCGGATTCGCTTACTCTGTACGTCCGATCCGTCTCAAAGGGATACCGGTCGCCGATTTATGTGCAAACGCCATCGGATACGGGAGCATCGCCTTTCTTGTGGGGTGGACGACCCTTACACCCATCAGTGTTGAAGCCGTCCACAGCAGCCTACCGTATCTATTCTCTGTCGCCGCCGCTTTTGTCAATACGACGCTCCCTGATGTCCAAGGCGATGAAGCCAGTGGCGATAACACAATAGGTGTATGGCTCGGAAAAAAACGCGCATGTCTACTGAGCTTAATCCTCCTAATAGCCGCTATCGTTTCCGCTGCCCTTTTCAGAGATTGGATCGCCGGTACAACAAGCGTCGTCTGCCTACCAATCTTTATCTATATGAACCTCTACCCAAAGCAAAATGTTATTATCTGGGCAACACGCATCGGGATCCTGATACTAAGTTGCTGTGCCGGCGTGCTATTTCCGATCTACCTACTCTGGTTTGGGATTGTTATATTCAGTACCCGTTGGTATTATTCGTTTCGTTTTGGCATCCGTTACCCATAATGCTTTTATAAGCATTACGCACGCACCCCCTTGCAGGCGGGGTTTGTAACCCCGCCATAGTAACTATTATTGTCGAGACAAAAATCCATGAAAACGCTATTGGCATATCTTGAACTGGCGCGTCCGCTCAACGGAATCATCGCATTTATCTCCGCTTGGCTCGGTGGAATGTTCGCCAGCCAAGGTCGAATGCAAGACCTTATGAACATCCGATTGTTGCTCGTCTCAATCTCGGCATTCGTCTTGCTTTCTGCAGGAAACGCCATAAACGACTATTGTGATTATGAGATTGATCGGATTAACCGTCCGCTGCGACCCTTGCCATCCGGACGTATCCGACGCAGAGATGCACTGATATTCGCGATCCTCCTTGTCGTCATCGGCATCTATTTGGGCGTATTAATTAATAGAGACGCAGCAGCTATCGCAATTCTCGTGTTTATCGCCCTCGCGAGTTACGCCTTCTGGCTAAAACGGACACCTCTTATCGGCAACTTAGTCGTAAGCAGTTTAACCGGTTTAACCTTTATCGCAGGCGGTGTCGCAATAGATTCCGTACGAGGAACTTTGATTCCAGCAATCTTTGCGTTCCTATTTACAACAGCAAGAGAAATCGTCAAAGACCTTGAAGATACCGAAGGCGACCTGAAAAACGACCTGAAAACGCTCGCAATCCTGAACCCGAAACTCGCTGTCCAGATAGCCATCGGTTTCATGGCATCGGTCGTCCTATTTAGTCCCATCCCGTACCTATTCGGATGGTATTCGTGGCACTATCTGATGGTTGTTGGACCCGGCGTTGATCTTGTGCTTATCGTTCTGGCGATTCGTCTCTGGAGAGATGCCTCTAAAGAAAATTGCACCAGCATCCAACGCTGGATGAAGTGGGACATATTCGTCGGACTCGGTGCCATCTATCTCGGAACATTTCTATGATTAACTACGATGAAGTTATCGCTTTCTTAGAGAAAGAAAGTTCAGCCACAGAGACTGTTTCACGTTTTAAACAGGCGTATCAAACCTTTTCTGAAACAGGCACATGGCAGCCCGCTTACGAAGTCCGTGTCGCCGGTTGGCAACAACTCGACGGCGTTATGTTGTTGGAACCGAATCAAACGCTTGAAAACGATTACCAAGTCCACATCACAGCAACGAACGAACGCAGTTTAAGGGAACTGCTATTGGCGTTTCCACGACGACAAATAGGACGCTTTCATCTCACTGAAAAATGGATAGAAGATAGAATCTCGGATATTATAGAGGGTGATAGTATTCAGACGGATACCGGTTCGTTTTATCAAGGCATCAAACGCGGTAGCAGGACAAAATCCGAACAGCGCACCGTCTTGAAACGAAAGGACGCTACTGTTTCCCATCTTCGTAAACTCACCTCACTGAAAGGGAAAATTGAACACTCACAATATATTGTCGAAGGAACTTTGCTCGTTGAGAGGGCAATAACGGACGGGTTTCCGATCGAATCGCTGCTTTATACGCCTGAATATGTTGCCACTGCTGACGGGAAGGCATTCCTCGGACGCGCAGTGGAGGAGAATCTATCCGTTTACCAAGTTAGTACAGGGGTCATGGGATCCATCACAACAACGCGACCAGTGCCTTCAATAATAGCATCGGTTCACCTGAATTATCCGAACTTCCTCTCAGCAGCTGGACATCTCAATTTCAATTTCGGGCAGCGGTGTATATTACTCATTGCGGAAGACATCGGGAACCCCGATAACCTTGGGATGACCTTGCGGACAGCCGACGCTGCAGGAGTCTCTGCGGTCTTATTGAGCGATACCGGCGCACACCCGTTTCATAAAAACTGCATCCGTGCCGCACGTGGTGCCGTCGGTCGTCTGCCTTTTTTTCAGACACAGAGTATCACTAAAGCAATAGCAGCCCTCCGGGCTTCAGGGTGGTGTGTATTAGGTGCCACAGCCGGTACCGAAAATGAATTATACGCAACTGAGTTTTCGCACCCCATTGCTATCGTTGTCGGCAATGAAAATACCGGACTCTCCGCTGAGGCACGCGAAAGCTGCACAGCACTGGTACGGATTCCGATGGCATCAGGGCAATCCTCGCTCAACGTAGGAGTCGCTACCGGTGTTCTACTCTATGCGTTTATACAACGACACAGAATTTGACAAACCGCCTTAAATGTGATACAATTCTATCGGAGAGACGTATAAATCGGACAGGACTTAGGCATGCGTCTCTTTTGTAGCATAAACTGTTAGTTTGTGATACAAAAACGCTGGATTTTACAAAAAAATTCATCGTAATAGAACGGGCTGCAAGTCCTGTAGGAGTCCGACATCGTATCTAACATAGATAAAGAGAGGAAAATCGCGTTTGAGATCAAATTGGGTTCTTAACCATTTCTACGACACACTTAAAAAGCATAACGCCGGCTATCTCGTCCTAATTGATCCTGAGCAGTGTGAGGTCGAAAAGTGTGCCAAACTCGCTCGCGAAGTTGAACGTTCAGGAGCAGATGCCATTCTACTTGGAGGCAGCTTTTTAACCAACGATCTGGACCCAATCGCCAAAGCACTCAAGCAGGAAACACAACTCCCGATTGTCCTATTTCCCGGGGATTCGATGCACCTCACACCCTATGCAGACGCGATTCTCTACATCAGCCTCATCAGTGGACGCAACCCGAACTATCTCATCGGCGAACAGGTCAAAGCAGCTCCGTGGATACAACGGCACGCACTCAAACCGATACCTACCGGTTATATGCTCATTGAGGGAGGTAGCAGAACCGCAGTTGAATTCATGAGCGGAACGATACCGATCCCACGCGATAAACCAGACATCGCAGGTCCGCACGCATTAGCAGCTGAGTATCTCGGTATGCAGATGGTATATTTAGAGGCAGGGAGCGGCGCAGCGCACCCCGTTCCAGATGAAATGATCTCTACAGTCAAAAATCAAATTAGCATACCTTTAATCGTTGGCGGTGGCATTCGGACACCGAAAAT
The DNA here is from genome assembly GCA_012270865.1 of Candidatus Poribacteria bacterium. GTDB lineage: Bacteria > Poribacteria > WGA-4E > WGA-4E > WGA-3G > WGA-3G. The sequence goes on along the minus strand of JAAXHL010000166.1, from coordinate 3,278 downwards.
CGCAGCAGAAAAGGTCGCAGCCGGCGCAGATTTTATCGTAACAGGGAACGTCCTTGAAGAAAACGGTTCCCTCGAACTGATGCAAGATTTCGCCGACGCTGTACACGGCTAAAACAGCACACAAACGCTATTTAAAACCACATTTCCAAAAAAATAAGAGGATTTTATTATGGCTGAAGTTAAAGAGATACCAATTAAAACAGAAAAAGAAAAAGATACATCTCCAGAGAACGAGACTACGGATGGTGAAAACGGCAACGAAAAGACACTCGTGACCCGTATGCGGGAAATCGCAGAATCGGCACTTGATACAATAAAATCGGAAGTCAAAAAAGAAATTGAAGAGAGAATCTCTACTGTTGAAGAGACCGCTACCAACGTTACTTCGGAGACTAAGAAAGAAGTAGAGGTCATTATCCAACGGGTTCGAGACCAGTTTGAAATAGAACGAGAAGAACTCCTGCGTGAAGAAATCGAAAAAGAGGTCGCAGCTGCCGTAGAGACAGTACATCAAGAATATAAAAGTGAACGTGATCTACTACTCCGGACGGCAGCAGAAGCCGAGAACACCAAAAAACGCCTACAGGCGGATTATCAACGACAACTCAAATTCGCAAACGAAGGTATCCTTGAAGGCATGGTACCCGTATTAGATAGTTTGGAAGCCGCGATTAAAAGCGTAAACGAGCAGGTAGAAGCAAGTGATGCCCCTACTGAGTTCACAAGTTTCAACGAAGGTGTACAACTCGTCCATAAACAGTTGCTGGACGCTCTGAAAATCCATGGACTCGTGCCAATTGAAGCCGTCGGTGAAGCATTTGACCCGAACCAGCACGAAGCACTCTTGATTACACCATCAGATGACGTGCCGGAAGGGAAGGTGATTGAGGAATTCCGGCGCGGTTATATGTTACACACCCGTGTTTTACGCGCATCGCAAGTTGTTGTTTCACAAGGCACCCCTGAACCTGAACCTGAAGAAACCGACACAGCAGACGACGCTGATGAAACCGCCACCACCGAAGAAGCATAGGAAGGTATAATATGACGCAAAAACGCGATTACTATGAGGTCTTGAACGTGGATCGCGATGCCGACGAAAATGAGATTAAGAAGGCTTATCGCAAACTCGCTATCCAATTTCACCCCGATAAGAACCCTAATAATAAAGAAGCCGAAGACAAATTCAAGGAAGCGACAGAGGCTTATGAAGTACTGCGCGACCCAGAGAAACGACAAACCTACGACAGGTTCGGACACGCTGGTCTTGAAGGGATGCAGACCGATTTCAGCGGGTTCGGCGTGAACCTTGACGACCTCTTTGGTGATGTTTTTGGCGATCTATTAGGTGGATTCGGTGGTAGACAACGTTCACCCAAACGCGGTCGTAGTCTACAATACAACCTTGAAGTGACACTCGAAGACGTTATCCATGGCAAACAGGTCTCAATTGAAGTCCCACGCATCGAAACCTGTTCAACATGCAACGGCAGTGGCGCGAAGGAGGGAACAGATGTCGTAACCTGTCCCCAATGCCACGGCAGAGGGCAAATTAGTCAATCACAAGGGTTTTTCACGATGGCGCGAACCTGTCCGAGATGCCACGGCGACGGTGAAATTATACAATCCCCGTGTCCACCTTGTAATGGAAAAGGGGTCGTCCGAAATACGCGCGAAATTAAACTTAATATCGATAAAGGGGTCGATTCCGGGTTTAAATACCAATTACGCGGTGAAGGTGAAGCAGGTCTCAACGGAGCACCGCCAGGCGATCTATACGTCGTTATCAACGTCGCACCGCACGAACGTTTCCAAAGAGATCGGAACGATCTTATCACCTCCGCCAAAATTTCGTTTGCACAAGCGACACTCGGTACCAAAATCAATATACAAGGGATTGATGGGATCGAGGAGCTACGTGTTCCACCCGGCACACAATACGGCGCACAACTCCGTATCTCCCAAAAAGGTGTTCCCGTTTACAAACGCTCTTACGCAGGTGACCTCATCGTCGAAATAGAAATCGTGACCCCGACGCACCTCAACACCGAACAGCGAAAATTGTTAGAAGAATTCGCAAAACTGCGCGGTGAATCCCCCAACCAAGAACACGAAGGTTTCTGGGAGAAGCTGCTCGGTCGGTATGAGGAGGATAACTCGGAATAAACGCACGCCTCAGCAGCTATCCTTCTGTCAACAGATAAGTATGACAAACAAATGGATTGGGCAAGAATCACGGTAACTACCTCACACAACGCATCCGAGGCAGTCGCGAATTGCCTCTTTGAACTGAAAGCAACAGGTGTCGAATTTAAGTCAATTGATGACACCAAAGTCAATCTTATCGCTTATTATCCGTTAGATGATCGTGTCAGTTCACGGATGCAGAAACTCCGAGATTTCCTTGCGGAACTTCCAAAGTGGAACATCCAACCCGGTCCCGCAAAGATTAACCTAAAACACGTCAAATCTGAAAAGTGGACGGAAGCCTGGAAAGCAGCGTTTCCACCGCAGCACATCGGAAAACGGATACACATCGTACCCACATGGCACGAGAAACCTCAAAACGAAACTGACATCTTCATCCGTCTTGACCCAGGTATGGCATTCGGCACAGGCTACCATCCGACGACCCGGCTCTCCCTCGAATTGTTAGAGGATACCCTCAAAACCGATGATCGTGTCGTCGATATCGGAACCGGTTCCGGTATCCTATCAATTGCCGCCGTCAAACTCGGTGCGAAGCAGGTGGACGCGATTGAAATTGACCCGACAGCGATTCCTGTCGCCATTGAGAACTTCCAAACAAACGAGGTAACACCGCAAGTGTCCCTGTCTCAAGGCGATGGACTCAAGGATATACAGGACAGATACCATCTCATCATCGGAAACATTTTAACGAAAACCATCCTTCCGATCATCCCGAATTGTCCAGCACGATTACACCCAGGCGGTTCCGTCATCTTTTCTGGTATTTTGGAGACCGAACTTGAACAGATACAATCTGTTTTAGCAGAGAACAATTTTGAGGAGCAGCAGGTCATCAGCGAAGAAGAAGACAAAATCACGTGGGTAGCAGTCAAAGCAAGCACGCATTGTAGCTCTTTTGTAGCATAGGCTGTTAGCCTGTGTTCATTATTATATCGTTTCACAATCACGTGGGTAGCAGTCAAAGCAAGCACGCATTGTAGCTCTTTTGTAGCATAGGCTGTTAGCCTGTGTCTTGAGAAGTAGCAGTCAAAGCAAGCACGCATTGTAGCACAAACTGTTAGTTTGTG
>JAAXHL010000097.1:3784-8196 GCA_012270865.1 Candidatus Poribacteria bacterium | reverse complement strand
GCGTTTGTCCGTGTTGAGATTTAGCGTAGAAAACCATCAAAGCAGACGTTATGTTAACCACTCACCCCCGCCGACGCTTGCTGTGAGGCAACACGTGAATTCGGCGGTAATTCCCTACCTTTCCTTCGTTTCTCTTATGGAACTGAAGGTTCTTTCCAAAATATTTGAAACAAAAAATTACGAATTTGCAACCCTTTCGTCTATAATATTGTCACGTGTCATAAGCCAATATTAACGATTGGAGGATAGGCATGAAAAACGACGATGCGAAATGGGTTGAACGGACCTTGGGTGGCGATGAAGACGCTTTCACTGCGCTTGTGAAAAAGTACGAAAAACAGATACACGCGTTCGTATGGCGGCGGGTCCGGGACTACCACGTCGCTGAAGAAATCACGCAGGATACGTTTCTTAGGGCTTACGAAAAACTCGGTACATTGAGGGATCCGAACCGATTTTCGGGGTGGCTTTATATGATCGCGACCCGCCGTTTCCTGACATGGTTTGATGAGAAGACAATCCCGATGCAGTCCTTGGAAGCGATGGGTGAAGCGGAAATAGAGGCACTGTTCTACGCACAATATATGGTCGAACAGACTGAGAAATTGGCGACAGAAAAGCAGCGCGAAGTCGTTGCGTATCTCCTCGAAAAGTTACCGGCGCGTGAGCGGACAGTGGTGGTGCTTCACTATCTGAGTGAGATGAGTTGCGAAGAAATCGGTGATTTTCTGGAGATGTCGCCGAATACGGTTAAGAGTCGGCTCCACCGCGCGCGGAAGCGATTGCAAAAGGAGACACCCGTCGTTCGCGAGGCGTTGGGCAGTTTCCAAGTATCAGACGATCTTATGGAGGACATTATGAATTGGATTCAAACGAATGAACCCGGCGGACGACATCCCGTAAATACCCTATCTGCGACTGCAGAAAAGACGCTCTATGCCGTTGTAGGCGATAAGCGTATCTATAAATTGCCAGCAGGTGCGGGAGCGTGGCAACTGGTCAACGCCGATTTTCTGCACCAAGATAGTCATAACAATGGTCCCATAGTGGCGCACGATGACACGCTTTATATTGTTTCATCTCATGAATTGTTTGCATCAAATGACAGCGGTACGACATGGCATTCGATCGGTCCTTGTCCAGAAGGGCACATACGGGAACTGATGATAATAGAAGAAGCCTTTTATCTCTGTCTTGATATTGGCGTTTTTCGGTCTGATGACGCTGGCAATTCATGGACGGACATAAGCGACGGTTTGGACAGTCGGATAACGGAACATGCTGGAGTTCGCACATTACAGGTGTGGCACGATAGGTTGTTTGCGGGAACCTCGCTTGGGATGTATCGACTTACCGCGGGAACTTGGGAACATTTGCCGTTGCCGGTAGATGACATTGTGTCTGTTAGTGCTTTAGTGGTGTCCGAGGATTATCTTTATGTCGCTGTCTCGGTCAATATTTTGGCAGGTGATGGAACGCCGAAAGAAAATTTTAAGCGATTGTGGGAAAGTGAGAGACGTTCGTGGTGGATATTCCGATCTTCTGATGGCGGTGATTCATGGGCAGACATCACGCCTGCTGATACTTCGCTTGTAATTGGTGTTCTACCGCAGATAACGCTGCTCGCAGCAGGAGAGACGCTCTTACTCGTAGGGAGAGATGACGGTGTAGTCGCTCGCTCAGTTGATAGCGGAGACACCTGGACCTCTATAGAATCTTCAGGTATAACGCCTATGCAGTTTAGTGTTGGTAGGGCTGTGGCATTGGACGAAAGGACGTTCTATACGGGTGGAAGCACTGGAATTCATCGCTCTATTGATGGCGGTCAAGCGTGGCACCGATTTAATACGAGATTTGAGAGTCGTGTGGACGGTTTGGTCAGTTTTGTGGCGGGTACCACAGCAGATGCATCTACTGCGCTTTACGCGCGGGTGGGTCCAAATCTTGTCAGGTCAACCGATGGCGGTAAATCGTGGGATGCCGTTAGTTTCGCCTTTGAAATTAATAGGCTCTTGTCTAAGGAAACACCGCGTATTGTTCAAGTCGTAGAAGCCGATGGTGTCCTCTATGCTAAGGGTATACGGGGTGATTCCACCGCTATTTTCCGGTTATCCGCCGATGACGATTTGTTAAACCCTATCTCAGAAACCTCTCCCTCTTTTAATTCGACAGAACTTATGTGCCATGTATTAGGTGGAAGAAGTTTCAATTTCAAAGACGAACGGCAGATGGGACAGAGGGTCATAATTACCTTATCTTCTACACTTGATCCGTTATCCAGTCAGTTGATACAGGAGAACCCGAATTTTGGGGCAGAACGTTTCTTGGAACAGTTGATAGAGGTCCAAGCAGATGCTGCGTTGGCGTACGAATTGATGTGGGAAGGTTTGTGGGGCAGTTTTGCAGTCAGCGGTAAAACGTTCTACATGGAATATAACTATAAACTCTACCGATGGCAGTCGGGTGAACCTGAGTGGTTCTACACAGGCGTGGAAGAGATGATTGAGCTCTCGCGCGCCAATGTACGAAGCGGCTTTAAAATCGCTGTTTCGGGAGAAACCGTCTATGTCGGTAAGCGGGATGGTCAGCTGGTACAATCACTGGATGGCGGAGATAGTTGGAACGATGTTACTTCTAATCTTCCGCTGTCCCTTGAGCACTTCAAACACATAGTCTTTGCGGGTTCAACAGTTCACGTCGCGACTGACAAAGGCGTTTTCAGTTCAAGAGATGGCGTTACTTGGCGTGTGCTTACTGATAAAGTAGGCGAGCCTGTTATTATCAGATCGTTGGCTACGGTTGAAGACTCCGTTTATGGGGCTAACGATGAAGGTATCTATTGCTTAAAAAGTGATACAGGTGCTTGGGAACAGGTCGCGCCCGAAATTTCGGGGGTTGTAACATCTCTCGTTGTTGAAGAAAATACGTTTTACGTTGGGACAGAACATCGCTGTGTGCTTCGGCTTGAACGTTCGGTGTAACTTATGACGACACTTTGGCTGATTATCCAACGAGAATTCGTCTCAAATGTCCTGACATCCCGATTCATGATCGGTTTTATCGTTTGTCTAATCTCGACGGTTGCTGCCGTTTTTGTTCAGGTTGCGGATTACAAAAAACGCTTATCGGCGTATCACACTACTGTTCAGGAACATCAAGAAGAGATACGAACATGGGACCTCTACAGCCAAATTAACCCGGAAGCGCACAGGAAATCGAACCCACTCAGCATCAACCTCTTGGTAGGAGCGAGTGTTTTTGCTTGGGTATTTTTGCGTATTGATAGGGTGTTTCTGCGGATTTCTGCGGATTTCTTGTCGATCGCGAGCGCAATTGCCCAAAATAAAATGATGTCTACGTCTCATTAGTAGGTTTTTAAGCTTACCTTTACTGCTGGCGAGGTTTTCTAACTTCACTCTGTGGAACTACAATTTTTTTCTTGACATCACCATCACAATTTTGTACAATTAATGGATAACCTAAACTTTCACTTTCAGATAACGAGACCAGAAAAATATGCAAGAATCCTTACAAAAACTACAAAATCTCCTCCAACAACTCTTCCGCGCAGATGCCGCCGACCTCGACTTCGGCATCTATCGCATCATTAACCACCGGCGCGACCAACTCCAAGCCTTCATTGCCGAAGAACTCCCCACCATCGTCAACGATGCGCTTGACGAAAACACCGAAACAGCATCCGCACACGAAGCACTTGACGATATAAAAAACCGAGTCAAAGATGCCTTCGGCGAGGATGTATTAGATGCAGACGGAAATCTCATTGACGACACCATAAGAGACCGTCCATTAGTTAAACAATACCTTGAAGCAAAAGCACAACTCGGCTCCCCACAAACGCGTGACCAGCGTGCAGATGCCGTTTTCAATCACCTTTATACCTTCTTCTCACGCTATTACGACAACGGCGACTTCATTCCACGCAGACGCTACTCACAAACCGAACGCTACGCTGTCCCCTACAACGGCGAAGAGGTCTATCTCCACTGGGCAAACCGCGATCAATATTATGTCAAAAGCGGCGAGCATTTTTCCACCTACAGATTCAAATCTCAAGGCATTACCATCACTTTTGACCTCCGTGAGGTAGATATTGAAAAAGACAACATCCAAGGGGCGAAGCGTTTCTTCATTCCTTTATCTCACGAAACAACCTATTCACCAGAGAGCGATGAAATCTGCATTCCCTTTGAATACCGACCCCTCACCGATGAAGAAAAGAAACGCTACAGCGGCCAAAAACAACAGGACAAAATCATTGATACCACCGAACCAGAAATCATGGCACGCCTGATCGGACACTACAATGCCCTATCCGCATTAGATCGTCAAACAGCAGGCGAAACGACCCTTAAGAAACACCTCCGAACCTACACCCGCCGCAACACCGC
>JAAXHL010000097.1:0-3717 GCA_012270865.1 Candidatus Poribacteria bacterium | reverse complement strand
GACCTAATTTTAACAAACGTTAAAAATGGGGGGGGGTCCGCTTAACAAAAAGTTAACAAATAGTAACAATTGGCTCGAAACAGCGAAACTCGTTCACCGCATCGCCACCCAAATTACAGACTTCCTCTCTCACATCGAAGAATTCCAAAAACGCCTCTGGCTCAAAAAGAAATTCGTCCGCTCCACCGACTACTGCCTCACCCTCGACCGCGTCCCCGAAGAATTTTACCCCGACATCGTCCAGAACGCGGCGCAACTTGCCGAATGGAAAGACCTCTTTGCTATTCACGAAATAGACCCTAACCTCTTCAACCCCGATTTCCCGCTTGATAAGCCCACCGCTTACCCCCCTGATAAGCCCACTTCTTACCGCCCTGATAAGCCCACCTCTTACCCCCCTGATAAGGGGGGCAGGGGGGTTAACTTCCTCAAACAGCACCCGAACCTTATCTTAGACACCTATCACTTCGATTCTCACTTCAAAGACCGCCTATTGGCGCATTTTGACAATCTGGACAACGAGACAGATGGCTTGTTAATTCATGGTGAAAACTTTCAGGCGTTAAACATGTTGATGGAAAAGTACCAGGAAACCATACAGTCTATCTATATCGATCCACCTTATAATACCAAGGGATCTGACTTCTTGTATAAAAACCAATACAAACATGCTTCATGGCTATCTTTAATGGCTGATAGAACCGCGCTCACGCATGAAATTTTATCTCCGGATGGGGGGATCTTTATCTCTATCGATGATAATGAACAGCATCACCTACGGATGTTGATGGATGAAATTTTTGGTAAGAAAAACATCGTCGCCAATTTTACTTGGTGGTCTAAATATACATTGTCCAACGATTCCAAGACCGTCTCATATCAACATGAGAATATCCTCTCTTATGCAAAAAACTTGGACGTTTGTCAAATTGGTCTTCTTCCGAGGACACCAGAAATGGATAAGTCATACAAAAATCCTGATGAAGACCCGAAAGGTCCATGGAAGGCAACACCATTACATGCTAAAAGTGGTAGCGAGGAAGATAGGTATTCACTCCAATTTTCTAATGGTGTCACGTGGCATTGTCCGGAGGGAAGGTTTCCAAGATACACGCAAGAGAGACTTATGGAACTATACAATGACGGTCAACTTTACTTCGGTAAGAGTGGGAAGTCTCAACCTAATAAGAAAACTTATCTATCTGAGGTAAAGGCTGGTAAAACTATAGGATCGTTGTGGCCCTATCATGAAGTAGGCAGTACTCATCAAGCGAACGAGGAATTGGCTTCGGTTATGGGAAAGGGGGCATTCAACAATCCGAAAGGCACTAAATTGATTCAGAGAGTGTTCCAAACTGCTAACCTTTCATCAGATGATATTATCCTTGACTTCTTCGCTGGTTCTGGCACAACTGCCCATGCCACAATTAACCTTAATAGAAAAGACAACGGCAACCGAAAATACATCCTCATTGAGATAGGACATCATTTTGACACTGTCCTGATGCCCCGCGTCAAAAAAGCCATCTACGCCGAAAAATGGAAAGATGCAAAGCCAATATCTCGTGAAAGCCGTCTCTCCCACACCATCAAATACCAACACATCGAATCCTATGAAGACGCTCTTAACAACATAAAATTCAACGAAACTGAATACAAGAATCTGCTACTTGACGAACATCAATTGAGTTATATGTTGGAAAACGATACAAAGGAAAGTCCTACGTTTCTTAACATATCCAAACTTCAAAACCCCTTTAACTATCAACTCAACATCGTCAAAGATATGCAAACGCAGAAACAATCTGTCGATCTACCCGAAACCTTCAACTACCTCCTCGGCATCACAGTCCAAACCCGCCGGTGCCTTTATGATGACGATAGACGCTACCTCGTCTACCGCGGCACAGTCGCACAAAAAAGCACCGTCATCATCTGGCGTGAAACCGCAGGCTGGGAACCAAAGGACTATGAACGAGATTACAACTTCATTCAGCAACACAAACTCACAGATAACGCAACGGAGGTCTATATCAACACAGACAGCATCGTCCCAGGAGCAAAACCCCTAGACCCACTGTTCAAAAAATTAATGTTCTCACAAACAACCCCGTAATTTTCCCCAGGCCGGTAGGTGCGGTTTTGCGGCGTACACGCCCAAATGCGACCTGCATTCTAACCGCACCGGGATTGTTACGAAATTACCGAACTTTGTACCACAAACTTTCCAGTTTGTGCCATCAAAAAAAATGTTACACTTTTTCACTAAATTATTTTTTTCACCTTTAAAAATGAACCCGAAAAACGCCTTCAAACCCTCACAACCACTCACAATTCAACCCTACATATCCAAAACCAATGTGTAGGAAATTTCCTACAATTTTGTAGGAAATTCACCGAAATTTGACAAAATTTATGGAAAATCCTACAAATCTATAACCCCCAAAGGAGAAAGAAAAATGAAACTTCAAGAAGCACACAAAGAATTCGTCGTCCAATGCTACGCACAATTTATGAAAGCAACAGAAATCGTTGACGCTTTCATGATAGAATTCCAGCACGAACTCCACAAAATCTACACCGTCCCAAACGAAAGTTTCAACCTAAAAGACTTCGATAAATACGGATTTCCAATAGACCAATCAGAAATTAAGGAATACGCCGACAGAAACCATCTAAATGCCTCGTTAATCTTTATTTCGGACTTCCAAGATATACATAGGGCAATACGCACAAAACTCCTCGCCGCATTCCGAAGACTCAACATCACCCACTCCCAATTCCCCGAAAAATACAAGGCACTCTTCCAAAAAACACGGGAACAATACTTTCAGAATTACCGGGCAACAGACCTCGCCATCCAAGAAAATATCGTCACCGAACTCAGCACACTCTACGAATTCACAAAAGAACTCGCCTTCGAAAAACGAGACCTAAAAACCATCGCACAAGCCGTACAAATCCTAAAAACCATCGCCACCTGCAACGCTATCAACGACCAACAACAAGCCATCGACATCACACCCCAAGACACCAAAGCACTACAAGACACCGCCAAAACCTTGACCGACCAACTTAAAAAAGAGACACGCCAACTCGCAAAACACACGGAGGACAAAGATGCCTAACACACGCACACTCGACAACCACCTCACCCTCCACGGATGGCTCAACAGCCACTTCGGATATAAAACCACGCGCCAGCTGCTCAACGACACCAAAAGATTCGACGCAGAACACGACCCAAGCGGAGATGCCGCACTTTGCAACTTTCTAAGCACCCTCCCAAATCTAAACCCCAGAACGAAAGAGAAATTACCAACCTATGACGACAATATCAATCGGCACCTGTCCGCTATCAACAACAAACGCACACAACCGATCGTCCTCCGCTACTTCCAATACCTCGCACTCCTCTATACCGAAATTTTTCTGGATTGGAAATTCAATAAACCCGGGGAACTCCTGAAACAACTAAACGCTTTTGTGCAAACCCGTAATAGCGCAAGAGCACCCAGCGACGCTATGGATACAAACTTCACACACGCCGACCTCGATAAACTCGCTTTCTGGATGGCAACCGGTGCAGGCAAAACCCTCATCATGCACATCAACTACCATCAATTTCTGCACTACTGCCAAGATGAAGCAACGCTTGACCATATCATCCTTATCACACCCAACGAAGGTTTGAGTGAGCAACATATCCGCGAACTC
>JAAXHL010000012.1 GCA_012270865.1 Candidatus Poribacteria bacterium | reverse complement strand
TTTCGTAGCTTTCGTAAACTAAGAATAGAACAACATTGATGACCTCAAATTCCTTGACCTGGGACATTGCCATTGACATAAACTCCCCTCAATCCATAGGGTTTTTGTGACTTCTACTGGTGATAATCTACTGTGGTGGGAGTGTGGTTAAATATAGTCAAAAGCACCCTAGAAATCAGAGAAGGTGGACCTATTTCAAAGGGTCTCCTCCCCATTCTCCGCACGGCTTCGCAGTTCCTCTGCCATAACTTTGCCTGCGTGCAGACGTCTCCTATTTCCTTTGTTGCACGAAATAGGAGACGTCTGCACGCAGGCAACCATAACTTTACTCGCGCCGAATAACCATCCCGCTGGCTACGCAGGCTACCTTCAAAAGGAGGTATATTCTAGTATCCACTGGAATCAGTATTGTCCCAATAAGGTTCCCAACTGACGTTGGGAAAACAAAACATACCAGCTGGTATATAGAGCGGGTTTTATTTTATTTTTTCGCGTTTTTCAGGTGAGCAAAGACCTGAAAGACGAACCCGAAGCGGGCATAGGGCGGACACTCGAAGGAACGCTATCAGGTTAAAGGAACGCCCGCTTCGCGTTCTCCTTCGCTCGCCGAAAAAAAAAGCGAAAAAATAATCTTGTTCTGCAGACCAGCGTGGTAAGGCAAATGTTTCCGAAAGGGGAAACAGAATTCGGGAAGGCGAGAACACAAAGAAGGCTTGGTGTTCTTGTTTTGCATTACCTGGGCCTGTAGTATTCGTGGTCGTCAAAAAGGGTCGTCCATTCGTGGGTCATTCGCACTATGCACTTTCTCTTACACTTTCTCTAATCCATCCGACTGTTCCCGACCTTTTCTCGGTCCAGTCCCTACTGTTCTAAATCGAAGCCTCTCACTTCCGCCAACATGGCCGACCTGAATGAACCGATGACAGCAGATCCTGCAAAACATCGTGAAGACCTGCTTGAACGTCTCGATGCTCTGAGAAGAAAGGAAACCTTTTGCGATGTGACGGTTGCAGCGAACGGTAAAGAATTCAAAGCTTATAAAGTCGTTCTAGCTGCGGCCAGCCCGTTCTTCCTTTCGCTTTTGGAAAACGACATGAGAGAAAGAAACGAACAACGGATCGAAATCAGGCTTGAAGA
>JAAXHL010000143.1 GCA_012270865.1 Candidatus Poribacteria bacterium | reverse complement strand
TATAACAGGCATTCAGACTGGCACAAACTAACAGTTTATGCTACGAATGTGTTTCTTTATTTTAGGTTCACTATAATAGCGTATCTTGAACGTTTCGAGATAGATTAGAGGCGATAAAATTCCCGTGCGTTTTCGGATAAGATTTTGCGTGTTAGTGATTGCGGTAGCTGTGCTGGGAACGCCTCTTCGGGCGTATCATAGTGCCAGTGCGGGTAGTCGCTTGAGAACATTAACATGTCTTCTGAGTCGAGCTGCCCTACAACCTGAAGGAGTTCCGCTGCAGTTGGGGGTGCGTCAATGGGTTGGAGCGTCATGCGGATATGTTCTCGAATGTATGCTGACGGGGGTTGCTTGACCCACGGTGTCAAACTTCGTAAGCCGCGCCACTCTTTATCGAACCGCCACATCAGCGACGGCATCCATGTAACACCGGTTTCTATGAGGGCGACGCGTAGGTCGGGGAACTTGTCAAAAACGCCTTCGGATACGAGACTTAAGACTTGTGCTTGAAATACCTGCGACATCCCTACGTATTCTTCCAAGTAAGTTGAGGGCCATCCTACGGATGTTGGTGGCAGTCCGGGTGCGCCGCCGTAATGGATACCGATAGCGAGTTGATGACGCACGGCTGCGTCGTAAATCGGGTGATAGCGTCTGTTGCCGTAAGGCACCTGCGACCGGGCAGGGAGCATGACTTGGACAAATCCTGGATGTTCCCCTAAACGTTGAATTTCTCGGACTGCGAGTTCGGGATTTTGGCTTGGTACTATCAGGGAGGCACGTAAACGCGGTTCTGGGTCGAGCCAATGTTCAATCTGCCAATCGTTGACTGCTGAGGCGAGTGCTGCCGCGAGGTCTTCGTTGTGGACGCTCTGTACCCGATACCCGCATGTGAGTATCCCACATTCAACTTCCCAAAAGTCGAGTGCGTGCTTACGTAAAAGTGCTAAGTCTGATGCGGGGCGGTTCTCTGAGGGATGCGTGATTTCTGGACGTGTTGAGGTCGGTACACCGTCTGGATAGTCGTCGGCATCGGGTCCGGGGAAGCCGGACTCTTCGCAATAGTCGCACCAGTAATCGGGTAGATATGGGTAGAGCATCTGATGTGAGGGTATCCGGTTGTGGAGATCACAGTCGATTATAGACATTCCTGCTCGAACGAAACTCGGTTTTCCATTGTCTGTTTCCATTGTGCTTTCCTTTGCGTCAGATGACGGTTTTCGACGAATATGCCGAAGTTATACCATTTGTAAATAATGATATTGCATTACCGGTTTTCATGGAATATGCGGTGATGCGGAACAAACTGGGAAGTTTGTTCTACATAAAGAGAGATTTATTAATAGAAATGGTATTAGGTTGTCCCGTACGTGTGCCAGAAGAGTATCGGTTCGTCTTCGTATCCGTGCGCTGTTGCGTAGTGAATTAATCCTGATAGTGCCTTGCCGGTATAGGTATTTTCAAGCGTGATACCTTCATGCTCAGCCATCATTTCTACTGCTTGGGTGCCGGCTTCGGTAGGGATAGCGTATCCGTCTCCGAAGTCGTCGTGCCAGAGTTCGATGTGCTGTGCGCGAATGTTACTTGAATCCGCTGCCCCGATGAGACGACGGATCCGTTTGACCATCCGTGAGATTGCCCACGCGTTTGCGACGACTTGATCGGCGACCCGGATACCGACGACATGGGATTTCAGTCCTGCAAGCCGTACCCCGACGACTAAACCTGCCATCGTGCCGCAGGTTCCTACCGGCACGAAGATAAATCGCGGTTCTGGTAGGATACCTTCCGCAATCTGCGATTTCAATTCTGAGACCGCTTTCACATAACCGACAGAACCGAGCGGGGACGAACCCCCTGCTGGAATAAAATAACGTTCCTCTCCAATCCCGAAAGCCGTTTTCAGTTGTTCATAAGCGTAGCGTGCAAACATTGTCGTCATCTGATCGACTTCGTAGACCGCTGCGGCGTGTTCGCAGATTGTCCGATAATTTGTTTCCGAATACGCGGTAGGCGGTTGTTTAAAGAGCAGACATTCCACTCGGAAGTTAGATGCCTTGCCGTAAACTGCTGTCGCCCGAACATGATTGGAACCCGTTGGCCCGATTGTGAAAAGCATTTTCCGTTTACGACCATCGGGATGTGCTGCTGCGAACATGTACTCCAGTTTTCGGACCTTATTGCCACCGCCGAGCGGACCGCTCAGGTCGTCTCGTTTTATCCAGAGCGATTTGAAACCGAGTACACGTTCCAAGTTTGAAAGAGGGTGCACGGGGGTCGGGAAGTTGCCGAGTGAATGGTGTGGAATTGATTCAATCATAAAACAGTTGTTGTTCTATACGGGACTACTTTCGATGATCTGGCTTGCGACATGTTCAGCAAGCGCGGCGATCGTTAGCATCGGTGGCACGCCGATAGAGGTTGGAAACAGGCTTGCATCGGCGACAAACAGACCTTTCACGCCACGAGATTCCCCGGAAAGGTTAACAACGGATCTACCCGGATAGTCACCCATTCGGAGTGTGCCTTGCGGATGACTGGAAGCGAGCATGATGTCATTTGGCACGATACCGCGTTGGCGAATAATTTCAAAATCTGCTTCTGTTTTAATAGGGAGGTGCTGTGTGTAAGGCATGACAATCTCAGTCGCGCCTGCAGCAAAAAGTAGGCGGGCGGCGTTGATTGTGCCTTCTACTAACATCCTTTTATCTGATCTCCGCAGTCGGTATGCGATGTTTGGCGTACCCTTGTAATTTACCGAGACTCGCCCGGTTGTTCTATCGTGCAAAAGGACGAGGAGCGCGGCAATGTGCCGATAGCGTTCCATCAGTTCTTTATGGCTGTCGCCGAATCCTGGGAGGCTTGCGGCAACTATCATCTGTGAACCGAAAGCAGGCATAAGTAAATAGCCTCTGCCCGACCTTTTTTCCATATCAAGAAACTCATCAATATAGAAACTTTGTGGGATACCGAGATGTCCGTCAATCGTTTGGTTGAAGATTCCGCCGACAAAAACGGCGGGATGCAGATGAAGGTTTGCTCCGACCCACCGGTTTGTGTCCGGCAGTCGGCTTTTTAACCAGAGTTGTGGCGAGTTGATGGCACCCGCGGCGAGTACTACTACTTTGCTTTGAACATATAAATTACCCGATGATAGTTGTGCAGAAACACCGATGACGCGATCTTTTTCCACGTGGATTCTCTCAGCTGTGCAGTTGCTATAGAGTCGTGCGCCTGCAGCAAGGGCGAGAGGGATATACGTGACTGCCATGCTCTGTTTGCCCATTCTTGTTGGGGTGTCCTGAGTTGATTTCGAGAGTGGACACCCGAAAATGCACTGTGATCCGCAGGTAGGGCATGCCCCTCTATTGTGTCTTTGGACAACTCCGCGCCACTTCAGAATTTCGCATCCGCTGCGGATAACAGCGTTTAAGCGGTTTACATCTGTCTCTTGCATCTGTGTAACGCCGAGGGTCTGCTCTACGCTATCGAAATGTGTCGAAAGGTCTGGAACCCGCCATCTGTCTAATAATACCTGTGGTGGACGGACGGCGTAGCAGAGGTTATGTACGGTTGAACCGCCGACACCTTTGCCTTGCGAGATAACGATCGCGCCGTCGCGTGTGCGCCGTAGTCCGCTATCCCAGAAGAGACGGCGCAGCATTTCTGGTTCGTAGCTGCCGAAGGTCGTTGGGTCGTGATTTTCGCCTGCCTCTAAAATGATGACCGATAATCCGGCTTCGGCGAGTACCTTCGCGACGACAGCACCGCCTGCTCCGGAACCGATAACGCATACGTCGGCATGTTCTTGCTGTTGTATCTTCTTTTTCTTCAGTATGGAGAAGAATTTATTAGTGGCGTTTGAAGACAGAGATTGTGAATTATTCATGGTCTCGTTTCGTAGTAGACACGGTTTTGCATTTATGATAGCATATTTCTACGTATCTATCAACCCTCTATCAGGGCACGACTTAAAAACCTATAACCCACTCGCCTTAACCGCAAGGAAAATTAAAAAATGGAATTTGTTGAATTGATGGAAGCGCAACGCGCGGAATTTGAGGAGAACGGTTACCTGATTGTGCGTTCCGCGATTGATAGCGAGATGATTAACCGCTTGACTGAGGCAGGCGACCGACTCATGGAATCGTTTGAATACCACGGATATTACGCGCATCGGCGAGACGGGTTGGTGCAGGAGCCTGCATTTGCTGGTCTCACCACGCAATCGAAGGCAGTGCCGTTGATTCTTCAATTGCTCGGCACGAATATCCATATCACGAATACCGCACTTATCTACAAACATCCGCAGGCACCTGAGAAACCTGACAATCGAAATTGGCATCGAGATGTTGGTGTGCATTTGGATGTCGGACACGAAGGGTGTCCGCGTGTCGGTCTGAAGGTCGGTTACTGTTTAACGGATTTCAGTGTCCCAGATTCAGGGGCAACGTGGTTTATTCGGGAAAGCCATAAGTTGGATGAACCGCTGGGGATCCGCGAAGGTGAAGTCGATCCGCCTATGTATGATGAACCGCTGCTCCGAGCAGGCGATGCGTTTCTGTTTGAGAGCCGTATCTATCATGCAGCGGGGATGAATTTTAGGGAGAACGTCTCTAAAGTGGTTATCTATGGATACCATTATCGCTGGATTAAGCCGGATTATTATCTACGGTATTACAATGACACGTTACAACCGGATGCTGCTCTGGAGGAAAATCTGGACGATCTCGGTAGGCAGTTTCTCGGTGCATCAACGGATACGCAGGGCAGGCGCGACCCGAACGGTGTTCACTGGGCTGGATCAGAATGGGCAACGGCGCATAATCTGGACTTAGAACAGGCACCGCAAGTTGTGGCGGTTTAAATTCTGCGTCGTTCCAGACGGCTGTTCGGAAGGGTTTGCCGTCTCCAGTTGGTTGGGGGATCTAATGGCTCTATGACACCGCGTTCCGATTTCAATACCCGATCAGAATAATACCTTTTAGAGGCAGCACCAATCGGCTGCTGATGTATAACGTTTCCAAAAACGTGTAAACCTTTTTTTAGAACTCCTCAGTGGCAATAAGGGCGGTATCTGGAACTTTTCGGATATTTACTGTAACCTTTTCGCGTCTTGGGCTACCATCGGCGTTTCTAAAACCCTTCTGGAATGAACCACCACATTGACTCAGCGTTTCGGTATCAAAACAGACAAAGTGTATTTCTGATAGGACAAACTCTGTTTTACCACTCTTCGGGCAGGAGACCCCATCCTTTAGGTTGGGGAGGAATGCCCGTCTCCTTTTGTTAGATTTAAAAAAGCGTGCTGTTTTATACCACCTGCACAGTGGGTATCTGAATTCCGGTGGGCTGCTTCGTTCAACAGAGCTCGCACTTTCTGCCTACTTAACCTGACCCGGTGTCCATATCAGAAGATAAATGCTGGTAAAGCCTCGTCTCCGAGTATATGTTGCCCCATCCAGATCACAACACCCACGCTACCGGGACTTGGGGAGCATCCTTAGTGAAATACCTACCACAGATACTTCACGTTTCACGAGAATGTTAGAGCTACCACGCTCAGGTGTTGCGATATTTTACTGTAGAAAACCGTTTAACTCGTGGAGTGGACGCTCGGTATGCGCTTCGCACAAGCCCTATGCTTTAGCTTAGGGTAGTTGACATTTGCTGATCCCTTCTTTCAGCTCGTCATGCCATCTTTTAAAGGTTCTTTCTTCGTCGTTGTATTCTACCTCACCGATTGCAAGAATTAGTCCGTAGTAACCGTAATCGTTTATCGTGTTTACTATCGCTTCAGCGTCATTTGTAATAACTGTATGGTTTGTTGTATTGGCTGCGTGCGTCTTAAAATCCCATGAAATGTCCCGAAACGCGTCAAACTCCGTCCTGCCATATTTTTTATCTGGCATTTCAATTACGGAGTCAAAATGTTTTTGACACAAAAACTCAAAATAAAACCCCATCCATTCCATCTGCCGCCACTGTTTTGAACCTCCATCTCTCATTTCAAGAATAGAGTTTCTACCATCCCAAACTTTTGGCATGTTTCGAGAGGCAGCCTGCAATTTTTCAACTGTGTCAACTATTTTTTGGTCTATCATAATAAAATTACACCTCCTCACCAAACAGATTCCAGACGGGTTCTTCCTCTGTTTTCTGTATTAAGTATTTTCCTGACTCAAGCCGATCGCGCGCGAATTCGTAATATGCAGGCACAATCTCGAAACCTATGTAATGTCGTCCTTTCATTTTGCTCACAACTGCAACCTGCCCGGAACCTAAAAACGGGTCCAAAACGACATCGCCTTTTTCACTGGAGTAATCAAGGATTTTTTCTATGAGTTCTGCTGGCAATTTCGTAGGCGTTTTGATTGCACCTTGCCAATATTCTCTCTTGATTTCCCAGACATCCTCTTTGTCTTTGTAATGCGCCGACCCTCCGTTTTCAGTCTTTGCATCCTTATCAAACCGGCGATAGGGATAAAACTTTCGTTTCTTATCGTTTTTACATAAGAAAAGACAGTGATAGTGAGAGGTTACATACTTACGCTTCGTAACAACACCAAACTGGTATTTCCAAATGAGGTGATTGACAGTCGTGAGCTGGCATTCATCAATTGCTATGAGCAGATCCTTTAGATAGTTCCAGCCCGAAAAGATGTACATACTACCAGAGTCTTTTAGGACTCTCGTTGCAGCGGAAAGCCAATCAAGTGTAAAAGTGAGATAGTCGCTTCCTTCAATTTCGTTGTAACCTTGAAGGACACGATCCCCTTTTCGGTTATAGTTGTGGCGGGTTGCCTTGAAGTCGATGGCAAAAGGCGGATCCGTTATGATGAGGTCAACACATTCCTCTGGCATTTCGGACATCAACTTAATGCAGTTCCCCTGCTTGATGGTGTCAATGTATTGAGGATGTTCCATTTTTTTGTATCCACCTCTACGTCGCCATTAAGATTTCGAGGAAGGCTGTCATGTATCCGATGGCGTAGGCGCGTCCGCGGTGTCCCCAACCTGTGTCATCAACGACGTGCGGAACGTGGTCGGTAATCATGAAACCTGTGAAGCCGACCTCTTTGAGTGTGCGCATCACCTCGAACATATCACAGTTCCCCTCGTTCACAAAGGATTCGGCGAATTTTGGGACGTGTCCCTGAACATCCCGGAAATGAACGTAGAAGATCTTGTCGCGTTCCCCGAAGTAGCGGATCGCATCGGTAACACCCGGTCCCATCTCGGACCAAGAACCGACACAGAAATCGAGTCCGTGTATCGGACTGTCAGCGATCTCCATGCCGCGTTTGAAGCCTTCAAAGTTACGGAATAGGCGCGGTACGCCTGCAAGGGATTCGACGGGCGGATCATCGGGATGGAGTGCGAGTTTGACGCCTGCTTCCTCCGCAACAGGTAGGATTTTGCTCATGTAATGCGCGTAGTTTTCCCACATCTCGTCTTCGGTGAAAACGCGTCCGTGGGATAGCGGCGCGTCTTTAGTCTCGTCCATATCGAAACTGGTAACCGCTGCGCCGCCTCTACCGGGTGTGGTTCGGGAGGTGCGCCAGACTCCATTCGGCATCCAATGGTAACCGAAGATCTCAACGCCAGCCTTGCCGATATTGCGAATCGTGGTTGCCATGTTCTCAATTTGTGCTTCACCACCGGGCAGACCGAGCATGGCTTTGTCGTAAAATGGGACGGGGACGTTCTCAAGTGCTGCTAACCGTAACCCGGCATTCTCTACCTCTGTCCGGAGTCGAAGGATGTCCTCATACTCCCACCGTTCCGTACCGGGGAGTTGTGCGGTGTTGAGCAAAACTCTTCGACACCGAGTTGTTTGATGAATTTCAACCGTTCTTCGCTGAGTTCGCTGAATTGACCTAAACCGAGACGCATTTTTCGAGCCATAGTTTTCTCCTTTTAGGACTTAAGCAATTTGCTTTAGGACTTAAGCAATTTGCTACGTATGATCTGTGTCAGGCGGGGTTACATGAAGTTTCAGAAAATAAATCGGTAATTTCTTTTAGAAATCCGGTGCGGTTAGAAACCGCACCTACCGGGCCTGGGGCAAATCGGAATTACCGAATTAATAAATTAAACTTCACCAAACCCCGCCTGCAACGGTGGGTGCCTATAGACATAGTGCTTTTTTAAATATTGGGTTTCTTTGCCGATTTTTGTTCCAATGAAAATAACAAACAACCGTAGCCCGTAATGTAATGGCGGTGTTTTTGCTGGGGTGTTTCTTCAGATCTACGGAATGGAACGTTAACTTATCAAACCCACCTGACCGAATCGTAAGGAAAATTAAAAAAATTGTTTGTCGCTATCTAATAAGATGGTAACGGGACCGTCGTTAATGAGTTGGACATCCATCATCGCCTGGAAGGTGCCACCTTGTGTCGGGATATTCTGCTGTTTTAGGGTCGCGATGAACTGCTCATAAAGCGCGTTTGCGACTTCTGGACGGGCGGCGTTAATGAAACTCGGTCTCCGTCCTTTACGGCAATCGCCGTAGAGTGTGAATTGCGAAACGACGAGCGCAGCACCGCCTGTCTCAAGCAGTGAACGGTTCATCTTACCGGCTTCGTCTTCAAAAATACGCAAGTTGATGATTTTGTTGGCAATATATTCGAGTTCGGTTGCGGTGTCGTCGTGGGTAACACCGAGCAAGACAAGTATGCCTGCACCAATCTCAGAGACGAGTTGCCCCTCTACTGTAACACTTGCAGATTTTACGCGCTGAACGACTGCTCTCATTTTTTTAATTTTCCTTGCGGATAAGTAACGGGGTTTAAAGCCTTGACGTTTTCTGCGTCCAATTTTTGAATCTAACAAGACTTACGCAAATTTGACTGCAGCCGATTCTATTAGATGAGATTTCTCGGAAAACCGAGCGTTTTCGTAGCACAAACTAACAGTTTATGCTACAAAAAGCAGCATGTGTAAGTCCTATCTAAAACAGCAAATTCTCGCCTTGGAGTGCCTGTGCCTGTTCGCCGCCGAGGGTCAAGTTAAACTGGAATCCCGGACGGTTGTTGAATCCGAGTTGGAAAGCGAGTGTATTTGAGACTTCATAGCGGAGTGTGAGACCAAGAATATTTGTGAGATGTACGCCGGCAAACGGGAGTTCGCGCGCGAAGTCCGCCACTAACCACATATTATCTGAAACTGCGACTTCGGTGCCTGCTTGCCAATTGAGTGTAAAAAAGTCGGTCGTTTTCAGTGATTTCGATGTCAAGAAGACACCGATACCCGCATGGACTTTTAAAAGGCTACCGAACCTTTGCGTGCCTACCAAGTAGGTATTAACACCCATAAATGGGAATCCATCCGCGGGACTGTGGTCGAGGAACTCGTTGTCTGAGTTAAGCCGATCATCGGCAGTGAACCCGAACTGTAAGTCTCCACCGACGGAGATACTTGGAAAATTATCGTTCCGATCCGGTTTGATATTATACTTGAGACCGATGATACCATCGAACAGGGGTTGATCGTAGACACGGCGGTTGCTGCTTGCGTCTCCGACGTTCTCTGTATCGGTGTTGTAGAAATCAAGAACAGATTTGCGAACACCACCTGTCGAAAACGTACCACCGAGCAGGAGATCAAGTTCGTCGCTTAAGCCGTAAGCGAATCGGACAGGTATGAAAAAGGTCTCAATCTCAAGCGTTACGCGGTGCATTTCTTCAAAACCGCCGATGTCTACCCTTTGGTTATGATCTGGTAGGAGGTCAACTTTCGCGTATTGAAGGAGTCCAAATGTGGTGCTGGAGCCTCCTTTACCGATGGGTTCCGCTGTTTGAATACTGTTCAGCTGCGAGATCGGTGGCAGTTGTGCTGAGAGGGGTCGTGCGGTACCCATAAGAAATAGACCACAGATTATGTAGATGAAGATTTGTCGGATGTGTTGTCTTTTCTTTCCGGTGTAACTTGTCAGCCAAAAGTTTGGTACAGAAAAGTTAACGTGCATAGGTGTGTCCTTTAGGGTTATATTGTTATTTTAGAAGTCTGTTGCGAAAGCCTTGTAATGATTACTGCTATCTGGCTTCTACGAGTTCACTTTCGTCGCGGCGTCCATCGGGGCCCGGTGTGTTGTCAAAGGCGGTGATGTAATACGTCTTGAACAACAGGTCTTGTCCGACGAGGATCGGGTCTTCACCGGTGATTGTCCATGTACGATCTTTCTTTCCGGGCGATGGGCGCGTGAGTAAGTTGCCCGCTGCGTCTCTGGTGTAGAGTTGATAACCGGCGAGGTCTGGCTCAGTGTTCGGTATCCATGAAATGACAGCGTCGTACTTCAAATTCGCGAGCGAACGCGGTCGATAAATGACGCGGACATCTTTCGGTGGTGCGGGTGGTAGGTTCGGTACGGCTGCCGTGATTGTCGTGAACGCCTCTGCGCCAAACTCGTCAACACCAGCGATGCGGTATACTTTTCGGGTTCCGTCAGTTTCAAAATCGTTATCAAAATAGTAGAGTTGATCCCGTTTCGGCTCAGCAATCAGTTTGAATCGAAGCGGTTTTTCGTCTCCCCTATCCGGTGCGGCGTAGACGCGGAAGACAGAAAAATCGTGCGGGAACTCGTAACCGTCCCAAAAAAGTTTAATTGTGAGGTCGGTTGGATCGCCGAGCGTTACGGCAGGTACAGGCGGTGGGATGCTCGGTGTTGCGAGTGCTGTCTTCCAGATGCGGAACGGCTCTGCACCTTCAACCGGCGGATTCGTAGGATCAGGGGTTTCAATACCGTTGATGTCAATGTATGTAATACGATATTCATAAGCGATGACCCTGCCAGAAGCATCGCGCCGATCATTTTCGAGGTTTTGGGTGTCAATAAACTCGTTCGCGGGTGCGTCAACAGAACCGACCAACTCGAACGGTGTATCTGTTCCGCCTATAGAGCGTCTGTAGATACGGTACGTTTTGATGCCTTCCTGACCTGTATCGTTCCACGTGACCCGTACTTGCTTATCCCCGGCGTAGAGCGTGAGACCGTCTGGTGCCCCAGATGTGCGCAGATTCTCTGGATCAAGCGGGTTCGCGAAATCTTCACTATTTGTACAGGCGTAAAAACCGGTAACAGTGAAGATCAGGAGAAGGCTCAGGAGGCTAACTTTATGGTTGAATATCGTGTGGAATGGACGCATTATTTCTGCTCCTCAAAACAACGGATTGTGTCTCTATAGCCGTCGCAATCCGATGCTGTCTCGTGAATCGTGTGAAACCAAAAACCTAAAAAAAGTGCTGAAACCTCAGGCTTGCACGCTGGTTTTGGAAATCATAGTGTGGCAGTAATTGGAACGAGGCGTTTGGAAATAGCAGCCCCGTGTTCCCAGAAAAACGGTTCGTGAAATCAATATTCCCAGCACGTGGATTTGTTCTATCGGTTTGCCAGCGGTGCAGGCTGGAGATGGCACCTTCTACAGATTCGGACGACTCCGATGGGTTATCAAGTTGACTATAGATTGAGAAAAGTACGGCGAGTCCAACACAACCGAGACCGACACGCGATGTAATCGTGCTGGCGTTTCGTCTGACAAGGAAAGCGTCCTTGTGTGTTTGGATGTCCGATTGGATTGCGGCGTTGAGATAGGTGTCGTAACGCGCTTGGGCGGAGGATTTGAGAAAAGTGCCGCCGAGATACAAACCCATGCCAGAGGTGAAAAGTGTAATTGATAGCACGCGCGACCGGCGCGCCGCATCCGCAGATTGACTCGTTAAAACAAAAATGAGAAGGCAACCGCTTAGGAGTGCGATCGACTTTTGAATTCGACTATGACGCTTCATGTCAAATCTGCTCCTTTTGATAGAGATATATGTTTCTATAAAGTCTACCGTATTTTTTCTGAAAAGTCAACGCTTTTTACAGTTGAGCAGGGTGATTTAGTTTTAAACAAATCATCAGATTTTCTAAACTTCTGAATTTTCTTTTCAGTCCCGGTGCGGTTCCAAACCGCACCTACCGGCCCTGGGTGTTCAAAATTGGACGAAAAAACCGAGAACTAAATAG
>JAAXHL010000182.1 GCA_012270865.1 Candidatus Poribacteria bacterium | reverse complement strand
TATTTATGAAACACCCTCAATTAATTCTATAATATCATGCATTGAAGGAGACAACACTAATGACTCACAACGGATTTGAAACCAAAGTCGATCAACTGTTTGCTGAATGGAACAATCCAGATTCTCCGGGTGCTGCCATTGCGGTTACAAGAGACGGCGAAACCATCTATACACAAGGATACGGCATGGCGAATCTGGAATACGATATCCCGATTACACCGGCAACCATCTTCGATATCGCCTCAGTATCCAAGCAGTTCGCAGCATTCGCTATCGCTACATTAGCACACAACGGTAAACTCTCGTTAGATGACGATATACGGGTGCACCTGCCGGATGTCCCGGACTTCGGTCACACAATCACCATCCGACATCTCTTGCATCACACCAGCGGACTGCGGGATTGGGTACAGTCGCTTATTATCGCTGGTGGCGCGATGGATGATGTAATCTCGTTTAAGCATATTCTGAAAATGGTCCGGCATCAGAAAGAACTCAATTTCAAGCCAGGGGAAGAACTTCTATACAGCAATACCGGATACAATCTACTCGCAGAGATCGTCGAAACGGTAACCGGAGACTCGTTTCGAGAATGGACGGATGCCAATATCTTCAAGCCGCTTGACATGAAGAACTCCCATTTCCACGACGACTACGAAATGATCCTGAAAAACCGAGCGTATTCATATCAAGCTGTCCAGAAAGGTGGGTTTAAGCATGCCATCAACAACACAACTGCCCTCGGCTCAAGTTCGCTTTATTCAACGGTAGAAGACCTCGCGAAATGGATACTGAATTTTGACAATACACGTATCGGCGAGCAGGCAGTGATTGACCAGATGCACCAGCGCGGTGTGCTAAACAACGGTGAGCAGCTTCGTTACGCTTTCGGACTGAGCATCGGCGAATACAGAGGATTGAAAACAGTCGGTCATAACGGATTATGGCGCGGATTTCGGAGCCATTTGATGCGTTTTCCAGATCAGAAATTCGGCGTTGTTATCTTATGCAACCTCAGCACCTTTAATCCGCTCCGTTTGGTAGAACAGATCGCGGATATCTATCTTGCCGATGTCCTCGCACCTGAAGAGACCCCCGCATCAGACAACACAGCACAACCCGCTGAGAAAGACACCAAGCCTGAACGGCTGACACCAGAGCAGTTATTGGAATTTGAGGGCAATTATTACACTGAGGAACTCGACACAACATACACGATTGTTGCTCTCAAAAACTGGCTTATAGCAAAGCACAGACGACATGACGACCTATTTCTCACCTATGCTGGTGATCATTTTACCTCGAATGTGTCATCTTTCCGAGAGATCCGTTTCATACGAGACGACACCGGAAGCGTCACAGGATTTAAACTAACAGCAGCCAGAGTCAGAAATTTACGCTTTGAGAAAAACGCACATTAATCTTCTTAAAAATCGTAGGGTTATTCAATAACAGCAGAACTATTCAATTTCCGGTTTTGAATTTGGGTTTGACAATTCTCAGACAATCTGTTATACTTGCTTAAAATATGCAAATTCAACCTAAATGAATATGGAATCTATACTTAAGTGCACTGCCGATTTCAGAGACTATCTTCTCAAAGATCTCGCTGAACCCGAGTTTGCAAAGCACTATCTTGAAATCTCCATAGAGAATTATGAGAAGGATGGCAACATAGAGATACTGTTCAGATGTGAACATTCGTATCATCTCTGCGCGCAAAGCAACGCGAAGAGAAATTAAACAATACGAGGAATTTAACCTATGAAAGCCGAATATGACTTTTCAAAAGGAGAACGCGGTAAGTTCTACGATCCCAAAGCCGTTTTTAATCTCCCCATCTATTTAGAGAAAGACGTTGATGAATTTATACGCAAACTTGCTGATGAGAAGGGTAAAGATGTTGAAGAATTAGTCAATGAATGGCTTCGCAGCAGTATACAATTGATTCAAAACGTTCAATGAATGCCCCAACTGATTCCTTCACTTTGAGGCAAGCCTTGGATTATGGAAGCGTTTTTAGTAAACCCAATTTTTTGAAAGGAATGACTCGTTAAGCAATGACACTTAAGGAACACATTGACGATATACGCAGCGGTTTGCAAAAAGGAATATACATAGGCGAAGCAGCAGTTTCCCAAGGTATTGTGCTGCGGTTCCTTGGTGCCTTGGATTGGCCCACATACAATACTCAAGTTGTTACGCCTGAATACGGAGTTGAAGGAACGAGAGTAGATTTTGCCCTATGTCATCCGCCATCAAAACCGCGTGTCTTTATTGAGGCAAAACAAGTTGGTAATATTAAAGGGGCGGAAGAACAATTGTTTGGATATGATTCTCGCGTTAGGGTGCCAATCGCCATCCTCACCGATGGTCGGGAATGGCAATTTTTTCACCCAACGGGAGAAGGAACATGGGCAGAACGGAAGGTCTGTGAGTTGGATCTCATCACAGGAGAGAGTGCGGAAAATGCCGAGATATTTAACAGGTACCTGAACTACGAATCAATACATACGGGCGAAGCTGTTGAGGCAATCAAGAAGGACTATGAGAAGGTCGTTCAGCAAAGACAGGTCGCAACACGGTTACCAGAAGCGTGGGGTAAATTGTTGGAGGAGGCAGATGAGTTTTTACTACATGCCGTGGCAGAAAAAACCGAGAGCCTATGTGGGTACAAACCTACTGATGAACAGGTGTTAGATTTTCTGAAAAGTCTAAAAATCGGAACTGAATTGGAAAATGGTCGAGAGGATCTACGGAATAAAGGACTTCTTGTTACTATGCCCAACGGAGAAATAATTAACCATAAGGTTTCAGCAACTACTTTCTCTGAAGCAATTGAAAAATTAGGGATAGATCGGGTACGAAATCTTGAACGTCGGGTAAACGGCATTCCCCTCATATCAACCTCTAAACACTCCAAATATGATCAACGCAAGTCTGGTCGGTATTATATAATGACTAATACCGATACAAAAACAAAAAAAAGACTTCTTGAGGAAATTGCCACAAAACTTCATGAATCTCTGAAGGTAGAAATAATTGAAAAATCATAAGGTTGTCTGAGATATTATTTGTGTTTATTTGCTAAACTTTATATTCTCTACAAGGACATAAAGATGCCAAAAACGAAAACACGCGAAAAACACCAAAAACCATCAATCATCGACTGCGATATCCACAACACCCTCGCATCCGAGACGGTACTATACCCCTATCTCTCCGAGCGTTGGCGGAAACATCACGGTATGGTCGGCACAACCGACCGTGTCGGCGCATACATCCCGCGCGCACACCCCTTCGGTGCAAGATACGACGCATGGACACCCTCCGGACATAGACCAGGCTCCGATCTCGACTTCCTACGCGAACAACTCCTGGACGCATTCAATATCGAATACGGTATCCTCAACTGCTTGACACCCGTCTGTGAGATGCCGAACCTCGCTTACGCCGCAGCGTGGGCAACCGCCGTGAACGACTGGCAAATCGAAGAATGGCTCGAAAAAGAACCGAGACTCCGTGCCTCTATGATCGTCGCATGTGATGACGCAGAATTCACCACCGCTGAAATCAACCGACTTGCAGATCACCCGGGATTTGTACAAATCCTACTACTTGCAAGGACGATGGAACCCTTGGGACGACGCAAGTATTGGAAGATGTACGAAGCAGCCGTACAGCACGACCTCCCCATCGGTATCCACTTCACCGGTGTCGGTGTAGGACCAATTACCGCCGTCGGCAGACCCTCACACTACATCGAAGACCACGCCGGAATGACGCAGGCGTTCCAGACACAAGTAACCAGCCTCGTCTGCGAAGGTGTCTTTGAACAATTCCCGACACTCAAAGTTGCTCTGATTGAAGGCGGCTTCGCTTGGCTACCGCCGTTGATGTGGCGACTCGACCGCTCGTGGAAAAAACTACGCGATGAAGTCCCCGAACTGAAACGGTTACCCTCCGAATACATCCGAGAACACTTCTGGATTACCACACAACCGATCGAAGAACCTCCAAAACAAGAATACTTCGATCAACTCCTCGCGCAGCTTAGTTTAGACGACAAGTTAATGTTCGCAACCGACTACCCGCATTGGGACTTCGATTCCCCGGATCAGGCACTCCCGAAAAACCTCTCGCCGACCCTCAAACGCAAGATTATGGCAGAAAATGCGCGGGCATTCTACGGGTTTTATAGCAAAGCCCATAATTATTTAAACACATCAAATCGAAGTAATTCCCATCTTATTCCCCCCTGATAAGGGGGGTTAGGGGGGTTATCTTCGGACAAGTGTTCATTTATTTTCGGATTTTACTATAACAAAACAGGACTTACGCATTTTTCCATGATAACGGACGTATAACTCACTGCAGTGAGGGGCTGCGTAAGTCCTACAAAAGAAGATTGAGACCAGTTAGATTGTCACGCTGTGTGGTGCTTGTTCTAACGCCAGATTATGTTCCGCTGCCCATTGTGCCGCTGCACCACCGCCACCACCGAGAAACTGTTTCCCCAAGTCATCGACGAGTGCTAACACATCTTCGTCGGGCTGTTGTTTGTCGTTGTAATATGACAGATAGCCTTCCGGCTTCAGCCACGCGTAATGGTAGCCGTAGATGACAATCTTAGCGGTTTTATCCGTAAAGTTAAGTCCGGTCGTATGGTAGATACGGCTTTCAAAGAAATACGCGTCCCCTGCCCGGAGTAACGGCTCATCGTACGGTTCAATCGGATCAATCTCACCTTCGGGGATTCCCAAGGGGACCCCAGACTTATGGCTCTTCGGAATAAACAGCGTCGCACCGGAATTCGGTACATCACAGTCCGTTAAGCAGTAAGCCACCTTCAACCCAACGCGCGGGCAATCCTTATGTCCGAGATCCAAATGCACACCGGCATCTCGGTGCCAGCCGCGCTGCTCTGGGAGTTCGTGCGGTTGCGGATGCTTGTAGAGGAGCGCAGTATTCGTAATGTGGAGATTCGTGCCGAGAAGTTGAATCACCAAGGGTATCGCTTTCGTCTGCGATACAAGCTCGGCGAAGGCGGGTTCTTGCACCAAGCCATCTCGTCTGTGTCCATAATGGCCGCCATTGAGGTTCAGCGATGCCATTAAACGGTCCCCTGCTTCCAGCAAGCGATCAATCATCTCATCATCAAGTACTGAGCGCACGATGAAGTATCCGTTCTCTTCAAACTCCTGCCGTTGTGCTTCTGTTAACTCGACGAATTCCATTATGTTGCTCCTTTTTTCTTAATAAGAAATCGGGGTGATAGAAATGTCTAAATATGTTATCATAAATTGAAATGGATGTCTACTCTAACGCCAGTTTGATTCAGGACGATTTAGTTTTCGGTTTTTCCTCCAATTTTAGACACCCAGGCCCGGTAGGTGCGGTTTCTAACCGCACCGGGACTGAAAAGGAAAATCAAATATCTTTGAAATCCGATAATTTAACTAAAACTAAATAACCCTGCAGTTTGATTAATCATTTCGGATGTGTTGCAAGGTCTATTTTCACATCACAGAACCGTGTATCGTAGCACAAACTGTTAGTTTGTGGTGTATACAGCGCAAATTAACAGTGGACGCTACATAAGTCCAACGTTTATCAAACTCACGTTTAAATTACAAGGACAAAGAAAAATATGATTCAGGTTTCAAATCTCACGAAAAAATATGGACAAAACACAGCAGTAGACGATATTAGTTTTGAAGTCCAACAAGGTGAAATCGTCGGCTATCTCGGTCCCAACGGTGCGGGGAAAAGTACAACCCTTAAAATGCTCGTCGGTCTGCTGCAACCGACATCCGGCGAAATCTCAGTGGCAGGATACAACGCCGAAACCGAACTTCTCGACCTAAAACGACACATCGGATACGTGCCTGAAGAAGCACAACTCTACGAACACCTCACCTTAGTAGAGCACCTCCAGTTAATCGGCAGACTCTATCATTTAGAAGAAGGTCTCATCGTTGAGAAAATAAAAGATCTCGCGAGACTTTTTGATATGGCAGCGCAGGCAAACCAACGGATAAGCGGCTTCTCACAAGGCATGCGGCAGAAGTGTATCATTATGTCTGCCCTGATGCACAACCCCGATGTCCTATTTTTAGACGAACCCTTCACCAATCTGGATGTCGGAACAGTAACCTTCATGAAAACGCTATTACAACGGCTCGCCGATTTAGGAAAAACGATCCTCTATTGCACGCATATCCTCGAAGTCGCCGAGACGCTCTGCCCACGCATTATGATTATCAACGCCGGAAAACTCATCGCCGATGCACCGGTCGACGAATTGCGACAGCAGACCAATCAGACAGCACTTAATGAGATTTTCGCGCAACTGACGGAAACAACGGGGATTGATGAAAAAACCGAGGAAGCCATTCGGATTGTAATGGAGGACACTCCGAATGCTTGAAAAAATCGTAACGCTGCTCGGTGCCTCGCCAGCACAGTACCAGCACAGTACAAGATGCTGCTAAAAACAGAAAAATTGGTAGAAAAACGCGCACTCGAAGGAAGAAACGACCTATCCAATATGTCGCTCGCTGTGACCTGCGTTATCGGTTTTATATTCAGTGTTTTATTCACATTTATGCCGTTTATCTTATCGATGAACACATTTACCTTTTCGCTTATCGGCATCACGATGTCTATGGTGATGATAAGCCTCTGGATAGTCCCATATTTTGATATTCTTCTCGCACCGATAAACTACCCTGTCATAGCACATACCCCCGTGTCATCAAGAACCTATTTCCTCGTGAAGTTGACACAGGTCTGCACCTACACCGTTCTATTGTTAGGCAGTTTGAACCTGATGCCTGCCATCGGGGGTATCTGGGTTCATGAAGGTGAATTTTCCCCGCTACGGCTCCTTTTTCCTATTGTTTACGTGCCGGTCGTTTTTATGTCCGGTTTTTTTACAATTGGTGTGATGACAGTTTTCGCTGGATATTTGACCAGACTCTACAACAAAAGCCTCCCCCGAAGCATCGCACAATACGCGCAGTTTATATTGCCAGCACTCTTACCGGTGGCGTGGATACTCCTTTCGCGTCTGATACCATATATATCGAAATATATCTCGAAAGAGCAATTGGCTTCGGTTCTGAAATGGCTCCACGTACTTCCGAACGGTTGGTTCGCTGGAACTGTTTCACTTATGCTTGGAGAAATAGAACTGCGTTTCTTGATTTCAGCAGGACTGGCTTTCGCTTTAACGCTGTTTTTGGTATTCGTTCCGCTTCGGAGCATCGCGCAGCGTTATTCAACATATCTCTCTTATCTCTTGGAATCCGGCAGTCGGCAAAAGGCTAAAATCCGAGTGAAAACGCCGCTGTTTGCGAGAAGGATCCGAAACAGTGCCATCCGTGCCAGCTTTTGTCTCTGTGCTGTGTACATGCGCCGCGATAGGACGCTGTTGAAGCAACTTTTCGCTGCACTCGGAAGCGTCATTATGCTCATAGTCTTGTTTGAACAAGGATGGATACGTCACTCTTTCGCCATTGGATTCAGCCCAGGTTTCTCTATGATGTCCTATTTCGTCGGAATCAGTCTCGTTGGCTGCTTCATTTCACCCATTAGATACTCGGAACATTGGAAAGCATCGTGGATACTAACGCTTGCACCAATCCCCGCAACCAATGATCTGTGGCGAGGTGCCCAGGCAACGGCTTTTATCTTTATGGTTGTGCCGTGTACACTTCTTATGCTCTGTATCGCGACCGCTTTTTGGGGGATTTTAGGCATATTTTACGTCTTACCTATCGTCATCATTTTAATCAATTTCGTCGTGCTTTACCCGAAACCGCAATCTCGATTGCCACTCGCCATAGAACTCGTTCAAAATCAGGCAGCAGGCGAACTTTTTGTCCCTTTTCTATTAAGTATCTTCGTTGTCGGTGTCTTCGTCGGCATCCAATTTCTAACGTATCTGCTGAACATAAAGGTCTATTACGCTTTCTATTGTATCACGGTTGTAGGTGGACTTATCAGTGCCGTCCATTTCCTAAAACAAAATGCATCAAGGAAATTGTAAATGCTTGAAAAAATCGTAACGCTGCTCGGTGCCTCGCCAGCACAGTACAAGATGCTGCTAAAAACAGAAAAATTGGTAGAAAAACGCGCACTCGAAGGGAAACGCTTTGTCAACCTATCGCTCGCTGTGACGTGTGGACTTTTCTTCCTCATGGGGCTTTCAATTGTATCTATGCTGTTTCTCCGTTTAGATGTGTACACCTACGCGCTTATCAGCATCACAACATCTATGGCGATGATAGGGTTTTGGACGATCCCATACTTCGATATCCTTATCAGTCCCGTAAACTATCCGATTGTAGCACATACCCCCGTATCATCACGAACCTATTTCCTCGTGAAACTGACGCAGATACTCACGTATACAATGCTGCTATTAGCCAGCTTGAATTTGCCACCCGCAGTCGCTGGTATCTGGATTCATGTTCGGGAGTCTTCTCAACTCCTATACCTTTTCCCGCCTGTCTATCTGTTTATCGCTTTCATGTCCGGTTTCTTCACGATTGGCGTGACGACAGTCTTCGCAGGATATTTGACGAAACTTTATACCAAAAAGAGTCTCCGAAATATCGCACAATACGCGCAATTTACATTACCCGCACTTTTCCCGGTGGTATGGATCCTATTGCCGCGTTTACCGCTCTCGTTATCAGATGGCGGAATCGAGCAATTAACCTCGGTGCTGAAATGGTTCTACGCACTTCCGAACGGCTGGTTTGCCGGGGCAGTATCGCTCCCATTCGGAGAGATAGAGGGACCCAATATTGTAAGAGACCTGATTTTAACAGGGTTGGCTTTCGCTTCAACACTGTTTTTGATATTCGTTCCGCTTCGGAGTATCGCACAGAGTTATTCGGAATATCTCTCCAACTTGTTGGAATCCGGAAATCAACAGAAATCTGAATTTCGCGTAAAAACGCCGCTATTTGCGAACATGTTCCGAAACGCTGCTATCCGTGCAGGGTTCTGTCTCAGCACTGCATATATGTGCCGTGATAAACACATCTTGCGCCAACTTATCGGTTCGTTTGCTGGCATTATTATAATCATCGTCGCTTTTAGCCAAGGTGAGACGTTTTCTCTCAAGTGGATTCAAGATTCTTATGCAGTCGGCTTAAGCCCGGGTTTCTCTATTATGTTCTGCTTTGTCGGTATAAGCTTTGCCGGTTGCTTCATCTTACCGGTCAGGTACTCGGAACACTATAAAGCGTCATGGATGCTAACACTTGCACCGCTATCAGCACCGAGAGACTTATGGCGTGGTGTCCAAGCAACTGCGCTCCTCTACATTGTTGTGCCGTGTACACTTATTATGCTTTGCATTGCCACTGTCATCTGGGGCATTTCAGGGATACTTTACGTCTTACCGGGATTCGTTACGTTACTCTACTACGTCATTTTCTACCCAAAACCGCGATCTGGCTTGCCACTTGTCGAAGAATTCGTCCAAAAACGTGCAGTTGTTGGAGCCTGGCTCCCTTTTGTTATTAACATTTTGGCTATCAGTATTTTCGTCGGCATCCAATTCTAACCTACCTGCTGAATATGTGGGTCTATTACGCTTTCTATTCCGTAGGAATCGTAGGGGGTCTTATCGGTTTCATCTACTTTTGGATGAGAAAATAATAATAAACGTGAGCTTGATAAATCCGTTGGAAATCTGCCAACGACTACGAGAGGAAACCTCTTTAGCCCCGTAGGGGCGGAATCTTTGTAGCAAAATCGCAACCCCACACTTTTAGCCCCGTAGGGGCGGCATCTCAAGCAGACACCCGCACACACGGATCGCTTTCGACATTTATTTTCAAACTCACGTTAATAACTGTAGTTTGGACAATTTTTGTGAGATCGATGTTCCATTTTTAGAGCACGCACCGTAGGTTGGGTTGAACGGATACCTCCGAAAAAACCAACAGAGCAAGAAACTTCGGGGACCTCGGAATCCCTGAATGTCCCAAAGCCGAGAGAAACCCAACGATTTTTTTCTCAAAGCGGTGTATTTGTTGGGTTTCGCTGTCCCTATTTCGATGAAGCGATTCTTGGCGAACAGTGGTTTCGGTAGCACCACAAGGTCCCTGAGTTTTACCGCTCAACCCAACCTACGTAAATTGTCCAAACTTTAGGTTAATAAGTGAAAAACGTTAAAAATTAACTTGACATCCCCTAACAAAAATTGATATAATTAAATATAGTAATAATTATCATACTTAATAATGGATGGTGAAGATGAATAACCGTGGACATAGATTTGGTGGAAACTGGACAGAGCAAAAACTGGATTGTGTAAGCAATTATTTGCATGAATATACAAAGATTATGAACAATCAATCGTTCAATTTTGCTTACATTGATGCTTTCGCTGGTACCGGATACCGTGAAATGGAAGTCGATGAAGATACAGATGAACTTCTGTTTCCTGACCTCGTATCTCCTGAAGTGATAAGTTTTCGAGATGGTTCAGCACGAAACGCCTTAGAAGTGAAACCACCTTTTATGAAATATATTTTTATAGAAAAAGATATTGACAGGCACGCTGAACTAGAGAGACTCAAGCAAGAATACTTACTCAAACCGGAATTCTCAGAAAATATGATTGAATGCGAAAATGAAGAAGCGAATGAGTATTTAAAAAATTTATGTGGGAAAAATTGGCGTGCCCACCGCGCTTTAGTGTTTCTTGATCCGTATGGAATGCAGGTAGAGTGGAAAACTATTGAATCTATTGCTCAAACCAAAGCTATTGACTTATGGCTACTCTTTCCAATTGGCACTGTAAATCGCTTGCTTAAAAGGAATGGAGAAATTCGTCCATCTATACGAGAGAAACTTAATCTGTTCTTTGGCAATGAACAGTGGTTTGAGGTATTCTATAGACTAGCTCAACGAATTCCAATATTCGATGAGGATGAGCAGTGGGAAAAAACTGGTGATATTTTTTTTGAAATAGAACAATATATCATGGAGCGACTACAAGAAACATTTGCAGGTGTAGCCGCTAATCCACTTTCCCTACGCAATTCAAAAAATGTCCCATTGTACCTATTGTGCTTTGCAGCTGGAAACCCGAAGGGAGCACCAATCGCTGTTAGGATAGCGGAACATGTTCTATTAAAACAGCTGCGTGAAGGGAATTTACGCTAGAAGGATTAGAATTCCATAAGGAACAAACAAAATGGCAACCCAATCCTCAAAAATTGAGTGGACTGAATCAACATGGAACCCTGTCCGCGGCTGTACCCGTGTCTCGGAAGGCTGCCGGTTCTGTTACGCGGAACGGATCGCAGCACGGTTTTCAGGCGAAGGCATGGCGTACGAAGGCTTGGCTGAAAACACCAAAGCAGGACCGCGATGGACGCAAGAAATCCAAATTGTTCGAGAACTGCTAAACGCACCCCTTAAATGGAAAAAACCGCGCCGAATTTTCGTCAACTCTATGAGTGATCTTTTTCATGAAAAGATTGAATTGTCCTACATCCAAGAAGTCTTTACTGTGATGAAAGAGGCACATTGGCATCAATTCCAGGTCCTGACAAAACGAGCAGAACAACTCTTAAAATTCAATACAGAATTGCCGTGGGCATCAAACATCTGGATGGGCGTTAGCGTCGAAGATAAACGCGTGACAGAGCGGATTGACGCGCTCCAAAAAACCGACGCGCATATCAAGTTCCTCTCACTTGAACCGTTGCTCGGTCCGCTTCCAAACTTAAAATTAGATGGAATAGATTGGGTCATTGTAGGAGGCGAGTCCGGTCCTGGCGCGCGTGAGATGAAGAAAAAATGGGTCATTGATATACGCGATCAATGCGCGGATGCCAACGTACGTTTTTTCTTCAAACAGTGGGGTGGCAAACGGAAATCGAAAACAGGCAGGGAGTTGGATGGCAAAACTTATGATGAGATGCCGATCTGAACGCTTCCTACACCCAACATCTCAGCAGGCTATCCTTAACTTAAACTCTCGGTAAATCGTCCGCGAGCAGTGCCTCAGAAATAGATTTCTTGTTCGACTCTTGTTCAGGACGCTCGATATGAAAATAACGGAACCAGTCTTTAAAATCTTCATCAGGAAAATTACCGTCATAGTGTTCCATAAACCGCTCATAGAAATCTTCCATATAGAGACGTAGATAGCCACTCGTGCGTTCAAGTGCCTTCCAATCAAAGATATTTGAAGGAATCTCAACCGCGCCGCCTTCGAGCATATTCCGCCGCATCTCCAAGTAATAAGAGTACCGAGTTCCAACAATAAAATCGACGAACCGATCAAAGATTTTTGAAGGAATCTCAGCGATCCTCCCTTTAAAAAGTTTCTGCCGACCGCCCATCTCCTTTTCCAAGTCCCTATTGAGCATAAAACCGATAATAACATCAAAGATTTTTTCTAACATTCGCACCTATCCTTTATAAAAAAATGAAGATACAACCCGCCCTGAGTTAATTTATGTCAATTCGCATAACAGTGAAAATATATTATAACATTAATACACAAACCGGTCAATTCAAAAATTAAAAATGCTTTGCACTACAAATACGGAACTCACCTTTAATTTACATTGCAATACAATCCGAATTTTGCTATATTTATTACATGCTTACACTTTATCTGGCAATTGCGGTCGTGACGATTCCACTCGGTGCAGGAATCGCCTTTGTATCCAAAGCACAACCAAAACATTTTGGCAACATTTTCGGATTGACCGCCGGTGCAGTACTCGGCATCGTTTTGGTAATGATGATCCACCTCTACACGGAAGTAGGTTACGCCACAATCCTTGTCATGTGGGTAGGGTTCCTCCTTATCTCCGGTGTGGAATACCTCACCACGCATCGGATACCCGATGCAAACGAAAGGCACATAGATAACCGAGAACACAGATGGAGTGTTCATTTAACAGTCCTCGGTTTAGCGATACACTCACTCGCCGATGGATTCAATTTGGTCATCGCAGCGAGAGAAGGCGAACTCGGCATTGCTCTCGCTTTCGGTATATTGATACATCGCCTGCCAGTCGGGACGCTTATCACCGTCGCGCTCCTCCGGGATCAGATATTTACTAAAGCATTGGCGCGGTTAACACCACTGATAATTGGACCCGTAGTAGGCGCGATAATCGGGGAGCAACTACTTCGCGGCGTTTTCGCAGAACTCACAGATTACGTAACAGCATTCGCCGTAGGCACACTGTTACACGTCGTTATGGACGGGTTCCGTGGTAAATATACCGCTCAAAAGGCGAACTTGAACCGACTCGCGAAAATACTATTTGTCATCGGATTCGTGTTGACCTTTTGCGCGATCTACTTCTTTCAGGGATTTGAAGATAAACATGTCCATTAAAACGCGCCGTCCGCTGTCTCTAAGCCTAATAAAAAATAAAAGAGGTATTTGCCTATTTATTATCGCTCTCAGTATTGCGACATTCGTCACACCAGCAAAAAGTAATGAAATCCCGATCGCAGTCTCCGGTGAACCGAGAGCAACCATCCAAATTGGAGCAAACGCCACAGAACAGGAACAGTTCGCTGCTGAGGAAATCCAGAACTTTATTGAGCAATTCACAGGTGCTAAACTCGACATCCGAACCAATAGACAACAGACAGAAACAGCGACGGTGATTGTATTAGGCACACCGAAATCAAACCCGACAATCGCTGGACTACAAGCCAATGTAGAACTCACGCTCGGAGAAGAACTTGGAGATGAAGGCTATCGTATCAAAACTGTTGAGGTCGGCACTGAAATCGTTATCGTTGTAACAGCACACACCGAACGAGGCGTTATCTACGGTGCTTATGCCTTCATTGAGAGATGTATCACAGCACTAACCGGTTTAACACCTGTGTATCCGGGGGTTGCAGTTGCCGAAGCGAAGGCACTGCTCGTACCGTTTATAGATGAGACATCCGCCCCATTTTATCCCGTGCGCGCCGTGTTAGAGATAGAAGACCCAGATTGGCTCGCTCGGCATCGTATCAACATGAGTGGTGGCGAAGGCGTTTGGACCGGCACAGGGATCGAAGATGGACTCGGAACCGCGTTCAAATATGTGGATACACCCGCATTTGAACCGTTGCAAGATGAACCGATAGCACAACGACGGGAGCGCATCGCAACACTCCAAAACCGGTTTAATGCACTCAAACGGCGCGGTATTGATGCTTATCTCTTCATGTACGTGACAGGAGAACCGACAGAGGCACTGATCCAGCAGCGGCCCGATGTCCTCGGACCGACAGTACTTTACGGGGCATCTCGGAACGAGGTGTCTTATCGACCGTTCTGCTGGTCAAAACCCGAATTTCATACGCTTACAAAGGAACTCGTTCAGGCGATTGTACGTACCTATCCGACGCTCGCGGGGTTCCATCTCAGATCGTGGGGACACGAAACGCGCGCATGCAATTGCCCAGATTGTGGCGACAGAACAGAACAGGGACAAGCAAAACTATGGGATGTCTATTTTACCATCATTAGTGCTGCACAGGAGATCCGTCTGGATTTCAAATTCTAT
The DNA here is from genome assembly GCA_012270865.1 of Candidatus Poribacteria bacterium. Lineage (GTDB taxonomy): Bacteria > Poribacteria > WGA-4E > WGA-4E > WGA-3G > WGA-3G. The sequence goes on along the minus strand of JAAXHL010000182.1, from coordinate 6,025 downwards.
ATCTCTGGATACGACAGCAGTTGGCTAAAAGACGCTGCAGGGGTCTACGCACGTCAACTACCGAAGCATACTATTTTCTCGCGGAAATGGGGGGCAGACGGTGAACCGATCGCGGACGCGGGCGTACCTATCGCACAAATCAAGGCACTCGGTGAGATTGGACACCGCTACATCGTCTTATCGCATGAAGTCGAAGAGGTGATGCCGTTCTGGATGATCGAGAGTGACCTATTCGTACAAGGTGTCCGGAACCTCGCTAACAACCCCGAAGTTATCGGATTGGGTGGATTCACCGTTCAAGGCGCGACACAGGGATTAGGCTACCTGGATAGACTCGTCAGCGCACGCCTCAATTGGGACATTGAACTCGACTATTTTCAACTGCTTCTTAATGAACTAACAGCACGATACGGAGACGAAGCAGCACCACAGATATTGAACGCGCTACGCGTAAACGGATGGAACATGGCGAATTATTTTTTAGACTACGCAAATTCCCTAACCGTAGGCGGCACTTATGGAAGCGGCTCCGCAGGACTCGCAACGCGATTCTGGACACTCATTGGACAGCGCGCTGTAGAGGATACATTGGCTATCCCCGAATTAAAGATCGCTACCTATGCCTCAAACCGCTTTACCGCACTCTTGGCACCGCAACAGCAAGCCGCTAATGAGATTAGAATAGCATCCGAAATCGCAGACCCGTTCGATCTTGAGGCTGCCGAAGATTTAAACGACGCAGTTCATCTCATGGCGTTATGGGTACTCTTATTTCAGAGCCGCTCCAAATTAATAGAAGCAATCATACTCGGTTATGAACCGGAAACAGGAGAGGCAATCCGTGCCAAAATTATCAGCGCAACAGAGTTCTCAAAGTCAATACAACCGCATATCAAAGCGATTAAAGAGTATATCCCACTTTTTGGATATTCGCATCAAACGATTGAGGCGGAGTTGTTGAACACGCTAAACGCAGAAGTCGCTTGGCTAACAGATTTCGATTATCGGACACTCCAAAAGCACGATACGGACTTTTCACCAGAGGAAACACCTTTCCAGATTTGGGACGCTCATAACTATCCGAATCCGTTGAAGCGGGAGACAACTTTTACCTATCAGTTATCACTCGATGCAGATGAAGTCTCTATAACAATCTATACCACATCTGGGCGGAAGGTCAAGGTGCTGACAGAGGCTTCTGGAAACGAGGGGTACAACGAATCTGTCTGGGATGCACGAGATGACGACGGTGTGTTGCTCGCCAACGGTGTCTATTTTTACAGAATCCGCGCTGTCGCCGGCGAACAGACCGCACAACTACTTGGACGACTGGCAGTATTACGATAGATGATATAACAATTAAAACCACTCACAACCTTCACTGAAATTAAAATAAGGAGTTATCACAATGGGACACCAAGTTACACTTGATATTCCTAACGCCGTATATCAGCGTGCCCAACAAGTTGCCAAAATACAAGGCGTGCAAGTAGAAAATGTTCTCGTTGATGTATTAAACACGTACTGGTCTTCTGACGAAGATTTCCTTAGTGAAGCAAGTAAGCTTGCTATTGTCTCTTCTTGTATTGAATCAACAGATTGGTGGGATACTGAAGGCGATAAGGAGTGGGATGAATGGACACCCTGAAATCTGGAGATGTGATTATTGCTGATTTCCCAGGAGTTACAGGGATCAAAAGGCGACCGGTTCAGACTGGAAAGCTGTGCAGGAATGTGTGCGCAAAGCGATCGCTGTATGAATGCTTACAAATGCGGGGGTTATGACAACTATCTGCTTAAAGGAGGTTAACGATGCTTCGTGTATATATTGTATATCTGATACTTTTACTTTCAATCACCGGTTGCAAATCGCAAACTTTACAGGAACATCTTTTAGAGCCACCGCCACCTTTCATCAATTTCGCACTCAGCCGAAACGGTGCCACGGCAGATGCTTCACAATCTGTTCCAAATCACCGCGCCGAAGAGGTCATTGACGGCGACACCACCTCCGAAACGTGGGACGAAGGCAGCGGGTGGGGGTGCAGTTTAGAACACCTCCGCACTTCAGACCTGAACAAGCGACCTTACGTGTCCGTAACACTCGTTAAACCTGTTGACATTCGCAAGATCGTTGTCTGGACGATTGACTCCGAAAAATATCCCGCACCGCAATTCGGGTTAAAGGACTACCGAATCGAGTATTGGCACGGCACCGGTTGGGGGCTTATACAGTCGGGCGATACAAGAGATAAACAGTATACGGCGCGAAATAACACCAAAGGGAAGCGAGTACATGAAGTCCGCGACCGTCTAATCGCAAGTAAAATAAGACTTGTCCCCGTCTCCTCAAACGATACCGTCCGAAACTATCAACACATGGCAGGCAGACGACCCGTGTACGATGTAGAAGGCATCGCACGCGTCATGGAACTCGAAGTTTGGGGGTATCCGGCACCAGAAGTCCATACGCTTAAACAGATTGTACAAGGCATCCCTCCCGAATCCATCGGACATGCTGTGCCACCCGAAACACAAGCCAATAAAGATCAGGCGGAACCCACAATCAAGGAGACTATCCAGCGCGTCTTAAACCGTTATGAACTCGGATATGATATGGCTGACTTGACACAGGTTATGTCTTGTTTCTCAGAGACTTACCTATCGAACGGACGCACATATCAAGACGTTCAAACCAAGGCAGCGCAATTCTTTGAAATGTATCATCAGATTGACATGACACTGACCGACATCGACATACACCCGAATATCGTTGACGACACCGCAATCGTAACCGGAGGTTATACATTGCAATATGTTACGAAGGCGGATGGACAGGTTAAACAGACATCTGGAAAAGTGACGTTGGTCTTCGCGAGCGAAGCGGATACATGGCGAATCATCCGAGCAGAGTAGAAACACATAATGAGGGTTCCAATTTTGACCTATCTTCAACCAAGGCACATGAGGCTTGTAACCACATCTCTTATCCTAATAGTGCATACATCGATGGTGGTAGGCATACAAACACAATTGAAGGGTTATGGTCGCCATTGAAACGGGCGTGGTATAGACACTGCCACTACTCGACTGGCTATACACCGTTCTATGTTGCAGAACGCTATTATGTCTATAACTATCGCAACGAGGATAGTATCTTTTGGAAGTTTTTAACGCAATCTATGGGATTATGAACATTTTAACTTGAAAGTTTTATTGGGAGCTAAATATGAATGCTGTTGACAGCAAATATATCAAAGACTATGCAACAGGTTATTCTGTTAGAGTAACACCTGAAGAAGATGTCCGACAAGTATATGAGCGTATTCTTGTTGAAGATTATGGCTATTACAAAACTGAAATTGATATTGAGGTTAGGATTCCTCGTGGAACGGGTTACTATCCTGATAAAGCAGATATTGTTGTTTATAACGGCGAAGGACGTGATCCAGCTAAAGATATTGTTGGTATTGTAGAAGTGAAAAGACCTGAGCGAACTGATGGCATAGAACAGCTCAAGTCTTATATGACAGCCACATCAGCAACCTGGGGGTTTTGGACGAATGGAAAAGATATTGTTTATGTCTGCCGACAAGGGACGAAAATTTTAGATGACCACTTACACAATATACCCATCCGAGGACAATCTCTTGCAGATATTGGTAGATTGAAAAAAAGCGATCTTAAACCCTTTGGCAGAGATGACTTGAAACAAGCTTTTAACCGTATTCTAAACTCTCTCTACGCAAATGCAAATATAACTCGCAGAGAAAGACTTGGTGGAGAGATGATTAAAATCATTTTTTCAAAAATACAAGATGAAAAGATGTATCTTGATCGTCCAGCGGAATTCAGAGCAGAAACTGGCGAGGCTCCGCGTAAAATAGCGAATAGAGTTAAAAAGTTGTTCCGTGATGTCCTTGTTGAATTAAAAGGGGACAATATATTCACACAGCAAGATAAAATCACATTAGACGATTCGTCTATAGCATGGGTTGTTGGACAATTACAACATGGAAGTTTATTAAAAACGGATACTGATGTTGTTGGTGATGCCTTTGAGGTGTTTTCAGAGTCTCAGTTCGTAGGTGAAAAGGGTGAATTTTTCACACCGAGAGGTGTTGTCCATATTGCTGTGAAACTTGCCGATCCCCATCCAAATCATACGGTATGTGACCCTGCTTGTGGCTCAGGTGGTTTTCTTGTGACCGCTATGAGACATATATGGGGCAAAATGGAAAAAGACCCCAAGTGGAGGGGATCACCAACACTGAAAGAGAGTCAACAAAGGATGGCTGCACAGTCTTTGTTTGGTATAGATAAGGACCTCGATTTAGTCAAGATTGCCAAGGCACATGGCAATTACTGGTGATGGACGCAGCAATATATGTCATCAAAATTCTTTGCATACAGCAAGTCAGTTTGTTGGTGATGCTTCAAAACATTTTGTGACAGAGAATGTATTTGAGCAATTTGACACTATATTGACGAATCCTCCCTTTTCGACTAAAACGAAAATTCCTGCCAAAGAAGCTGCCAGTTTTGATCTTGGTTATAATTGGAAACAAAATAAACAACTTGGCACATGGATAAAGGGGAACAAATCGGGGAAGCGCGACCCGTATGTTTTATTTATAGAGAGATGTTTAGATATGCTCAAGGTCGGTGGCACTTTATGCATTGTGCTCCCAGAGACAGTATTTCATGCTCCATCGAAAGCGTATATAAGGCAGTATTTTCTTGAAGGAAATAATTTGATTGCAGTTATTGATTTACCGCATAACGCTTTTCGTCCTTATTGTAATGCTAAAACATGTTTATTAGTGTTAAAAAAGGGGGTTCCACAACAACATCATATTATCATGGCAACACCGAAAGAAGTAGGACATGACCATAATGGAAAACCACTGTATCGGTATGGCACAAAAATACTATGGGACGATTTGGCGAAAGTTTTGGAAGAACTCGACATGCCAGATAATCCACAGAATAAGCACGTTTTTTCTGTACACCTGTCAGAATTCAATCCAGATATATTAGTTCCGCGATACTATCGCGCAGTTCAAAATCCGCCTGACATGCCAATGGGGCGTGTTCCAGTATCTCTTAAACAACTTTTAGAGGAAAAAGTAATAGATGCATGGAATGGTCACGGATCACCTCCATCTCACGAAAAAGGCATGGGGGATATTCCATATATCCGCGTGAGTGATATAGTAAATTGGGAAATGTATAGAAATCCTGTTACAGGTATTCCTGAAAATGTTTATCTCGAAAAGTTGGGAAAAAAAAGAACCCCAAAAGAAGGCGATATTATTTTTGTCCGGCGAGGCAGTTATCGTATTGGCACAGTAGCTATGGCTTCTCCTCGTGACGAACGTGTTCTTCTTACGACTGAACTTTTAACATTACGTGTAATTAATATGGCTAATAAATATGGTCTTACACCTTTTTATTTACTTGGCTTATTATCTTCTCAATTGGTTCAAGACCAAATTGATGATTATGTGTTTGTAGATACAACACTTCCTACTATCTATGAAAGGTGGAAAAACCTCGTATTGCCTGTCCATACTGACCCAAAAGAAATTGCTCATGTCAGCAAACAAGTTGAGCAAGTCATACGTCACAAATGGGCAGCTCAGAATCAAACTGATGCTCTACGTGATCAGATAGGTAAAATTGTGACCTAACTCAATAATTTTCAAGCCCAAAACTACTTATCGCGTAAAATTATGGAGGTAATTATGCAGGAAAGTCAACTACAGTTTAGTTTAGACTACGAGAAATATAATAACTGATATTTCTCAAATCTATCAAGGAGTCAGTAATCATCAATAGATCGTAGGTATAGCCGTATGAAAATGCGTTTGTTTTGAAAAAGTTTCTTGATTTTTAGAGCATGAGATGGCATCCTAATGACTCAGAAAACCACTTTTGAGTCAACATCAGGAGGACATCTCATGCGTCATAAGATTAGCAAATCTACACTCTTTTTTCAAGACCTTCTTTCTTCTTACTTTCA
>JAAXHL010000008.1 GCA_012270865.1 Candidatus Poribacteria bacterium | reverse complement strand
ATAAATTGTTCAGCAATTCCCGCGGGTAATTCTCCGTTGTGGTTATGTAGGTCGTGGTTGACAATCAGATGCCCGTTTTCGTCTAACTTGTGTTGTCCATTGCTATTTTCGAGAAAAATGTAGTCACCGGAGTTATCCTTGCCACCTTTTTCGCTCACCGCAAAAAAAGTTGGGTAGTCGTCTACTCTGGAGCAGAGGGGACCTTTAGATGGATCATCGTTCCACTTTTGCACAAATAGAACGCTTGTGTTGGTGCCGGTGTGAGGTTTGAAAGTATTACCGTGCAAGCCAACCACTGCTAAAACGCGCGCATGCTCCGCTATAAAATCGCGAATATATTTATCAGACGTGTTGTTGAACCTACCTTGTGGGAGGACAATCGCCATACGTCCACCCGGTTTGAGGAAGTCGAGGTTACGCTCAATAAACAGGATATCGCGTCCGACTTTGCTCTGTGGTTTACCATTTCCTTTAAAACCGAGTTTGTATTGGTGAAGGATGCGGCGTTCCTTGATGTCGCCAGCAAACGGTGGATTTGCCATCAAGATGTCGAAGTTAAAAAGCCTGTTTTCCGCAGGTTCCGCTCTTAACGCTTTGAGTCGATCAAAACCTCTACCGTATGTCATTATCCATATTCTATCTTTTTCAGCCCTGTCACTCCAGCGTTGGTAATCAAGTGTGTTGAGATGTAAGACGTTGGACTCACCATCCCCTGCAATTAGATTGAGTGTTCTTGCCACCCGTACCGTCTTTTCGTCAAAATCAATACCGAATATATTATCGCGGACATACTGTTTGTCAGGTGCCGTCATTTCTGCGTTGGTGAAAGGTGAACCGGTAACTTGAAAAAAGGTGTGTACTGGGAAACCGCAGCTGCCAGCGGCGGTGTCAATCATATACTCACCGCGTTTCGGGTTGAGCATTTTCACGCACATATCAATGACGTGTCGCGGCGTGAAGTATTGCCCCTTTTCGCCTTTCGCAGACTTACTCACAAGATATTCAAATGCCTCGTCAACAATCTGTAAATTAGAGTTAAAGAGTTTGACATCCTGCAAACTTGAGACGCAGACGGAGAGATGGCTATCTGACAGCTCAAATGTTGTTGAATATTCCGGGAAAACGCCTTTCCACTGGTCTTTTGCATCGTCAAAAAGCCGCTGAATTTTAGTCTTCAGTTCGCTATCGGTTTGCCCTGTGTTCCGAAACTCCATAGACCGAAAATCATCGTCCGGGATGGCTTCAACGGCTTTCTTAAGTATTTCGTAATCTGGATGCTCGACCTCGTAATCTTGATCTGTCTCTTGTATAGCAGTGTTGATACTTTGCCGTAAGAGACGGTTGATAAACATCTTGTCGTCTTGACTCTTGAATTCGTCATAGAGTTTGGTAAAGATGAGTTTGAAAACCTCCTCAAAAACATCGACACCCGCATTGGCGAGGACTTCATCCTCTAATTCCAAGATGATGTCCTTTAGCGATTTCCGCTCGGCTGCGAGTTTGTCTTTGAGGATGAGGTCTTTGAGCGTAAAACGTTCGTTGAGAATGTCGGCAAGGGTTTGATCTGCGTTGGGAATATCGGTAATTTCTTCAAAGTAATTCGGGTCTTTACGGTGGTAGTGTGAGATTTGCTGTCCGTTTGTCCATACGGCAATCGGCGCGCCAGTCGCATTGCAATAAGAACGGAGTTGGTCTTTCCCGTCTTGGAGTTTCGGTTTTTTTACCTCAATGATGATATACGGGGTATCCTCTCTGTCTTTGTCAAGGATAACAATATCGGCGCGTTTTCTTTCTCTACCGAAGTTGACGGGGTGTTCAAACCGAACGCGTTCTTTTGGATAGCGATATTGGTTCAGGAGTCGGGCGGCGTAGAGTTGGCGGATGAGTTCTTCGGGTTTTAGTTGGATTGGCTTCCGCCTAATTGGGCAGTAGATGAAGGGTTTTTCGCTGCCTTCTATCTTTGATTGTAAATCCTGAATTTCGGATGTATTGAACAGGTCAAGGTGGTAATTGCTGTCTTTGAGGATAGTTTGGATGATGTTGGGTTGTGTCATGTTTTTCCTTTCTTTTTTTAGGGCGGGTGTAGATTCGGGTATACTTTGCGATTTTTCTGGTTCTCTAAAGCAGATCTATTAATCGTAGATTTGAAATTACTTATACACTCTGCATCGGCGAGGTTAGGAAACCTCGCCTACCATAGTACAAATGCTTATCTTTTTAGTAGGGACCAATCGGGTTCGTCTTCTGGGTTGCCAAGCGGACCGTGGGCGTTACGGACAATGCGGCGTTGCGCGTCATACCAGTCGGTGTAACTTGTGGCGGGTTGGAGTTTATCGTTTCGGGTAGCCATCAGAGTTGTGAGGGTGGTCTCCATCTCGTCTGCTAACGCGTCCGCTTCGGGGTTGTCAATCAGGTTGTTCATCTGCAGCGGATCTGCTGCTACGTCATACAACATCCGTTTACCGTCGAGCCAACGTGCGTAACTGTGCGTTTTGGTGCGGACACCGCGCCACTCGTTGCCATCCACGAGATAGTCGTAGGTTGCGCCGAAGTTCATCGTCAGGACGGATTCCTGTTCAAAGGCATCGGTTTCGCCGCGCCAAGATGCGGAGAGGTCGTAGCCTTCAACGGTTCGGGGTGGCTGAATGCCGCATAACCCACAGAGCGATGGAAACAGGTCTACGGGGGATGTGAGTGTGTTGCAGGTGCGGTTGTTTCCATCAAAAACACCGGGCAGCCGCATGATGAGTGGCACTTTGATGGATTCCTCGTAAGGTTCTCGTTTCGCCCAGAAATTGATACCTTGTGCGCCGCCCTGTGTACCATGGTCGGAGCCGAAGACCAGCAGCGTGTTCTCAACGCGCCCCGTCCTTTCAAGATACGCCATCAATTCCCCAAGCATATCGTCCACAGTTAATACCATAGCGAGGTAGTGTCGGTAGATATTTAATGATTGTTCGCGAACCGAATCTGGAACGTTTTCCGGGAGTTGGAGTTCAGCGGGCAGTCGGTCATAGTATTCTTGTGGCGCAAATTCGTAGGGTGTTGAGTGCGCTTGGTGCGGAGAGATAAACAGACAAAACGGGGTCTCATCGTTCATGTCATCCATAAACTGGAAGGCGTATCGGTTCAGCGCATCAGTTTCGTAACCCTCCCATCTTTCGTTCCGCCAGTCTTGGTCGAGATTCACAGTGCCGTTGAAATAGTCGGTGTGGAAGTTATAGCCGCGCCAGTGTTGGAATCCGAGGCGGTCGCGTCCTTCGGGGACATAATCGCGTCCGCCGATCTCTGGGAATGAACCCGTGTGGAGATGCCATTTGCCGACCCATGCCGTTCGGTAGCCGTTTCGGTTGAAAACGTCGCCGAGTCCGATTTCATCGTGTCGGGTTTTGACGAAGTTGATGAGGTGTCCGGTTGTCTGTGGATGCCGTCCGGTGAGTAGCATGGAGCGGTAGGGCGTACAGACGGGTGCAGTGGCGATCGCGTTTGAAAAGACGGTGCCTTCTTGTGCAAGCCGATCTATGTTCGGGGTTGCGATCTGTGTATCGCCGTATGCTGGGAGTGAACACGCACGAATCTGATCTGCAAGGAGATAAACTACGTTCGGTTTGTTTGCCATGTTTGTTGCCTTTAGAACTGTAAACCTAAACTGACGCGATGTGCCTGCTGTAACCGTCCGAAATCGGCAAAAGCATAGTCGAGAGCAAGCAACCTCTTACCGAGTGTCAGGTGAATCCCCAAACCGAGCGTAATCCCCTCTTCGTCATCGGCGCGATCTTCACCTAAACGGAATTTGTAACCCGCACGAATCGCCGCCATCTTTCTAAACCAGTACTCCATACCGATGTTCAGGCGTTCGCTGTTATCGTTGGGATGGTTCGCGTCAAGCGCGAGCGTGAGGAGGTTGTCCCCAGAATCAATAATATCATAAGCGATACCGAGTCGGAAGTTAGAAGGTAAAGGGAATTCGATGGTTTCTAATGCCGCTGTCCGTGTCGGATTTGATGTTTCAGGAAACGGGCGGTAATCCGCTGTCCGTGGGTCCCCGGCGACTTCGGAACCGCTTTCCAGATTGGGCCCGCTGAAACGCATCTCGGGCCCGAAGTTCGAGAAAGACATTCCGATACGTAGACTCCGCCAACCGGTGTGGTACAGCGTGCCGACATCAATCGCGACACCTCTCGCACTTTCCCGATGGATCTGCTGGTGGATGTATTTAGCATTGAGACCAACTGAGAGTTTAGCCCCAGATTCCTGCTCGTAGAGTTGTCTGGCATACGCCACTGAGACTGCGGTATCATAAGCCGAGTACCAGAGTCCGGTCCCGTCCGGTTTCGTGAGTGTCGTGATCTCGGTATCTGGGACATTGAGGAATGTAACGCTCGCACCCAATGTACCAACCTTCTCTATCGGTATGGCGAATGCGAGATAGTTGTAGCGGATATCGGCGAGCCAGAATATTTGTGTATCCGAAAAACTCATTTTTTCGAGTTGGCTGATCCCTGCTGGGTTCCAATAGATACTCGTGACATCGTCAGCGAGTGCCCCAAACGCACCGCCGAGGCTATCTACCCGTGCCCCGGGACCGATTTTCAAAAACTGTGCCCCTGCTGTACCGACGTTGGTTGTCGCATGACTCGGAACAGTCCACAATGCTATGAATGCAATTAAAAGAATATAAGTTATATATCGCATGGAGTTCTCCTGTTATCGGATAATGGCGAATCTGCCGATTTTGTTGCCGACGACAGCATCGCTTTCGTCTCGTGCCTCGACATGAAAGATATAGACACCGCTTGCGAGTGCTTGGTTATAACGATTAAGGAGTTCAAAAGACGCTGTGCCACCCTTGTCGCCCTGCGAAGAACGGTCATCCGGACTGTAAGGTTCGGTGCTGATGTGTTCGATCGTACGGACTAATTCACCGGCTAATGTATAGATCCGGATGCTACACTTCGGCGGCAGATGTGTGAAGAAAACCTTGTCGGTTCCTTCCGATGTTACGGCTCTATTTGTAACGAAGTATGGGTTTGGAACAACACGAATTTTTCCGAGGTCCGCCTCAATATTATCAGCATCGGCGGTCTCTTCCTTCGTTGTCAAAAGGAATTCGTCGCCATCTTGTGGCGCGCTGACACCTCCCATTTCCACTGTGAAAACATCGCCAGCGGAAATCTCTTGGTTCGGGTCTCTGATGTAGACGTCCCCGCCTCGGATATAGATCCGGAAGAAATCGGGGGTATCCGCTCGGATGTATTCATCAAGCCACCCTGAACCCGTTAGGATGGCGTACCCATCAGCCCGTTGGTCATTGAATTTGACTTCTTCGCCGGTGTCTTCGTCCATCACCGTGACTTGTGTGTCGTCAGTAAACGTGATTGTGTACGTATGCGGACGGTAATATGTTGACCACCAGACGTTGGGCCAGGTATTCTCACCAAAGCCGGGGGATTGAATATCCACCGACCAATCCGTCACTGAACCCGCTGTCAGTTCAACGCCAAGAATCTGGTTTTCGTCCGGGGTCCCGTAAGAGACATCGACCCCTGTTATCTTTAGAACGATGCCGTCGAACATCGGCGAAAGCACTTCAACGGCTTCTTGATGTTCGGGGTCATACCAGTCAAAGGGTTGCCTCTCAACGACGGTTTCGTTTGTCGTAGTGTTGACAATCTCATAAGCGGGTGGCTGATAACCGGGTCCGGTAATGTATGCCGCGACTTCTGTCTGTTGCGCACCGTGCCAGACCATTTTATATTGGTGTCCAGTAACTTTGTTGGGTGCAAGTACCATCGGTTCGACAGTAACAACGCCTTGTCCGTGTTGTTCTATATCGGCAGTCGGTTCTCGGTATCCGGCAGGTTGCGCCCGCGGGACGATACGTACCATCGTCTCAATTTGGCTACTCTCCATGGCAACCAAATCTTTTTTAGGGTTGCCGGTATCATAAGAGGTAACAGCATAGGTGTATTCGAGTCCGTTGGTCAAGCTGGAGTCGGTATAGAAATTCTTGATACCTGCGTCTCCACCGAGTGCCTGCGACGGTGTGGAGACGACGCGGAAGATGTCGCCTGCGACAGGTGGCCCTGAAGGACCATCAGAAATCTGCACATAAAGTCCACCGAAATAGATGATGGCACCGGAACGATAGCTCCCGTCTGGGTAGGGCGCACCCGTATCGGGGTCGAGGACAACGTACCCGCCGCCATCCTCAAAGGTCGGATTATATAGCATCACTTCCCAAAGTGTTGTGTTGACAACTTCAAAACTGGTACTGGAGTTGAATTTGATCATGTAGACAGCACTCTTGAAAAAATCGGCTAAGTCCGATTCGTCGCCTATGCTTTCAATAACCGCATCCGACTGCTTACCGACGTGCGACACTGTAAAGAAATTACCGGTCGCACTCGGTTTGTCAAACTCCATCAGCATCGTCCAATCTTCGACAGGATTACCGGTGGATTCGTCGTAAGAGACATCGCGTCTGTAGACCCGATACCCCTCAAATATTTTCTCAGGATCGGTTACGTCAACATATTCTTCGATATTTTTATTCACACCTGCATCAACCCAACGTCCTTCGCTCTCCCAGACAAGGGTTACCTGTTGGTCAGCGGGATAAGCCGTTACAAGTGGGGAGGGGGGCGGTGCGGGTGCGACATAACCGTCGTCATACAATTTTTGCGCCCAGTCCGCGGACGCTTGCAGACCTGCAAGTCCTTCACCGATCGCGACTGCGATAATAATATTGAAGGAATCTCCGGGGGCAAGTGATTCGACCGGTCCATAAGATTGAACAAAGCGTTGATCGTCATAGTTTGCGGGAAGCGGTTCAACACCGGGCGTACTAATTAACGCGTATATCTCCGCGTCGGTCGACGGATCCGTGGATATGGTAATCCGTTTGTGTGCTATGAAGGGTATTTTAGCCGTCGCGTCATCTGGGTTATCACCCATATATGCGTCCAACACACGCAAACCTATATAACCGGGTGAGGAGGCGTTAGAGAATCCGTAGGAGAGGTAACGATTCGGGTGAGCTTCGGGATTCAGCCCGTCCGGGGTCTGATCCAAGGCAACGAAGTCATCTGCTGAGTAACTGGCTGTGCCTGTTTCGTTACTGGAGATGTCCACATCGTACCGGAACGCCATAAACACGTCTTCAAGGGTATCGCTACCGACATTTTTGACGTTGTACTCAAGGATAAAGAAGTCGTAAAGCGGTGCGTAACTCCATTGGAATCCGTTGACTTCAAGTTCCAATCCGAGAATCGTGCCTTTGTTCGCATCGGGGTTCATGTCAGAGCATCTAAAGAAAATGGCTTGACTTGTCGGTGTCTCTTTTGAGGTCACTCCGGGTTTGTTTGAGATAACCTCCAGCACGTCATCAGTGGGCCAAATCTCACTTTGTCTGCCGTCTGATTCAGAAACGGCGACCTCACCGCCCTTTTTCGCACCGATCCAGATATTGCCCTCAAAGATGTAGGAATCGTTTGTTCCGGCGGGCCACCAACCTGAAGGATTCGCAGTTGGGTTGCTCGGATACCCAACGACTGCGGTGTTAAAGACGGCAGACGATAGGTTACCGACATCAAGTGCTTTCCAATCCTGTGCACTTGCGGGTAATGCTGCGATCACAAAAATTGTGGATAGGAATAGTGTATATCGTAATAATTTCATAATTTTCCTCGTAATATATCCCAATTTTGATGGTAAATTGCTACCAAATGGAGATATATCGAAAAATAATTTCGATGAAACCGTTCATGTTTTATCAAGTCGTCTGTAGGATGATATAAGGTTGAACCAAAATGTCTGCTGGAATTCCGAGCTCTATATGCAACTTCCGAATCATATCCAGAGATAAACTGCGTTGTCGGTTTAACACCTCTGATACATACAGATGTGAACCGAGATACGGTTCAAGATCGTGTTCGGATAATCCTTGATTTTCCATATAGTGAAGGATTGCCTCAATAGGATCTGGAGGCGGAACGGGATAATGTTTCTCTTCATAAGCCTCTACCAGTGTAACAAGCACATCAAGTTTATCCCCTTCTGGTGAGCCGTAACTTGCCCCCCAAAGTTGTTCTATTTCTTTTAGTGCAGCTTCGTAATCTGCTTCAGTTTTGATAGGTTTAATTTCCATAGTTATCACCTTAGATTGTGGCAACATTAATTTTATTGGGTTTCCGTAATTTCAAAAACCCGATAGCGTCGTGTTTCTCCATTCCCGATGTCTATTTCGCCTTCAAGGAACAGCGGATAGTTATAATCTGTGTCCTTTATAGAGAAGAGGTACGGAATCGCACCTGCTTCACGTGCTGTCTTGGCTTGGTTCTCAAAGTCGCGAGGTGCTGACATGTGTACATTGTAAATCTGATACGTTGACCGATCAGCGTAGTACATCAAATCGAAATGTGCGCCGACGCGTTCGTCGTCAAGAAAAAAACAAGCGTTTTCTGGCATCTCACGTTGGAGGCGGGGACCGCTCTTTTCATATAGCGGGATTTTGCTGTTGCGTTCCGTGACCCCGTATGCGGCACCCACATAGCCTCTCGCATAAAACAGAGCAATCGCCAAAGCGACTATTCGGAGTCCAAGCCATAACCATTTTTGCCAGTCATACCGACGAATGAGCATATAGATACCCGCAAAAACAGCGAGCAGCACGCCGAATCCAAGAAGTTGCTCAACAATCCAGAAATTCGTCTCAATAAAGGGCGCGATTCTTTTCAGTCCATCGAACTGGTCCCGACCTTTGACTAATGTGCGTCCGCCGGAGATGATCGTAACCGAAAGCATCCCCGCGCTCCAAATTCCAGTGTAGACCCAATCGCGGCGTTGCCAGGCGCGACTGATAACTGCTGCCAAGCAGATGAGCAACGGCGACACGGAGATCATCGTCGCTGACGGCGTTTTTGTCTCTGCCAACGTGTGCGGGACAATGACCCCGATACCCCACGCCAACACAAAAAGTTCGGCTAAACTCCAGCGTCTGAACATAACGACTAACAGACACAACACCGCCGCAACGAGTGCTGCATAGAATACCGGATAGAACAACGGCATATAGTCAAACAGCGGTCGATCCCAACTCGCGCCCCAACTTTCGACATCCGTGTTAAGATGGTCAAGGACGCGTTTATGTTCCCATAGGAATTCCTTTCGATAGTAGATCAGGCAATAAGTGACCCACGGTGCGACTGTCACAATCGCCGCCAAGAGTTGTATACCGATATCGCTGAGTCGGATCTTTTCGTCTACCGTCTCGGTTTGCGCGTTATCATCTGATGTGCGTCTATTGTAATAAATCTGTTTCCCACGTGCGACACCCCAAACGACGAGTGCGATGCCGAAAGTAATACAAGCGAGGTAGCTTTTCGAGAGATACGCGATCCCCATCGCTACGCCTGATAAGATATAATTCCGCTGTTTCCCTGTCCGAACCGCGCGGAGCAGGAACCAACACGAGACCTGTACCCAGAGTAGCAACGCGATGTCAATATGGTCCGAATAGCGGTAGCCGTGAACAGACGCAAAGAGAAACGGATTGAATCCGACAAGGAACGCGGCGATGAGTCCTGTCCGTTTGTCAAAGAGATCCGCAGCGATCCGATACGTCAACCACGCGACGACAACAAGGCTGATTGCAGACGGTAACCGGAGTGCAAATGTATTGATACCGAAAATCAGGTGTGAAATCCAGATCGTCCACATCGCGACAGGCGGTTTATGCAGCCAGATGTGGTTCTCACCCCAACCTTTATAGTCGTAAGGGAGCCACGGTTGGTCGTAGAGCGTGAATTTGAGCGGATGTTTCGTCAAATTCCGTGCAACGACCGCGTGAAATCCTTCGTCCCAATAGTTAATCCCGCTGTGTCCTACATTCCGCAACACCAAAGCACCGGCGGCGATTAGAATGCAAATGAGTATAATTTTTGTACGTGTAGATTCGCTTTTGAAACTGGCTTCCGCAAAATTCATAAGTTTAACGTATGGCGTAAAGCTGCGTCAATTTTTTCCATTGGAATCGAGCCGACAACGCGCTCAATAGTTGATTCAACAATTGTGGCAAGGTTATCGGTCATCACTACTGAATCCATGATTAATCCAGATTGTCGTCCCGCCGGTGTGGAAACTAAAATGGTGACACGGCTCGGATGATTGGCACGGGACCTATTACTGGTAATCATCGCCACAACCAGTTGAGGTAAACCTGTTTGTAGATTATCCGCTTGAACGATTAACCCGGGACGTTGTTTGGCTGTGTACAAATTGGAATCTGGAAAACGTGATAAAATGACATCACCGCGTTTGTAACTTGGCTTTCTCCTCATCATAGTTGTCATAGACATTCATCTCGGGGCTTTCCCAATCTTCAGCAAAAGAGGCTAATCTTGCTCGCATTTCTGCCGCTTGTGCTTCGTCAATACCACGTTCACGTAAATCTATATTGCCTATTGCTCCAAGCATAGTTGCTGGGTTGATGTGTACACGGAGGACCTCAAAACCTGCTTTTCGGAGCTCCAATAGTGCTGAGCCGATGGCAGCCTCTAATGAAAATGCTTCACGATGAAAATGAATTTGAGGGATTCCTTCAACAGTGGTAATCGTTCCATCATCAAAAATGCTATGGAGTTGATCTGCTTCTTCTTCATTGGGGTCGGCTGCTAAAATAAGCGTGAATTCATGAATTTTCATGGTAAATCCTTTCCTTGTTAATTTTCGTTTGGTTGCGGTAGCAGTTGGTTTCCGAAAATAATTGTCATCAATAACAAATGGCATACAGGATCTTGAAAACTTTAACTGATCCGCCTTTGAAAAAGTTATAGGTCAGATTCATTAATCTTATTGTAGATATCGGTGCCCATAGCGACCAATTTCTCGCGGATTTCATCCCAATCGTCTGGATCATTTTTCCCTTTGTCAATAACAGGAAAATTGACTTTTGTTTCTTTAGGTGTATCCCTATACTCATACCTATATTCCGATTCTGGAAATAACGTCATGATTTCGTCTCTGCGTTCCGATGGATTTGCTCCTGTGAAGTACAATTGGGCATAGCATCGTTGGTTGGTAAGAACAAGTGAGACTCCGATGTTATGTCTGGTCCTGCTTATCCAACCATCATTACTTATAGGGACCGGTTTTCCAGCAAACAATCTTCCGTATTCACCATCACGAATCGGCTGCCAAAATTCACTATATCCAGCTTCAGCTTTCCTTTCGGTCTGAATATCTATTGCCGGTCCAATGACATGATGAAAAGACAGTTCTTTGTATGAATTGGCTTGGACTTGTATGAGGTACCAATCAATGACGCTGTCTTCATCTCGCAGCCTACATGTGACAATCATCAGTTCCTCAAAATCTTCAGCCACTAAGACAGCTACATCCGCTTCTTTCAAGCGCGCGTAAGCCTCAAGCCTGCCCCAATGGTCCCAATCTGCCTTGCCAAACTGGTTTTCGACGACGAGTGTACCATCCTCGCCGACAGCGACGATATCTGCCCTGCGCGTGCCGACATTGGCTTCCGTTTCCACGTCTTCAAATTTACCGACGCTGAGTTCATCAAGGTTATCGGCAAGATCTGCAGAGAAATCTTCTTCTCGCTTATATATGTCTGATAATGGTATTCTTTTTTGAATGTTCATTTGACTTTTCAGATTACCTCACTGCGCTTGTAACTTGGCTTTTGCCGCTTTTTAACAGCGTTTCGTCATACGCAGGACGCAATTCGTCATTAAGTTTGTTTTTCTTAGTCACTTTCGTATATTCCCCGTATCAACCGGGCAAAGTTATAAGATGTTTGAAGAAAAAGAACATGGCAATTGCAAAAAGAACCTCAAATAGCCCCATAACCAGATAGACAATACAGGGAATCATATTTGTAGATACAGATGATGCACGGAAGTATTCGTTCATCACATTGACAATCTCTCTGAGGGCAGAACGATGTGTGCGCTGTTTGACCTTGATAAGAGCGGTCCCCGTCCACGACTGAACAGACACTTGCAAATCAGCCTGAATAGATGTAAGCCGTATCGCAGAAAGACTTTCTTCAAAAGGGAACTGTAATTTTTCAAGAGCTGCGAGAAGTGCTGCTCGAAACGACACATCTGTAACCCCGAATGTGACATAACCTCTCAGTGAATACCATACCATCAGAATTACCAGGAGAACCATCCCACATAGAATGGCGATTAGCCACTTCATGAAATGTATAGAGTCGGAACCGCTGTCGGATGCCGATAAAAGCGGCAATAAGATTAACGGTAATGGAATAAAAACAACAAGTATCTTTGCGAAAAACCATCTATTTGAGATCATGAACGGTCTCTTGGTTAACATGCCTCGTAACCCAATAAAAAAAGAAAAGATTGCCGTGATTCCAAGCGTAATTGGAAACATAATTGAAAACAATTTGATGTAGGGAATGAGTTCCAATTTCTTTTTCTCCTAATACTTATTTTGATCGCACCTAAAAATCCAAACTCACGCCCATCATAACCAACCGCGGAGAATTCCATAACAACGGATTTGAATGCTTCACGGTGTTCCAATTCCCTTTTTAAGGATGGGCATTTGGGTCATCTACTGACAGTCCTTCAGCGATAGCTGCGGCATTGAGTCCTTTATCTGCAGAGAGAAAAGAAAGCGGTGGAATTCCACTTGCAATACAAAGTGCCTGAACTTCGCATGCAGCTGCGAGCTGCACTGCATCAAAGCCGCGTAAAACATAAGTCTCAGCTAAGGTCATCGCTCGATTTACCAGTTGCTCGGTCACCTCAATGATCTGATACTCGTTCAATAAGTCGTTTTTCAAGGTGGCAATTACCATTGCTGCGTCAGCAGGGATAATCGTGCCATCCCGTTTCCGTCGCGAGATAGCAGAAACAACCTCAACACCCGTGATGCGGACAGTGTAAATTTCGTTTTCTGCAATAGGATCAGTGATGCTGAGAACCCATCCTGAACCAATTTCATTGACGTAACGTTTAACGAGACAACTACTATCCATATAGTAGATCACTGCCTATCCCGCTCCTCAACAATTGTTTCTGAGACAGGTTTCCCCTTGACCTCAATGAGTTGCCGCTCAATCGTGGCAGCGACATCAGGTTTTTTCACTTCTTTAACCAAGCCTTGCGACAGCAGGACTTGATGAAATACTGCCAGTTTATCAGCTTCGTCTTGCTCTCTCAATAGTTTCCGTAAGTGATGCCGATCAGTCGGACTTAATGTTTTTATGGCTTCTGCGATTTCTTGCATCCGCATTGTTTGCCTCCTTCATCTAAAAATCCAAACTCACGCCCATCATAACCAACCGCGGAGAATTCCATGACAACGGATGTGAACGCTTCTGACTCGTCAGCGGAATACCGTATCGGTCGTAAGTTACCGCATCTAAAATATCGTCGAGGTTCTTTGTATTGAAGATATTCCGAATATCTACGAAGAGCGTGTAGACCAACCCGCCAATCCGGCTCCGCTTACTGATGAGTGCGTCAACGTTGTAGGTCGGTGGATAACGCTTCGAGTTGATGTCCGGTTTGATCGGTGCCCTCGGATTCGGTGTATACGGTAAACCGCTACCGTAGTTACCGATAAGGTTGATCGCCGCATCAAATGGCAGTTGGATGTCCAGAGTCCCAGAAAGCACGTGCCGCTGATCCCACGCTAACGGATGGCTCTCAGTTACTTCAGGTTGCTGTCGGTAATAGGTGAGATAACCCAGATTTCGGGTGGACCCTTTCCCTTTGGCGACAGAATAGGTGTAGTTGAGCATACCGGAGACAGGGAACCTTCCAGTCCGCCACTTACGGATTGACACCTCAAACCCTTGCACCCGCCCGTAGATGTCGTTAATGAAGTAGCTATAATCGTTGGTGATATCGACATGCACACTACTGACGAGTTGGTCGATATCCTTGCTAAAGCCGGTGAGGTCCACGGTTAGATCGTCGGTGAGTTGCTGGATGACCCCGACTTCGTAGGCGACTGTTTTCTCCGGTTCTAAGTCCGGATTGCCTTTTCTACGGATCGCACCCCGCATATCGAAGTTAAGATTCTCGTAAAGGTCGTCGCCTTGCGGAATCTGGTAGTAGTGTCCGTAAGTGAAGTGCAGTTTCGCGCGCTCCGTAATCGGAAACGAGATACCGAGACGCGGGGCAACCGTATGTTTGGTAGAAGCCTCAACAGGGTCCTTGATGATAGGCAGCCCAACTTTATAGGTGCTTTTATCGAGTTTGATGGTGCCGTCCTCGTTGAGTTCAAGCGGGTCCAACGGGTCTTCAGGAAAGACACCATCCGGATTGTACATTTCATATCGTAAGCCCGCGTTAACAATCATACCCGCGTATTCCATCTTGTCTTGCGCATAGACGCTCATAGAAGTCGGTGTTACATCATAGTACTCCATGTAGAGGTTCGTAC
The DNA here is from genome assembly GCA_012270865.1 of Candidatus Poribacteria bacterium. GTDB lineage: Bacteria > Poribacteria > WGA-4E > WGA-4E > WGA-3G > WGA-3G. The sequence continues at coordinate 11,485 of JAAXHL010000008.1, read as the reverse complement.
TCCCGTAGTTCGTTGCACCGAGGTTATAGATGTCATACATCGAAAGTTCGACCCCTGTCTGAATGAGATGATTCGCCGTCACCTGGCTTGCAAAATCGCCTTTAAGTATAGATGTCGTTGCTTCGCGGTTTGTCCAACTGTTGTTGTCCCCTGCGACGAAGTACGTGGTATCGTTATACGCCTGCTGTGCCGGGTTCCTGATTCTACCTTCTGCTTGGTTCTGCTCAAACGATTTTTCCGGGTCCCAAGCATTTTCATCGAACGTCTTGTTGAGTGGGTCCCACACCTTATCGGGTTGATTACTTTCAACGGCACGATGGAACTGCCCAAAAGTCAAAGTATAGAAGGTCCCGGAGTTGATATTGTGTGAGAGTCGGAAGGAGAGGCTGCGCGCGTCTCTCGTGCTTATCGGAATCGCGCTGGGCCAGAAGCGGAGGCTACCGCCATAAGAGTTGTTTTCCCGTTGATCGAAAAGTCCGCTTGCGAAAAGTTTGATATTCGGTGTCACTTCAAACTTCATCTTACCCTGCAGCGTGTATCCCGATCCGCCGCTGTTAGGCAAGTAACTCTCATCGCGTCGCAATTGGCTAGCGAAAGAGAAAGTTAATCGGTTGTCCAATATCGGTCCGCTGAGTGAGAATTCACCGATATGGCTTGGCGAGAGGTCGTATTCTTTCGTGTCGTTGAACAATCCGCGATACTGCTCTAAATCCACGATGTAGCCGTCTAAGAGCGTGACCTGTTTCTTCTCATAGTCGATAACGGTGCCATCAGCGTCCTTGTAGGGTTGGCGCGCCATAACCGTTTCACCCGTATCGGGATCGACTTTCGGTTCACCTGTTTCAGCATCTATCACGGGTTGAAGTGGGTTTTCGGTCCTGTCTGCATAAACGCCGGGAGCAATCTCGGTGAAGATGATCTGTTCATCGCCTTCTCGTGCTGCCAACTCTGCGACCGTGACATCGTCACCGCGGTAAGGTGTCTGGTAATCGTAGGGTTGCCCGAAGAAGATACCTCTGAACGGTTCAATCGCGACGGGTCGGAATCCGTTATCCGGGTCCAACCAATGACCGTATAACGGGTCGCCGTGGTGTGTTCCCCACTGTCCGACGCGGTATCGGATCCGCCCAGAAAATTTGTTTGAACCTGCCTTCGTGATGAGGTTAACGATACCGGACTGTGCATCACCGTATTCGGCGTTGAAACCGCCAGTGATGACCTCCATCTGTTCAAGGGCATTCGTGTTGATATTAAGCCCTAAACTTCTGCCGATCGGGTCATTAATCGGGATACCGTCGATAAGGTATTTAACCTCCATTGACCGACCACCGCGTACATGGAGCGTGCCGCTTGAGTTGAGTACGGAAACGCCTGGCAGTGTCTGAAGAATACCGTTCACAGTATCGCGGGGCATCGCTTTAATATCTTCGGCTTCAATAATCCGTGTCGTCTGTGTGACGTCCTTCTTAATTAGCGGTTTGACCGCCGTCACTGTTATCCCTTCAAGCAGGACAGCTTCGGAAGATTTCAAAGCGAAATTTAGTGTCGTCGTAAGTCCGGCGAGTACTTTCGCGCCTTCCACCGTTTCGGTGCCGTAGCCAGTCCGTTCAACTTTTACGTTATAACCGCCGGGTGGAATGTTCGTCATGACGTAATAACCAGCATCGTTTGTCGTTGCCGTACTGCTGGTGCCGACGATTGTTATCGTGACGTTCGCGAGCGGTTCGTTTGTCGCCTCACTGGTAATTATACCAGAAATTTTTCCAGTGATAGCAGCCGAGAGATCGAAGGGACCCGATACCGTTATTAATACAGCGATAATCAGAACAAATATGGTTTTGACGAGGCTTGTGGGTTTCCGAAATCGGTTGCCAAAAATCTTTAGAATATTATTCATGTTTGATGACTCCTTACGACTTGTATTGGATGCCGTTGTTTTATGCACGTAGACCTTAATTGAGGCATTGTGATATTATAAGGGTAATTATAATACATTTTCAATAAATTTGAGACTTTTTAAATTCCGTTCGGTATAATATTCAATAAAACTACCGAGAATACGTTTCAATTCCGTATGGTTACCGGTGGACGCGCGGATGCGGTTGAACCGTTCCCATTCGGCTCGCCGAAGCATCTTCAACAATTCGCAGCTGCCCGGTGTAATCGTGAAAGCGGCACCGTCTCGGTTTTTACAATTCGCACAAAGCACACCACCGTAGCGGACACTAAACCCTATCCCGAAATTGCGGGTCGGCACGCCGTTTTCATTAACGGACGAACGGTTGATATGTGAACTGCAATGCACGCACTGCGAGAGTTCCGGTCCGTAGCCAGCGCAGTCGAGGAATTTGATTTCAAATCCTCTTGCGAGCAACGGAACATCGTCGGCATCGGCTAAAAATTGATAGGTGATTTGGAGTAAATCGAAAATTTCGGGACTGGCGATCCCTTCGGAGGCGATACTATCTACGAGTTCCGCGAAATAGCAGCCGTAGGTAATACGTGTGAAATCGGAACGCATTGCATCGAATCCATTAATCAGGTTGAAATCAGTGATGTTTTGCAACTCTCGATTTTCGCGGTATTGAAAGATGAGTGTGCCGTGGTTAAGGAGTTCTAAACTCCCACCGAGTCGGCTTTTTGGGCTTTTAACACCGTAAGCGACTGCTTTGATTTTCCCGAAGTCAGGCGTGTAGAAAGTAATGATTTTATGGAATTCTTTAAGCGGAAAGGTGCGAATGACAATCGCTTCGGTTTTTTGGGCTGCCATGGTGTTGGGTATGCATGATGCTCATTGCGGGGGAAAAGTCGGGGCGAGAGGATTTGAACCTCCGACCTCCTGCTCCCGAAGCAGGCGCGCTAGCCGGGCTGCGCTACGCCCCGTCTTTATGTCTATTAATTATACCCTATTCGGATGGGCATTGTCAAATTAATGTCAATTTTCGCAACATCTGGAAAAAACTGTCGTTCAGAATGCGGAAATTTAAGAAGTATCGCTGTTATCGTCGATTTCGGGCATTTCGAGATGAATCCGGTGGATACGTCGTTCATCTGCCTCAAATATAGTGAAACGGATACCGCGGTAGGTGAATTGCGTTTCCTGTTCCGGTACGCGCCCGAGATGGTCTACGACGAACCCGCCGATTGTATCAATGTTTTCTGCTTCAAATTCGGTGCCGAGTTTTTCGTTGAATTCGATAAGGTTTAGCCGCGCATCGACGGAATAGGTGTTCGGTGCGATCTCGATGTATGCGTCCTGTTCATCGATCTCGTCTTCGTCGTGGATTTCACCTACGATTTCTTCGATGATGTTTTCGAGTGTCACCATGCCAGCGGTGCCGCCGTATTCGTCTACAACGATTGCGAGATGCTGTTTATGTTCGCGAAGTTCGCGGAAGAGCTCCGAAATCTTTTTACTTTCCGGTGTAAAGAAAGGACTGCGATCGACGATAAGTTCTCTGAGGTTGATAGGTTCGCCTTTTGCCCAGCAGTCCAGCATATCTTTAACGTGCAAAATTCCGATAATTCGATCGATTGTCTCTTCATATATCGGGATACGCGTGTGTCTGAAAGTGATGGCAGTCTGCAAAACGTTGTCTTCAGGAGTTGACACCTCAAGGCATACCATATCGGTTCTGGCGACCATGATCTCTCGGGTGACCTTGTCTGGTAAATCTAAAATTCGGGAGATCATTTCCCGTTCTTCGGGTTCTAAGATGGCTTGGCTATCGCCGACACTGTCGAGCGTTTCTAAAACTTCGGGGGATACGAGCGTATCTTGTGCAGATGTTGCTTTGCCGCCGAAGATTCGGACGATGAGATTTGCGAGGAAATTCAGCGGAATTAGAACGAGAAACCCGCACCAATAGATGGCACGAAGTACGCTGAGTGCGCGGATAGTTGCCACGCCGGTGCTGCCGCGAACGTAATTTTTGGGAAACAGTTCGGTAAAGATGACAAAACAGGCGACAGCGAGGGCAGCATTTGCAACCGGGTATTTCCAAATTGTCATAAACAGCATCACGCCTACCACTATCAGGACGGTTTTTGCTGTGATAATGGTCAACGAGTAGCGTCGTGGATGTCGCAGCAGCGAAGTTAGGACCTCGTACCGCTTACCACCTTCCTCAGCGAACTGGAGCATGTCGTCCCGTGTTAACCGAGCGAGTAGGGCTTCAGCAGTCGAGAACAGCGCATTGACAATTAAAAGTATGCCTAAGCTAACGAGTCTGATGGCTATGTTTAGGTCGTCCAAATCTAAAATTACACCTCCTATAGACTGGTGCTCGAGCATTTGCGAACAATCGTGCTACGCTCCCTGCAACAAACCGAAGATGACTCCCTGTTTTTCAAACATAGCTGCCGCCTCTTCCGGGGTCTGATGGTCATATCCGAGTAGGTGTAAGACACCGTGTACCGTGAGCAAAGCGACTTCGGTTTCAAGGCTGTTGTAGGCTGTCAGCCGTATTTCGGTTTTAAGGCTGCTATGGGTTGCACTGAATTGATCGCTTGTTTCCGCCTGTCGCGACGCGGTTTCGAGGGAGATGACGAGATCGCCGAGTAGGTTCGGGTTCATATCACTGTCTTCACCCTCTCGCATCGCAAACGCTAGCACATCTGTCGGGGCATCAATACCTCGATAGTCGCGGTTCAGATGCTTGATGTCAGCATCGTCTGTTAAGAGGACACTCACCTCACAAGTTTCCGCGTCATGCACTTTCAGTGTTGTGAGCACTGCGTTGTGGATTACTTCTACATTAAAGGTGGTATTGCGACTCGTATTCGTAACGTGAATCAAAACGGTTATTCTTCGGTGCCGGTCACATTTGATGGATGAGTCCCGTTCCGTCTCTTATGATGTGGCGATGCTTGTTCGTAAGCCTCAACGATACGTTGAACGAGTTCGTGCCGGACGACATCAACCCTTGAAAAATAGATAAACTCAATTCCCTTGATACCTGACAGGACTTCTTGTGCGTCTGCGAGACCTGAGACTTTGTGTGTCGGTAGATCGGTCTGTGTAATATCGCCTGTGACGACGGCTTTTGAGTCGAAACCGAGGCGGGTTAGGAACATTTTCATCTGTTCGATGGTCGCGTTTTGCGCTTCGTCAAGAACGACAAACGAGTTATTGAGCGTTCTACCGCGCATGAAAGCGATCGGTGCCACTTCAATAACATTTCGCTCAATATAGTTGTCGAGTGCATCCGGCGGCATCATATCGTAAAGTGCATCGTATAAGGGACGCAGGTATGGATGTACCTTGTCTGCAATGTCGCCGGGAAGGAATCCAAGTTTTTCACCGGCTTCAACGGCAGGACGCGTCAAGATGATACGACTCACTTGTCCACTTTTGAGGGCGGAGACAGCCATTGCCATGGCGAGATACGTCTTCCCTGTACCCGCTGGTCCGATCCCGAAAACGAGGTCGTTGTGTTTGATGGCTTCAACGTACCTTCTTTGACCAGCAGTTTTGGGACGAATGACCCCGCGTTTTGAGAATACTGGAATAGACTCGGCTCCAGTTTCACCGACGGTATCTTGTTCACCGACAGCCAATGCGCGAATCGCATAGTTGACATCGGTCACCTGAATGCGCTCTCCTTTCCGGATTCGGTGAAGTAGTGATTCTATAACCGTTGTCACGCGGTTGACCTCTGTGACATTTTCGCCAATGACAGCAATATTGTCACTTTTCAAAACAACGCGCACATCAAAATCGTCTTCAATGATCTTTAAGAAGGCATCGCTTTGTCCGAAGAGGGCTTGCACTTCAGCGTTGCTCTGTATGGGAACACCCTTTGATTCTTGCTTTTGCAATAGAGTTCTAATCCTCCAGTTTTTTATTTGGGAGACTCGCAAGTTTCCCGTGTATACGCTGTTTACCTTAACACAATTAGAAAAAAAAGTCAAATTTTAGGGTTACGCAGGTGCCAGCACTATGTTTTTCCGACACCATACCAAATCCATTGTGCGTACGTTCTATCGGATTTTTCCTATTGTAACGTGAGTTTGATAAAAGTGAGATGTTGGGTTTCGCTTAGACTTACAACCAGTAGCTTGGGTTACAAATAGTCAATTTTTTATTATTGAACTCATAGCGAGTAAGAGCTAAGAATTCAAAGTAAATAGGGATCTGAAGCGAAAAGAAAAGGACACAAATTATCTCCCTTCTTTCCCTATCTTACTACATCCTTATGTTTTACTCAATATCACTTCTATTATAGACCCGATATCTGAAATCGTATTAGTTTTCGGTTTGGTTATAGCGTTTAACTAACACGATAACGCCAATCACTGCATATAAGAAGTAAACTGTAGCACAAACTGCCAGTTTGTGCATCTGTAAGACGCAAACTAAAGTTTGCGGTACGAAGAGAGTCCCATAATCTTGGAAATTCAACTAACGACTTTATGATATTAAAGACGTTGCTCCTCTAAATCGTAGATATCAAACCAAACATAGACGGGCCGGTGCTTGGGAACATATTCTTCGATATATGCTTCAAGATATACCTGTGCCTCATCGGACATTTCAGTGATTCGCATATCTCGCAGTTGATAGTTCCATCGTGTGATTTCCCTCTTGTCTTGTACGTCTGAGTTTGATTTTAACCATTCAGCGATTTCATCGTCCGTCGCCCCAGTCGCAACGACTTCTTCAAATGCTTCGGGTGTAATCCCTGTGAATTCAAAGAGTTGGGCTGTCAGAGAACAGGGTTGGTAATTGTATTCACCGTTAATGTCAAGCAGGGCAGCACGACATTTGTCAACGCTCCGTGCGGCAATAACATATCCGCCAAGCGTTTCTCGTGGACTGCGAGGAAATTCTTGGGTCAAATCTTTGGCAAGTAGAGAAAGTTTTTCTCGATTCATTGATTGTGTCTCCTTTAATAATTTGCTGTCTATCAGGAATCAAATGTCCGAAGATATATTGAAAAAAAAATGAATTTTTTTCTCATGAAATCGGACGAAGTCAACGATAATATAAATTGAACGTTTAAATCGTCAAAAGGTTAACATTCAGACTGTTTTAGAAACAAAAAATGGAGAAAAAATGAAAACGCAAATTCGCCAGCAAAATGGCATTTCGATTCTGGAACTGAAAGGAAAGATTGTAGGAGCCTCCGTATCAGAGTTACGGGAAGTCCTGTTGCCAAAGGTAGAGGATGCCGATGCCCCGCGCGTCCTCCTCAACTTCGAGGATGTCCGCATGATTGATTCTTCAGGGCTCGGGGTGCTTATCGAGGCACATATCCTCGCTAAACGTCGCAACGGTCGGATGGCTGCCATCCATATCGGAAAACACATTAAGAACCTCATTGTTGTGCATCGGCTTGTTCATCTTTTTGAACATTTCGACACTGAAGAAGATGCGGTGTCGGCATTGTCCGCCTAAAACCTAACATTCAACAAAATCTTAAGAAGGGATGGTTTACCATCTCTTCTTTGCGCATTAGGTTGTGCATCTGTGGGACGCAAACTAAAGTTTGCGGTACAAAGAGACTATATTATCATTATTTCATGGGTAACAGTAAAACTCTCCGAGAAATTTTAGTCCAACTTCCGTTGTTTGCGTCGCGCGAGTCGAATGATATGTCTGGTTCGCGCAAAGAGTGCGATGAACACCAAGAAAGCAAACCATCCGATCAGAAGTCCCCAGGGTCGTTGTAGGACGAGTCCTCTTGTTGTGTAAAAGAAATAAGAGGCGTAAGCGAGGACGATAAAAAAGAAAAGTAGCATGATGGCTTGTAGGGCGTGTCGTGCAACAATAAGCGGTTTTGGTGTTCTGTCGTTTTCAGTGTGTCGTGTTTTTCCTAAGATAAGTCCGATTGTGAGTGTTGTTAGCCAGCCTAAGAGGAGCCCTCTGGGGCGGTTTTGTAGTGTTTCACCAGCCTCTCTGGAAGCGATAAAGTAGAGGGTTCCGATAAAGAGAGCAAGGGCGATAAGAAATACGATGCCCAGGAGAATCGTCTCTTTCACAGCCCGCCGATGTGCTGATTTGTTATTAGAATTTTTGGTTACCTGCATAACTCACATTCACCTCCATTCTTATTTACCAAGTAAAATATTTAGTTGTCTGTCAACAACATTATTTGTTGTGCCGTTGAGTGCCGTTCGGATTTCTTACGGGGTTGTATCCATTGCCGCGGTAAACGGATGATCTGTTTCAAGGTATCGGGGTTGTCAAAATACGCATCATCTATCTGCCAAAACTGCAGTTTTGGATAACTATTACCACTTTCGGTATGCTTAAAAGTGCCCATATCCGCAGCGAGTTGACGCATGCCGGCGGTGACGGGTTCAAGGGTGATGAAAATACCGGCAACAGCATTTTGTGAGTTTATGACATCGCGAAAAGCACGCACCTGTGCAATAGTCGGCTTCCCCGTTTTGACTTCCGCGATAATCCGTCTCTCAGTCTCTGTGTCCGAGTCCGGTTCCCATAGCATAAAATGCCCAACACCATCTTTACCACCATCACCGACGTTGGCAGTCGGTTTGAGTCCAACACGCGTCACTGCCCAGTTAGAGAAATCGTGATATTTCTTTTCATCGCGAACGAGTTTATGGACTTCCTGCATGTTGGTTGGATAGCCGTCAATGTCAAAATCTTTGTGCGGTAGTAATCCGTGACGATCATACATACGATACCCTATCGGATCAAGCGATATGACGGTCAAGTCAATACCGATCCAATGCCGATTTAATGTGTGTGCCGCGTCAATCGTTGTTCCACACCCACAGAACGGATCCATCACAAGATTACCTTCGTTGCTGGAGGCTTTGATCATGCGTTCGTAGAGGGCAAGCGGTTTTTGGGTAGGATAGCCAAGACGTTCTTTATCTTGTGAGTTTAGGTAAGAGATTTCCCATACGTCTCGCATTGCTTTTTCTCGGCTGGAGTCACCCGTATAAACCTGTTCTATACTTCCATCATCTAAAAAAGTTGTATGTCTCTTTCCCTTGTGTTTAGATTTTTCGCTATATGGTTCTGTTAGCATGTTGAACTTAGATAACTTGTTATCTTGACCATAAAACAGAATAATATCATGCATTCTTTGAAAATGTTTTGTCGCACCTGTCCAGCGTTGATATGACCATACAATCTCGTTCCGAAAATGCTCATTTTTCTTTCTGTTTTTCTGGTCCCAAATTGCATCCATTACACCCTTGAGGTAGTGACTTGCAGTCGGATCGCAGTGTAGATATATGCTACCGGTATCTCTCAACAACCGATGCATCTCTGCGAGTCTGGGTCCCATAAAAGCGAGGTATGCCCGCATCGCCCCTTTATTGCCACTCACAGCGTTTTGTAGCACAAGGTCATATCCTTTTAGGCATGTGTCCAGTGCCTTGTAGGTATCGCTTGCCTGTGCGCGTTGTGCTATATCCGTGCGTGCGTCTTGTGCGACGGTGTCCCACTGCCATATATCCGTAAATGCTTTGGATTGTGCTTTAGACTCTGTGAAAAAAGCGTTGTAGTTGCGTCCGGAGTTGAAGGGCGGATCGGTGGCGATGAGGTCAACGAACCCGTCTTCCATCTCGCGCATGATTGTGAGGTTATCGCCGAAGTATAGTTTGTTCATTGGGTATCGCTCTGCTGGTCCGAATAGTAATTAAGTTCACGAAAGTCAAGTTGAAATGTATCTTTATATTCTTTTTTTCCAAAATCCTGGTATTCTACTTTAATTTCTACCATCGAATTGCTATCCCCATATACAAAATCGTTTAACATTTCCATCGAGTGCCTACGAACGGAAATAAGGTGACGTATTTTTTGTTTCGGAACGAGAACATTAATTCCATTTTCAAGGAAGTTTACGTTGCTAAGGGGCATACCCTCAAGAGGTGTAAATGAAAAATTTCCTTCAAATTGAATATTACGGGCGGCTCTTGATCCAACATTTTGGACACATACATATCTCTCAATTTCTCGTGTCCTTTTAAAATCTAAGAATACGACAACTTCCGGTCTATCTGTTGATTTCAGCAGTTTATATGTTAGACATACGTAAACCACCGTAGCTATCGCGATTACGACTGTGGCTATCATTATGATCCATTCCATTTTATTTCCTTCTCATTTAAGAAATGATGGACTCTGTGGCTATGACTGGATTCTTCGGCACTCAATTTTACCAATTTTACCAATTTACTTTTCTTGGTCGTCAGTTGGTGTGTCTTCTGAAGTTTCGGGTAATGCTTTCGAGGCTGCTTCCGGTGTAGGTAACGCTGCCTGTGCTTCGGTTTCGGTTGCTTCTATTTCTGCAGGTATGAGCGGATATCAGCCACTTCAGTTTTATTTGGAATTACTCTACTATCTTAAAATCAAGGATTCTAAATTCTATTTTACCTCCGTCTTTTACCATCCATACGACATCGCTATCCACATTAATCACATGCGTACGCTTCGCTAAACCTGCTGGAATCGTAAGGATGTAAGTTTCTATTTCCACATCAATTGGATCACCTAATTTGTCGTAAAATATAACGTAAAAATGGACAAACCCTACATCTTGACGCGTATGATTACGCAGTGTAAAACCCAACCAGTCACTGTACTTCCATGATATTTTGCCTGCGGTTATTCCTTTTGTGCTTTTACCTCCCTGATCAGCAAAAATAGAGTTTTTTGAGCCTGTAATTTTATCTTTTGGGAACGGTCTTACCAAACCTATCTGTTTTATTAACTTTTCAAGATAGTTTGATGGGATTGCGAAGTTTAGATTTTGTCCGCTACGGTAAGTTGCTACGGAAACTCCGATGACGTGTCCGTTTTCGTTTAGCACGGGTCCGCCACTACTTCCGGGTGAGATGGGGGCAGTGATTTGCAGTATCTTGTCTGTCCCAATCTTTCGGATGCTACTGATAATCCCTTGTGAAAATGTGCCTTCTAATCCGCGCGGGTTGCCGACTGCATAAACAGGGGATCCAACTTGAACTGCATCACTGTCCCCCAGTGGAATTGTTTTTGATCCCAGCACTGACGAAACTTTTAGAATAACTAAATCGCGTGTCGTGTCAACTGCTGTAACGCCGGATATGTTATACTTTGTCTTTTTACCTATTAGTTTTATGTAACCTCGTGAAGCCCCTTTGATGACGTGAAGGTTTGTTGCAACTTGATTTGTTCGGACGAAAAATCCACTGCCTAATGAAAGCGGTTGTCCGTTAGCATCTTCCATAACCAGAAGCACAGTAGACTCTAACGCTTTTTTTGCGATTTGTTGCGGATTTTGGGCATGCGATATGCCAGCAAAATTGTATAAAATCACAAAAGTGATGAGTATTTTTAGACATGTTTTCATGTGTTTCTCCTTGTTGTTTGTGATTAGGAATTGGATTCATCTTTTTTCTTCAGTTTGATAGAGACCAAAGCGTTTGCTTCGTGTATATCATATCCAAGCATGATACGATAAAGTGAGACAATGTCCTTGGGTGAAATTTCAGACATAGGTGAAATTTCGGCGCGTTCTAAAAG
>JAAXHL010000095.1 GCA_012270865.1 Candidatus Poribacteria bacterium | reverse complement strand
TTTACAATATCGTCCAAACTATAGTAAGTTATAAGTTAAGAGGTTTTTGATTGCGTTACGTGCCCCTCTTAACCAACAACCTATAACCAACAACCTATAACTATTAAATTAAGCCGTGTTAACAGCCACAACGGTTTTGCCTTCAACGTTAACGAGAACCCACTCTTGGTCGAGGAGTTCACAGAGTTCTATAATAGCGGCGCGTTGCGCCGTGCTATCCATCGGTACTTCAAGGGTAAGCGTGGCGAATTCTTCTCGCTGCATCGCGCCCTCTTTATCGAATTTCATCGGAGTAATCTGAATCTTTTTCAATTTTGCATCCATATTTTATTCCTCATTTATCTTTATTACACGTCATCCATGAATGACGCGACATCAATGCATTCGCCGTTACGTCGGGCGGATTCCCAGCCAGCCAGAACGGGGGCTAAAGAGAATAACCCGTCATGATAATCGCTGCGTAGAAGACTTGCGTCACCAGTCTGTACAGCCCGGATAAAGGTCTTATCTTGTTCTAACCACGGATCAAATTCGTCCGCTTCATAGAGAACATCGCCGTTCACCTCAATCCGATCATACCGATAAATTTCAAGGCATCCGCCTTCATAAAAGACCGTAAACCACGGCTCGTTCTTCGGACTGGGACCGGCAGAGACGAAACTGAGGGTCATGGTCGCCCCGTTGTCAAAACAGTAGTTAAAACTTGAGGACAAAGCGGTTGCGTAATCGCCTCGTTCACAATAGAAGGCTTGTGCGCGTGCGACGTTCAACCCCGTCATGAATCGGCTATAATCCGTTGCGTGGACACCCCAATCTAAGGCGCGACCCCCGGATTTGTCCATCTCCGCCCACCACGTTTTGGGACCACCATCTGTTGAATGCGGCAACCCGCCGAAACTCTGAAAACGGATATGCACAACGTTCTTGTCCGCCAAAAACCGACGCGCTTCTTGAAAGAGCGGACGATACCTTTCACGAAAACCGACGGTGCTGATAACACCGGCTTCTTGAACAGCGTCGTCTATGCCACGCGCAACCCGCATCGTAATTGCTTGCGGTTTCTCGCTGAAGAGGTGGATACCTTTCTCTACGGCAGTGACCTCAACATCGGTTCGCACATACGCAGGCACGATAGAGTATAACACATCAATGGCTTCAGCGTCAAGCATTTTATAGGCACCGCCATTCCCGCTGTGATAGACACTTGGGACATCGAACTCACCAGCGATTTCTTCTGCTGCTTGTAAACTGCTATCACAAACAGCCACAATATCGACCGCATCGGTCTGTAATAGGTTCGGAACACGCGTCCGCTTCGCGAAGTTACCGCAGCCGTAGATAGCGACCCGGAGGCGTCGGTTTGTTGACACGTCAAATGTCCTCCAAATTATCGATTTTTTCCGATTTACCGTGATACCTAACCGCCATCGAAGCCGGAGGCGACCAGCACTAAATCCTGAATATTCACCACACCATCACCGTTAACATCTGCCGGACTTTGACCGGTCTGTCCGAAATTCGAGGCGACCAGCACTAAATCCTGAATATTCACCACACCGTCCCGGTTAACATCCTCTACTCTCTCTGGTATAAAAGGTGGGAACGCCCAGAACAAGATCGTACCATCCTCGCTTCCGCTGGCAAGTGTGCTGCCATCCCGCGAGAGCGCAAGGGTGTTGATAAAAGCCGTATGACCCGTGAGTGTATTTTGGGGCTGCCCGGTCTGTGTATCCCACAACCGAACCGTTTTATCCCAACTACCGCTGGCAAGCGTCATACCATCAGGAAAGAATACAATCGACTTGACTCGATTCGTATGTCCTCTGAGGATCAGATCAGATTGTTCTCTCTGTATATCCCACAACCGAATTGTTCTATCTCGGCTACCGCTGGCAAGCGTCTCACCATCAGGAGAAAATGCGACAGTATCAACGGGACGTGTATGTTCCTCCAAAGATGCTCGGTGTTCTCCTTTCTCTACATCCCACAAGTGAATTGCATTGTCTTGACCAGCACTGGCAAGCGTGCGGCTATCTGGGCTGAACGCAACAGCATAGACCCTATCACTTCTGAGGGTTACTTTGAGTTCCTCTGTATTTGCATCCCACAATCGAACCGTGCGGTCCCAACTCCCACTTGCAAGTGTGTTGCCGTCCGGACTGAACATAATAGATTCGACACCGTACCTATGGCTTATAATAGGATCCTTGGGGTGTCCGGTATGTACATCCCACAAATGGATTGTGGTATCCGGGTTTCCACCGCCGCTGGCGAGTGTCCGACCATCTGGACTAAATGCGACAGAAAAGACACGTCCTTCGTGTCCAATAAGTGTATTCCGAAGTTCTTCGGTATCTGTATCCCACAAATGAATTGCCATGCCATCGTCTACACTTGCGAGGATCTGACCATTTGGCGAAAACGCGATCTCATTAATCGAGAAAATATATCCAGTGATAGTAGACTTAGGTTGAAAAGTAACAGAATCCCAAAACTGAATATTTTGGTCATCCCCTGCGCTGACAAGCGTCCGTCCGTCTGAACTAAATGCGATGGATGTGACGTAACCTGAATGTCCAGTGAGGGTTGCTTTGGGTTGACCAGCGGCGTAATCCCACAACAGAATTGTCTTATCTTCACTGGCACTCGCGAGCGTCTGACCATCTGGCGAAAACACAACGGAAGTGACACCTCGTAGATGCCCAACCGCGAGGGAACCGTCTTGTAGGTCCAAAACCGAGCTGCCAAAACCGTCTGTATACCCTGTAAAGGTTGCTGTGTTCTCACCTGTCTGTGGATTCCAAAATCGAATCGTACTATCAGCACTACCGGAGACAAGGGTTTGTCCATCTGGACTGAATGCGACGGAATAGACTCCAAATATATGTTTTCTGAGGACATTGAGTTGCATACCTACTTTTACATCCCATAAGCGAATTGTATAATCTTGCCATCCACCACCGGTTGCCAGCGTTAACCCATCTGGACTGAACGCAACGGAAAGCACCGGTCCTGTATGTCTGCCGTAGATCATTAAATTTTCACCTGAATCCGTATCCCAGGCTCGAGCGGTTTTGTCAGAACTACCACTTACAAGGATGTCGCTCTCTGGTGAAAACGCTATGGAACTAATATCGTTCTTGTGCCCTATGAGTGTTGTCTTGTGTTCACTCGTATACGGGTTCCACAATTGAATTGTGTCGTCCCAACTGCCGCTGGCGAGTGTATTGCCGTCCGGCGAAAACGCAACGATTGACACCTGTTCTGTATGTCCTTGGAGCAAGTCAATCTCCTTATGCGTGTACGCGTCGTAAAGCCAAACACCAATAGAACTGGCAACTGCGATGAGACTGCCATCGGGAGAATATTCGACATTGCCGGTTATTGTACCTTTACCGAGGCGCGCTTTGGCACCGTCTGGCAAATTCCACTGCGTATAATCTTGGGCAGAAACAGTCATACAAAACAAGATTGAGATAAAGAACACTGTCAAAGTCAGGAAATTTTTTAATCTCATTGTAGTAACTCCTTGCTTTTAGGCGTACCTTAGGAATTTTAGGGAAGAAGCTGTTTATGTGAGTTTTATCCGCGCCACGGTGGAATATCCCACGTGTTGAACCACTCCCATTTCCAAATCACCTGTTTCTCCGGCATCTCTACTTCGTATTCTATACCTGCAGTGAATGGGAGTAGATGCGTTTTATCGCCAACGATGGCACGCATGGATTCAATGAACGCCATTTCATCGGTGACGTTCGGGGGCCAGTGCCCCTCTGGAATAGGGTCGGATTTCCGATCGGTTCGATAGTGTGTCGGTATCACGAAACGCGGTCGGATCAAGTCTATCAGTGTAACGAGTCGCGGCGCGAGCCCGGCACCGAGACCGAGTTTCATGTGAATCAAGAAATCGACCTTATCGCGTAGGTTTTCCAACATTGGATACGGTTCGTGTAAATCGCCAGTGTGTAAGATTGAGACGTTCTTCTCTGTGTGTGTTATCAGATAGCCGTTTGTTGGCAAATCTGGGGTTTGGTTCTCGCCACTTTCAATCGTTTCGACCTGAATATCGCCGAGGTTGAGTGTATCAGAACCTTGAAACGCGCGCGACGTTCCTTGGTTCTCGTTGAGATGTTTTGGATAGAGAATTTGTACTGTATTGTCAGGGACATGTTTGGTGATTGGTAAATCGCGTTCAAATGCGGCATCGCCATATTTTTCGGCGATAGGTTCTGCGGGTGTCATGCATCCGGGATTAACGAACAGTTTCTTGAAACGCTCGCCACGACATAACTTCCGTAAAGTAGCAGGGTGGCAGTGGTCGAAATGTTCGTGGGAGATGAAGATATAGTCGTATATCGGCTGCGCGTCTGCTAAGTTCTGATTGAAGAGGTATGGATCGAAGGCGATGTTGATGTCGCCAAAGCGAACGTCAAACGCACCGCACCCCCACCATCTTAAAAATACATTTTCCATGGTGAAAAACCTACCTGCCTTAACGGTTTAGTAGGGTTGACTAATTTCTAATTGTGGAATCATACGGAAGTGCCGTGTGTTCCTTGTATAGAGGGTCAAATCATGCTCTATTTACTCCGTTCGTGTAAGTCGTTCCTTCCATTTTTCCCTCTGTTTTCGCAACCACGCGACACTATCACGCATATCCTCTCGGTCTGCCCACATCCCGAAGCAGGGCAGGTTAGCAAAATCTTCAGACTCATCGGAATCCTTGCCTTGGCTGTTATCATCGCTAACAATAGCCGGATCCACAGGTTCTATCTGTATCCGTACTTCAGTACCCTCAGGTAAGGAGAGCGGTTTGGATAGGACAATGCGTCCATTGCTTATTTTTCCTTCTTCTATTATTAGAGCCATTTTTTCTCTCCATTTTGAGTTTGAACCATTGGTAAAAACAAGATGTCGAGATTTTCGTAGGGGCGAGGTCTTCTCGTCCGTAGGGGTTAGGAGACCTAACCCCTACGAAAATGTCTATTTATGTCTATAATCTGCTATATATCAAACTCACGTTCTATTCACTTCATCAGCCACATTTTCCGAGTGTTCTCGGTATCGCCTGCCTGGAACTGGTAGAAATAGATTCCGCTGGCAACAGGTTCACCGTCTCGGTTCTTACCATCCCAATAAAGCGTTTTTTCGCCGTGCGCTTGATGCCCGAGGTTGAAGTCGCGAATCAGTTCACCCGTTTGGGAATAGATTGAAATACGCACATCGGTAGACTCAAAGAGTTGGTACGGAATCCAGGTCTCAGGATTAAACGGGTTGGGATAGTTTTGAAAGACCTCGGCGACTTTAATCCGTCCCCATGTTGTGGTCTGTTTTCCAGTCGGTTCAACCGCTGTCACTACGTCTCTTGCTTCCGTAAAGATATAGACATCCCCGCCATAACCGAACTGATGATGCGTTTCGACAATCCCAGAGGGCCATGCCAAGGTAATAGAACCCGATTGATATAATTCAGTACCAAAACCAAATTCGAGTTCTAAACTGTCGCTGCCCAAAAAACCTGTACCGCAGATTAACTCTTGCGTCTGAACGTGGTTACCCAATTTCACTGTTACGCGTGTGCCGATGCCGTCGCGGTTACTTGCTGTACCGATCAACCTAATTTTGATACGTCGATTCTTAGGTTGAACGAACCGATGGTTAGAGTTCGGGAAGCCGGGATCCAGACTATTTTGAAGAAGGGTATTGCCTGTATTGTTGACGATATAGAAATCGACATCGCCGTCGTTATCAAAATCACCAGCGGTTGCGCCGCGTGCGACAGCGTCAACAGTGGCGTTGAGTGCATCCGCACGGTCAACAAATTGCCCGTTCTGGTTGTGATAGAGGCGATTGCGGTTGGTTTTCTGTGAACCATCAACATCGCCGTTGACGACGTAAAGATCGCGCCAACCGTCGTTATCAAAGTCAACGAAAGTGGCGTACCATCCCACACCTTCGTTTGCGACACCGACGGCTTCAGCGACATTCGTGAAGGTACCGTCGCCGTTATTTCGCCAGAGGAGATCGGCATCGTAGTTGGTGATGAAAAAGTCTAAATCTGTGTCGTTATCATAGTCGCCAACGCAGAGTCCCATGGCACCCGTCGGTTTGCCGTTGATTTCGACTACGATGCCAGACGATTCTGAGACATCAGCAAAGGTGCCGTCACCACGATTTCGATAGAGTTTATCGGGTCCGTGATCGTTTGCGACGAACAGGTCAGCCCAAGTATCGCCGTCGTAGTCAAAGAAAATGGCACCCCAAGCGATGCCGTCGTCGTCAACACCAGCGATTGCTGTAACCTCTTCAAAGGTGCCGTTGCCACGGTTTCGGTAGAGAACATTCGTTTTCGGAGCGGGATTCGGGTTCAGGAGAGAAGGTGCTCGTCCCCAATTAGCGACGTAGATGTCCAACCATCCATTGTGGTCATAATCGGCGACGACGGGACCGGTGCCGTGTTTCTCGTCGGCAACGCCTGCGTATTCGCTAACGTCGGTGAAGGTGCCATCTCCGTTGTTCTGAAAGAGGAAGTTTGGACCGGCGCAAGTTACATAGAGGTCGCGCCAACCGTTGTTGTTATAGTCGAACCAGACGCATCCACGTCCGTTTGGCGTGTTTGCGATGCCTGCCTTGGCTGCCACGTCGGTGAAGGTACCGTCGCCATTATTAAGGTAAAGCGCGTTCGGTAAACCGCCATCGCCAACGACAAAGATATCCATCCAGCAGCCGTCGTTGTCAAAATCAACAGCAGCGGTCCCGGGACCCCACCAAGCCCCGGATTCCGTATCCACAGGTATTTCACGTTGATGGACATTTGCGGTAAGACTGATATCGTTGAAGGTGGATGCCACAAGGATGGAGACACCAAAAAACATAAAGAAAACTATCAAACAGTACCGCATGTGTTTGCCCATCCTTTAATATTGGGACTTTACAGCCCCCCAAGTTGTTGTCGCTTTACCACCCGGTTCAACAGGATAAGGATTCAGGTTGTCTCCGAAGTATTCGTATTCGACTTCCAAACTCCCTGTCCCCGCAGCGACACCGGCATAAATTCCGAGCCACAAAGGGGGCGTGAGTTGAAAGTCCCCTTCTCCAATATCCATCCAATCCTTATCATCCGCTGCTTTATACCAAGCGGTGTATGTATCGCCGTCTTTTTTGAGTCGGAGTGCCATTTCGATGTCACCCCAATCACCAAATCTCCATTGGATATCAGGGGGCCCCATCCCGGCTTGCTTGGTTTGATACTGGATATGACCCTTCGCTGCCGCATCTCGCGACCAGAACTTGATGGTTACCCAGTTATCGTCTGATGGACTTTTCACAACGAGTCCATTAACACCAGAACTGGTATCCCATCTGGCGAAGAAACGGGTTTCGACATCAAACATATCCGTATCGGTTTCCTGATACAGGAAGTGAGACATGTCATTTGCCCAGAGATTCCGGTTCGGTTCACTGTCAATATAGAGATAATTTTCACGTGTCTGACCGACATCCCATTTCGGGGGTTCGTTCTGCCATTCCCAGTTAGGATTCTTCAAGTCGTTGCCTTCAAACGGGTCGCCAAACGAATCCGCTGCAACTGCTACGCCTGCAAAGAGGAGCATAAGCAGACAGACACCGGTACTATACATGATAACACTGCTAAATTTTGGCGGAATTGGCATGCCAAAATTCTTTTTAGAATTTAAAAGTTGGGTTTCCATAAATTAATTTTTAACCTCCTGCCCTCAATTTTAAAACAGAGGACTGTGGATTGTCAAGGCAAATCAAATTGTGTGTCGGCGAGGTCACTTTCGGTCAATCCTGTTTAATTCCGACCAGAACATTCTCTGTTGACACGTCTTCTGGTATGACGACGAAAATTTTTCCCGATTCACCATTTTCGCCCTGTTGTTTCAGATATGCCGTTATCTCACTCTCGTTAAGGAGCGTTGCCCCTTCCGTCTCGGATACCGGTAGCGGGGTGCGTTCGGAACCAAATTTTCGGATCCATTTGAAGATCGTGCTCGGTGCCACCGAAAACATCCGCGCGATATCGCTGATAGAAATCCCACGGCAGTATAAAAAGACAGCCAAGGCTCTCTGCCACGGTGGTCTCCCGCGGGTCGTCAGACGCGTAAACTGAAAGCCGCAGGCTTTACATTTATAGCGTTGGCTCCCTCTCGCTTTCCCGTTTTTGACAGCGTCTTTCTGTTTACAACGCGGACAATTCATTCGGCACACCTCTTCTCATAAAGTCTAATATGAAATAGTATAACACAAAAGTACTGACCCTGCAATAATTTCAATTTTGTAGTTCTGAAGTCCTCCGAAAAATTTTCACTTGCTATTTTTTATATGCATAGTATATTATACTTTGCAGACGGGAGCTTCCGAGATACGAATGGATTTGAAAGATCGCTTCGTGAGGCACGCTGAGGACTTTGGTAGTGGGAGGTTGTGTTAGCGACGCGCCCAGCGCGTAAAGGAGTGTATGATTATGGCAGGAAAACTGAAAGTCGCAGCAGTTGGGTGCGGTGGCGTAGGACGTCTGCATCAGCTCGGCTATCTCCAGCACCCAGGGGCAGAATTAGTGGCAGTGTGCGATATAGACACCGCTAAAGCCCAAGCACGTGCCGAAGAACTCGGCATCGCGAAATGGTATCCCTCCATCAAGGAGATGCTTGGGCATGAGGAATGCGACTTGGTAGATGTCGTAACCGCTGACCACCTGCACTTTGAACCCGTGATGGAGTGTCTGGAAGCGGGGAAACATGTTATCTCTGAGAAACCGCTATCGCTTTACATTGACGAAGCGGAACAGATGGTCGCGAAGGCAGAAGAGAAGGGTGTTCACCTCGCTATTGATTACAACCGTCGATTCGCGCCCGGATACGTCCAAGCGCGGCGATGGTTCGATGCCGGTGCTATCGGACAGACATATTATTTAGATATGAAATTATCGCAAGGCGGTCCGGCTTCAACTTCAAAAGGCGAGTATTACTTACTTTACGAACTGGAGACGCATGCGATTGACCTGCTCCGCTGGTTCGGTGGCGAAGTGGTTGCTGTGTGTGCACAGATGGCGAAACCGCGGAAACACGAAGCACGCGAAGGCGAGGATACCTGTTACACCAGTATGGCGATCTCGTTCCGCTATGAAACGGAAGCCGTTGCAACCTTGCTGGCGAGTTGGGATAGCGATTTCATCCACCCGATTGAACACCTCGAAATCTGCGGTTCCGATGGCGAAATCACCGTTGATAACGTCCTGACGCGCGCGACCTTGATGAAACGCGACAACCAAGTCGTTGAAGAATACCGCCCCTCCATCTTTAGAGATGAACAACTCGCTTTTAACGGGACATTCGCTTTACGGATGGCTGCCCTCGTTGACGATCTGCTCGCGGACCGATCCCCTGCCCCGACAGGAAGAGACGGGTTGCAAGCACTACGGATTACTGAAGCAATTGTAGAGTCTTGGAAGCAGAAACGCGAGGTTTCGGTTAAAATCGATTAACTCTTAATTTTACTTCACGTTCCGAAAACCCCGAGTTTCGTGCAAGTGCGGATGTCTCCATGACATCTTCAAATTGCGAAAATCGGAACTAAGATAACAAGGGAGGAAGCAATGCCTTTATCTGAATTTCTGTTTTCCTTTAAAGGTCGAATTAATCGCTTACAATATTTGTGCTATCTCCTGATGTGTTTGCTCAGCTTTGGTTTTGTTTCCCTCATAGCGGCGGTTGTCCATTCTATCGGTTTGTTTATAGAGATTTGGAACGTTCTGATCCTTTTCTTTCTCCTTGTATGGCTTTGTGTCAGTTGTATCGTTTCGACAAAACGCTTGCAAGATATTAACACATCAGGCTGGTGTTTATTGATTGGCATAATTCCACTTATTGGGTGGATAGTCCTTCTTGTAATTCTCTGCTGTCTGCCCGGCACGCCAGGCATCAATAATTATGGTGAGCGTAGATTCTGAGTGTAAACTGTTTCTCATGCGAAGCGTTCTATGTGCAAGGAGGGAAAAATTTATGAAACGCGATATGTCTTTTTTTAAGGAAGTCCGTCAGGCACTCCTGAACGGTTCTTCGGGTTCTTATTCAACTGTGTATGCCTGTGTTGCCTCGCTTATTTTCGTGCTTCTGGCGAGCAATTGTGGTCCGCCGCCGCAAGGACAATACGACATCCCTGAATCAGCCCTCGCCGCTGCCGAGCGGACGACAACACCGACACAATCCGGTCAAACCGAATCCAACTTACCTGAAAGTGCTACCATCCAATTGGAGAAACAACCTTATCTCAGAAACGCTTTTAAAGAACGTGTCCGTGTTAGCAGCAGAGGTGGACTTAACGATTTTCATGCCTCCTCACGTAGGCGGATACAGCACAGTGCCGTAATCTCTAACTGTTCGTTTGATATCTTGAAGGCTTTTATTGCGAAAGGGTGGGCTCCGATTGTCATGGTCGAATTTCAGGGACGGACCCCGGAAATCTTGCCGATTTCTCAATACAACAACCAATTGAAGGAAGTCTACCTCGAAAACCCGTCTAACCTCAACAAACGACGACTGACCTACAAAGATTTCGAGGCATCTTGGAGTCGGATCTCACGAAACAAATGTATTTTAATCACGCCGCGAAAACTCTCGGAACTCGACGTTCAAAAAGCGTTAGGAGAGTATTTACCTGAAGCAGCGTTCCAAGAGATTAGCGTCCAAAGCCGCTGATATGAGTTAAAGCGAGGGAAAAATTTTGAGAGCACTTCCTTTCACGGCAGTTACGATTAAGGATCGGTTCTGGGCACCACGCCAGAAGACGAATTCCGAAGCAACGATTCCATACGAACTCACACAGTGTGAGACAACCGGTAGAATTGATAACTTCGCGAAAGCCGCTGGCTTGATGTCCGGGAACTTTGAAGGGATCTTCTTCAACGATTCGGATGTCCACAAATGGGTAGAAGCGGCATCGTATACACTCTGGACGCACCCGAACCCAGCGTGGGAAGCAGAACTCGATGAAGTCATCGCAAAGATCGCAGCGAGTCAACAGTCCGACGGCTACCTGAACTCCTACTTCACATTGGTTGAGCCGACGAAACGGTGGCAGAATCTCGGTATGATGCACGAACTCTACTGCGCCGGACACCTCTTTGAAGCAGCCGTCGCACACTACCAAGCGACGGGAAAACAGACGCTGTTAGACGTTGCCTGCCGGTTCGCAGATCTGATTGACAATACCTTCGGCTTCGATAAACGAGACGGACTTCCGGGACACGAAGGCATCGAACTCGCACTCGTCAAGTTGGCGCGTGTAACCGGTGAACCGCGCTACATGGCACTCGCGGAATACTTTGTCACCCGACGTGGACACTCGCCCTCAATTTTTGAGAAAGAATTAGAGAACCCCGACCTTCCGGGTGGACTCGGTGCGTATCAGCACCACTTCACGCGCGATGGAAAATTCGAGGGACACTACGCGCAGGCACATCTCCCGATACAGGAACAGACGGAGTGTGTCGGACACGCCGTGCGTGCAATGTATCTCTACAGCGGTGCCGCCGACATCGCTTATGAAACCGGTGATACCGGTATCACAGATGCACTGGAAGCACTCTGGCAGAACGTCGGGAGACGGTTGTATGTCACCGGCGGCGTGGGTCCCTCAGGACACAACGAGGGGTTCACAACAGATTATGAACTCCCGAACTTCTCCGCTTACGCTGAGACGTGCGCCTCCATCGGACTGATATTTTGGGCGCATCGGATGTTCTTGCTCCGTGAGGAATCCCGTTTTGTGGATGTCCTGGAGACGGCACTTTATAACGGTGCGCTCTCCGGCATCTCGCTCGACGGTACCGGTTTCTTCTATCAGAACCCGTTAGCAAGCCACGGCGATAGGCATCGACACGAATGGTTCGGGTGTGCATGCTGCCCACCGAATATCGCTCGACTCCTCGCCTCTGTCGGACAGTACATCTATGCCGAATCGGACGAAGGTATCTATGTGAACCTGTACGTCGGTAGTACTGCCGATGCGATGGTTGCAGGGAGCGTCCCTGTCCGACTGACACAGGAGACCGATTACCCGTGGGCAGGCGACGTAACGCTGACAATTACACCGACAAGACCGGTACCTTTCACGCTGAATTTACGGGTTCCGGGGTGGTGCGATCACTTTGAAGTGCGTATCAACGGTGAAGCGGACAACTCGCAGCCAAACGCCGCTGGCTATCTCTCTATCACGCGAGAATGGCGCGCGGGTGACCGTGTAGAACTCCAGTTGCCTATGCCTGTGACACGCGTCCATGCGCATCCGCTTGTGAGAGAAAATCTCGGACGTTCTGCACTCCGTCGCGGTCCGCTCGTCTACTGCTTTGAAGAGGCTGATAACCCTAACGGTGCTTTCCAGACGCTGTCTCTCGTTGATAACAACGCACTGGAGACGACCTTCAATAGCGATTTATTGGGCGGTGTGACGGTTATCCGTGGCACGGGCAGCGTCTTGGACGATGCCGAGTGGGACGATAACCTCTATCTCACGACACCGACTGCGAAGCAGATAGACGTTACGGCGATTCCGTATTATGCGTGGTGTAATCGTGGCACCGGCAAGATGGTAGTGTGGGTTTTGTAGTCTTTTCTTTTTCGATGGGCGGATGTGAAAATCCGCCTTTTTTTTTTGCATAAAATTTATGTAGGTTCTGGATTCACGGAATCAACACCGAGGTAGAAGAATACCTATTGGTGATGCGACTAACGGATTTCCCATAGAAGAATCGTGCCATCGTTACTACTGCTGGCGAGTGTGTTTCTATCTGGGGAGAATGCTACAGAAGTAACATGGCCTGTATGTCCCGAGAGCGTGACAAGGGGTGTTTCTGTTTTCGCGTCCCACAGCCGCACTGTCTTGTCATCACTGCCAGTTGCTATTCTGGTGCCATCATGAGAATATGCTATGGAATTGATAGCGTCTGTATGTCCTGAAAGTGTAGTGATACGCTTTCCAGTATGGACATCCCATAACCACACTGCGGGATTGTTGCCGTCGAAAATGCCAATAGCAAGCACTTCTGCATCCGGGGAATAGGCTATGGATCGTACCGAACCTCGAAATTTAGGGAAAGTCGTAATGTGTTTTCCTGTTTGTGGGTCCCACAACCGCACTGTTGCGTCGGCACTGGCAGTCGCGAGGGTCGTACCATCCGGGGCATACGCTATAGACAGGACTAAACCCGTATGCCCTTTAAGTGTAGCGATGCGTTTTCCAGATTGTGCGTCCCACAGGCGCACGGTCTTGTCTCGGCTGGCGGTTGCAAGCGTGCGCTCGATTGGGGAAAATGCGACAGCATAGATAAAGCTCGTATGTCCTGTGAGTGTGGTAATGTGTTCCCAAGTGTGTGCGTTCGATAATCGCAACCTCCCATCCCGCCCACCAGTAGCGATCATTTTTCCATCCAGAGAATACGCCACAGCAAAGACTTCACGCACATGCTCTGAAAGTGTGGTTTTGTGGGCACCTGTTTTTGCGTCCCATAGTTGTAGTATACCCCTTCTTTCAGTGAAACCGCCGCTGGCGATAGTTTCACCGTTCGGGGAATACGTTATGGCGGATAGTGACCGTGTATGTCCTGAGAATGTCGTAATGTGTTTTCCTGTTTTTGCGTCCCATAACCGGAGTGTATCGTCCGCGCTTGCGGTCGCGATCATTTTACCATCAGAAGAATAAACTACGGAATAGACAGAAGCTGTGTGTCCTCTCAGAGCAGTTTTGTGCCGTCCGGAGTATGCGCTCCACAACCGCACGGTCCCGTCCCAAGTGCCAGTCGCAATCGTTTTGCCATCCGGGGAATACACGACGGTACGGAACCCGTCTGTGGGTTGTCTCAGTGTTTTTTTCTGTTGTCCAGTCATCGTGTCCCACAACCGCACTGTTTTGTCATTACCGCTGGTGGCAAGTGTTTTACCATCGGGAGAAAACGCTACGGCATCAACACCGTTTATGTGTTCTGTTAGTGTGGTTTTGAGTTTTCCGGTTTGGGTATCCCACAAGCGTGCAGTATTGTCCCGGCTGCCAGTCGCAAGTGTTTTGCCATCGGGTGAATACGCAAGAGAATAGATAACATCCGTATGTCCTTCAAGCGTCGTTTGGAGTTCCCCCGTGGCGACATGCCAGAGGTTCACTGTTCCATCGTTGCTGCCACTCGCGATTGTCATGGCATCTGGAGAATATGCTATAGATAAGATTGACCGAGTGTGCCCGGCGATCAAGTCAAGTTCTTTTTCTATGCCCGGACGTACATCGTAAATCCAAATGCCGATAGCACTGCCGACCGCAAGCCGAGTGCCATCCGGTGAGAAAGCGATATTTCCGGTTATCCCGCCTTTACCGAGACGTATTGTCGCACCGTCCGGTAAATCCCATGTGTTGTAATCCTGAGCAGAAGTGTTCGGCAGTAATAGCGCGAAAGCGAAAAATAGCGTGATGCGGAAAAGATGTGTCGTTTTCATCTACATATCTCTGGCAGAATAGGTATGCGGTTTCTACAGACATTTCGTCCCTACGAAACTGAAGAGGGATTTGAAGTCTTCAAGGTTTCCGCGTAAAAGTAGGCGCAATTTACAATCAGCACCTACTTTTATGGGGTTCGCAACGGGATTCAAGAGTTTTTGAAGTATCTAAGGTTTCGGTGTAGGATCCGGTTCGATTAGGAAACCGAATCTACAGGCCTGGGGTCTGCGACGGTTATTTTTTCTTAAATTGACGCTTATGGTGAGAAATTCCTATTCAAAGAAAGCTTACTTGATGGTTACGTGCGACAATACTCCAATACCTTCAATTTCTATCAATTATTGCGTAAGTCCTATTTAATCAAATGTGCTGGACCCGAGGTTGTCCGAAAAACCCCTCTGTATCTATTATGAGGTTGGCTCTATTATCCAGCCGTTTTTAGTAGCAAGTTTAGCTAGCGCGATTCGTAGCAATTTAAAGGCATTCTTTTGCTTATTGTTTGATCCCCAAAATTCGGGTTTTACAATAATCTTTGCATGTGCAGGATTTTCACTTGTAGGATCAGGAACGACATCTACGGCGTGATCATCAACATTTTCGTTGCTAATTCTTGTTTTTACAGTTCCTATTGCGCGGACCTCGCCAGCTCTAATACTAACAATACCATCCGTTTCACTTTTTTGAGACAAAACAGGATTATAGTCTATTAACTTCGCTCTATCTACGGACGGTTGCTTATATCTATCTTGGAAGGCTGCAGGCTCAATTATGAGTTCTCCTTTCTGAATGGAATATTCTTTATTTTCCAATTTGCCTCGGACACTTCGGTAGAGTTCCTCATTATCTTGTACATAATCACTGTTATCCATCAATTAACCATTCCCAAAGTGTTAAATAATTGTCAGGTTTTAGAAAATCCACATCCATTTCAGTATCAATATTCGTTCCCCAAACTTTGAAAAACTCTGCCTCATGTTCTCCGATTTGAAGATGTAATTGCCGCTCACCCTCATACCATGCTACGGTTACATCGCCATCTTCATCGCTGGAGATAGATGGCGTGTCACACCGATGACCAGCGGAAATGATAGCATCTAACAACGCACCGATAACCACCTTCGCGTGAGTTAGGGTTAAATCAGTCGGTTTTGGTGAACCATGTCCATCCCAGTCATCTTCCCGTTGCGCTAAGATGTCAAATTGCTCTGATATTTCAAGTTTGCAGGATTGGTATGACTTCCAAGGTTGCGTGAAGACCCTTACTTCAGTGTCCATATTACATTCAAACCTCCCGTGGACTTGGAGAATATTTTAATACATTTCAAGAAAAAAAATCAAGAAATTCCTATGCGTGATCGTGGTCAATCGGTACGCCTTTGTAACTTGTCAGTATGGCGTAAACGGCAAAGAGGGAGCAGACAGCAATAATGGGTTTAGTCATTTATTTACCGATGGAAGCGACGTTCTAATTCATCGCGCCCCATCTCGACGATGATCGGACGGGAATGCGGGCAATTGAACGGGAGTTTCGCCTGAGATAACTCCTTGATGAGATTCACCATCTCCTTCATATCCAACGTATCGCCTGCTTTGACAGCGGATTTACACGCGACTGTGATTAAGGCGTTGTCAATCGCTTCGGGGAGCTGGACATCGGTATGCGGTTCTTCGGGGAGTTTGTCAAGTAGGTCCGTGACGGTCTGTGCAGCGACGCGGGTCGGCAGTGGCGACGGAATCGCACGAATCAAGATGGTGTTCCCACCGAACTCCTCCAGATCAAAACCGAGTTTACTGAAGATGTCGCCGTGAACTTTCAAAGCACTGAGCTGCTGCGGGGTGGCTTCCAAAGTGACAGGTAGCAGTAATCCCTGCACAGGAATCCCGTCGGCTTGCATCTGGTTGACGAAACGTTCATAAAGCACACGCTCGGCAGCGACGTGCTGGTCGATGAAGAAGACTTTATCTCCCGCCTCAGCAACGATATAGGTTTTGAAGAGGTTCGTCTTGAGTTGGACGTTCTCAAAGTCGAGTAGACTCAGGTTTACGCCATCTGGGATCTCCTGTCGTGGCGGTTGCACGACGACTTCAGTCGGTGTCGGTGAGATTTGGACTTCCGAAGTATCAGCCGTCTCTTCAGTCTCCTGTCCGGCGTCTGCCTCTCGTCCCTGCGTCGGGGTAGGTGGTACGTCTGTCCGCCGTGTATGAGTGGGTTGTCCCCTACCTGTAGCAACCGATGCGGAACTCGGTGTAGGAACCCGTTGTGGTGTGTGCGTCGCACGATTTTCGGTGTCCGTCTCAGTCTGTGTCGATTCACCGGGAGTCTCGATTTTGGGAATATATTTCGCTTTATGGAGCGCGTTACGGAGTATGCGGACGATACCGCTATAAATGGTACGTTCGTTGCGAAACCGAACTTCAACCTTAGCGGGATGGACATTAACATCGACCATCTCCGGGTCCAACGTCAGGAAAAGCAGTGCCACAGGTTGTCGGTCTTTGGCAACCATTGCGTCGAGTCCTTCTTTCAACGCCGCACTGATGATCCCACTACGGATCGGTCGCTGATTCATAAAGAAAATTTGATAATCGCGATTCGCCTTCGTGAATTCCGGTTTGCCGAGTAAGCCGTATATTTTCAGGTCCGGGAGTTCCTCTGTAAACTCAATAAGGTTTTCAGCGAACTCTTTGCCGTAGAGCAGACGCACCCGCTCCAGATGTGAATCGCAGGCACGCACATCGTGGATAGTTCTACCGTTATGTGTTAGCAGGAAATGGATGCTCGGATGCGCAAGGGCAGCCCACGTTACCTGTTTCGTGACATGATTCATCTCGGTGGTATCGGTCTTGAGGAACTTCAGGCGTGCGGGGACATTGTAAAAGAGGTTGTTGATCGACATGTGCGTACCGGGAGAACAGCCACTCTCTTGGACGGAACGGAACACACCGCCATCAACGTTAACCTTTGTCCCCTCAAGTGCGTCGGCGGTGCGGGTGAGGAGTTCAAATTGTGAGACGGAGGCGATACTCGCCAACGCTTCACCACGGAAACCAAACGTCTGAATCTGCTCAAGGTCTTCAATACGGCTGACCTTACTCGTCGCGTGGCGTTCTAAGGCGAGCAGCGCGTCTTCGCGTTCCATGCCGACACCGTTATCGGAGACATGGATGAGCCGTTTACCGCCTGCACGGATTTCGATGCGGACAGTGGTACTTTCAGCGTCTACGGCGTTCTCGATCAGTTCTTTAACAACGGAAGCGGGACGCTCGACGACTTCGCCAGCGGCGATCTTATTGGCAACATCTGCAGAGAGTATCTTAATCTTCGGCATAATTTTAATTTACCTTGCGGTTCGTTGAAGTCGGACTGTGGTTTCAGCGTTTTGATACAAATAACAGTTCCCTGAATGCGTCTGTGTGAAATCTGTTTCGTCTGGGTATTCGTTCTTGCACACCGCCATGACTTCCGGACAACGTGGATGGAAATGGCAACCCGAAGGACGATTGATCGGTGAAGGCACGTCACCCTCTAACCGAATCTTTTCAACGCCGGTCTGCGGGTCCATCTTCGGAACAGCGGAGAGGAGCGCACGGGTATACGGATGCTTCGGTGCATCGAAAATCTCCTCTGTCGTGCCACGCTCGACAATTCTACCGAGATACATCACAGCGACCTCATCTGCAAAGTACTCAACGACAGAGAGATTGTGCGTGATGAATAGGTACGTAAGGTTGAAATCGTTCTGTAGCGATTTCAGCAGGTTCAGTATCTGCGCTTGTACGGACACATCTAACGCACTCGTCGCCTCATCACAGACGATGAACTCCGGATCAACAGCGAGACAACGTGCGATACCGATGCGTTGCCGCTGACCCCCAGAGAATTCATGCGGGTACCGGGTTACCATATCCGGCGATAAACCGACACGCTGCATCAACTCTGCGACCCGATGCTCGCGTTCCGCAGTGGATTCACCGATACCGTGTGCTTGCATCCCCTCTTGGATAATCGCACCGACAGTCATCCGCGGGTTGAGAGATGCGTACGGATCCTGAAAGATAATCTGCATCCATTTGCGATAGGGGTGCATCTCCTGACGTGTCGTGGTCGCGATATTAGCACCATTATAGACGAGATCGCCTTTAACAGGAACACCTAAGCGGAGGATGGCTTTGCCGAATGAAGTCTTGCCGGATCCGGATTCACCGACGAGTGCAAGCGTTTTGCCACGTGGAATATCGAGCGTGACATCATCAACCGCATAGACATAACCGACGGTGCGTTTAAAAATCCCTTTCTGAATCGGGTAGTGGACACAGAGGTTCTTTACCTGAAGTTGCGATTGTGTATCTCCTGTCTGTGTCGGAGACGTTTCTGTTTTTTCCGTATCCGTTTCGAGTTCAAGCCTTACAGCCGAAGTCTTTGTAGCATTAAACGGCGGTTCAGGGTTGTAGAGATGACAGGCGACATTGTGCTCACTACCGTTAACGGCATGTAGCGTTGGAGCAATGGTTTCACAGCCGTCCATGACCTTCGGACAGCGATCGGCGAATCGGCAGCCGTCGTTATACGCCGTGGCTTTCGGGACTCTACCGGTAATCGTATGTAATTGTGTCCCCCGTTTATCGCGCGCAGGTGTCGATTCCAAGAGTTTGACGGTGTACGGGTGCTGCGGGGTCTCGTAAAGCTGCTCCCAGGTCCCCGTCTCCGCGATTTTCCCGGCGTACATCACAGCGACACGGTCAGCGATGTTCGCAACAACTCCCAAATCGTGTGTAATCAGCAACACCGCCATTTGCAATTCTTGCTGGAGGCGTTGGATGAGTTCAAGGATCTGCGCCTGTATCGTAACATCAAGAGCCGTAGTGGGTTCATCGGCGATGAGGAGTCCGGGACGGCAGGAGAGTGCCATCGCAATCATAACACGCTGTTTCATACCGCCGGACATCTGGTGCGGATATTCATCGTAACGCGCCGCGGGTTCCGGGATCCCGACAAGGTCGAGCATCTCAATCGCAGCGTTCCGTGCAGCGTTGCCGCGGAGGTTCTGGTGTTGTCGGATCGCCTCTGAAATCTGGCTACCGACGGTGAAAACGGGGTTGAGGCTGGTCATCGGCTCTTGGAACACCATGGCGATGTCGTTGCCTTGAATCTTCCGTTTCCCGACCTCCGGCAGACGCGTGATGTCTTGTCCGTTGTAGTAGATGGCACCACCTGCGATGAAACCCGCTGGCTGCGCGACGAGTTGGATCACGGACAACGCGGTGACGCTTTTACCGCACCCCGACTCACCGACGAGCGCGAAAATCTCGTTCGGTGCAATGTCGAAAGAGATACCGTCAACGGCGCGGGCAAGCCCTTCGGGGGTACGAAAATAGGTTTTGAGGTCCTGTACGCTGAGCAGTGCTTCTTGCATAAGGTTACTATAGCAGAGAAACCTCTGAAAGTCAAGGAAAATTTGTCATGTAAACTAAATACCCTTGGTATCGTTATATTTGATAGACCCCAACGCGTTTGAAGAGGAACGATATAACTTACAACAAAATTATATGAAATTGCAGGATCTGTGCTATACTGAATCTATATGTTCAGTCTACAGTTTTCTGCGATAGAAAACCTCAAAAATAGAGGAGCAAAATTTTGAAGGAGAACCGAAAAATGTTGAAAAGATATTTTGTAGGCGCGATCACTTTTGTATGTCTCTTCAGTCTGTTTTTCTTGATCGGCTGCGGTGACCCTGACGAGACAGATCCGATAGTGATACCGAGCGAACTTTACGATACCAGTCAACTTACTTATGACATTAGTGATGCAGAGATCCAAGAATTGATGGCATTAAATGTTCCTACAAACTGGGAGCAGACAGAGGATCCTGAGTTACGCGCTAAGTATTACCATGCGCAGCTCGTGCAACAATTCGGGAATATTCCTGCTGTTCATATCGTCGCAGCACGTGAGCGAGAAAAAATACTAACAGGTGTCATGGTATTTACGACAACTGATGAAATAGTTGACTTTCAGAAGGCACAATATGTTCTCTGGCCCACCAAGCACAATCGTGACAGCCTTGAAAGGTCGCTGAAGAGCAAAATGATGGAGGAGACGGATGACCCAGAACTGTTTGCCAAAATCTACAGAGAGCAGTTGGTCGAACAGCATGGGGATATTCCAGAGGTTGATATTGTTGTTAAAGGAGAGACGAAGTTGTGGTTTGGAGGCTTCAGGCTCCCTGATGATGCAGACGAATACCTCGCATACCACGAAGCACTCTATGCCCTTAATCCGAGTGCGTTGCACCTACTTGAAAGTGCCAGAGAAACAGTCCGAAAGGCAAAAGAAGCAGAATAGTGATGTTTATAGGCGCGCTGGCAAAGCGCGCCTATTCTTTTTACTCGGTATCTTGCTGAGGTGTAGCACTTTTCGCGCAACGGAAGCCGAGCCAACTGTTTGTGTTCGTCGGTTTATCGTTCCCACGATTCGCTGCACCAGCGGGTCTATCACGTGTGTTCCAAGAGCCGCCGCGTGATACCCGTACCGTCTTGACACTCGTGAAATCTTCCATCAACGCCTCAATATCGGAAACCCCAGCCACCGGATTTTCCTTCGGCGAATTCCTATAAAAATTCCTGTTATACTCATCCAAACACAGTTCCCAGACATTCCCGCCCATATCGTGCAGACCGTAGCCGTTGGGTAGATAACTCCCAACTGGACGGGTATGTTTTCCGTAATACCCGTAGTTCGCTTTCCCTGGGTGGCGGGAGTTACCCCAGACATAGCGCATGCCTGCCATGCCGCCGCGTGCTGCTTTCTCCCATTCTGCCTCCGTTGGCAATCGTTTACCTTTCCATTTCGCGTAAGCCATCGCTGCGTACCAACTCACATAGACAACCGGATGGTTGGCTTTGCCTCTCGGATAGTCGTTTCCAGCCCAGAGCCTGAGATAGTTTCCGTTATGGTATTCACTCGGAATATTGTCTTTGCTCCACTCAGGGTTCGCATCAATGAACGTCTTGAATTGTGCGTTCGTCACCTCATAAGCGTCGATATAGAATTCGTCAAGATGGACGGTGTGTCTCGGCATGGCTCCTGTAATTTCATTGCTGCCCATCTGGAACTCACCTGCGGGGATACGCACCATTTCGGCTGCTGCGTTTTCCAATTCCTGTGCCTGTACGATACCTTTACCGACAGACTGTTTCGATCTCAGAAAATCTGTCTTTGCCGCTTCTTCTTGACCGAGTGTCTGCTTCGTTTTTCCACGGCTGCGATACGCCCCGGCATAATCTGAGTCGTGTTCAATAGCGGTATCGAAATCCGCTATTGCGCTGTCGTATTCACCGAGTGCAGCCTTGGCAAGGGCACGGATATGATAGGTAGTGGCTCTGTCTGCGTCGAGTTGAATGGCTTTCTCGGTATCCGTGATCGCTGCTTGATAGTACTTCTGTGCGTCGTCGGTTTTTCCCTGCTTGCTCCGCAATTCCCCGAAGAGGTATTTCACCCATCCACGATCTTTGTAGTTTATATCATCTTCAGGGTCTAACTTGATGGCTTTGGTATAATCTTTTATCGCTGCGAGATAATGTTTTCGAGCCTTGCCGAGTTCTTCCTGTTGAACGTTCAATTCTCCGAAGAGCGACTTTGTCCACGCGCGACCGCTGTAATTTCTGCTATCGTTTGGATCCAATTTAATGGCTTTGGCACAGTCTTCAATCGCCTTGAGATACTGTTTTTCTGCCTCCGTTGTATTGTCTTGCTTGGCTTCATATTCACCGTAGTGGGAGAGTGTATGGGCGCGACCGGTGTAGTTTTCATCGCCGTCTGCATCTAACTTGATAGCCTCCGTATAGTCCTTTATCGCGGCGAGGTAGTGTTGTCGGGCATCAGCACTGCGTCCATACCTGAAAATCGCCTCACCGTAGTGTGACGATATATGTCCGCGAGTTGCATAAGCCTGTGCATATTCAGCATCCAACTCAATGGATTTATTGAGGTCATCTATCGCCGCTTTATACCGTTTATCGCTGTATTTACCCTCACCGCGCTCGTGGTAATTATACGCACGGATACGCTTCTGTTTATACCACGCCGCCAGAGGTTTGACCTCCATAGACGCAGAAAGTAAAGTTTTGAGCGTATCGGAAGGGACGGCATAACTATGGGAATCGTCTACGGCGGTACTGATGCCGATAACTTCGCCGCTGCCGTTTAGCATGGGACCGCCACTGTTTCCGCTAGAAATATCGGCTGTCGTCTGTAGCCATTTATTTTGATACCGACTGTTTTGGACGGTGCCTTCTGTGAGTTTATACGGTCCGCCCCCCGGGTAGCCTATGGCGTAAACGGTTTCACCTTTTTTAACAGTATCGCTGCTGCCGAGCGGGAGCGGAACACCTTCACCGATAATCTTCAAGACGACGAGATCGTTTTCCATGTCGTACGCTGTGACACCTTCAACCATCCAAATCGTGTCTTCGCCGCCGAGTTTCGCGAAAATGGGTCCCGGACGTGCGATGACATGAAGGTTCGTTACAATCTTATCGGGTTGGATAAAAAAACCGCTGCCTGCGCCTATTCTCATCAAATTCCCACCCGTAATACGAACGACTGAGATTTTACCTTTTTCGGATGCCAGGTCCGCTGTCAGTGTTGGCAGTTTGTCAGAGACGTTCTGCACCCGCGCACACGAGATAAAGAACACGAAAGTTAAAGTGAAAAGACTCAACAGACATTTTTTGCTATATTTCATGCGTGATATTCCTTTTCTCCATGCCATAAACAGACAGCCCGGTTTATTTTCCGATATCTGGGTCTATCTTCTTTGCCTTTGCGAAGTCAGTGTCCGCTTCTTTTTGCTGTCCGATTGCCTGTTTCGCAAGCCCGCGCTGGTGGTAGGCGTGCGCGAAATCCGGTTTGAGTTTGATGGCTCTATCAAAGTCTTCGATCGCGTCATCGTATGCGTCAAAGGCAACCCTCGTGACAGCGCGTGTGCAGTAGGCATAAGCGTTTCGGCGATCGCGTTTGATCGCTTCCTCACTGTCAATCATCGCCTCTTCATAGAGATTCCGCGCTTCTTCCATGTTGCCATCAGCGGATTCAGACTCTGCGATAAGATACTTCGCATAACCACGGTTGTTGTAGTTTCGGCTGGCGAGGCTTTCGTCCGGTGCGACCTGTATCGCTTTCGTATAGTCAGGAATCGATGCATGATACAGACGGATGGCTTCCGCCTTATCCCCCTGTTCGGCTTTGTCTAACCCGAGGAGGTACTTCGCTAACGCGCGATTATAGTATGCGCCATAGGCATCCGCCTTGCTCAGACCGATGCTGAGGGCTTTATCGTAATCTTCAATACCTTCGGTGTACTGCTTGAGTCCCATTCTCGCCTGTGCCCGATTGTAGTAGGCAGGTGCTGCATCCGGGTTGCATTCAATGGCAGTGCTACAGTCAACGATGCCGCCTTCAAAGTCTCCGAGAGTCGTTTTCGCAGCACCGCGATTGAAGTATGCTTCTGTGAAGTCTGGATTGCGTGCCAGGGCGGCATCCCAGTCAGCGATAGCAATTTCGGAGTGTCCAAGGAGATTTTGTAAAGTGCCGCGATTGTGATAGACTTCCGCCAAATCCGGGTTGAGTTGCAGGGCATCCGTATAGTGTTCTATCGCCGCCTCATATTGTCTCTCTTTCTGCTTGAGGTATCCGTGAGAAGCCTCGTCATAAGCGCGTATCCGGGGACGCTGTTGCCATGTTTCAAGAGGCTCCACGGCTCCCACCCGCGCAAGCAGTGCCTTGACGGCATTTGAAGGAATCGCATAAGCGAATTCTCGGGGATTGTTTACACCGGTCTCAGTAGGCGATGAGCTGCCCGCAACGGCAATGCCGATAACTTCACCTGCCTTGTTTATGATGGGGCCGCCGCTATTCCCTGGCGAGAGCACCGTTTTTAAACGCAGATATGTGTCGGTAGACCGGACACCGTGCACGGTCGCTTCCGTGACGGCACCTCTCGCACCCCTCTCTTCTATACCGCCACCCGTGCAGCGGACTGCGTAAACCGGTTCACCCTCCTTGACGGTATCGCTGTCGGCGAGCGGCAGCGGTATCCCTTCAGTCGAAATCTGTAAGATGACCAGGTCCGCTTTGTCATCAAACGCAACCACGTCCGTAACCGGATATGGGACGCGTAGATTCACCGGTTCTACCAGCGTCTTTGTTGTACCAACAACACAGTGAATGTTCGTTGCAATCAAGTACGGTGCTATAAAAAAACCACTTCCGGCTGCGACCTTAACCGCTTGTATCTGCTCACCCCTGCGGTGTCCGGTCGGCTCTACCTTCAAAAGGAGAACGGAAGCACGCAAGGCGTTTGATGCAATCCGCTGGAGTGTGCTATTTCGCTTCTTTTTCGTCCTACTTCTCTTTCTTTTTCTCAAGTTATCATCTCTCTTGTTATCCAAAATTTCCTTTCCTATTATTATATCCTAAACTTTAGGTTCTGCAAGGAAAATATTTGACATCCTTCACAGAATGTGGTATCATACAATTAATAAACACACATTGTTTTTCTTAGGTTTACACCGAGCGGGATTATCGGATGTTTTATCCACTGCTTACCACACTCACATCGCAATATCGGGAGTCTGTGCGCTACAATACCCTGTCCGAAGAGAGCATTTCTGCTGTCACGGGTTCGCGCGCCATATTCATTATTATTATTGCTATGCGTCGTGCTGTGGTGGGTTAATTACGGTCAGAGAAAAAGTTTTTATTTCAACGCCCATCACTGAAACGACGATTTCGGTGGGGCGTTTTGTTTTTTAATAGGTGTCAGTTATCAGTACGGTTTTCAGTTAAAGAAGGTTATGGCACTGTTAGCAAATGTTCCAGCCACAAGTTGTTAACTGAAAACTGATAACCGATAACTGACAACCATTAAGCGAGGAGTTTCCCCATGTTTGAAGAGGTATCACCCCAATTCACGTTCGCAGAGAAAGAGAAACAGACCTTAGAATTCTGGCGTGAAAACGACATCTTCGAGAAGAGTATGGAGATGTACAAGGACGCACCGTCCTTTGTTTTCTTAGAGGGACCCCCGTTTGCAAACGCGCCGCCGGGTGTCCATCACGTCCTCGCACGGATCATGAAAGATGCCGTCTGCCGCTATAAAACGATGACGGGGCACTACGTCCACCGTAAAGCCGGTTGGGACACACACGGACTCCCCGTCGAATACCAAGTCGAAAAGCAACTCAATATCAGAAATAAAGCGGAGTTAGAGGCTTACGGCGTTCAGAACTTTATCGAAAAGTGTAAAGAAAATGTGTTCCAATATGAGCAGGACTGGCGTGAGATGACGGAACGCATCGGGTTTTGGGTGAACCTCGACGATGCCTATATCACACTATCAAACGATTATATTGAGAGCGTCTGGTGGGTACTCCGACAAGCCTGGGATAAGGGACTGTTATATCAGGGACACAAGGTGCAGCCGTATTGCTATCGGTGTGGCACGACCTTGGCAAGCCACGAAGTCGCACTCGGTTACCAAGAGGTCTCCGATCCGTCAATCTTTGTCCGATTCCCGCTAAAAAACAGGGAGAATGCCTATCTACTCGTCTGGACAACGACCCCGTGGACATTGCCATCTAACGTCGCCGTCGCTGTCGGCGAGGCTTACGATTACGTCGCCGTCGAAGAAGATAATGGTCAGCACCTCATCCTCGCGAAAGAATGCCTGCCGAGTCTCTTTGGAGATGAACTTCCTAACGTTATCGAAAACTATAAGGGAACTGACCTTTGTGACTGGGAATATGAACCCCTCTTTGATAGCGGCGAACACGCCGAAAAATCGCACTATGTTGTCCCTGGCGATTTCGTAACGACGACAGAGGGGAGCGGCTTGGTCCATATCGCACCCGCTTTCGGACAAGACGACTACGACATCGGACAAAAATATAACCTACCGTTGGTGCAATTG
Organism: Candidatus Poribacteria bacterium; assembly: GCA_012270865.1. Lineage (GTDB taxonomy): Bacteria > Poribacteria > WGA-4E > WGA-4E > WGA-3G > WGA-3G. Next base: position 10,210 of record JAAXHL010000095.1, on the reverse strand, counting down.
GTAGGTGCCGACGGCAGATTTGTCGCAGCGGTCAAAGAGCCGTGGGCGGGTGAATACGTTAAGGATGCCGATCCGCAGATTATTGACAACTTGGACGGACGCGGATTGCTCTTCAAAGCCGCCGAATATACACACCAATACCCGTTCTGCTGGCGATGCGATAACCCGCTGCTCTATTACGCGCGCGAATCGTGGTTCATCCGAACAACGGCTATCCGTGACCAGATGCGCCAACACAATCAGGAAATCAACTGGTATCCAGAACACATCAAAGACGGTCGGTTCGGGAACTGGTTGGAAAACAATATCGACTGGGGATTGAGCCGCGAACGCTATTGGGGGACACCGCTACCGGTCTGGGTCTGTGACGACTGCGGACATCAACACTGTGTCGGCAGTATCGCTGAACTGAAGGAACACGGGATAGACGTACCCGACGCTATTGAACTCCACCGTCCTTACGTAGATGACGTTGCGCTCACCTGTGAAAAATGTGAGGGCACGATGCGCCGTGTCCAAGACGTAATTGACTGCTGGTTCGACTCCGGCTGCGCACACACGGCACAATGGCACTATCCATTTGAAAACAGGGAACTGTTTGAAGAAACCTATCCAGCGGATTTCATCTCCGAAGCCATCGATCAGACGCGTGGGTGGTTCTATAGTCTCTTGGCAACTGGAACGCTCCTCTATGATAAGCCTGCCTATAAAAACTGCCTCTGCCTCGAACTCGTCCTCGCTGACGATGGGCAGAAGATGAGCAAGAGTAAAGGGAACACGGTGGATCCGTGGACGATTTTGAATGAGCAGGGTGCAGATGGGATGCGGTGGTATATGTTCACCGCGACGACACCGTGGACACCACGCGCTTTCAAAATTGATGGTGTTGACGAAGCGTTGAAAAAGTTCATGGGCACGCTCCACAATGTCTATAGTTTCTTCGTGATGTATGCCAACTTGGAAGGGGTTGATGTCTTGAAAGATGCGCCACCAATTGAAGAACGCGCCGTTGTGGACAGATGGATATTGTCCCGTCTCCACACGCTTATCGACGAAGTGCATGACGAGATGGAGAGTTACCATCTCACGAACGCGCCGCGTGCGATTGAGGCGTTTGTGGATGATCTTAGTAATTGGTACGTCCGCCGAACCCGCGACCGGTTCTGGGGTGCGGAAGCAGGACCCGATAAGCAAGCCGCTTATGCCACACTTTATGAGGTCCTTGTAACCGTCGCGAAACTCGTCGCGCCGTTCGTTCCGTTTCTTGCGGATGAACTCTACCGAAATCTGGTATGCTCGCTTGATACTGAAGCACCGCCGAGTGTCCATCTCGCTGCATATCCGGTAGCAGATACCTCGCTAAAAGATACCCAGTTAGAGACCGATATGGCGTTCACCCGCGATGTCATCCGTATGGGACACGCTGCACGCAACCGTTCCGGTATCAAGACGCGGCAACCGCTCGCAGAGATTACACTCGGTGGACTCTCGGATACCGAAAAAGCGACCGTCAACCGTTTGGCGGAACTCGTCCACGACGAACTCAACGTCAAAGCCATCGTCTTCACGGAGGACCTCGACGCATTCGCACAGGTTACACTCAAACCAAACTTCAGGGTCTTGGGACCCAAATACGGCAAGGGTGTGCAAGCCATCGCGAAGGCACTCGCGACTGCGGACGCAATGCAGACGAAGGCGGAATTGGAGACCGCTGGCAGTTTAAAAGTCGAAGCATCAGGAGAGACATACACCCTCGAATCGTCCGATATTGACGTGCAAACACAGAACCGAGAGGGTTTCTTCGTAGAGGTAGACGCTCGGAAATTCGTTGCACTCTCAACGGAACTGACGCATGAATTGGTTCTTGAAGGTTTGGCACGCGAGTTTGTGAACAAGATCCAAAATATGCGGAAGGATGCCGATTTTAACATCTCCGACCGGATTAAACTCTCGCTAATCGATGCATCGCCACTTGCAGACGAAGCGTTCCGTGTGCATCAAGCATATATCCTCCGAGAGACATTGACAACCGAAGTCGTAGATACACCGAGCGAAAAAGCGTTCACCCTCGCGCAAAAACTCAACGATGAATCGGCAACCTTGAGCGTTGAGCAGGTCTGATCTTCGGCTTGTAGCTGCACAATTGCGCCTTCGCAGCAGATTTCTAACAAAACTTACGTAACCACCCATGCAGACGAGGTTTCAAACCTCGCCTGCAGTGTATGGCAGTAGCGAATTCATAGCGAATTCATAAGAAAAATTACATAAGTCCTACCTAAAAATCCACTCCAAATTTTGCACGGTAAAAACGCTACCATAAGCAAGCAGATTGACACATAGTGCTACTATATGCAAATAGATTGACATTTAGTAGCACTATATGCTAAAATAGATATATGGTAAATAGAGAATTTTGGCGCGATCGCATTGAGACCGCTTGGAAACGCCGATCAATCGTATGGTTGTCCGGGGTCCGGCGCGTCGGAAAAACGTGTTTGTGCCAGACACTCCCTGATATTGAATACTTCGATTGTGAACTGCCACGCGTCAGACGATTGATGGAGGATCCGCAAGCATTTCTGGACAGTGTAGGTGATGGGCGGATTGTGCTTGATGAAGTTCATCGGCTACCGAACCCATCAGAATTGTTAAAGATTGCCGCAGATCACTATTCACAGATTCAGGTTGTCGCGACGGGTTCATCAACATTGGGTGCGAGTGCTAAGTTTCGTGACACGCTCGTTGGACGCAAAACTGAACTGTGGCTGACACCATTAATAACAGTAGACCTCAACGATTTCAACCGAGTGGATATTCACCATCGCCTTTTGCACGGTGGGTTACCGCCGTTTTTTCTTGAGGACGAACTCCCGGAACCCGATTTCCAAGAGTGGATAGATGCTTACTGGGCAAAAGATATCCAAGAACTCTTTCGACTGGAGCGCCGCTACTCCTTTCAGAAATTCACCGAGCTTCTCATGGCACAGAGCGGTGGCGTTTTTGAAGCGTCCAGTTTTGCACGTCCGTGCGAGGTCAGTCGGGGAACTATATCAAATTACCTCTCCGTTTTGGAGGCGACCTTTGTGGTGCATGTCATCCGTCCTTTCAGTTCCCGCCGTGCGACAGAAATTGTTGCGGCACCAAAGGTCTATGGCTTCGATACCGGATTTGTCTGCTATTATCGCGGTTGGTCGCAACTCCGACAGGAAGACCTCGGTCTGTTGTGGGAACACTTCGTTCTCAACGAGATGATGGCACAGACACAATCCCGTGAGATTCATTACTGGCGGAACAAACGCGGATTGGAAGTCGATTTTGTGCTCACAGGCACTCGGAATGCGCCAATTGCTATTGAATGCAAGTGGGCTGCCGCTGGGTTTTCGCCGCGCGCCTTACTCGCGTTCCGAAGGCAGTACCCAGACGGCGTGAACTATGTCGTAGCACAAGATGTGGATCGCGCTTTCACAAGCGATTATAACGGTATCCAAGCTAAGTTTGTGAACCTGAAGACGTTGATTGCTGAAATCTGCGCGCTCGAACGATAAAATTCTTGCCTTAAAACTGAATTTTTGCTACAGTACGGTTAAAAATAGATTCCCAAAACCTGTCTCACAAATACGAATTTCTGTGGTGAGGTTTTGCCTCAATCTTAACGAACAGGACTTACGCAATTTTGACCGCAGCCTATTCTGTTAGATGAGATTTCTCGGAAAATCCAGCGTTCTGCGGACACAAACTAACAGTTTATGCTACAAAAGAGATGCATACGTAAGTCCTAACGAAGTAATTCACAAAATCCCATCTATAGTAATGAAAGGAGATTCCGGTCATGCAAGATTTTTCGTACATTGCCGCGAAAACGATACCGGAAGCCGTTGCCCTACTCGACGAAAAGGGAGAAAGCGCACGCATTTTAGCCGGTGGTACCGACCTCATCGTTCAGGTTCGAGAGGCACGTCGAGACGTTGACTTGATGATTGATGTCAAATCCATTCCAGAGGTGAACGTCTTAAATTACAATGATAACGCTGGCTTAACGCTTGGTGCTGCAGTCGAGTGTTATAAGATTTACGCTGATGACGCTATCTGCAACGCCTATCCCGGTTTGATTGATGCGACCCAAATTATTGGTGGCACCGCGATTCAAGGACGCGCCGCGGTCGGCGGGAACTTATGTAACGCTTCACCTGCTGCGGACGGTATACCACCACTGATTGTGCTGAAGGCTTCTTGTGTCATTGCTGGTCCAAACGGTGAACGTGAAGTCCCTGTGGAACAGTTCTGTACAGCACCCGGTCAAACCGTGCTTGGGAAAGGCGAGATGCTTGTCTCAATAAAGATACCCGTGCCAGAGAGCAATTCGAGTTCTTTCTATCTCCGGTTTATCCCGCGTAATGAGATGGACATCGCCGTTGTGGGTGCTGGTGCTTCCGTCGTGCTTGATGCCGCGAAACAGACCATCGTCTCTGCGCGTATTGCACTCGCTGCTGTCGCACCGACACCGCTTTTTGCGGAAGAAGCGAGCGCACTGCTTGCCGGTCAAGAGGTCTCTGATGAAGCCATCGACGCAGCTGCAGAAGCCGCGAAAGCCATCGCACGTCCGATTAGCGATATGCGCGGTACCGCCGAACAGCGGACACACCTCGTCGGTGTGCTGACGCGACGCGCACTCAACGGCGCAATCCAGAGGGTCCGAGACGCAGCATAGGTTACCCAGCAGAAACCGAATTGTATATAAAGAACGAAAGGAATACGTATTATGGCGAGAAGATCACACGTTCAAACCAATATCAATGGTGAAACGGTGGAATTTCTCTGTGAACCCCGGCAGAGCCTGCTCGAAGTCCTCAGAGATGAACTCCACCTCACAGGTGCTAAAGAGGGATGCAACAACGGAAACTGCGGTGCTTGCAGTGTCATTCTCGACGGTAGACTTGTTAATTCATGCCTCGTTCTCGGTATTGAAACTGAAGGCAAATCCGTCGAAACCATCGAAGGTCTCGCTGAACCCGACAAGCTGCATCCGATCCAAGATGCCTTCCTCGAAAACGCAGCACTTCAGTGCGGGATTTGTACACCCGGTTTCATCATGAGTGCGAAAGCACTCCTCGATCAGAACCCGAATCCGACCGAACACGAAGTCCGATACTGGTTGGCTGGAAACTTGTGCCGCTGTACCGGTTACGATAAAATTGTCCGTGCTGTACTTGATGCAGCCGCAGCTGAGTAAAAGGAGCGTCCTTCGCATGATCGGGATAATAGAAATTGCGGTAACTGTTAGCAGATTTTCTATTTCTCACATAGCGAATTGACGAAAAATTGGAATGCTTGAAAACAAAGACTACAAAGTTATCGGAACTCGTCCGATCCGTCACGACGGTGTTGATAAAGTCACGGGTCGCGCGCTTTACGGGGCAGATTTTCAGGCTGCAGGACTCCTCCACGGCAGGGTGCTACGGAGTCCGCACGCGCACGCAAAAATCATCTCAATTGATACCAGCCGTGCCGAAGCACTCCCCGGCGTTAAAGGTGTTGTCACTGCGAAAGACCTCCCGAATCCAGGGGACAAAATCGCTGATCTTGGGGAAGGTGCTGTTAACCTTAAACATCTTTGTGATAATATCTTGGCGAGTGATAAGGTACTCTACAAAGGTCACGCGGTCGCCGCGGTTGCTGCGTCGAATCCGCATATCGCCGAAGAGGCTTGCACACTCATTAATGTTGAATACGAGGTGTTACCCCCGGTCTTAGAGGTGCGGCAAGCGATGGAACCGGATGCGCCGCTCCTCCACGAACATCTCAGAACGACCTCACTCGGTGAAACCGCAGAGGCACCGAGCAATGTTGCGAGCCATATCCAGCACAAACTCGGTGATCCTGAAAAAGGGTTCGCCGAAGCGGATGTCATTATCGAACGCGAGTTCATCACCGGCACCGTCCATCAAGGCTATATTGAACCGCATAACGCCACGGCACACTACAACGCTGATGGACAGTTAACCATCTGGTGCAGCACACAAGGTGCGTTTACTGTTCGTGAACAGGTCGCCGAGATTCTCCAATACCCGATTTCGAAAATTAAGGTTGTCCCGATGGAGATTGGCGGCGGTTTCGGTGGCAAGATTAGCGTATATATCAAGCCTGTCGCAGCACTGCTTGCTAAAAAGACCGGTAAACCGGTCAAAGTGCTGATGAATCGAGCAGATGTGTTTGAAGGGACAGGACCGACGCCTGCTTCTTTCATCCGTGTTAAGATGGGTGCTACGAAGGAAGGTAAGATAACCGCTGCGCAGGGGTATCTCGCTTTTGAAGCGGGTGCCTACCCTGGTTCCCCCGTCGGTCCGGGTGCGATGTGTATCTTCGCGCCCTATAGCATTGAAAACGTCATCATTGACGGCTACGATGTCGTTGTGAATAAACCGAAAACCGCACCTTACCGCGCCCCTGGTGCACCAAACGCTGCTTTTGGCTCCGAAACGGTTCTCGATGAAATCGCGGAGCACCTCGGTATCGATCCGCTTGAAATTCGACTGATGAACGGTGCGAAAGAGGGTGACCGACGGGCAGATGGACCCGTTCATCCGCGCATCGGTTTCATTGAGACAATTGAAGCGGCGAAAGCGCATCCGCACTATACCGCACCGAACGGGAAAAAGCACCACGGTCGCGGTGTCGCTTCCGGTTACTGGTTCAATATCGGTTTGGAGTCGAGTGTGACGATTAACGTCAACTCCGATGGCACGATTAACCTCATCGAAGGTTCTACGGACATCGGTGGCACGCGTGCTTCGATCGCTATGCAGGCGGCAGAAGTCCTCGGCATCTCCGCCGAATCCGTTAATCCGAGCGTTGTAGATACCAATTCTGTCGGTTATACCGCCGTAACAGGTGGGAGCCGTACGACCTACGCAACCGGATACGCCGCTTATGAAGCCGCGCAAGATGTCAAGCGACAGATGATCGCTCGCGCCGCGAAACTCTGGGAAGTTGAGGAAGCCAACGTCCAGTTCGCAGACGGCGAATTCTCAAGCATCAACGGCAAAGAGGAGCAGATTAGTTTCCGCGACTTATGCGCACGGCTCGGTCAAACCGGCGGTCCGATTGTCGGCAGTGGCACTGTGAATCCGGGGGGTGCCGGTGGTGCCTACGCAACGCACGTGGTAGATGTAGCAGTGGACGAGGAGACCGGCAAGGTCGATATCCTCCGCTATACGGCAGTCCAAGATGCAGGAAAAGCCATCCATCCGAGTTATGTTGAGGGCCAAATACAGGGCGGTGCCGTTCAGGGTATCGGGTGGGCGTTGAACGAGGAATATATCTACAACGCCGAAGGTGAAATGACGAACGCCAGTTTCCTTGATTACCGGATGCCGACCTGTTTAGATTTGCCTATGATTGACGCTGTCATCGTTGAAGTCCCGAATCCGGGGCATCCCTACGGTGTGCGTGGTGTCGGTGAAGTCCCGATTGTGCCACCGATGGCTGCCATCGCCAATGCGATCTACGATGCAATCGGTGTTCGGATGACGGAACTCCCGATGTCTCCGGATCGGCTTCTGAAAGCGATGGGCAAAATCTAAACAGTGAACAACGACGCGATAGGGCTCCACACGACCCGCTCGTAGGGGTTGGGTAACCCAACCCCTACGGTTCCCTCCAGGTGCACAAATAATTATGGGATTTACCATAAATAGGATAGAACATGCCAATCGTAGCCATCCCATCTCTCCTGCGTAACCTAACAGGCGGTGAAGAAAGCATTACCGTTCCCGGAGCGACTATCCGAGAGGTTATCAACAATTTAGAGGTTCGTTATTCGGGTATGAAAGCGCGGTTGTGTGAGGAAGATCACATCAAACCGGGTATCGCTATATATGTCAACGGTCTCCTCACACGCGGCAGTCTACTTGAACGTGTTGACGCGGACGCAGAAATCCATTTCCTTCCAGCCATCGGTGGTGGCATCGCACAATTTGAAACCCTCCAACCCATTCCTAACAAACTGGTTGTCCTTACCTTTGATGACGGTAATAAGTCCGATTATACGTATGTTAGACCGTTGTTGAAGCGTTACGGTTTTGGGGCGACTTTTTTCATTACAGAAGGTCTGGGTTTTCTGAACAACAAAGATCACTATGTTACATGGGAAGAGATTCGCGAGTTGCACGAGGAAGGTTTTGAGATCGGGAATCATACCCGGCATCACAAGAACGTCAACACACAATCGAAAGAAGAATTGCTGGCAGACTTGATATACATCGACCAACAGTGTGAGTCATACGGGATTCCTATCCCTGAGACCTTTGGCTATCCAGGGGACAGTCGTGGACCAGAAGCGGTGGCGGTGTTGAGAGAAAAAGGATACCACTTCGCGCGACGAGGTATCGGACCGGAGTTTCCATATCACTTAGAGGGCGGACGTGGACCGGCTTATGATCCGGATATCCATCACCCGTTGGTCATTCCGTCAACAGGTGTGCCAGGTCCAAGCTACGGGTTCGACGATTTGGTCTGGGCGATTGAACAGGCGAAGGATGGGAAAATCGCAGTCCTGACGTTTCACGGTGTGCCTGCGCTTGAACACCCATGGGTCGATGTGCCACCGGACCAGTTTAAGACCTACATGGATTATCTTCGGGACAGCGGTTGTACCGTTATTGCGTTGCGCGATCTCGCAAAATACGTTGACCCATCAGAATCGCTTGGCAAAAGCATAACATATTTCCCATAGTTGTCTGAAAATCAATAGGTGATTATCTAATATCACCGAGATGCTACCACATTCTTGAGGTTTTGCTAAGTCCTACACAACGGAGGAAAGACAATGTTAGAAAAAGTTAATATGACACTACTGGGGGGTGCGTTTATCGTCGTTGTGCTGCTCTGCGCGGGGATCTATTTTTACGCAGAATGGAGCAACAAACGTTTTGCGTCAGAACTCGGGGAACCCGTGCAAGTCAACGCTACATCTAAACCGACTCCAAAGTTAGAAAATAGCGAAATATTACGCGTTGAACGGAAGACAGCCGTCAAACCAGTAGGTTCTGCGAACAAGGATATGAGCAAAAAAGCGGTAGCACCCGCATCCGAGCCTACAACAGATTCAGAATTAGCGGACGAAGACGCGCCAGTTGAGGAGACAGAGGCAACGAAATCTGCCGCTGAATTTGACGTGGCACCCCTGCTGAAGGCGTTTGGGATGCCTGAAGAGGTGCGCACACTTCTTGACGAAGGCACCGGGGAAGAAGATTTTCAAAAAGCCGAAACGTACCTGATTGGAGAATACGGTCAATCCCCAGAAGTTGCGGCGATACTTGAAAGGCTCAAACAGATGTCCGGGGGTCCGGTTGAGCTTGATGAATTAACCGGACTCTTTGAAGCATGGATTCAGGTTTTGCCGGAGGAAGACCGAGACACGCGTCGGCAGTTGATGGGTGTCCTTACGCAACTCTATCAGGCGCAGACGTTAGGCGGTGACGGCGAAATCCGCATAGAGGTTCATGTCGAAGAGAATGTTACAGTGGAATAAATTGTAGGAACAACCTCTGAATTTCGATGGTTCTGATGTGAAAGGCGCGCGGAGTCGCGCAAAAATTAGGCAGGAATGCCGAAATTAGACTTGAAAAGACCTATTCGGGAAAAAAAAGTGACAAATTCCTGAGATTTGGGTCTTTTTTTCTTAAATTATGCATTTTTTTGACAATTTTATTTGACAAAGCAATTTTAAGAGTGTATAATTAATATCACCTTTCGACAAGGAAGGTGAATATGTTCTTTGAAAGTTAAATAGTGAACGTGACGTGCCTATTAAATAGCTTGTGAGTGCGCTTCAATTTTTTGAAGATGTACTTCGATACTTTTTTGGAGAGTATGATACCGGCTCAGGACGAACGCTGGCGGCGTGGATGAGGCATGCAAGCCGAACGAGAAGCCGGACTTCGGTCCGGTGGAAAGTGGCGAAAGGGTGAGTAACGCGTGGGTAATTTGCCTCTGAGATGGGGATAACAACTCGAAAGGGTTGCTAATACCAAATACGATTCGGTTGACTTCGGTCGGCCGAATGAAAGGTGGCTTCGGCTGCCGCTCGGAGATAAGCCCGCGTCCTATTAGTTTGTTGGTGAGGTAACGGCTCACCAAGATGACGATGGGTAGCTGGTCTGAGAGGATGATCAGTCACACTGGCACTGAGACACGGGCCAGACTCCTACGG
>JAAXHL010000120.1 GCA_012270865.1 Candidatus Poribacteria bacterium | reverse complement strand
ACCTCTGCCAGACCATCAAAATTGGTGCCATCTTGTCCGCGCCACACCTGATAACCCGCCAAGTCATATTCACCATTAGGGTACCACTCAATAATAACCTCTCCATCGCCTGTGATTGTTCTAACCCCGCGAGGCACGGCAGGTGGTTCATTATCTCTATCGTCATCAGCATCAATATAACAGCCGCTGATCCCACCAAATAACAGTGTGGCTAAGAGTATTGTGAGAATTTTGTCGATTTTGGTTAACATGTTTCTATCCCTCCAGAGTTTAAGTTGCATTTAGACTCTGTAACGGATACATCGTTAAAAGCGTTGACAAACTCATCTTTAAAATATTATCACAAAAGTCTTGAGAATGCAAAACAAAATTTTTCAGAAGCCGTCAGCCATCAACAATCAGTCGTCAGCAATTCGTATGACGTGATTTTTCCCTAACTGAAAGCCGACTGCTGAAATATCTGTAATTGACACCCAGTCCTGGTTGTGATACGATGTGAAAAAAAGATAAGGAGCGACAGATGAAAACCCTTCTCATTCTACGACACGCAAAATCGAGTTGGAACTATCCAGAACTCTCTGACTATGATCGTCCGCTTAATTCACGCGGGAAGCGAGATGCGCCACGGATGGGGAAATACCTGCGTCAGCAAAGCTTGATCCCTGACCGAATTCTTACCTCATCCGCGAAACGCGCTCGGAAAACTGCGAATAAAGTGGCAAAATCGTGTGACTACACAGGAAAGGTGAAAAAGATAGAGGCGTTTTATGATGCCGTCCCGGGTGTCTATTTTGAGGTACTACAAGGACTGCCAGATAAATATCAATGCGTTATGGTCGTTGGGCATAATCCAACGATGGAACGGCTCGTGAATCATTTGACGGGACAGATAGAACGGATGCCGACAGCGGCACTTGCTCACATTGAACTTCCGATTCAACATTGGGATGCCCTCGATCTGTATACAAAAGGAACTTTAGTCAACTTATGGACTCCGAAAACACTTTTCACAGATTAATCAGACTGCTTACGCTTTTGCTTGTGTGTTATTGTGCCCTCTACAGTACTGCAGCAGCTGAAATTCCGGTTTCAACGGCTATAGATGGACAATTCCTGCCATGGGTGGTCAACGATGGTGAAGGGGGTGTCCTCGTTATGTGGGAAGATTATCGGACAGGAAAGGATTGGGACGTTTACGCGCAACGCATTGATAGCACTGGAAATGCACGTTGGGCAGAAAATGGTGTGGCAATATGTCAGGCAGATAGGAATCAACGTCGCTTACGGATAGTTCGACACGATAAGCACGCGATTGTTGTATGGAACGACAGACGCGACAGAAGTAATTGGGACATCTATGCGCAAGCGATTAATCTTGATGGCGAGATTCTTTGGCAAACGGGTGGGATCCCTGTCTGTATAAATACCACCGACCAATCAACACAAGCGATTATGAGCGATGGCGAAGGCGGTGCTATCTGCGTCTGGGAAGATGAACGCCGAAGTTCTGAATTCCAAGACCTCTATATCCAACGGATCACTGCGGAAGGTCAACCGATGTGGGAACCTGACGGAATCCCCGTTTTTCCGTCGGAATCGCTACAGAGCGACCCGATTCTGGTCGCCGATGGCGTGGGCGGATTCTATGTGGTTTGGTGGGATGTTGTCGGTTATGACGCGTGGCACATTATGGCGTATCGCTTGCGTTTAGACGCGAAACCGTTGTGGGACGCTCCGATCCTTGTTTCTCCGATGGACGGGATGCAAGGTGAACCGCGCGTAATTGCCGATGGTGAAGGTGGAATCATTGTCCTATGGCAGACATACGAAAATTTTATTAACGATCAACTTCACGCACAACGGATCGCCGCGGATGGCAGCAAACTGTGGGAAGGGACGGGTGTTCCAATCTGTACGGCTTCGGGTATCCAGAAGCACGCCTCGGTCGTCGGGGATGGAAACGGTGGATTCATCACCGTGTGGCGAGATGAACGCGATATCTATTCTGACCTGTATATGCAGCATATCCGTGCAGATGGCACACCGGTCTGGGAAAAGGACGGTATCCCGCTTTGCACGGCAGGCGGACATCAGGATAAACCCTCTATCGTCAAAACCGAGGCAGGACGCTTTTTTGTGACGTGGTTAGACTACCGAGAAGACTTCGGTGAGGAGAGTAGCGATGCTGTCTATGGGCAGCTTATTGATTTAGCGGGTAAGACGTTATGGGATGAAAACGGGGTGGCTATCTCTACGAGCAGTGGGGAACACTTCCCGCCGTTTGTGGTATCCGTTGGACAGGGGAAATGGGTGGTTGTCTGGAGCAACACGGAACGTGACAGTGGGGATATTTACCTTGAACGGTTTTAGAGCATTCGTTTTCCGTTCCGTATCTTTGTGGGATTTTTTCAGAGTTGCAGGCGTGCTTTCAAGCGTTCTAATTCCTCTTGGAGCCGGGCGATTTCGGCTTCAGCATCTTCGGCGCGTTCTTCTGCAGCTTCAGCCTCTGTTTTTAGCCATTCTCGCGCTTGGGGATCGTAAATACCTAAACCCTCATCAAGTAGATGGAATTCTAAACCGAGTGTCACAGCAGGAATGCCACCACTAGCGAGTGCGGATATTTCAACATAATCGCGCTCGACGAGACGGAACCCCATCAAAGGCGTTGGTAAATAACGCCTATCAACATCGTAGACGAAGTACTCAGAAATACCAATCGAGGCGTAGAGATGCACCTTTCGCGTCAGATCATTGCGATAGGTGCTTTTGCTTGAGAACTCTAAAACAAAATCAGGTGGTTTTCCTTCCTCCCATATCTTATAGATGCGGCGTTCTTTCTTACCGATGCCGAAGGCAACAAAAATGTCAGGCGAGATAGATTTCCGGGGGTTGCCCTCCTCATAATACATCATCATATCTCCGAGGACATAAACATCGGGTATGTGGGCCAAATGGTGTTCAATACGATTAAAGTTCTTTAGGAGTTCTCTAAAATGGCGTTCGGTTTCAGCCATAGGTTTTCCATCCGATTCAGGATATAGTTCCCCTGTTTCTGTGGGTGCGTAAGGAAGTGGGAGAGTATTTGGATGTCTCATAATGCTATCTCCTTTTCCGTGTTTTTTTCGAGTCAAAATTACGGACATGACCCAATTATAGCATCTTTCTAAAAGTTTCTCAAATCAATTTATACTGTCCGACATACGCATAGGTATAATTACTCCTGCAGTTTCAAATCGCCCCATTTCGTTGTGAACTTACCGGCTGCGGACACATACCCCCGCATACGAACTGTTGCTAACTGTTCACGAACACCTGCATGTGAAATATCTTCTATGCGGTAGTAATAAACAACATTCGGCTTAGCAGTTGTATCTGTCCACGTATAGGTCTGCCGTTCGCTTGTTGTGCCTGCGCCTTGAATTAATTTAGGGTTGACAACCTTGAATTCGCCGTCTTTTGTTTCACTGCGCAAAATGTTGAAACCTGCATTGTCTAATTCTGATTCGGTAATCCACTTGAGGATAACGCCTGACTCAGCCAGTTCAGCTCGAAAATGGGATAATGAAACCGGCAATGGATCGCCACCTTCTTTGAGGTAAATTTTTATATCTGGATTCCGACGCAGCATAGCGAGAAGTGGTTCTCGATTCTTAATGGGGTTACCATGAAGATGTAATTCTTCAAGCTTCGTTAATCTTGTGAGAGGACGGACATCGCTAATCAGATTTTGTGAGAGGCGTAAATGCTGTAAATGCGTTAATCCTGAAAGAGGCGTTATATCACTAATTCTATTGCTATTAATCATCAAAGTTGTTAGCTTCGTAAATCCTATGAGTCGGCTGACATCACTAATTTGGTTAAAAGTCAAATCCAAAAGTTTTAACTGCGGCAATAACGGAAGCACCTTGAGATCGCTAATATTGTTTGCCCAGAGATAGAGTACTGTACTGCCATCGGAAATTAGG
>JAAXHL010000058.1:1714-4122 GCA_012270865.1 Candidatus Poribacteria bacterium | reverse complement strand
GAGATAGGATTTCAGCATGCTCAAGTTGCCGTAGAGTCCCATACCGACTTCGCCAGAAAAACAGCCGTTCCGGTAGTAGTTGTATTCCGGTGAGCCTTTCGCGGGTGGATTGAATCGCCACTCTCTGCCGTTGTAGCCTTTGCCGGACGGATCGACACAACTCCAGACCGCTAAAGTCGCGCCGTAAGCCTTCTGTAGGAAGTGCAGATCCCCCGTCTGTTCGTATCTATCAAAGAGCGGACGCGCCAGTAGCGGTGTTGGGTAACATCCGATAAACCGCATATTCGTGCAGTAGGAAAACCACATCGGTGTCGCATCACGACTTGCGAGGATAGTGTCTACTGTTCGCTGCTTCAATGATTCGTCATCAGCGACCTGTGCCAAGTAATACAACGCCGCTTTTGAAGCGTGATCGAAACAATACTCCGATGCCATCGGGTATTCTTCCTCCAGAAAGAACGGGAGGCAGCCTTCAATCGCGTCTCGAAGCGTCTGGTATTCAGTCTGCATCCCCTCCGCTTTTAGCGATTTCAAGAGATGTGCGAGAATCGGTGACCCCATCGGTGCGTGCGTTTTAGACATATTGCCGCGGTGGTAGTCGATATAGTTCTTCGTCTCATAGACGCTTTCGTAGGTGGAATCGAGATAGGAAGCGAGTGCGGTGTTATAGGCGAGGTCGAGGTATTCCAAGGGACCGCGGCTTGTCTTTATACCGTGCAACTTGGTGATGCGGTACATCTGGTAATAGATATTATAGACGTGTGGATAGTTGTAGATACGCCAGACGTAATCCCATCGCCGCCATGACCCCTCTCGGAGTCCGATAAGGGAATTCAGCACCTGATAATTATCTTTGTCCTGCAGTTTCCCGTAGAGGAAGTTCTCAATAAATGCGTCGAGTGCTTGGATCTCTTGTTTGTTTGGATAATAAACGTTCTTTCCAGCGAGGAATACCGGTGGCGCGAAACATCGGTCATCGCTGCCGCCCATATCAATTGAACCGCAGGGTGCCTCCTCTTCCACGATAAGTCTTTCAGCATCGTTATTCCAGATACGGAAACTGTAGTGGCAGAGGTCATCTGGATCTTCGACACGCTGATTTTCCACGATGAACTTGGCACGCGCTTTCATCAAGGTCTCTATCCGTGCAATACCCTTAAATAGCAGATGTGTCCACTCGTTGTTACCGTACCGGATCGTCACTTTGTGCTCACCCATTGACGTGAGTCGGACGGTATACGTGTAGCGATCCTCCAGACTTAGGACGGGTTTAATCTCGATACCGTCAGCGGTCCCAATAGCCGTAATCGGTTTTTGGCATCGGAGCATCAGATGTGCTGTTGTGCCGACAGGTAACACCATTCCCGGTACGACCTTCACGGCGATGTTACCATTTTGGTATAGTTTCTCATTAACCTCGGTGTAGTCCTTGACGCGGCAGAGTGTGAACGTGAACGTCCGTCTTTCGTCGGGTGATAGCGTGAGCGAGCGGTGTCCGTTATACCAGGGTTCCACTGCTGTGGCTTCGGAGAATAGGTAAAACATGGAACCTGCCCCCGTCATCAACTCGGTATTCGGAAACAGTCCGTAACCTGAGATCGCCTCCAGTGCGGTGTCGCCTTGCGGGATAATGAGCAGATGGTCGCCTTTACCGCTTGCACGGGATACGAGGATATAGGAGGCATGCCCAGAGACAAACGAACTCTCAATCACGCGTTGCTCAAAGACGTACTTCGTAGATTCAATAGATCGGTGGTTGAAACCCTGTTTCTCATCGCCGATGTTGTAGTTGGTGTTCAACGTGATAGGGAGTCCGAGTTCGCCGAGGACGATTTGTGTGTCTGCGGTATTGTGCAGTGTGATCGTCCAGCGGATTGCATCATCGCTGAATTCATAGTGTTGTTCGATATTGAGATGCTGAAGTCCGCCTCGGTTCACGGAATCACCTTCGTAACGGGTGGTAATTGAGGCTTGGTCATAAGTCACCGTCCGGACATCGTCGCTGAGGAAGGTATGCATAGACTGCCACGCTGCGTCATCTTCAAAACGTGCTTTCAGCACAATATCGCCTGTCCAGCAGTGCATCGGGATGCGTTGTGCTTTTTCGGGGACGTGACGTTGTTTCCACCAGACATTGAGACGCATGTTCTGTTCATTGCCGACGAAGTTCGTGCCTTGTGCGTCGTCGGTTAGGTATAAACCTTTGATGACACCGCTCCGTCTGTCTACATCAAGGATATAGTGTTCATTGGAAAGGCGAAGATAAGCGTCGTGTGGCGTATAACGTGCGTATTTTACCTGTAGCATAAGCCTTTGCTCACTTTCGTGCCGTAACGGGAAATTGTTTTTCTTGAGAATATCTGTTTTGGTGGAATCTGTCAAGCGAAATTGAGTGTGCCACCTTTTTT
>JAAXHL010000058.1:0-1685 GCA_012270865.1 Candidatus Poribacteria bacterium | reverse complement strand
AGGGGGATTTAGGGGGTTAAAAATATTACGGGGACGGTTGGAATGAAACAGAAAGATACTGAACTGATTCAACAGGTACTACAAGGGGACCAAGAAGCATTCGGAATCCTTGTCAAAAGGTATCAAAAGGGCGTTCATGCGTTGGCGTGGCGTAAAATCGGGGACTTTCACATTGCCGAAGAAATTACACAGGATGCGTTTCTGAAGGCGTACCACAAACTTAACACTTTGAAAAACCATAACCTGTTCGCCGGTTGGCTCTATGTGATTGCGTCCCACTTGTGTTCCGACTGGCACCGAAAGAATCCACAGCCATTAGAATCTTTAGAAACTATTGATGTTAGTAAGATGAAGCAGATGTCATACTCCCGGTACATAGCGTCGAAACAGGCAACCGAAGCCGACGAAACGCGTCGCGAAATCGTCAAAAAACTCCTACAAAAATTGCCTGAAAGTGAGCGGACAGTGATAACACTCTATTACTTTGGAGAAATGACATCTGAGACCATCGGTGAGTTTCTTGGTGTCTCAGCGAATACCGTCAGGAGCCGGCTCAGTCGGGCGCGTAACCGTTTAAAGAAGGAGGAAGACATGATTCGACACGCCCTCAGCAGTTTCCAATTGTCTGCTTATTTAGCAGAAAATATTATGCGAGAAATCTCGCGTATTACCCCGGCTGTTCCTTCTGTGAAAAAACCAGTGGTACCATGGATGATCTCAGCTGCTTCTGCTGTTCTAATTCTTTTCCTCATCGGCGTTGGTACGCAGCACCTCTCTCATTTCCAGAAACCGTACAATTTAAACGCCACCTCGAAACCGACTGTTGAGATAATTGAAGCATTTATTGTTTTAGACGCACCGGCAAAACCCGCGATTCAAAATCAGATAGGAAATTCGGTTATTCCCGGTAAAAACCTCGGAGCAGGACAGAGACCGGATGCGCCGCTTTTCGCTGCAGTTGCAACTGACGAAGCCGAGATCTCAACTCCGAAACCGCAATGGATCCAGACAAAGGGACCAGAAGGCGGAAGGGTCGTCAGTCTTTTCACCACAACGCCCGGTGACATTTATGCTGGAACCGCTGCAGGGCTCTATAAACTTACAGATGGAAAACAGGTATGGCAACTTACCACCAGTGAGGCACCAGAAGCATTCACTGTGTATAACGAAATCGGGTGGTGGCNNAAACTTGGAATATGCTCGGAATGCACCCGAAAGGACTTCCTACCGGCATAGCGATAACGGATGGCATACATGGAGCGGGATCCGATATTTCTATCTATCTTGCGCTTGCTAACGGAATATACCGCTCCGAGGATGATGGAAAATCGTGGATGCCTCTGAGGGATGGCTTGGTGGGCAGAAAAATTCGCGGACTCGCCACGGTAGAAAATACCGTATTCGCGGGGACCGACGATGGGCTCTATCGTCTTAAGGCGGGAACGTGGGAACGACTCTCCCTCTCTCAGACAGATAGTCGTGGACAAAAACTACCAATTCACGCCTTAGCCGTTGCAGGGTCGCGCCTCTATGCCGCTATAGGAAAGCAATTCACAACTGAAGTTGGAACGCAGGTTGAAACAATAATGAGGGGTAGTACCTGGTGGTCTCTTTATCGCTCAACCGATTTGGGTGATACGTGGCACGCTGTAGATCCGAGAAAAAAATTGGAGAATAACAGAGCA
>JAAXHL010000099.1 GCA_012270865.1 Candidatus Poribacteria bacterium | reverse complement strand
AGGTCAATAATCTCACGTCCCGTAATAGTATCAAGGTTCGCTGTCGGTTCATCGGCGAGGACGATGCTCGGATCGTTCGCCAGTGCTCTGGCAATAGCGACGCGTTGACGCTGACCGCCTGAGAGTTCATCAGGCAGGTGGTACATCCTGTCCCCTAAGCCTACCATATCCAGCAACTTTTCCGCTTTTTGATTGCGATCTTTTTCAGAAATCCCTGCGAAAATCATCGGTAGCGTTACATTGCCGTGCGCGCTCCGCACGTGCAGCAAGTTGTAACTCTGAAAAATGTAACCCACGCGGTGGCACCGAAACGCCGCAATCTGTCTTTGCGAAAGTTGGGACATATTTTGCCCGTCAATGTAGACCTGTCCCTCTGTCGGTCGGTCAAGTGCACCGATCATGTTAAAGAGCGTGGATTTACCGGAGCCGGAGGGACCCATGAGCGAAATATATTCTCCACGCTGAATCTCAATATTGATGCCGTCCAAAGCACGAAGAATGTTTGAACCCATACGATATTCTTTGACAACATCTTCAGTTTTCACAACGATATCATTCATAATTTTTCTCCGTGCTTATACCTCGGTACGCATCGCTTCAGCAGGCGGGAGTTTCGCAGCACGCCACGCAGGGAACGATGAACCGATCACTGCCAAAATCATACCGAGTATACACCCAAGCAGAATAACAATTATCACACCGAGCTGCATCGGTCCGTTTTCAGGCTGCGCCGGTAATAGCGGGAAATAGAAGAATAGGTCTAATCCATAGTCTTTCAGTCCTAAAAGTACTGCCCCTAATGTGCCAATAAGTGCACCGATGAGCGCGCCTGAGAACCCCTGAAACCCTGATTCAAGCAGGAACAGTCTCACCACGAACCCATCTAACGCGCCGAGACATTTCATTGTGCCAATTTCGCGGAAGCGTTCTGTTACTGCCATCAACATCGAGTTGGCGATACCCACTACACAGACAATCAAGGACATAACAATGAGCCATATATCTTTTGTGGAAATGCCTTGTTCCGTTGTCTCTTCAAAAGTGTTAATTGTTGATTGCCGTCCGCTCTCCTGTAACGCGACACCGATTTCATTATTTGTCCACACCGAAACCAGAAACGCAATGCCGAGTGTAATGCCCGCTGTTGTGATTATTGAACGACCAAAACGGATTTTCAGACTCTGAAAACTAATCCGTAGCGATTCTATGAAAGGCAGATCAATCTGTTCTTCAATTGGTGTTCTTTGCTGCAAATCTCTGTCTCCTTGTTCTTGTTTTGTATCATACGAGTGTATTATATCAAATTTACAATTTCAAGTCAAATTTTTCATGCAGATGGGGTGTGTAAAGTTTTTGGCGCGATTATTACGAGGGAGGCCCTGTAGCATAGGCTGTTAGTTTCCTGTGGCAAGTATTTCCAAATCCGCGAAATCTGTGAAATCCGTGAAAATCTGTGATTTAGACAATAATTGACAAAATATTTACACACCCATGCAGATGTATAATCCTGATTTAGAAAACTGACTGCTGATGGTCTCCGACTGCCTCTACATCATTGACTTTTCAAGTTCGGGCTGTTATACTAAAGGCAAGGTAGGACAAACCGATGCTCCGAAAATCTTTCCCCATTCTACTGCTATTACTGTGCCACGGGACTCCGATCTCTGCACACGATGCTTTCTATCCACATCATCGTGAAGATTTTGAGAACATGGCGCGCCGTCGCGAATTACGAACGACCGTCCTTCTCAGCACGGCTGCTTTTCTCGGTATTCTTGGGACAGTCGTCTACGTTGCCCTACGAAAAAGCAGAGACGATCGTGATGTTGACGAAGTTGATACAAAAACGGCGCAAACGCATTTGGAACACGCCATAAATAGAGCCGCAAATGCTGCGCAACAGGCTCTTGAGGCAAAGGGAAATATCGCCGAGGCTGCCACAGTATGCCTCACAACCTATGCGGAAGCATCAGATGCAACGTGGCGACCGCGCGCTTATGGACAACCGCATCCAGAATCCCTTCCATACCAGATACGATGTAAAATCGGGACGGATGTTGTCACGTTCAGCATCAACACCAAAGTCATTCAATTAAAAGTAGAACGTGGTTTATCCAAAACAGGTTTCGGTTCGCAAGGATCATCGAAAAGCGTCAGTGCGACTGTTGTACTGGAAAGATCGGATCAGAGAGGGGAATAGGGTTTGCAGGCTACGCCGTGAG
>JAAXHL010000021.1 GCA_012270865.1 Candidatus Poribacteria bacterium | reverse complement strand
TCTTAAAATTGTCCAAACTATAGGAAGATTATAGTGAAACCGAAAAAATCAAAAGAATAGTTAATGGAAAACGGAATGTCCCTTGCCACATATTCTCTCGCTCAGAACAGATATAGACGAATTATCGGTATCTGCTTTGTCTTACTCCCTTTCTTTTCCTCCCCACTTGCGGCACAGGTGAATATCTTTACAGGCGAGACGCTGAAACAGATGCAATTGGATCCCGGTTGGTATAACAGTATCGCCTTGGATTTAACGTATCGCACCGGTAATACAGACCTCTTGACGACACGCGGACGATTCCGATCCGATTATCTCTCTAACAGGTACCACAGTTTTGTTTTCGGAAGCCTCCAGTACGGTCGGCGGAGTGGTGAATTTTTTATCAATAAAGGGATGGCACATGCGCGTATCATCCGACGTTTAAACGCACACCTCTTACTTGAATCCTTTGCGCAAAAACAGTTCAATGCATCTATTCGTCTAAGCGACCGGAATTTGGCAGGTGGCGGGATTCGCTTCGACTTATATCCGTCGAGTTCCAAATTTAACATCTATCTCGGTATCGGTGCGATGTGGGAACATGAACGTATCAATGACAAAACGGACGGCGTGATTACAACGCATATTATGCGCTCGACGAACTACATCAACTGGACGGGTCGTCTGGCGGAACACATTACAACCAGCGCGACCGGCTACTATCAGGTTCACTTACAGCGTTTCCAAGATTATCGTATCCTTTTTGAGGGGAGCCTCACATTTCAGTTGACGACGAAGTTAGCGTTTCCGCTTCGCGTGAATTTCCGATACGATAACGAACCGCCAACAAGTATCCGCAAACATGATGTGGAAATATTTAACGGATTGCGGTATACTTTTTAATGGCTATCGGCTATCAGTTAAGAGGCTCTTATGGCAGTTGCGAATTCTGCCCATTCCACAAATATTTCAGGTCTGATAACTTATAGTTATAAACAGGACTTACGCAAATAGAGAAAATATTGGACATTTAGACGGAAAAAGTAGGAATTAACCCCCTAAATCCCCCTTATCAGGGGGACTTTAAGACGGAGTGCGTAAGTCCTATAGGTAAAAAAAAGGAGTCATCTCATGAACAAAGTGAAAATCAACGTTTGGCGAATAGGAATGATAATCTGTATCGGTGTGTTTCTCATAGTCCTCTCGAATATTGGATGGACAGATGGACATATCCAGATTCAAGAGAAGGATCAGAAACTCGTTCTAAAGGGCAAAATATCTGAGGCACTCGGTGAATACGACGATCACCTCAAGGGTGCCGTTGAATACCTCGTTTGTGGACGCAACGGTAAGGAATACGAGAGCATTATCGTCGTTGATGCAACCGCAAAGGAGATTTACGAGGCACTTGATAAACTCGGCGTTAAGACCGGTACGCCTCCGGGATATGACGAGGAGAAAGATGAACCGACACCACCAACAGGAACCGAGTTTCTTATCTATGCTGAATGGAAAGTTGGCGATGAAACCGAAATAGCCGGTGCTGAAGATGTAGTTAAAAAGGTCCGCGCTGAAGACTTAATTTTTAACGTGAAAACCAAAAAGCCGATGTCCCGCGTCACTTGGATCTATTCCGGTTCACGGATCATAGCGGACTTGGACAGCGATGATGAAGATGCGATGATACCACAGGCGTTTATGAGCAACGACCTTGTCGCCTTGAAACGCTTTGATGCCAGTGCACTTTTCCAAAATCCGCTGCCCGAATCCGAAAAAGAAAACATCTACAAAAAGAACGAGGCATTGATGCCGAAACTCGGAACACCTATTACACTTACGATTGAGGTTAACCGGAAAATGCAACTGTTTGTGCTAATCAGTGGAAAGGTTCAAGGCGTAGGATTCCGCAATTTCACACAGATGAATGCTAAGCAACTCGGTATCAACGGCTATGCTAAGAATTTACCGAACGGTAAGGTTGAAGTCGTCGCTGAAGGTGATAAAGCACAGTTGGATGCCTTAATCGCTTTATTAAAGAAGGGACCGCGTTACGCCAGAGTTGCTTCACTTGAAATCGACGAGAATCCTTTCACAGGCGAGTATGAAACTTTCGGCATTCGGTATTAGATGATGACGCAAACACCGTCCAGTCGTCCGCCGCTGGCAAGTGCATATCAAAAAAACGTATCGGGAATTCTTCTTGCTGCTGGACTCTCTACTCGGATGGGAGAACCGAAGCAACTTCTCCCTTTCGGCGAAAGCACTATCGTTGAAACCGTAGTGGACAGTATGCTCGCTGCGAAATTTGATGAGGTTATCGTTGTCATTGGGCACCGCGCATCGGAGATTGAAAAACAATTGGGAGCACGTCCGATCAAAACTGTTTTTAACCCAGATTATCGCGACGGTATGCTGACCTCCGCACAGACAGGTATCCGTGCAAGGAAAGAAAACAGCATATTCGCACTGATGCTCGTGGATCAGCCGTTTATTACATCTGCACGCATCAATCAGGTTATAGTGGCATATCAGCAGACAGAAAAGGGGATCGCCGTACCGAGTTACAATTACAAGCGCGGTCATCCCGCCATCTTTGATGAAAAATACGCATCGGATATACTTGATTTGGATACTGAGAGTGACGGCGTGCGGACCCTGTTGAAAAAATATAGCGACGACATTCACTATGTCACCGTAGATGCAGACGATGTGCTGCGGGATATTGATGACCGCGAAGATTATGAACGCGCCCTAAAGGAGAAATAGATATGAAAGAGCCTCGCAAAGACGCACCAGAACTTCCCGAATCAATACCGACCACCGTGACGTTAGAAGAATTTCTTGAGAACGATGTCCCAGGCTATGAATACATTGACGGCAAATTAGTCCTGAAGTCGCCGCCAGAAAGGTACTTACCGATTCCCACGACGATGACACCGGAAGAATTTCTTGAGAACGATGTCCCAGGCTACGAATACGCGAAAGGAGAATTAATACCGATGTCCCCAGCGACGAGAAGACACGGTAAGATCAGTGTCAACATCATTCGATATTTGGATCGGTATGTCTACGAAAATGGGTTAGGGGAATTGTATACCGCAGAAACGATATTTCAGGTTGGCGACCGTATGATGAAACCCGATGTGGCTTTTGTTTCAACCGACCGCCTGGATGTCGACGAAGATAAAACGTTCCCGATCCCTCCCGATCTCGCTATTGAAGTAGTCTCTCCGACAGATGTTCACTATCGCATTGTCCGCAAGGCACTCGACTATCTGGAGGCAGGGACCCGCCTTGTCTGGGTACTTGACCCTGTCGCCAAATCGGTGACGGTGTATCGTTCTGAAAGCGACATTGAAATACTTACGCACGCATCCACGTTAACAGGCGAAGATGTCGTGCCAGGGTTTACCTGTCGCGTGGAAAACTTATTTGAATAATAGCGATTAGCCAATAGCCATTAGCCGTTAGCAAAGAGACTGGAATGGAGGGTAGGAAGGCTGAAAGGAAAAAAGAAAAAAATCTTCCAGTCTTCCAATCAAAAGCCAATAAAAATGTTCAAATCTATTGAAAACGTTCAAAGTGTATGCGAAAAGCACGCGTATATCGCGGATAAAGGGTTAGCGACGACCCTCTATCTCGCGCATCACCTCAAAAAACCGATCTTCCTTGAAGGTGAACCCGGTGTCGGAAAAACAGAAGTCGCTAAAGTGCTGGCAGACTCTACTGGGACAAAACTCATCCGGTTGCAGTGCTATGAAGGGTTAGATGCAAACAGCGCGCTGTATGAATGGAACTACACACGTCAAATCTTGCAACTCCGTATTGATGAGGCTCGCGGACGCGATAAAGAAGACATCGGCACCGACCTCTTTAGTGAGACATTCTTACTGAAACGTCCGTTGTTGGAGGCTATCCAGAGCGATGGCGATGTGCCACCCGTCCTACTCATTGACGAGGTAGACCGAAGCGATAGCGAATTCGAGGCGTTTCTGCTCGAAATTTTGTCCGATTTCCAGATTACGATCCCCGAAATCGGTACGATCCGAGCGAAACATATCCCGTATGTCGTGCTAACCTCCAACCGAACACGGGAGGTACATGAAGCCCTCAAACGGCGTTGCCTCTATCAGTGGATCGATTACCCGACAATCGAAAAGGAGTTGGCAATCGTTCAGGCGAAATTGCCGCAGATTGATGAACACCTCGCCCAACAGTTATGTCAGATCATGCAACTCTGGCGGCAAGGAGACTACTATAAGAAACCGGGTGTCGCAGAAACACTGGATTGGGCACTCGCACTCATCGCACTCGGTAAGGGACAACTTGATGCGGATGTCGTCGCTGAAACCCTCGGATGTGTCTTCAAGTATCAGGATGACATCCAACGTGCACGCGCAGTGGAACTCTCCGAATTAGGACTATAGACATGAACCATAGCGGCAAAGGTCAAGGTGTTGGAACAAAAATTTTCAGAGGTACCGGCTACCTTTTATTAGTCGCTGCAGCCTTCTGCACGATGGTTCCATTGCTATGGCTGTTGACTTCCTCTTTTAAGACCGCAAACGAGATTTTCGCAGTCCCGATTCGCTGGTTTCCGAGTCTCCCACCGCGCGTCGCAGCGTCACCTTATGTCATTGAAAACGCTTACCCAAAAATTGAAAAGCCGGTAGCCGTAGATGAAACGGCGTGGACAGCACTACAACCTGAACTCACGCAGGCAATCTGGACAAAAGCACAAGCACATATCACAGCAAACACACAACTTTCCAATTACGTCCCATCCGAACAATTACAGACCGAAATGATAGAAGGCTTGTGGCAACAATTGGTAACGACTTTCTCAGATGAGGTATGGCGCGGCACAACCACATCTGTGGTTACAGCAGTACAAGACGCTGTCATTCCAGAGATGGTCGATACCATCTGGAGTTCGGTATACCGAGAAGTCGCGATCGGAACGCTCCAGATAGAAGACCTCGATTTCAATCGCACACCCATTGAAGGCGTAGAATGGACAGTGACATCAGGAACCGGGGCGCGTATACGTTCATCTGCGGATACACAGACCGTTGCGAGTCTGTCCTACGACTTCCGTGACGGCAACACCCGTTACATAACAGCTACGATTCCGGCACCTGTCCCGATTGATCAGGTTCGGCGGATTACACTGCCTATCCGCGGGGATGCCTCGTACCACCGACTCTCTTTGAACGTATCTGTCCTTCCGTCTGCAGAAATTAACAACGACACCCGCAAGGGTATCACGTATCAACCGACACGACCTTTTGTCTTAGAGAGTGCGTTATGGAGAGATGCTGTCTGGCGATTGCAAGGGATTCCGGGAGAGCTGGAATCTTCACACATCACCATGAATCAGGTGGAGGTAGACACCACAGGCGAATCTACATCGGATACACAAACTGGGAATCTATTGTTCCTGCAATTAGCAATTCATCAACCGCCTTATCTGTCAATCTCATGGGATAAATTGACCTCTAACTACCGGAATCTGTGGAAGACAGTGCCGTACGGTCGCTACTTTATCAACAGTGTCTTTATTGCGACTGCGTCAACGCTTCTCACGCTGTTTTTCTGCTCTCTTGGCGGTTATGCGTTTGCGAAGTATCGGTTCCGTGGACAGAAGGTTCTATTCGGCATTCTCCTCGCTTCAATGATGGTACCTTTTCAAGTCCTATTGGTTCCGCTGTTCGGACTGATGTACGACATCGGGTGGCTTAATAGTTACAAAGCGATTGTCATCCCATTTTCGGTGGGCGCGTTTGGCGTATTTTTGATGCGTCAATTTATTGTCACGATTCCGTCGGAACTGCTTGATGCGGCGCGCATTGATGGTTGCTCCGAGTTCGGTATCTATTATCGGATTGTGCTGCCGATTATCAAACCGGCACTCGGTGCCTTGACGATCTATTCTTTTTTGGGTTCATGGAACGGCTATCTCTGGCCCCTCATCATTTTACGGGATGAAGAAAAATACACGCTGCCGATCGGATTAGCGAACCTCGTCGGCATCTACCGTCAAGACTACGGCATGCTGATGGCAGGCACACTGCTATCGTTGATGCCGATTGTTATCCTATTTCTCGCGATGCAACGTGAGTTTGTACAAGGGATTACTTTAGGAAGTGTAAAGGAGTGAAAAATGTCTGATTACACAACAGTCACAAAAACGTCGGCGATACGAGAAGGTCGTGGAAAAGCGTTTACCGTCAACGGAAGGCGGATCGCTATCTTCAATGAGAACGGTACATTCTGTGCTGTGGATAATACCTGTCCGCACGCCTTGGGTTCACTCGGCAGAGGTAGAATCCGAAATGGGATCGCTGTGTGTCCTGTCCACGGCTACGCTTATAATACAGAAACTGGAGAATGCCAAACCGACCCGCGTCTCCGCATCAGGACCTATCCGTTGATCGTTGAGGACGAGGCGATCAAAGTTGAGGTAAAGCAGTGAAATCCAATTGTGTATACATAATCCTTTTAGGTATTGTGTTCTGCTTCTGTCTGGTTCTTTTGAACAAATCGTTTTGCGAACCGCAAAAATCCGAGAATAAAATGGCGAAAGGCAATACCGAAGATGTTTGGGATGTGTTCTCGGATCTGCACCACAATGACAGGGGCAAGTTGCAAACTTACTGGGCGAGCGTGCCTGAGTTTCAGGCGGCGTTGGCTGCCTATCTCAAGGCAAGAATTGATGCAGGCGTTGTTAATGGAAAAACGTCACTCCCACCCAACTTTGTTTGGTACGAGTTCATCCGGAGTTTTCCTGAACCGTTGCTTGAGGATTTGTATGAGCATGCCCAAAGGGCCTTGGAAAGCAGCCCCGACAATGGTGCCGCCGCAAAATTTGCGGCTATAGTACTCGCCGGAATCTCGTGGGACCTACCCCGTGATGGTTTCTGGGATGTTGTTGAGAAAGCGATGGTACTGCTGCCAAACGACGTTGAAGTCTGCTATTTGGCTTTTGAAAAGGCTGGTTTTGATTATCTCCACGAAGAAGCCGTTACCGCACTCGAAAGACTCTTTGAACGGCATCAAGCACACGAAGTCCCTATTGTGACATCTCGCTTCCAACGGAACGTGCAGGAAAATGGGAAGCCTGCTTTGTCACAATGGGTATACCGTTTCTGTTATGATTACGAATATGTAACATCAAGGCCTAACGATTTTTATCAGCGGCTTGAAGACGACCATCCGCTAAGGGAACGATGGACTACACTGCTCGGCAAGATTCAACAGGTTTTTGAAGAACAGTTAAAACTGACCCCTGACGATTGGAATAACACAAGGATGCTCGCTGAAATTCATGAGGTCTTAGGGAATACTGAAGAAGCTCAAGCCGTTTTTCAGAGGTTACAGTTGGTGTTGAAAAATCGGTTAAAGCACAATCCGGATGACAGAAATGCTTGGAGCGACTTAGCTAAAATCCACGAAAGGTTAGGCAACTCCGAACTCGCACACGCATATCGGGTGAACGCCGATCCCACACTGGTATGGGTGGGTAAAGTCCTACCCGATTTCTCATCTGCTGTTGATTTGGATGGAAAACCGATTTCACTCGCCGACTACCGTGGTAAAGTTGTTTTGCTTGACTTCTGGACAACGCGGTATACCGATAGGATATCGACACTCGAAACTGTATACGAGAAATATCATCACAGAGATTTTGACATTATTGGGATAAGTCTTGATGTAGATGGGACGGTGTTGCGCGAATTTATTGAGGAAAATCCGTTGCCGTGGCGACAGATCTTTGACGGCAAGCGGTATGAGGGTCCCTTGGCACAACAGTATGGTGTCCGTAGTACTCCGAGAATGTTTCTCCTTGATCGAGAAGGCAAGGTTATTTCAGTTAATGTAAGAGATAGCATGCTTGACAAATTTGTTGTCGAGGAGATAGAACGAGAGATGGATTGATGTCTGCCTCGTTGATGGAGATAGCACTAAAAATCAGTGCTGATGCCAACCATGAACGAGGTCTTATGAATCGGTTCAAATTGGCTAATC
Source organism: Candidatus Poribacteria bacterium (assembly GCA_012270865.1). GTDB lineage: Bacteria > Poribacteria > WGA-4E > WGA-4E > WGA-3G > WGA-3G. Next base: position 16,443 of record JAAXHL010000021.1, on the reverse strand, counting down.
CCTTCCGCTGTTTCTATACGCCGGAATCGGTACTCACGGGTGACAATCGTCACAACTGGTGGGAAAACTTCATAACTGGCTTCCAAGACGAATGCCGACTTCTCATTTAAGTTGAACAGATCCGCAAAGAAGCTCGTATCCTCTCCCTCGCCAATATCGCGTTTCGTATAGAGTAACCGAAATCCGAAACGTGGTATTAACTCGGTTCCCGAGACCGCCATATAAAGTTTAGGACTGCTAATATTATAGTCCTCAAACGTGCCTAAGAATTGGACTTGTGGTGTCGGACGTAAAAAGAGCTGCGTATAAAAACCGCGTCTCTGTTCGACACTCGTTTCGAGTCCCAAAAATTCGGGCATATCGGGTTCCGAGGATAGTAATTTCGCAGATTGGTATGTGTAATCAAAAACGGAGGGAATATATCCGTCTCCGAAAATACGGTACTCAACTTTGACAATCGCTTTAGGCAAGGCAAAACCGACCCCGATAGCATTTCCCCATACAAATTCTGTTGCATCTTCTGTTTCGGTATCTCCGCCAATCGGAGCACTTTCTAACCGCGTCGTAGGTGTTTGCACAAGCGGTTCAGGTTCCACCGATTCTTCAGGCATAACCTCCGGTCTATTGACCACAGTATTAAGCACGACGAAGTCATTATACAGATCGACCCGAAGGTCGCTTCTCTCAATAATTGGGAATCCCGCGTCCGCGCCCAAAGCAGTCAACGGACTTTCTCCCATCTCTTGCAAATTCGGGTCAATGTCGGTGAGATAAGTGGCACCGAGTTCAAGCCGTGTGAAGAAATTGTTATTTTCGGGTTCTGCGCGTAGAAACGGTCGATGAAACACACGTCCACCGAAAATCGTAGGATTACCGAAGTCATTAAGCATCGTTTCTACGCCTGTCTGACTGTTGGATTTCCTAAAGTTTAGACTTAATCCACGTCGATCATAGTTAGAATAACCGGACATAATCGATCCGTGTCCAATCGTCAGATAATCCAACTCTCCAAAACGAAAATAGAATGGATCATAAAACTCCCCGTAACTCACGTATCGGATGAGTCTTAACCACGTACTCGGGCTATCCCACGATTCACCGTCGTCAGCGAGAAATTGAGAACCGGCATCCGTCGCGTAAGGGTTATAGAGGAAAACGAGGTCTAACCCGATATTGAATTTTCCGAGTGAGAAATCCGGTTGTGCTTGCAGCTGAATATAGGGGTCTGTACCGATGAAGGTTAAACCTGCGCCGTACAACCCACTCGTCAGGAAATCGGGTTGCTTCATTGCGGTTAAGGCTCTGTCTTCAGCAGCAGTAAGTGGTGGCAAGATGAGATAGAAAATTAGGACGCTAATTGTTGCAGCAAAGATGCCGCGCCTACAATGTGTAAATATGCTATTATCCTTCATGCAGTTACAATCCTCCCATCTTTCATCTGGATGACGCGATCGGCATTCGCTTTTAATCCTTCATGGTGCGTCACAATGGCGATAGTGGTTTGGTGTTCTTGACGGAGTTCTTGAATTAAGTTCATTAAATTGTCGCTCTGCCGACTGTCAAGGTTAGCGGTCGGTTCATCGGCAAAGATAATCTTAGGACGGTTAGCGAGGGCACGCGCAAAGGAGACACGCTGCTTTTCACCACCGGAGAGTTGTGCCGGACGGTGATGGAGTCGTTCACTTAAACCGACTTGTGCAAGGAGTTCTGTCGCACGGTTTTCGGCTTCAATGCTCTTTGTCCCTGCTATATCCATAGCCACCATCACGTTTTCAAGAGCAGTGAGGTAGGGTAACAGATGAAACAACTGAAAAACGAACCCTATCTTTTCATGACGAATGACGCTCAAATCTTCATTCGCCAGATCAATCGGTTCATCGTCAATTCGGAGTTCCCCAGCATCCGGTGTTAATATACAACCGAGCAGGCTAATCAGCGTTGTTTTCCCACAACCGCTGTCTCCCATAATCATCACCAGTTCGCTCTCTTCGATTCGGATATCGACAGCGTCAACAGCGACGACGGTTGCATCGCCTGTGCCAAATCGCTTCGTTAAACCGATTCCCTCTACGACTGCTGCCATTATATTTCTCCTCGGAAAGCGATCATGGGATCGACTTCAATTGCCTTCCGTGCCGCCAAGTACCCGCTACCGCAACACACGACGAAACTGATACACGCAACGATGATGGATTCAACGAAGTTAATCGCAACGAAGATCGGTGCTGCCGCCGCAAAGACATAAGACAGTATAAGCCCGAGTACCACACCGACAGCAGAGATCAAGACAACCTGTTTCAACAGCAACCCCATCACATAATAATCCGAAGCACCGACGGCTTTTAGGACCCCGATTTCCTGTGTCTTTTCGAGCATCGTCACATAGGTAATCATCCCGACGAGGATACCCGCTGCCAACCAGAGCATCACACGTAAGAATTGCACCGCCTTCATCGGTTCGTCAACATAATACTCGATGATGTCGTCGAGCGTCTGTTTTAAGGTGCGTGCCTCAATCGTTTCTAAACTATCTAAACCGGTAGCGACCTGTACGGGTTGTTGGTTCACACCGGTTTTTGCGATCATCATATTAACGTGTGGCGTGTTGCCGAACAGAATTTTCTGAGCGATACGGACATCCATGAACAGGAGTGGCGTATCCAAAACAAACATCTGACTTTCTGCCTTGCCAACGACCTTGACTTTCTCGTTCCCCAAGGTAATCTGTTCCCCGATTTCTAATCCCATCTTTTCATCAATAACGACTTCATAAGGGACGGGGTCTTCGGGTCTATAGTCCTCAAAATTGCTTGGCGTAAACATTCTTCCTTCATCTGGAATAACATACTTAGGTCCGCCGAGTTTTCCGAGCTTATATCCGACGACGATCGCTTTGGTAGATTTACCGCGGACAGTTGGACGCGCTTGTGCGAAAACCAGTGGCGACGCTGAATCAGGTGTCAACCCTTGTGCTGAATTCAGAAACGCCATATACTCCTCAACGACCATCGAAAATCCGATGAACGCGCCGCCGGAGCCTTCAGCAGAGATCCAGACATCCGCGCCGGTTGATGCAATATATTGTCGGGCTTGGATGCGCATACCGTTCATAATTCCGCCTAATAGCAGAATCAACGAGATTAGCACAGTAATGCCGAGTGCTGTCAATATAACTCGCGCTCGGCGATAACGCATGTCTTTGAGGAATAAGGTTTTCATAGCAGCTTCTATCTCTATGAGGCAGCGAGCCTTTCAGGCATCGTCATACGTTTGCGACGATGCAATTGGACGTGTTCCTGATACGTGCCTTCATCCGCTTCAATCTCAGTATCGCGTTCGAGGAAGAGCGGAAAATCTGACGCTGGCGGTTTGGCATTGCTATACGCGTTGCTATAACTCCGCATGATGATACGCTGTTCGCGGTTTAGCGTCCCTAACCATTCAGGGTTGGAATGAAAACGGTCCGCAGGTGTGACCCACGAAGGACAGTAGGCGACAAAGATATTATAGCGTACCACATCGCTTTCGTTGGGTTCCACGCGATGCCAGATACTCGAATGCATCACCGTCATCGTCCCTTTACGCGGACAGACGACCCTTTCACCGGGGATACTCTCATGGGTATCGTAGCCGTCCATGTACTGCTTACGATGGCTGCCCGGTAGGACGACGAGGTTACCCATCTTCTCTCTCGGTAAATCTGTCAGCCAATATCCGACCTTGATTTGCAACGGCAACTTCGGTGAAAACACACCGTAAGGGAGTGCGCGTGCCCCGTCCGGATGCCACTGATTGTACTGCTTGCCTCCGGGTGGACGCAGGAAGAATTGGCTTATGTGGAGTTTGAGGAGCTCCCCGAACAGGTCATAAGCGTAACCGACATGCCGTTCATGATCAATAAGGCTCGCGAACACGGGATCGCGTTCAACGATGTTCTGCATACCGAGGTAGCCTCCGGGCTTATATTTCGGATTACGCGCCGCGACGCGGTCTATCGCGTCGATATAGGTCTGAACGTCTTTATCGGAGATCGCGTCTTCAATGAAAATAATACCGTCTTCATTAAACGTTTCCCACTGCTCCGGTGTGAATCCGGGTGGTGCAACACGATACTTCTGTTTCGTTTCCACTCGACAACTCCTTTCGACTGACGTTTGACGTTAATTAAGCAAATTTCGTGCCAACCTATCGCCACGGTACTGACACGGTTCTCCTTGACTTATCGAGAAAAGATTGCACCCAATGGTGCAGTCTCTATACCTGATTGCACGGAATAGGGCAGATTATTATTGATAACTATTGTTCAGATACAGGTGCTGGCAGCACAATTATTACACACCCACTGCTGCCGACTTCTCGTTCTGGAGAAGCCACACCGAAACTGCCTGAACGATAATCTGATTTGCACGTTCAACAATCGGATTCAACGACGGGATATGGATAAACATTTTTCTGGCACGCTGTCTGAGGTTCTCGATTGAAGGCAGTTCAAGGATTTTCATCTCTTTTAGGAAATCTTCAACGGCTGACTGTCCGATGCGGATCCGGTTTCGGAGCTCGGCTAATTGGGGTGTATGTTTCCACGCTCTTAAAACAGTTTCACCGATATGTTCAACGGAAAAACTGGAGGCGAGCTGCTGGGCTGCCTTTTCTATCGCAGATACCGATAATTTAGAGATCCCTTGAATGACGTGTACCGGTGGTAAGCGGAGGTCCCAAACGACCCTAAAAACGGATAAGACTTTCAAAATATAGTACGTAACATCAATTTGCCACCAATGAAAACCTTGTGGCGTAGCACTCGGAAAATGGTGATGGTTGTTATGCCAACCTTCGCCTAACGTAATGATCGCCAAGAACAGGTTGTTACGAGAACTATCGCCGGTGTCGTAAGGTTGGTTACCTATCACGTGGGAAAGCGAATTAATCGTAAATGTGCCGTGAAAAAGAAATACTGTACTCAGGAAGAAACCTACGACCAATCCTGACCACCCGAAAAGCACCCAAACGAGGAAACCTAACACGAAAGGTGGCAGTCTTTCCCATTTGTCCAACCAGACGAGTTCTGGGTATTTCCGAAAATCCTTAATCGAGTTGTAGTCTGCTGTCCGTCCCTGTTTAGAGAAGATCCAGAGGACATGGGAATACCAGAATCCATGTTGAACTGGCGAGTGTACATCCTGTTCTGTGTCAGAGTACTTATGGTGATGGCGATGTATCGCTGCCCACCAGAGTACACCGCGTTGTGCCGAACTCTGTCCAAGAAATGCTAAAAAGAATTGGAATCCACGGCTTGTTTTGAATGAACGGTGCGAAAAGTAGCGATGAAAACCCGCCGTAATCCCGAACATGCGGATAACGTACAATGCGCCACATATAATCCAGTCAATGGGTTGAACATCCACCCAGAAAATAGCGAGACATGCGAGGTGCATACCGATGAAAGGTAGCACACGGGGGTGAATAATATCCGACGTATCAGCCGGACTCGAAAAACACGGTTCTTTTGACAATTATGATCCTCCTTACTATGCATAGTGGTAACTTTACGCGGATCAAATCATACCAAGGAGGCATCCGATTTTTTCAGAACGTACCGCAGATGTTAATGTCCACCACGCTTGTTAAGGCATAGGGAGCTCAAGATAAAAAGAATAGATTTTGTAGGGTACGTTGCTCTGAAATGGAACCCAACATAGAACCCAAAAGCCATATTCTGTCGTGTCGGGTTCCCTTAATTCCTTAAATTGAACTCAAGTTGAAACAAGTTTGAACAAAATTAAGGATACCACATTTTATGATTAGAGTCAAACATTTCTTGCCTGATTCCGTAAAAATGAACGTCTTTACCCGATATTTATAGTTAAGTTTCAAACCTCCGAATTCGGTTGACATCTGTTTACCAGATGTGTTATCATTTTTCAATAAAACCAATCAGCATTCCAAAGAGAAATACGAGAAATGACTACAAAGCCTGGGCAATTTACGTTCGGACTGCTTTTGAAGCGGTAATCAAGCAGTATTGTGAGAAAAAGGATCTTGCTATTAAGTACCGCGAAAATCCGAGAGATCTGAAAAGCGAGGACTTTTGGGTTCCGATAAAAATGGAGACGGACGCAGCTGGAGTCCTTATTTTAGATTTAAGAATCGTTGACGCGATTGAACGGGCGCGAAAATTTATCCTAAACGAACTCAGTCATGCGTCTGTCGCGAATATCTATAGAAAAGAACTTGAGGATGCTATAGATGCAGTGGAGGAACTTGAAACTGCGCTAACATCTTAGAGGCAACCATGAGTCAACATTCCATTGCCATTATTGAATCTTGGCTGAACTCACAACAAAGTCTCGGCGAATACGTTCTTGAAGTATTAGCAACCCGATTCGGGGCTGATGCCGCACAGATCTTCAAGCCCGCATTAGATACGATTGATGACGCACAGCGTCTTAAACAATTGCTTGATGCTGCAGTCTTGGTAAATAACGTAGAGGATTTCCGAAGGGCTTTAGAAGCAACAGAAGTTGAAGGCTTTTTAGAATGTCGCAAAAGCGCGATGCCGCAATACTGAAAGGTTTATCTTCGCGCAAAAACCGACACGTCGTAATCCTGTCCGCCATAAGTGAACTGGTTTTTGAACCGACCTTCACAGGTAAATCCCGCAGCTTCTAAAACCTCCGCTTTCTTCTTGGCACTGCTGTCAACGTAACACTGGACCTTCGTATCAGGAAACGCTACAGATGAAAGTAATGCAGGAACCTCCTTGGCAAAATTGGGGTGGAAAAAGAGGTCCAACACTGCAGTTGCAGGTCGCCAGCGTGTATCACGGTTGACGGTTGCCCAACCGACAATCGCTCCGTCCGATGCAATCAACAATTTAGCATCTCCGTAGATATTCTCTGCCTCTAAATCGTGCTTGAAGTTCAGAAACCCGCCTTCCATATTCGTCGGACCGTAGACGTTCCATACCAGACTCCGGAGTGCCTCGCCATTGACAATCCCTGATAACGCTGTAACTTTCGGCCAGTCATGCCATTCAACAGGTTTTGGGTGTGTAGGTGCAGGTGCGAAATAGCGTTCTTCAAAGTCCTCGTGGACGTAGTAGTTCATGAAACCGGACTCCGGAAACACGCTCCGAAACCCGAAACTATGGTAGATGTGGTAGGGATGGCTGTTGTATCCGGTGCCGAGGTAGAGTGCGCGTCCGTTCCGCTGCCGAAAATCCTCCATCTGATACGCCATCACGCCTTTACACGCGCCCTTTCTACGCTGCTCCGGCATCGTAAAGACGTGTCCTAAAATACCGATGCCTTGATGCTCAACCGTCATGATATTGGTAATGATACGGTCATCAACTTTACCGACATAGAAACGGGTCTCCAAAGCGTCAAGCACCTCTACGACACACCGCTCAATATGCCACTTATAGTTCCCGGGTTTATGCCCAAGAAACTTTTTTATTTCTTCCGAGTGTGGTTCATCTGGTGCTATCATCACACCGACTTCCATGCGTTCATTTGTCTTTAGTACTGCTTCACCGAGTTTATGGTACATAGCCATCTCCATTAGATTGGTTGAAAAAATAAATTGGCAAAAATCGTGAATTTATGTTATACTTAAACAGGCTTGATGTCAAGCCCAGAATGTTGATATAGTGAAGCGTTAATATAGCGTGTAGAGGTTTAAATGGAGGGACCATGGAAACAGAACAGACGCTGGTTTTGATTAAACCAGATGGTGTTCAACGTGGACTGATCGGCGAGATTATCACCCGTTACGAACATAAAGGACTCAAAATTATTGCGATGAAAATGCTGCAGCTCCCGCGTGTTGCTGCAGAAGCACTCTATGCTCCGCATCGCGGTAAATCTTTTTACGATCTGCTCATCAATTTCATGACATCGGCACCTATTGTCGCGCTCGCTATTGAAGGACAGAACGCAGTAGAACTGGTACGTATCCTTAACGGCGATACGAATCCAAGGAAATCCGAACCCGGCAGTATCCGCGGTGATTTCTCAATTGATATATCGCATAATGTCGTCCATGCGTCAGACACACCGAAGACAGCTGAACGCGAATTGGAAATCCTGTTTGCAGCTGATGAACGTTGCCAATATCGGCGCATTGATGAGGCGATTGTCAACGCCGTATCCAATGTAACTCAACCTTAACAGACTGCGTTTCATCTATTGGATTACCCCAAAATATGGGTTGTGCGAGTTTCTATAGACATTCTGAAGAAATCCGCAGAAACACCCAAGCAAAATACCTCCGTTGGGACTAAAATCTGAATATCACGTGGATTTTTTTCCGTATTGTTGAATCGTGGACAAATTTAACTTGACTCAGGTGTTAGATACGGGTATAATACTTATATTAGGACATATTTTAAATATTAGATATATTGATAAAATCTCCTAATATAAAATTTTTGAGTGGATCTGGACTTCTGTTTAGGCAGCAGTTTAGATTTGGAAGCGGTCAAACTATAAGCCGCAGAAGTGTGAGAACCTTATTTGAGGCTTCTCGCAAAACATAAGGAGGTAATTACCTTGAAACTGACTAACATTTCTGTGCTAATCGTCATGCTTATCGCAGCCATAGCGTTCAGTGTTCACGCAGCTAAAGACGATTGTGAAAACATAGACGGTGACGGGCCGAAACCGATCAAAGAAGTCGGTAAAGAAGATGACGCGACTGTGAACGACTATGACGAAGTCGTTGAAGAAGATGACCGGAAAGGTGTTACTTATCTCTCCTTCATCGGGGGTAGCCAACCGAAACCGAACGCTTGTGGACTTTCTCCGAAAAACCCAGAAGGCGAATGGACAGGCTGGGGTGGCCCCATAGATACAGATAACGCTACCATCGGCGAAGGTGCCGGAAGCCGGAACCACATTGTCATCGGTGGCATCTACTTTGAACGTGGACTCGGTTCACACTCTGTCGCTACAGTTGTTTACGACCTAACCGGTGATAACTACCTCAAGTTTGAAGGTTACGTCGGCATGTCGGACGAAAAAGATCCGGCTGATTGCGGTCACGGTGGCAGCGGTGAATTCACTTTCAGTATTGACGGAAAACAGGTTTTTGAATCTGAGGTCCTCCAAGGTACTGATGGCGGTGAGAACGTTGATGCTGTCCACGTGGAGTTTGATATTCCCGCCAACTCGAAAGAGCTCGAAATCATCATGGGGAATGGCGGCGACGGTGCCGGTTGTGATCACTCTGCAATCGGTGATGCCAAGCTCCTCAACGCACAAGCACTCGCCGTTGAACCTGCCAATAAACTTCCGACGATCTGGGGACACCTGAAAGAGAGTTATTAGAGCTCAAAAGTTCACCTACGCTTGAAGTAGGTGTCTAAGCTTAAACCTGATTTATTGTTGAGAACTGAATACTTTTGATCAAAAAATGGAGGTTCAGAACATTGAAACATTACATTCTGTTTGCTTTAAGTGTATTGTTCATCGTCGGACTCGCCTTCAGCGTTCACGCTGCGAAGAGCGACTGTACAAACCTTGATGGTGACGGTGCGAAACCTATTCAAGAGGTATCTTCGGAAGATGTCGGCGTTCAGAACGATTACGATGGAGTCGTTGAGGACGACACACGGAACGGTGTTGTCTATCTTGCCTTAATCGGTGGTAGCCAACCGACACCAAATGCCTGTGGACTTATTCCGAAAAACCCGGTAGGTGAATGGACAGGCTGGGGTGGTCCGCTTGATACAGACAACGCCACGATTGGTGAAGGTGCTGGCACCCGTAATCACATCGTTATCGGTGGTATCTATTTCGAGCGCGGTCTCGGTGCACACTCTGTCGGCACATTTGTCTATGATCTGACGGGTGACGACTACGTTAAATTTGAGGGTTACGTCGGTATGTCCGATGAAAAGGATCCAGGAGACTGCGGTCACGGCGGTAGCGGAGATTTCATTTTTTCCATTGACGGTACAGAAGTTTTTGCATCCGAAACGCTTCAGGGAACGTTAGATGGCGAAAATGTTGACGCACTCAAAGTCGAATTTGAGATTCCCACAGGTTCACAAGAATTGACAATCGTCATGGGTAACGGTGGCGATGGTGCCGGCTGCGACCACTCCGCAATCGGTGATGCCAGACTCCTTACCCCGTTGGCAACTGCTGTTGAACCTGCTAACAAACTCCCGACGATCTGGGGACATTTGAAAAATAGTTATTAGATCAGTACTTACGTAGGATTGGAAGACTGGAAGGTTGGAAGCGTGGAGGAGATCCCGCCATCTTTCCAGTCTTTCACCTTTAACATTGAGAATATCTGGTTTTTTTTTACCGTAAAACTCGTAATTATTTTTACAGTGACGGGGTTACAAACCCCGCCTGCAATGGGATATAGGGCGAGATATTGTCTGTCAAAGTGTAAACATATTTTCGGATCTTACTATATGCGCCCGTCCTATTGCCTTTCACGAAGCTCCTTGAGTATTTCCGACACATTCTTGTTATCCGGTTCCAACTGCAACACCCGTTCAAACGCACCAATCGCCGCCGAAACCTCCCTCAGTTCCTGATACGCGATCCCCACCGCTTCATAAGCACGGACGTGCGCTGCATCAAGTTCAATAACTTTCTCAAACGCTGCGACCGCTGCTTCGTAATCTTCTTTCGTCAGAAAGATGATCCCAAGCCTATAAACTGCTTGCATGTCCGTTGCGTCATCAGCGATGACTATCTTGTAGTGCGGTGCTGCTTCCATATAACGCCGCATTTTCCAGTAGACACCAGCGATATCGCGATGCAACGCGCCTCTTTTCGGCATCAGTTGAAGTGCCTTTTGGTACTGCGCTATTGCCTGCTCCAGTTGCCCGATGTCTTCATAAGCCATCGCAAGATTCGCGTAGACATTCGCCAAAAATGTAGTATATGCGGAATCACCGGTTTTGTCAGGGAGTTGCGCGTCTCCGACACCGTTGTGGAATAACTGGATCGCCTTTTGACCTGTTAGGATTGCCGCATCGGTTTGTCCGGTTTCATAGTAGATTTGCGCGATGTGGTTGTAAGTCTGTGCCTGTAGATAAGCGATTTCGTGCGGTTTCTTCTTTTTCCGAACGTCTTCATCAGTGCGGAGTAACATTTGTGCATGTTTTAGTGCTGCAAGTGCGTCGTTATATCTTTCTATACGATGAAGTGAAACGCCGTAGTCGAGCCACACGTCTATATCCTTTTGGGTTCGTGAAATCAGCACTTTGAATTCGGCGACAGCATCTACATAATTTCCGTCTGCCATATAGCGTCTACCGCGTTCTGCGTGCAGTGGTGCTGTGACACCTGCCTGAAGCACATCCCACCACAGTGGATCGGATAACTGGCTGTGTCGGGTCGGTTGTCGTGCGGCTTGTGCATGTTTTTTCGCCGTTTCCTTGTCGCCGAGTACGGTTGCAATTTGCGCCATGAGCGCGTGTGCTTCGCTTTGGCTTGGATTCAGACGGAGCGCGTTCTCCAGATGTGTTCGGGCAAGTTTCATCTGTCGTTGGGCGAGTGCAATTTCACCGAGCCAGAGTTCCGAGAACGGGTTGTCCGGTTGGAGGTCTTTGGCTGTTCCTAAATGTTGTCGGGCATCATCAAGTTTTCCTAAAGTTCGGAATGCGGAGGCGAGGTAGAGATGCGCGGGTGCGTACGCTGGATCCAAGGTAAGGGCACGGTTGAGATATTTGATTGCCTCCTTCGGTTGACACCGCGTCATCAAACGTCCGAGAAAGTAGAGCCATTTGAATTCATCAGGTGCGAGGGTGTTCGCTCGACGATAACACGCTATCGCCGGTACTTCCCAACGGTGGCTAAGGTAGACGTGTCCCAACTGTCCCCAGGCATCCGCATCATCAGGAGCGTTCCGAACGGCTTTTTGTGCGGTTTTAACTGCATTCAAGAGCCGTTTTTCCTCGACCAAGTCGAGATCCGCAGGTTGTGGAATATTGACCGAACGCTCTGCAAATACGTGACCACTGATTAAAAGTAGAAGGATTAAGAGAGGTCCTTTCTTCAAAACGGGACCCCCTCTCCCTGATAAACCGTTATACGTCGGTTAGGGGATGTTCCGGGAAATCTTTCACGGCTTCCGTCTTGCCATCGCACCTCAATTGTCTCAACTTCACTGATTGTTCCTAACCCGAAGTGTACAATCGGCGAACTGCTGCTGAGGTAACCGGTTCCGGGCAGTACGTAGCCTGTCAATGTGTGTGATTCTGTTCGGAGTGTCACTTGTGCGCCGTACGCGTCTCGGTTTCGCGTGATTGCTCGCACGAATAGATAGTGATGCTCCGGCGGTGGTGCGTCGTTTCGGAAAAAACGGAGCCGATTGTCGTGACTACTCACAACCATATCGATGTCGCCGTCTTGGTCAATATCACCGAAAGCCATTCCGCGGCTCACTTCAAGGCGTTTTGTGAAATCAGGTGCGCGTGTGCTTACATCGCTGAAATGGGCAGTCGGAAACTGTCGGTTTTCAGGGGTCAGCAAAGATACTGACGATGTTTCTTCGCTTTGCTGCCTGCCGTCGGAAACCGATGGAAACCGATGGTTATTTTGGAAGAGGAGGTTCGGTTCGGCGTAAAAGTTCCAGAATTTTCCGAGCACAGCTCCCTCTAAGACTTCGCCGCGCTTCACCCTGCCATTGACGAGCGCGATGTCGAGATCGGTATCGTTATCGAAATCAAAGAAACCGCATCCGAAACCGGTAAAAGGTAGGTCTCGCCCGTCAAACCCCGCGACCTCCGTCATGTCAATAAACACAGTGTAATTAGAAGCGAGATAGAGCGTATTCGTCTCATCGGAGAGATGCGTTATAAACAGGTCGGGCTGCGTATCGGCGTTGACATCACCGACAGCGATCCCCATGCTCCCTTCTGGTTGTCCGTAAGCATTGAACGCGAGTCCGTACAGTATGGCTTCCTCAACGAAAGTACCATCGGTCTGATTGACCCAGAGATAGTTCGCCTCGCCATCGTTGGCGACATAAAAATCTGCCCAACCATCACCGGTTAGATCGAGACAGACGACACCGAGACCTCTGCCGGACATTTCGGCGATGCCTGTCTGTTGTGTTACGTCTGTGAAAGTACCATCGCCATCGTTTCGGAAGAGTCTATCCGTTGCGGGTTCAAAAACATTCGGATTACAGTAACCCGGGGCACTATGTTTCCCACGACAGATTGTCGTTGGTTCAAATTGAACGTAATTGGCTACATACAAATCCAAATCGCCGTCCCTATCATAATCACCAAAGGTTGTGGAGGTTCCCCACGCATTGTTTGAAAGCCCCACGTCCTTTAAAGCGAACGTTCCATCGCCGTTGTTTCGATAGAACGCATCGGGTCCGTAGTTCGTGACGTAGACATCCACGTTCCCGTCGTTATCTACATCACCGACAGCGATCCCTTGTCCGTATCCGATGTGTCCGATACCTGCGGCTTCCGTAACTTCAGCAAACGTCCCATCGGATTGTTGCTGAAAAAGTTGGTTCGGTACGGACGATTTTTCCTTTCCGGGTGCCGGAAATCGGATGTGCAGGACATCCAGATCGCCATCGTTGTCGTAATCTAAGAGTGCAACACCGCTCCCGACGATCTCCGGTAGCGCGTGCGTGCCGGGGGGCCAAGATGTTTTTGTCTGTGAAAAACCGAGTGCTGCGGTCACTTCCGAAAATAAGGGTTCATCTGCTTCGGCGCGCCCTATCCACAAGAGAGCTACAGCAATAGTGAACATCACAAGGCATAATTTTGTCGAAAAAGTGTCATCCAACATCTGCCAATTGCCTTTCTTATACGATTTCTAAATGATTTATCACATTATCGGTTTTCGTGAAATGTGTAGCACTGCGGAACAAACTAACAGTTTGTTCTACGCAAAGAGGGATTTATTAACAGAAATGGTATTATTCTTCTTAACATCAAAAACCATAGCCCGTAATGTAATGGAGGGCGGATTTAAGAGTTGGATTCTACATACTGAACCGACTTGATTATCCGCAAGGTAAATTAAAAAAATCGCTCCCTACGGCAAAATTACAAATTCCAGTTGTTGGTGTGCTTCACGCAACGCTGTTTCGACAATTTCTGGTGTCTCGGCACGGGCAAAGATAAAACCGAGGTAGCGCGCCCCTTCCGGTAACGGAACGACTTCACCCCCAATTGGAATGGTGATGCTCACCTCAACGATCCCGTCTACGCGACGCGCCGCTGTTTCACCGCGTACTTCACCTAAGATACCAGCTTTTGGCACGGGAATCATCATGACACCCGCTGCCCGTTGTTCACGTTGGAACATCTCCACCGGTTCCCCAATAGCGTGTCGGATAACGAGCTCTTCAAGCGACATACCTGTTCCGAATCGCAGTGTTCTGGCACAGAGTCCACCGATTGTCCGGGCAGCGATCTCAATGAGATGTGCCCCCGTGTCATTATAGCGTAGTTCAGCGTGGACGGGACCGTGTCGCAGCCCTAACGCATCGGCGGCTTCTGCTGTCGCGCGATGTAATGCCTTTTGGATAGTTGTGGATAGACGGGACGGCGTAATATAGAGTGTCTCCTCAAAAAAAGGTCCCTCAAGCGGATCGGGTTTATCGAAGATCGTCAGTGTCTTAAGTTGACCGTCTAATAAGATGCCTTCGAGTGCCACCTCTATCCCCGGAATATAGTCCTCAACGAGCAACTGTTGCGATGGATGTGTCAAGGCATCGGGGTTACAAGTCCCTTCTACGTTGGCAGTTTCTTTCAAAGCGTGTAGGAGCTTCGTTGTCCGTTGGAAAGCCTCAATAAATTCAGTGGGTGTGTTTGCACGGATGACCCCGCGGCTCGCGGAAAGAGACAACGGTTTGATAATACACGGAAAACCGACTGACATTTCTGTGCTGTAGGGTTTGGTCAACCGATCCGCTACGATTTCAGCGGGATCGTCATAGATAGAGAAACGGTGATAAGCAGGCACCGATACGCCGTTCTCTGCTAATGTCTGTCGCAAAAGATATTTATTGCGCGTGGCTTTCGCTGAAGCGACAGGATTGTTTGGGAGTCCTAACGCTTCCGATGCGGTTGTGGCAAGGAGTGTTGTATCGTCATCAACGCCGACGATGGCTGTGAGCGGATGTGTGTGGTTAAATTCAAGAATGGCTTCTGTAGCGACGGTTGGCGTGCTGAAGTCGAGTACCAGCGTGTGCCGTGGTGAGAGGTCTGCCGTTGTCGCTATTTCCTCAGACGCGACGACCACTTCAACATCGAGTTTCAGAGCGGCTTCAAGGAAGTCGGTTGCACGGTACGTGCGTGTCGGAAGAAGCAGGAGGATACGAGGCTTTTCTAACGTTTGGTGTTGCATGCTGGCATCTCCTGCTGTATTGTGGTGGTCGGCGCGCGTATACACGTGCCGACAGCAGATGATTGTTAGTTGGCACGCGAACCGCGTAGCATCTTCTGATACGATGCGTGTGCACTCTGTGCGTCTTCCTCACCGTCAAGGACCCGACGCAGACACTGCACAAAACTGATCGGGTCATCTTCACCGAAGATAGTGCGTCCGAACAGGATCGCGCGTCCGCCGTTGCTAACAACATTGTGTGCTAAAGCGAATGTGCTACGTGCATTCTGCCGCGCGCCCCCCAACGCACCGATGACCAGCGTCGTATCAAATTGGCACAACTCACTCCAGACATCGGCAGTCGTATATGCGGTTTTGATAAAACGTGGACGTTGGTGTTTACGGAGGTAACTCATCGTCCGGACGATAGAATCGGCGACGTACATACCGCGCTTCTCATCATCCATTCCGGGTAGTTTAATGTTCGGTAAAAAGACCTCTAAAAGATGATCGAATCCCTCAATCTCACCGACGACGTGTGCGAATTGTACATAAGCCTGCAACATTTTCTCATCGGCGATTGGGTCGTTGTTGAGTGTGATGGAATACAGTCCAAGATTAACCTTGCATTCCAGTGCTGGACCGATGAGTGCCTCACAATAGCGTTGCATATCTTCTGGAAATACCGTCTGAAACGGCATCGACAAGCGTGAAGTGTAGACCCCGAACCGTGGGTTCCAGATGGCGGTTTCCGAGTTCATCCGGACGATCGGCGTGATTGGTGTCTCCTCAAAGAGGTTTTCCTCAAGTGCGAGTGTCTCCGCATCGGCAGGTGTCATCAGGAGACCATCGAGCTGCCCATTGGCGACAAGTTCACGTTGCAGCTGCAAGAACTCTGCATGGGTGCGGTAGTGCGGTTTTGGGTGCTGTACCTGTCCGAGTCCTTTAATTCCAGCGGAGGCGAGTGGGTCGGCTGCAAAAACTAAGATCGGACGCTGTGCGAGTAAGTCTGTATCGTCAAGTTTTTCAAATATTTGGTTGCCCATGTATTCTTAATTCCTTTTTAGAAGTTAACAGTTAACGGTTAACAGTTATAGTAAAATCCGAAAATAAA
>JAAXHL010000193.1 GCA_012270865.1 Candidatus Poribacteria bacterium | reverse complement strand
GCAGTCGGAATCAGGATCGCCATTGTACCCCAACTCGTACCCGTCGCAAAAGAGGTCACGGAGGCACAGATAAAAACGAATATCGGGAACCAGAGCGGTGAGACGACATCACTGAGCATCGTCGCAAGAAAATCGCCTGTCATCAACCTATCGCAACTCGCTTTTAACCCCCATGCCAACAGCAAGATACCCAAAGGTGTGAAACTCCCCTTGACACCGCGCCAGACGACCGGCATAATCTCTGAAAATTTCAGTCTTGAGAGCCAAAGTGCACAAATAATCGAAATAACAAACGCACTTGCCGCCGCACTCGCAAGCACCATAACATTGTTCGCCTCCGAAAGCGCGTTCCGCCAAGCAGTCAGCGAAAAAATAGAACCTGTACCGTTACCGTCCACCCAGAACCCACCTAACAGCAACCCCAAAAGTGCCAAGAGCGGCAAAACCGCCGACAAAGGTTGGACAACAGCGTTCGGTAGACTGGTAAAGGACGCAGCATGTCCGAGGGCTTCCGCATCTGGAGCAGCAACGTCTCCCGTCTCCCGCGCACGCACCTCTGCGTCACGCATCGGTCCGTAATCCTTACCGCTCAAGGCATTGACAATAACGAAAATGATCGCAAGCACACAATAAAACCGGAAACTCAGCGCATCAAAGAACATCGAATACCCGTCACGTCCGAGTCCAAGCGTCCCAGATATATCCTCAAAGAGTCCAACCTCATACCCAATCCACGTACTCACAAACGCGAGACCCGCAATCGGTGCGCTTGTCGAATCCACAAGGAACGCCAACTTCTCACGACTGACGCGATGGTGATCCGTCAACGGACGCATCGTCGGTCCCACAAGCATCGCATTGGAATAGTCCCCAATAAAGATAACGATCCCCATCAAACCCGTGATAAATTGTGCCGAACGCGGTCCCTTCGCAAACTGTGAGAGCCAAACAACCACACCGTTGATACCACCAGACGCGACCACCACAGAAATCGTCGCCATGATCAAACAAACGAACAGCACCACCCAGAAATTGAAGAGGTCTATCCCATCATTGCCGACACTCACAGCACGCACGAACCAGATAACTTCCGTCAAAAAATTGTTCGGTGTAGCACCCTGCTGATACCATGAGAGTAAAAGACCGACACCCACTGCTATACAGAGGCTCGGAAACAACCGACCCGTCACGATTGCCAACGTCACAGCAAGCAGCGGCGGGATGATACTGTACCACAAAAGCGTTTCCGTACTGCTAACCTGTCCCGCACGCCACCAAAAAACAAAACAGAGTACCAAAAAAGTTAAAATACCGATTACATATTTCAATTTAGAATTCATCAGCGTCTCTGCGCACCCTCTTTCAGTTCATAAAACTTACCCATTCTTATTTGCGTGTATAATAGCAGTTTTCACCGCAGCTTGCAAGCCAAAACTTACCTCCTTAAAGTCTCTCTATCTCCTGATAAGAGGATTTAGGAGTTCTCCCGATTCTTGTTCAATAACACTCTCAAACCGTTCGCATCAACTTTGCAGCATAGGAAACCGTTGGTCTCCTGTGCACACTTTGCATTTGTAGCATAGGAAACTGTTGGTCTCCTGTGCATACTTTGTATTTGTAGCATAGGCTGTTAGCCTGTGCATACTTTGCATTTGTAGCATAGGAAACTGTTGGTCTCCTGTGCATACTTTGTATTTGTAGCATAGGTTGTTAGCCTGTGCATACTTTGTATTTGTAGCATAGGCTGTTAGCCTGTGCATACTTTGTATTTGTAGCATAGGAAACCTTTGGTCTCCTGTGGCAGTATAGGACGCGACTTCACAGTTCAGGCTACCATACCAATGTACAAGTAATTATGGAACCTGATTTAAAAAGAGCAAATTTTGTACGAATACACACATTTTTTGAGAAAAAAACACATATTGTGTCGGAATTCACCCCAAACTTTCGTGATTATACATGAAGGCATAAGTCTATCTCTGAAGAGGTGGGCGCATAGTCAGGAAAGTGAACGACTTTGGTTTAAACCAGCGATTTGTAGAAACGGACGACGAAGAGGAGGCATGTAGGCTACTCTTCAACGCGTATTACAAGATTGTCTTTGATAGGACTTACGCATGCATCTCTTTTGTAGCATAAACTGTTAGTTTGTGTCCCCAGAACGCTCGGTTTTCCGAGAAATCTCATCTAACAGAATAGGCTGCAGTCAAAATTGCGTAAGTCCTGTTTGACACAATTGATAGAAGGCGATGGAATTATCCAGATACCGTCGTAGACCCCGATGAAATCACCAGCAAAACCTTCCGTAAAGCCTTCAACAAGAGAAAACAGATCGGAGAGCCTGAGAAGTTGGTAGAGTGGTTGGTAAAGGTCGCAGAAAATCTGATGATTGACGAGATAAGAAGAACGCGCCAAAAGCGACGCTTGGAAGTCGTCCGGCTTGACAGTCTGTCTATCAGCGAAAGATCAACACACTACGCAACATCTCTCGCAGAAACCGAGGCTGAACAATCCGAGGCAGAGCAGGTTCTGGAGGCATAACTCCTCCCTCTCCTTGAAGATCAGGACCGAGGAATCGTAGCCCTTGTGCTTGATGGACTAAAACCCAAAGAGATAGCGGAAATGAGAACCTCGACCGCTGAAACCGTTCAGAAAAAATGGGAACGCATCCGCAAATGGTTGATACCCATCGCACGCAACTTAGAAACGTTGATAAACTGCCTCCCCGAGGCGAAAGATCGCAAAATCATGGAACGCTACTGCGATAGCCAACCGCTCTCGGAGATTACAGAAGCACTCGGTGTTTCTCGTGCTACCGTTGAGGAAACAGTGAAACATGTGATTGCACAGTGGAGGAAAGCCGCGAGGGATAACCCAACGGATCCCGTTTCCGCAATGGTGAACAACGAGAAATAACTTTTTAACCCAATGCCGACAGAGATTGGCTCCTGTTCAGTCAATGTTGGCAACCCATTAAGGAACCTCGCAACTGTTGCTAAGTTCACCCAAACGCTATCGTTTAGATAGAAACTGTATTCTAATCTAAAGAAAGGTATTGCCAAATTGCAGTATCAGAACCGAGGGAAGATAAATTTGTTAATTCCCTCAATAAAGGAGTATCATGAAAAGATTCAATTTTTTGTTGACAGGCACTCTAATTTTGCTATAATGCTACTTGTCGGAAGCGCACTTGCTGTAACTGTCTCATACACTATCAATGGAATCAACGGAGGCGGTGTATGGTGGGGTAATGATGATTTGGATGACAATGCTTAAGATTCGTTATAGTTTTGGAATGCCACCACATAGAGCAGATAGGGAAATCATTGATTTAGGGGAATTCCCAATGGAAATGAGAGCGTTTACACCTCTCCATGAGGAATAATTATGAGATCCAGTTTTAGAGAGATGTTCAAAACAATCTGTTTAAGTTTTGTGTTTCTCTTGCCATTGGCAACACATGCCAAACCCTCCGGGGAAATCATCTTTAGACACCCTACAGAGCAACGTGAATTATGGATCGGCAACCTAAATGATGAACAGAGTGCGCGACCCATTTTCAGACTACCACATATTATTACGGCGTTCTCTATACAAAAAGATGGGTGCTACATCGTAGCTGTTGTCAAGATAGTAACTGACGAACTCGACGTGTTGGCAACTGTTTACGATGTTTACCTCCTTGATAGAAAGCATCCGACGGCAGAGGCGAAAAAACTGACACACGGAGAATATAGCGAAATCATTGATGCTGATCTCTCACCAGGCGGAGATGTGGTTTTCACGAACCATTCGTTCGTTATAATTGGAAAGATACGAGAACGCGGACTCTACCTCATTTCAAATCATGAGATAAAAAATAAAAAACCAATCGCAAAACTATTACGAAAAGACAGTCCATATCGGGTAGACTGGGCACCTGATGGAAAGAAAATCGCCTACAGCACAGACACAGGTATTTTTCTCTTCAATACGACGACAAAAGAAGTCTCGCAAATCACCAAAGACGGTGATTTGCCAGTTTTCTCACCCGATTCAAAATATCTCGCCTTCCGTACCAATACTGACCCCCATAAAATTGGCATTCGTCCCTTTGTCGGACCCCGCCACTTGCGGTACATTGAACCTAAAGAAGGGCTTTCCATAGATGCCCTCACTTGGTCAGCTGATGGACAGTACCTCGTTTACACATTACACAACCATGAACCCGCATACACCAATTTCGCAGCCCACATTGACAGTGAGCGGACTGAACAAATTTTGGAAACGTATTCCAACGGAGGATTGGCCATGTTTGACTGGGCAACGAGGGCGTATGCTCTTCATCCTGAAGGATTACTGACTACCGTTTGGGGAAAAATAAAACAAAAAAAATGAGTCTGTTTTTCACGCCTCTGATTTACAGTTCAATTTCTTTACTTCCCTGATGCTAAATGCAGCTCTATGGCTATCTATGTTGTTCTCCTAAAATCGGCACATTCACGGTAGTCCCACCCCACATGACGCAGCTTTTTTAATACCCACCCTCATCAGCCACACGGTAGAAAACCAGACGCACATCGGCACTATCGGCGATACACTCGACACCGACAGCCAAACCAAGCACGGCGCGTAACCAATAACCGATAAGTGCCAATTCCGATAAATCCTTGACAATAGCACTGCATGTCAACTATAATTGTCAAAACTCGTTCTGTATAACAGCAAGTTTTGGCTTGCCAGCTACGCCAAAAGGCAGGATCAAAAGGAGACTGTACCGCCTCCCGATTTTTCATCCAGCGACCTTATCGACTTAGGCGAATTCCCGATGGAAATCGAAAACCATACGAAAATACCGCCAGAACAATAGAGAACCCTCATGAAACATCTTCTCATTTGCTTGCTATTCTACATCGGATGCCTCCTGCCACTGACAACAACGCAGGCTGAGTTCAATGCAGAAGCGATCTTCGTCCCTTATCCCGATCCCGATGACGAAAAATCGGAATTGTGGATCACCAACGTGCAGAACACACGCCACGCACGGAAAATCTATACACACCCACGACACATCTATGATCTGGCAGTACAACCAGATGGTGACTATATCGTTTTTGTTGCAGAAACCTTAGACCCTTTTTTCGCTTTTGACGTATACATAATAGATAGACGGCGGCTTCGGGAAGGGGCACGAGACGTGACAAAACTCCGTTTTGATGCTATCTGGGATATAGACATCTCAAAAAACGGGGATATCGTTTTTACAAACTATGACACGGCACTACATCAGGGCATAAAGTACGGTGTCTACCTCATTCGCAGTCATGATTTAAAAAACGCAACACCGAAAGCGGAACTGCTCGTCGAAAGAGAGTCATATCACGCAAGATGGGCACTTGATGGCAGATTTATCGCCTTTGAACACATGAACAGAGTTATGATCCACGATGTCAAAACAGGTGCCACCAGCGGCATAGACTTCGGACATGATCCTGTGTTCGCTCCCGACGGGAATCGCCTCGCTTTTTTTCATCGTGTTTGGGGAATCGAAGTCGCAATCTCCATTGTTTCAATACACCCCCGTCGACACGTGAAAACAATCGCACTGGATGATGGAGAACCTATAGGCAATCTGGATTGGACCCACGATGGGGAGTCGCTTGTTTATACAGTGTATGGTTCTCCTCGTCGCACTTACGTCGTGCCTCTGGACGGTTCCCCGCGTGAGGAAATTCTGATTTTACCCGATGGTATTGTCCAGCATTTTGACTGGACAAGCGCAACATACGCCGTAGAACCCACGAAAAAACTCACCACACTCTGGGGCGCGTTGAAAGTCGACAACACACACAGCAGATAACGTTTCCGCCGCGAGACAACACATTCCCACACAATCCCCCCAACCGAAAATCATATCCATCATAAAAATCACAGTTCAGTTTTCAACGCACGGATATAACCGCCAATTCCGATAAATCCTTGACAATAGCACTGCATGTCAACTATAATTGTCAAAACTCGTTCTTTATAATAGCAAGTTTTGGCTTGCAAACTACGCTAAAAGGAGCAGGAGCAGTTTGTGATGAACCGTGCAACACCGAAAGTTACCGTCGTCGGCAGTCTAAACATTGACCTCGTCTGCCACGCAATCCGCAGACCCGACAAAGGCGAAACAATCATAGGCGATGCCTTTGACATTTACACAGGCGGAAAAGGATTCAATCAGGCAACCGCCGCAGCACGCGTGGGCGCAGATGTCTCACTCGTCGGAAGCATCGGATCAGACCCTTTCGGCGACCTACTACGCACCGCAATAAGAAAGGAAAAGATCAAAAGCAGGTTCATCACAAGACGAACAGACATCGGCACCGGCATAGCCACTATCGTTGTCGAACCCGATGGCGACAACAGTATTATCGTTGTACCGCGCGCAAACATGGCACTCACCACAGCAGATATAGATGCCGCCACCGATTGTATCGCAGACGCGGATGTACTTCTTCTACAATTAGAAACACCGATTGCGGCATCCGAACACGCCGCAGCAATCGCAAAACAACACGGTACGATAGTGGTCCTAAATCCCGCACCCGCACAACCGTTACCCGATAGTCTTTTGGGGTATGTCGATATTCTCACCCCAAACCAATCCGAAACGGAACTGTTGTCGGGGATGCCGGTTAACAGCCACGACGACGCATATCGCGCAGCAGAAACGCTACGTGAACGCATGGTAGACACCGAAAACAGTGCTGTCGTGCTAACGCTCGGCGCACAAGGTGCCTTAATGTTAACAAAAACGACATCAGAACTTATCCCCGCACTACCTGTCCAACCCGTAGATACAACCGGTGCAGGCGATGCATTCTGTGGTGCCCTCACAACCGCCTTAGCAAGCGGCGAGAACCTACAATCAGCCGTCGAATTCGCAAATGCCGCAGGCGCAGCAGCCGTCACTGTTATCGGCGCAACACCATCCATGCCGACACGCGCGAAGATTGAACGACTCCTAAAATCACGAAAAAACAAACGAAATAGAAAACCGCAAAGGAAAACAACATGAAAAAAACAGCACCAAACCCCCTACGAATCCCCTTTCTATTAATAAAACCCTCTTTCGTAGAACAAACTGTTAGTTTGTTTCGCACCGCTTTCGTAGAACAAACTGTTAGTCTGTTCCACACCGCAACACAAACCATGAAAACCGGTAAGGCAACATCACTGTTTAGAAATGGTATTGCAGCGTTAATCTTATGTACCGCCATCGCAAATCCTATGCCCGAACTTCGTGCCGAGCAAAACCGAGAAGAAGCCGCCATAACTGAAAAAATAACAAAAGACTTCGCAAAGGTACTGCGAGAAAAGAAAAGACCCGCCGAGAAACACCGCGAACTCATCGCCAAATGGCAGGAACAAGGACAACTTTCCACACTCCTGACGCTTTATCAAACAGCGAAAGAGAATGCCCAAGTCGAGCAGCTACCCGCTCCAAATATGAAGTCCGCCTTCTATTACGCCTTAGGCTACATACACGCGCTTGAGGCTACGGATACCGAAGAAGCATTGGATACCGCAGTCTCCTATCTCCAACAAGCACTTGAAATTGAACCTGACCTGTTTTGGGCACGTTTCAACCTCGGCGGTATCTATCAGCAAAAAGGCGAAGACGCATCCGCACTCGCAGAATTCGAGACCTGTGTCCGTTTGAACCCAAACTACTATCCCGTCTACTACCGCATCGGTGAAATTCACCTCAAACAGCAGGATTACATAAAAGCACTTCAAGCCTTCGAGACTTCACGAAAACTAAATCGAAAATGGGAATATCCACAATACGGTATCGGTCTCGTCTACTTCGCACAAGGTGAGACCGACCGCGCTCGCGAAGCGTTTGAAAACATCACACATCAAAAGAAACAGTTCGCACCCGCCTACATTAAACTCGGACAAGTCCTCGCTACAGAAGGGTTCTTCGACGACGCACTCACAGAATACGCCAAAGCATCGCAATATCAAGACTACACCGCCCAAGATGTCTACGACCTCGCGGTGATCTTTGACGAAAAAGGCAACACCGAAGGGGCAGTTCAACTCTACCAACGCACGATTGAAATTGAGCCAACGCACGTCCAATCGCATTTCGCACTCGGCGAAAGCCACTACGCCAGCGGCGATATCGAAACCGCCCTACACCACTACCAACAAGCACTGTCCCTGATGCCGAGCATCAAGGATACCTTCTACGAACCCCTCGAACCCTACTTCGCAGGACTGATGACACCCGATCAAGCGATGCCGCTCTTAGAGAAAGCGATGTTCGTCCTCCCTGACGACCCGCGCACCTACTTTTACGCAGGCGCCGTTGAAACTGATGCAGGCAACCTCGAAGCAGCCATCAAACATTACGAAAAGACACTCGAAATTATCGAAGCCGATACAAGCCACTTACAAACCGAACTGCCGTTGGGAAATTTCAATGACGTTTACCTCAAACTCGGTGAACTGCACCACCAGCAGGGAGATATAGACACAGCCGTACGCTACTTCAGACGCGCATTGGAACTGAACCCAGAATTGGCAGATAGATTCATCACGCAGGGGCAGAGTGCTTTCGACAACGCAAACTATCAAGATGCCATCGAACCTTTAAATATTCACCTCCTGCTATTCCCAGAAGACATTAGTGCCAACTATCTCCTCGGACAAAGCTACGAAGGAAGCGGCGACACCGACAGCGCAATCCGCTTCTACGAACGCACCTTGACATTAGACCCACAACGACCAGATGTGCTTTTCAAAATGGTCTATATCTACCGAGGACAAGAGAAGTATCAGCCGGCGGTCAACGCCTTAAAACGAATTATTGAAATCGCACCGGAAATCACTGAAGCACACTACCTAATAGCACTCTCCTATCTCTCGCTAAAGCAACCCGACAACGCGCTTCCCGCCTTTCTCGAAACCGTCCGTTTGCGTCCTGAAGATGTCGCAGCACACTACCACGCAGCAATCCTGTTTGAACAAAACGGTGAAATAGACAACGCCGTTGAACATTATGAAAAAACGATTGCACTCGACACGACCTTGATTGAAAGCGACATCGGACGGAATCTACAAACCCCGCTGCCCGGGATTAAAGCGACAAAAGCAGAACCCTTCTTCCGTCTCGGCGCAATCTATCGCCAGCGGAACGATGAAGATAACATCATTCGCGTCTATCAACCCGCACTCGAAATTGAACCCGAACACCCGGAACTCCACCATCTTCTTGCTGTTATCTTTGAAAAGCGTAGCTTGCAAGACGAGGTAGAAAACAGAGCCGACGAACGTGAAAACGCAATCCGATACTACGGACTCGCGAACCACTATAATCCTGATAACTTCGATTGGCACTACAGGTACGCACGCCTCCTCGATCAGCACGCCGAAACCCTCGGAGAAGACTATCACAAACACGCTGAGATGGCAGTCACCGAATATACCAAAACCATTGCCTTAAACCCAGACTTTGTAGATACCTATTTCTACCGTGGAATGCTCACACTCCGCTATCGACAGATTGGCAAAACCCTTTACCGCTACACCCAAATTTTAGAGGATTTCAAACAGGTGGCTGAAATGCAACCCCGAAATCTCGTGGCGAACTACAACATCGGTGTCATCTACCTCGAAATTGACCGACACCGTCCCGCAAAAGAGGCATTTAAACGGATGCTCTCCTATGCACCCAAATACAGAGGCATCCATCTGCATCTCGGAAAAATCGCAGAATGGGAACAGGTATGGAAAGAGGCGATCCAACACTACGAAGCCGAAGAAGCACTGATCCAACAACCCCCAGAAAAAGAGGACAGCATCGCCATCCAGACGTACCAACGCCTCGGTGATCTCTACTACGCCCACGCCTTAGACTACAATAAGGCAGAAGAAGCATTAGAGAAAGCACTCGATTTAGACGACACACATGTACCGACACTGCTCGTTTACGGAAGCAACTTCTTCAGCATGGACATGCTCGGTGCCGCAGCGGAACAGTTTGAACGCGTCATACAACTCGCACCCGAGAACCTGACAGCGCACTATAACCTCGCCTTGATGTACCAGTACACCGAAAAACACGAGCAGGCGCAAGCACAATGGAAACGCTTCCTCGATTTAGACCCACCAGAGCAGTGGAAAATTGAAGCAGAAAAACACTTGCGCCAGTAGTTTTATTCATTTAAAATTATCAATTACCGGTTACCAGTCCCAAGGGACCTGTCGTCAATTAGCATAAAAAGGATACTGATTGTGAAATATTATAAGAGAGACAGTGTTTTCTTGTACAATGGGGATGTCCTTAGTTGGTATGATAAATGGGAGTCACCTGTCGTCATTGTTTCAGATGGCCCCTATGGTCTTGGGAGTTATCCTGGCGACCCTCCTACTTCAGAGCAATTAGCTGAGTCGTATGAACCTCATATAATTAAGTGGTCGGAACACGCGACACCGATGACAACACTTTGGTTTTGGAATTCGGAGCTCGGGTGGGCAAACGTTCATCCTATGTTAGTTAAGTATGGTTGGGAATACCGAAATTGCCATGTATGGAATAAGGGAATCGCGCATATTGCAGGTAATACAAACGGCAAAACCCTTAGAAAATTTCCTGTAACGACAGAAGTTTGCGTTCAATACACGAAAAAAGCTTTGTTCTATGTAAATGGCACGAAGATGGATATGCAAAACTGGCTTCGCTACGAATGGGGACGTACAGGACTCCCATTTTCCAAAACGAATGATGCCTGCGGTGTGAAAAATGCTGCTACAAGGAAGTATTTCACGAAAGATCATCTTTGGTACTACCCCCCACCTGAAGCGTTTAAAAAAATTGCCGAGTACGCAAATAGACATGGAAGCGAAAACGGGAAACCCTACTTCTCTATAAATGGTAGAATGCCCCTTACAGGCAAGGAATGGTCAAATATGCGAGCCAAGTTTTACTTTGAGAACGGTATTACAAATGTCTGGAGGGAACCCGCTGTACGCGGAATTGAACGACTAAAAAAGCAGCATGAGTGTTTACACAGCAATCAAAAACCATTGAAACTCATGAACTTGTGCATCCGCTCAAGTAGTGACGTAGGTGATGTTGTATGGGAACCCTTTGGTGGTCTCTGTTCAGCAGCAATTGCTTCGCATCAACTGAAACGGAAATGTTACGCAGCCGAGATCCATCCCAATTATTTTAAAACAGCCATTGAGAGGCTCTCAAATTACGACATCCAACAGGAGTTAGCATTCCATGACAACCCCAGTCGAGCCTAAAAGAAACCCACCTCAAAACAACAAATCTATATTCAGTGTGTACAAACGTGTGCGTGAGGCACTCTTTGCACTGCCCACCTACTTTCGATCAGATACATCCATAGAAGGAATATTAGCAACAGATATCTTCACTTTAAATGCTGCGTTCGGAGCAACCATCGAAGACCAAGTCGTTTCAACACTGAACCAGATGCGGGAAGTTTGGGACCCGGATGAGAAATTCATGTATCATAGATTCGTCAGGCAACCACAGACGTTTCCAGATGTTTTGTTGAAAAGAAATACAAGCGGAACAGACGAACATGAGAGTGAGATTTTGTTGGGAATTGAACTAAAGAGTTGGTACTTATTAGCAAAGGAAGGAGAACCAAGTTTTCGCTTCCAAGTAACCCCCGCCGCTTGTGCCGAACAGGACTTGATTGTCGTGATTCCTTGGGCTCTCAACAACGTTATCTCTGGCTATCCTAAAATATTTTCACCCTACGTAGAATTAGCGAAGTATGCAGCAGAATACCGCAATTACTGGTGGAAATATATTCGCAAAACAAAGTCAAGTACAGAAATCGTACACCCACAAAACGTTTCTCCGTACCCCCAAAAAAGCGATAAAATCTCTGATAAGCCCGTATTTGATGGTGGGAATAACTTTGGGAGATTTGCCAGAACAGGAATAATGAATAGTTATTTGGAGATAGCAAAAAGAGAATCATTGTGCGGAATTGGCGCGAAACATTGGTTGAGCTTTTTTAAGATTTTTCAGGAAGAAAGAGACGAAGAGTCTATAAACGCTGAACTTAGAAGACTGAGAGCATTGGTAACAGGTACAGATCGGGAGAATGAATCTGATCTCATGAATGCCTTAGAAAAAATATTATCAGGGATAGATGCGCTCTTGGACCAGAACCGAATAACGTAATTATTTAGACTCAGAACGTTATTAAACCAATTTAGTCATTTCGTGCCTGACCACAAGTATGAAGTACGCTATCACAACGCTTCAAACTGCTTTTATCGGATGTGAAATTGAGCATTACACGCAGGTTCCCTCCACCAACGATATTGCCATCGCACGTGGGAAAGCAGGCGCACCAGAGGGAACAATCGTCATCGCGGAGCATCAAACCGTAGGGCGCGGAAGATACGGCAGGAAATGGGAGGCACCCCCCGGAAAATGCTTACTCGTGTCAGTTATCCTGAGACACCGGCTACTGCGGAACCAAGTCGCACTCCCAAACCTCGTCGGTGCCATTGCAATCGCACGTGCCATTCGTACAAGGTATGGGCTCAACGCGCAGATTAAACCACCTAACGATGTCCGTATTGAAAAAAGAAAAGTGGCAGGCGTACTGACAGAACTCGCCTACGACACGGAACAACAATCGTTCTTCGTCTTAGGTTTCGGTGTTAATGTCAATATCACTTTAACAGATTTTCCGCCTGAACTCCGAAAAATCGCAACATCTCTTCGGATGGCAGCCGCAGCCGCAGAAAATCGGGACACCGAAATCTGTCGCACGGCACTTCTACACGCGATACTTGCAGAATTAGAGAATATCTATCTGCAGCTGAAAGCGGACGAAACGGATTTAATCATGGAGCAGTTTGAGGAACTACGGGAAGATGAAAGTCGCCATTAGTGCCTGCCTTTTGGGTGTGCGTTGCCGATACGACGGCGGCGCCAGTCGAAACGAAGCAGCCATAAAACACAAGGAAACGTCCGAACTGATTCCAGTCTGTCCGGAAGAGGCAGGCGGGTTACCAACGCCGCGACCGCCAGCAGAGATCGTCGGCGGCGATGGTGACGATGTCCTCAACGGCAAAGCAAAAGTCATGACTGCTGAGGGGATAGACGTGACAGATGCATATCTGAAAGGCGCACATCACGCCTTACAAGTCGCGCAATCAAACGGCGCAACACACGTTATCCTTAAAGCGAAAAGTCCATCCTGCGGCTGCGGAGACATCTATGACGGCACCTTCTCAGGCACACTCACAACCGGAGACGGCGTAACCACCGCACTCCTGAAACGACACGGCATTACTGTTACTTCCATGTAGTTTTCTATCCAGTTTCAAATCCGTATATCTGCCCTGAAAACCGTAGGGGGTTTTGCTTGGGTGCTTCTTTAAGGTCACCTCGCCCCTACAACGAACTATCCTATCAAGAGATCAAACGACGAACCTGTTTGCCAATATCAGGACTCCGCATCAACGACTCACCGACCAACATCGCATTGATACCGGCTTCTTGCAACCTCACCACATCCTCACGCGAATAGATACCACTCTCACTCACCACCACCCTATCCGCCGGAATCTCCTCACGTAACTGGAATGTTGTGGCAATATCCGTGTGAAACGTTCGCAAATCACGGTTGTTAATACCGATAATCTGCGCATCTACCTCCAACGCGACAGCCAACTCGTCACGTGTATGCACCTCCACCAGACACGCCAATGACAACGATGCCGCGACATCCATAAACGTCCGTAACTGTGATGCCGTCAACGCCGCAACAATCAGTAAGATCGCATCCGCGCCCGCGACACGCGCCTGATAGATATGATACAGATCAATCGTGAAATCTTTCCTTAACAGCGGCACATCAACGGCATCCCGAATCCTGCATAGATAGTCGAGTTCTCCCGCAAAAAAATGTCTATCTGTGAGTATAGAGATAGCAGCTGCCCCATTTTCGACGTAGGTCTCAGCAATCGACACCGGATGGAAATCTTCACGGATAATACCTTTACTGGGCGATTTTTTCTTTACCTCGGCGATAAGTTTAACGGCATCATGACCCGCGATAGCCTCTCGGAAATCCCGCGTCGGCGGAAGATTTGAAATCTGGTCTTCCAACTTCGCGAGCGGTATCTGTGCCTGCTCAATTGCCAACTCTTTCCGCTTGTGTGCGATGATCGTATCTAATATCAATCCGTTACCCCTCATCCATATCAAATAGGGCTTACGCAATTCCTCTTAAAGTCCCCCTGATAAGGGGGATTTAGGGGGTTTAAAACTAAAAAAATCTACCATCATGTGCTAAATTTGCGTAAGTCCTCTCAAACTAATTATTTGAGACTATTTTCAGTCCTTCTAACTTCGCAAGTGCCGCACCGGAATCAATAGATGCCGCCGCAAGTTCAATACCTGCCGCAAGGCTATCCGCTTTTCCACTTGCAACAATCGCAGCACCAGCGTTCAGCACAACAATATCTCGCTTGGGTCCGCCCTCACCATTCAATATATCCACAATGATTTCAGCGTTCTCCTCCGGCGTGCCACCCAAGAGTGCTTCAGGTTCTGCTTTCGGGATCCCGAGCGTGGTCGGATCAAGCGTCCAAGTTTCGACGACACCGTTTCGGAGTTCTGAGACACGCGTCGTTGTTGTCGTCGTCATATCGTCCAAGCCGTCATCCCCACGCACAACAAAGGCGTGTTGGCACCCAAGATTGTTCAACACATTCGCATGAATTTCGGTGAGCTCCGGCGCATAAACGCCAAGTACCTGCGCTTGCGCATCGGCAGGATTCGTCAGTGGACCTAAGGCATTGAAAATCGTCCGGATACCAATTTCACGCCTCGGTCCAATAGCATATTTCATCGCACCGTGTAACGCCGGCGCAAATAGAAAACCGATACCCACCTCATCGATACAGCGTCCAACATGTTCGGGACCAATTTCAATATTCACACCTAACGCCATCAGTACATTCGCGCTCCCGCTCTGTCGTGTTACACCCCGGTTTCCGTGCTTTGCAACCGGCACACCCGCACCAGCAGTAACGATAGCAGAGGTCGTCGAAATGTTAAAATGGTTCAAACCGGTGCCACCTGTACTACACGTATCAACAACCAATGCGTGTTTTGTCGGAACAGGTGTCGCTTTGTCACGCATAACGCGGGCAGCACCCGTAATCTCTTCTATGGTTTCTCCTTTAAGCCGCAGGGCAGTCAGAAAACAGGCGATCTGTGCGTCTGTCGTCTCCCCCTCCATAATCTCGTTCATCGTCCCAACCATCTCTGCTTCGGTTAGATCATTCCCTGCCACAACCTTATCAATTGCTTCACGAATCACGTGGTATTCCTCCTGAAAATTATGATGCCTACAATTATAGCAAATCTCCACAGATATTTCAAGAACGACATCCGAATCCAAACCATAACAAACTCGCGCTAAAACAAGAACCGATACATCGGTTGATTCGTCGTGATGCCTATCAGGCTCCATATACCACCGATGATAAATTCACCCAAAATTAGACCAAGAAAAAACGGAATCAGCTTTCGGTGCGCACTCACGCCGCCGTGTCGGAGGATAATCCACTTAATCACGGAACTCACCAAAATCGAAAACCAAAACACATTCATTGACCAGCTGCTGGAGATAGCGAACCCCGCCGGGTGAAAGGGCCACCAAAAAAGTCGCATCCGCATGATCATCAGGAAACCCGTGATAATGAAACCGATACACATCGCCACAATCGCTGGCACATCCGGCACCCTTGGCGAAGTCAACCAGCTCTGAAGCCGGTTGAACGGTCTCCCCGCGAACCAATCGCGCGCACCTTCAATATAAGAAATATGATAGAATGCCCAGAACGAAGCGAAGGTCCCGATAACAATCGCAATGCACATCGCAATCAGCAATCGCCGATTAGAAATGCCCGTCCGTTCCGCTAACTTAAACCCCTCCAAGATGTGTGGCATCGGATGCCCACGATAGGCACGGTTGAAAAAGAATAGATACGCCATTATCGTCAAGTTATGTGGACCGAGCAGCCGTGTACCAAAGATACGAGGCATCATCTCATCGGGACCAATGAAGTGTAAGTCATGCACCGGTGAACCGAGTTCCGCTCGCATCCGAGTCACCGCAGTCGAAATCGCATAATAGATGCCAAAAAACACGAGAACCACCCAGATAGACATACCCCCTGCTTTGCAGAAACCCACGATAAAGACAAGACTCGCGATGAGTCCCAACGTCGTTGCTCGGTAAGACATCGGCTCATCGGAATCGTCAACGCGCCGATCGTTCCTGAACAACTTACGTCCAACCTGTGCAAGGTGTTTCCGTGTCGCCACAATCGCAATAACGAACAGACCGAGATACGCACCGAAAGACTGTTCATCCGTGAAAAGGAAGTTCGGCATGCCGCGCACACCCAGAGCATCCCCGAAAACTCGCTCTACCTTCCAGAAGAGATAGAAAAACCAGCACGAAAACGACAGATCAAGCGGAATAAAAAACGCCATACCCACCGCGAACGGAAAAACAGCAACAGGGGTCCACCCTACAGCGCTCCACGGCTTCTGCGTAAAGAACGGACGCAAATCATAGAGCCTACCACCCAAACTCGGAACAGTCGGATACAGATGATGGAGTCCGTTGAGGATGTCAATCGCGCCAGCAATCCCGAACCCAAGCCACATTAATTTGCTCGTTAACAAGTTCTTTCTACCGCCGCCTGTCAATTCAAGCGGTAACTGGATAATCGGATAACTCAGTTTCTCATGCTCCGTCCACTGCTTTCGGACGAGACTATTGATACACACCATTAGGAATACCATCGCACACAGAAAACAACCCCAAGCAACAGTTGTTGGCAGCCAACCTTGCACGGTTTCCCATTCGTAGAACGTCGTTTCGCCGCGATAATACTCCGTTAAAAATGTTCTGTCTTTGACAGCCATCCAATCCGGAATATACCGGTGAAACAGGTCTGCCCAATCGTTTTCTGGCGTTGCGTACCAGAACGCATAAGGAATCATCGGAATCAAAACGCGAAGCACATCGTGTCCTGCCAATGAAGAAGCGATCGCCAACATGACGTAAATCGTCAACAATTCGCCTTGTTGCAGCGCGATCCGAGGTGCTATCCGTACCAAAACGAGGTTAGCACCTGTGATCGCAAAAACACAGAAAATGACGTTAAAATAGAGGGAAATAGTCGTCGGGTAACCCTGTCCGGCGGAGTCTAAAATCCAGTACATGTTCGGGATGATCAGCGCAGTGCCGAGTAGAATGGCGCGCCACGATGCCCCAAATCGCGGACTTCGACTATTCTGTTGGGAAGAATCTCTAAATCTATAAGGTTCTGAAGTTACTTGGCTATTCAAATTGCGTGGTACTTCCTCGTCACGACATGTAAGTGGGTGTGTGTTTAACAGGAAATTTTTGACGACCCCGCGAACTTTTGAGAAGAACGGAGCGTTGTTGGCTATGGATCACTTTGATTTTCATTTTGCATCAGCATCTGCCTAAATATTTCAAGACTGTCGACTCCCAAGGCTTCACGACGGAGTTCCTTGAGGTGCTGTAAGTCCTCAACGTTTTCCAGCATCGGCTTTAGGTCTTGCAAGCCTCCGGCAGAAAATTTAAACGCTAACGATTCAAGAATACCTTCAATGATGCTTTCCCGGGCACCTTGTTCAATGCCTTGTTCAATGCCCAGTTTTTTGAAGTATTGGACGACTTCTGATTG
The DNA here is from genome assembly GCA_012270865.1 of Candidatus Poribacteria bacterium. Lineage (GTDB taxonomy): Bacteria > Poribacteria > WGA-4E > WGA-4E > WGA-3G > WGA-3G. The sequence continues at coordinate 107 of JAAXHL010000193.1, read as the reverse complement.
CATGAGGATTTCCTCCGGTATAATTTCACGAATGTCATCGAAGTTGAAGATGACGTTACATAGGATAGCCATAGAGGCAAGATAATTGAGGGTGTTTCATAAATCGT
>JAAXHL010000185.1 GCA_012270865.1 Candidatus Poribacteria bacterium | reverse complement strand
ACTGGGATTTCTCACACTTGCTCGGCACATCTAAAAAATAAGTGCAAATGAAACTTTTTACCCCTATGGCCATTGACTTCGTGAAAACAAACGCACACATATTTTACATCAGTGAAAGTTTTCTAATTCCTCTAAACCTAATACCATTAATACCAAATACCTATAAAAAACCCATTTAATGAACGATTTTATTCTATTTTGTATTGAAAATAAGGTGTATTTTTCACATAATGGGGATCTATCAATGAGCATTTTTTAGCATTTTCAGAACCGCGTATTGAGAGAACGTTGATAGGTAGTGGCTTCTGAGTGCTTTTGAGAAATCCCAGAGCAATTAGATGTTCGGATCCACTCGCCGCTCGGTGAATCTGCTGTATGTTTTTGGGCGATCATTAAAGACCCCGACGGCAACTGTATCATCGTCCATCAACGAAAGGATAGGACAGTCGGTTGAAAGAAATTGCGTCCTGCAAGTGGGTTTTGCAACCCTACCTCTGTTCTTTCCTATATTTAGGAACATTGTCGGTATAATATCATTAAAATCTATCGCTTCTCTAAGAAGCATACGTAACCTAATTCATTATCTTTCCGAAGGAACTTAAATTGAATAGCAAAATCACACACATCACAAAATTCGCATTTATACTGGCTATCGCCACTTTAATTGTCGGACTCTCTTCCTGTAACCGCGTCCAGCACGTGTTAGACCCCGATATTTCTCAGACAGATGTTTCCATGCCGATGGAAGAACGCGATCACGTTTGGGTCGTTGATCAAAACGGCGATGAAGTCCCTATACCGGGGACATGGGTACTTGTATCGCACACACATCTGAATTCGGTATCAACGATCGGCGAAAGTTTCACGTTACCACCAGATGAGCCGCACACCGTTCAAATATCGGATGGCACATACACAGATGGCGAAGGCATCCTCTGGACAAAGATAAGAATAACGACTTCCAGCGGTGCCCAGTGGCAGTTCTTGGAACGCGTGGACACAAGCGTTACTCCACATCGACTCTATGTCGTTGTTGCAGTTGATGATGACGGCGTGCCTATACTCGAATACGGAGAATACCCTTTCGATTTACCGAGCCATAACTTCCAAATCTGGGAAAAACAGTGAGGCTATAAAAATTGATTCAAAGGATTGAAGAACAAGACGGATACATGTTTCTCCACTTCGGTGATCCCCCTAAAGATGTAGGAAAAATCGAATTTGTCAGTTGCGTGGCGTATCAACAGAACCAGATACTTTTCTGCAAATGGCGCGATAGTAACTTCTGGGTAATACCCGGCGGACGTGTTGACCCAGGGGAAACGGCAGAAGAAACCGCACACCGTGAACTCTTAGAAGAGACAGGCGCGACTCTAAAAAATATGGAAGTCCTTTGCTATATCCATTGCTTTATGTACAACCTCGAATATTGGGGGATTGCCTACTTAGGCGAGATCAAAGAATTAGGGAGTCCATTGGACCTTAACGAAGTCAGCGAAGCGGAGTTGTTCTCGGAATTCCCAGAAAACTCGTCTAATCCAGGACCCGTCGGAAACCAAAGCAAAGCACTATATCAAGCAGCAATGCGTAAGTTGTCTTAGATGAACAAAAAAGGCGAGGTTACAACCTCGCCTACTAACTACTGAAGGCTAACGGCTGACGGCTATTAAAACTCTGGCACTCTCACCGCAACCTCTTTACCGGCTGCATGTGAGCGGAAAATACCGTCCATAATCACATTCGTAAGCAAGACACCTTCGGGTGGTATCGGGGAAGGTCCATCCGTTTTGACAGCTTCACGGAAATTGGTCATCTGTGCCGCCCAATTATCAGATGGCGGGAATCCAGAGAACCGAATAGTCGTCATCCCTTCCGGTGGATCCGGTTCCCCTGTTAATCCCTCCGATTCGGCAAACTTCTTGAGTTCACCGTCGTACGCGTCGGCGTAGATAACCGGTCCGCCCAACGAGAAGCCTGCTTTCGTTCCAAGATGGAAGTTACCACCGAGGGAATCCTGATGCACTGCCCAAGAGATTTTGAACACCATCACACCGCCATTTTCAAACCGTACCCATGCCGCACCGAACTCTTCGACATCCATGATGCCTTTAAATCTCGGATCCTGCTGTGAGATGTAATCCTCGGTGATCGCGGAAACCCGCACCGGTTTCGGATACCCCATCGCATACAGCGAAGCGTGCATGTTATAGACACCGATATCCACGGTCGCACCCGCGCCTGCAGTCTTCTTGTAGATGAACGTATGTCCCGGGTTCCCGCGGCGTCTACACCCTGCAGATTCGGAGTAGTAGATATCCCCGAAAAGTCCCGCGTCATACGCCTTTCTTATGAATTGGAGCCTCGGATCAAACGTCGGATTGAGACCGATTTGTAAGATTTTACCCGATTCCTTTGCTGCACGCACCATAGCGGTGGCATCGGGGAGCGTCGCTGCCATCGGTTTTTCACAGAGGACGTGTTTACCGGCGTTCAACGCTGCGACTGTCGGACGACGATGCCCCTGATTGTAAGTACAGACACTCACTGCGTCGAGATCGTCCATTTCGAGCATCTTATTGTAACTCGAAAAGGCGTTCTTTCTTGGAACTCCCCATTCATCGGCGGCTTGGTTCGCTTTACTTTTGATGATGTCGCAGACGGCGACGATCTCAAAACCGCCGACTTTTTCGTAGGTACTCCGGTGCGCACGTGAAATACCACCTGTACCAATAATACCAACTCGTACTGTCATAATATTCTCTCCTCATAACAGAACTTACGCGATCCCTCTGCAGGCAGGGTTTGTAGCCCCGTCTGTAGCGCGTATTATGTTCGGATTCGTTAAAAAATGTGTAAATCCTAATCGTAAATTTTATGTTGGCACAAAAATATGCCCTTTCCACTGACAACTAATTACTGATGGCTGGCTGCCGATTGCTAACGCCTATTTGCTAAATCTTTGGCACGCTAACTGCGACCTCTTTACCGGCTGCATGTGAGCGGAAGATACCGTCCATAATTACATTCGTGAGTAAGACACCTTCTGGCGGTAGAAGAGGCGGTGCATCCGCTTTAACGGATTCTCGGAACGCTGTCATCTGCGCTTCCCAGACGTTGACCTCCGGGAATCCTGAGAGCTTAATAGTCGTCATCCCTTCCGGGGGGTTCGCCTCCGCGGTGAGTCCTTCGGATTCGACAAGTTTCTTGAGGTCATCCGTATACGCATCGGCATAGACGACCGGTCCACTCAGAGAGATACCCATCTCTTTACCGAGACAGAAACTGGTGCCGAGGGAGTCCTGATGGACTGCCCAAGAGATTTTGAACACCATCACGCCACCGTTTTCAAAGCGTACCCATGCGACCCCGAACTCTTCGACATCCATGATGCCTTTAAATCTCGGATCCTGTTGTGAGATGTAATCCTCGGTAATCGCGGAGACACGTACCGGTTTCGGATATCCCATCGCATACAATGAGTTGTGCATATTATAGACACCGATGTCAACGATTGCGCCCACACCTGCAGTCTTTTTATAGATGAACGTACGTCCTGGGTTCCCGCGTCGTCTGCAGCCTACAGATTCGGAGTAGTAGATGTCGCCGAGCAATCCTTCATCAATCACCTTTTTAGCGAATTGGAGTCGCGGAGCAAAGGCGCTTTTGACACCGATCTGCAAGATTTTGCCGGATGCTTTTGCTGCCCGTACCATTGCGGTCGCGTCAGGGAGTGTCGCCGCCATCGGTTTTTCACAAAAGACGTGTTTACCGGCGTTCAACGCTGCGACTGTCGGACGGCGGTGTCCTTGGTTGTAAGTGCAAACGCTGACCGTATCGATTTCGTCCATCTCAAGCATCTTATTGTAGCTTGTGAAGACGTGTTTCCGTGGGACACCCCACCGATCGGCGGCTTCATTTGCTTTACTTTTCATGATGTCGCAGACGGCGACGATCTCAAAACCGCCGACAGCCGTATAGGTTCTATGGTGTGCCCGTGAAATACCACCAGTCCCAACAATACCGACTCGAATCGTCATAGGCTTATCTCCTCGTAACAAAATTGGTTGCCATAAAAGTTTAGACGAAATCGGTTTGCAATGCAAGGGAAAAATGTGCACCTATCTCCGTAATTTTTAAGCACACAGTTTTGTGAAATGCATTGTGGAAAGGTGAAGAGCAAATTTTTTTACAACTTTTCTTGACTTTCGATACTTTAATACATTATAATAGTGTGATATAAATTATATTACAAAGGGGGTGTTAAAAGTGGCACGTAAAACACACCATGTTGTTCCTGATTCAAACAGAGGCGGTTGGAATATCAAACGAGGTGGAGCGTCGAGAGCATCGAAGCATTTCGATACTAAAGCGGATGCTGAAAAGGCTGCACGAAAAATTAGTCGCAACCAAAGAACGGAATTGGTCATCCACGGTAAAGATGGAAAAATCCAGAGATCTGATAGCCATGGCGGCGATCCCTATCCACCAAAGGGATAGACAATAAACAGGTAGTGGCAGTTTTTTCAGTTGAATTGCCACTACAACTACTAGTAGTCGTTCAATGTTGAG
>JAAXHL010000209.1 GCA_012270865.1 Candidatus Poribacteria bacterium | reverse complement strand
CATAATTATTTAAACACATCAAATCGAAGCAAATCCCATCTTATTCCCCCCTGATAAGGGGGTTAGGGGGGTTATCTTCGGACAAGTGTTCATTTATTTTCGGATTTTACTATAATACTGAATAATCAAAATAATTAATCTTTGGCAGTAGGTTGTAAAATTATAATCAATGTCTGCATTTTAGCAGATTACGTTCTGAAATGCAAGCATTAAATTTGAGAATCTAATTGTCCTAATAAAATGAAATGGTCCAGCCTTTAATTAATCTGTGGACTGTTCCTTAAGTTCGGCAATGCGATCACGTAAGATAGCGGCTTTCTCATAATCAATATCCAACGCAGCTTTTCGCATCTGTCGCGTCAGGTCTGTATTTTTCCAACTTATCTCTCAACCCATGCATTCGTACTTTGTCGTAATGCATCTAACATCTGAATGTAACGTTCTTTCTGTTTAGCATTCTTGCCTGCATCAACGACCTGTTGCCAGAAATGGTCCGATGAAGAATTGGTAGATAAAATACTGAAAGCGTATTTGTAGTATTTAAGCGCATCATCATAGAGATCATTTGCAATGCAGGCATGCCCAAGTGTCATCGGATAGTGATGGCTTGTACCTGCATAGCCGTGTAAGGCACGTTTCGCATGGTTCAGCGCAATTTCTGGGAAGATACCCTTTTCAAGGAGTTCTTCAGCAAACCTGCGTTGGTAAAATGGTTCCTGTTCGCTGACTTCTCTCTGTCGAATTTCCAACCATTTTGTGTGGACAAGTTCAGATTTTTTGAAATCCCCTGTTTTTTTGTAGAAATCGCCTAAGCGTTCATGCAAGACCACACTCCCTTCCATTTTCGGTTTTATCTCTTCAAGGACAGCAACCAACTTTTCCTCTTGCGTTTGGTCAGTGTAAAGTTCGGAGATTGCGCGAATTGCTAAATTGTGGGTGGCTTGTGTCAACGGTGCATCTAATGCCCGACGATACACCGCAACAGCATCTGATGTCAAGTTCTGTTTAATATATAATTTTGCTAACTGAATGTAGGATTGGTATACATCTGGTCTAAGTTCAATCGCTTTTTCATAAAAGGATGCTAACTTTTTCAAGTGCTCAGCATTTAAACTTCCAAATATTGGACGTGTGTAGGGTTCAAGTTTCGCATCACCAACAAGTTTGCCATCATTTTTATTCCGTGAACTATCGGTAATGCGTCCCTGCGTTTCTGTGTCAAATTTCCAATATCCGACCAAACCGTCTTCATCTCCCTTCAACTGCTTGTTCATATCGGAACGAATCTGATTTTCGGTACGCGCGATGTTCCAGATCCGCACTTCATCAATGAGTCCGGCAAAAGAAGCGTGTTCAGATATTTCTTCTTCATGTGAACAACCGATACGCAATGGCAGTGTGGTTTTACTTAAATTGTTCTGAAGTTTAAAGTTACTTCTTCGGACTTCAGAACCGTTGAGATAAAGTTTCATGACATTATTTTTTGCATCGATAGTTCCGGCAACGTGGTACCATTCATTTTTTTGGATAGTTTCACTTGCAGACGCAATCCATCTAATAAAAAGTCCATCTGGGGATGCATCAAAATAAACGCAAGCTTCATCAAACAACCAGAGCGCGAATTGACGATGAGAAAGATCATGTGTTCGTCTGTCGCCTTTGAAAAGGATAGTCGTACAGGTGTTTGGAAAACCTGTAGGTCTGATCCAGGCAGAAATCGTAACTTGTTCGGTGATATTGTTAATGAGCTCACTGTCCGCGATTTCCACGAAACTTCCATCTCCATCTAAGCTGAGCGCATGACTTTCAATTACTTTGTCTACCGGACGATCTACGCTTTGAAACAGATCCCCTAACTTTATGTACCACTCGATGCTTTCAGGTTGCAGTATCGTAAGTTTTTCATACTGTTCAATCGCCTGTTTGATATTACCATTGGCTTCATAGTTTTCAGCAAGTGTCAAGATGAGTTGGGGATCGTTAGGGTTCTTCTCAACCTTCTTCAGTTGTTCCGGTATCCATTTTTCATAGAGTTTTCGTTCTCTGGAGATTTCACTGATTGCTCTTTTTGCCATATTTCGTGTGCTGTGACTTCTGGCTCTTGCCAGTTGCTGATACATATCAATAGCTTCAATGTATTGTTTTGTCTCACGGTAACTTTTTGCAAGTATAGCGCGCAAAGTATCTTGAATCCCGCTATCTGTATCGTCATCACTTTTATCAGTCGCGGATTTAGATAGTTCAAGTGCCGGTTCATACATCCTATTTTCTATGCAGATTGTTGCGAGCGCGCCAAGAAACCACACATTATCTTTTTCACTGCAGGATGCAAGTGCCTTTGCAGCTTGGTTGAGCATTTCTTTGGCTAAATCAGGCTGTCGGTTTTTGCGCAACGCAGCCGCAGCATAATAAAAATAACGGACATTGTCGGATGCTGCTTTGCCAAGTGCTTCATACATTTCAGCAGATTTCTGATAATCCTTTTCATCCCAATAGATTCTTGCCAAGATTATTCGTGCGGTAAGATTCTCTCTGTTTTCTGTAAGTTTGCCTTCATAATGGGCTTTTAGCACTTCAAGTTTATCTTCGCTTTTGAAAGCCATAATCAATGAATCGCGAGCAGACTCGAATTTGTATATCGCTGCAATTTTTACTGACGTCGTTGTAATTCTTTCCGATGTGTAGGGTCCTGCTTTGCTGTTGTTTATATACGCATTCGCTTCTGTTTCATAAGGTTCTAATACTGAATCCATATCACCGAGTTGTATATATACCTTGAACAATTCAGAATAGATTCTATCTTTCTCAGAAGAATTGGCTGTCATGTTATATGCTCTCTTATATGCCTTAGCAGCTTTTTCGAGTTGTCCGGTTTTGTGATAGTATTCGGCATAGGCTTTCTGCATCCCGAATGTGATTGTACCAACATCTTCTGCCTTTTGTAATTTTTCTTCTAAATTACCATAATAACGATAGAGATTAAACAATTGTCGTTCCAAATTTTTCTGTTCCCGTTTTGATGTGGTAGATAGAATGGCTTTCTTCAATGCCAATTCTGATGCCTCTATGTCCTCATTGAAAAAGTAAAGTTGTGCAAGTTTAATATAAGTTTGTTGATCATCGTCTGCTAATTCAATCGCTTTTTCATAGTTGGTGATGGCTGCATCTACGTTATCTTCTTCTGCATAGAGTTTTGCTAACCGTGCGTAATGGAGAGCAACTTCTGGATGCGTTTGGATGTATGACTGCAGGAGTTCAATTGCCGCGTCCACTTTGTCAGCGGCTTGTAGACTGTTAACAAGTGCATCTTGATACGCCATGTTTTCTGGCGCAGCTTCAAGCAGTTTGCGCCAGGTTTGAGCAGCTTTTTCGGGCTGATTTGTGTGCGTGTAGAGTTTGGCAAGTTCCGCTTGAAATTCAAAGTCTTCAGGTACCGCTTTGGTAATTCGTTCGTAGATGTCTATTGCTTCCGCTATTTTGTTTTGCTGCACAAATTCTTGAGCCTTTTCTACGAATTCTTGGACAGCCGCGCGTTTCTCTTCGGTGCTCATTTCCTGTGCCTTAAGTCTGGGTGTGAAAGCACTTACTGCGATTAACAATATGAGGACGACTACTACTAAGAAAGATAATTTAGATTGTGCCATTCAGATACGCCTCCTAACTATTTTGTTCTGGTCCCTGTTCCTTGAGTTCTGCGATCCGGTCGCGCAGCGCGGCGGCTTCCTCATAATCAAGTTCGAGTGCAGCCTTCCGCATCTGTCGTGTCAGGTCGGTAATGATCGCCTCAATATCTTGCGGCTCCATATCTTCAATACCGGCGGGTGGCTGTCCAACCTGCTTCGCCTCATACACAGTTTCCGATTCAGCGATCAGTTCCTGAATCGCCTTTTCAATCGTCGCTGGTGTAATATTGTGCTCGGTATTATATTGTAGTTGTATATCGCGTCGGCGTTGTGTTTCACTCATCGCTTCACCCATCGCCTCTGTAACGTCGTCGCCGTATAAAATAACTTCACCATCAACATTCCGAGCGGCACGTCCAGCCGTCTGGACGAGCGATCTAACAGACCGTAGGAAACCAGGGCGATCAGCGTCGAGGATTGCAACCAGAGAGACCTCGGGGAGGTCAAGTCCTTCCCGAAGTAGGTTGATACCGACCAACACATCGAAGACACCTTCCCGGAGTTGACGTAGGATACGCGCCCTGTCGAACACATCAATCTCAGAATGCATATAATCTGCGCGGATACCGGCTTCGGTAAAGTACTCCGTTAAGTCTTCCGCCATCCGCTTCGTCAGTGTCGTAACAAGGACACGCTGTTGACGCTTGACACGCTCTTTAATCTGGCCGATAAGATGGTCTATCTGTCCGCGTACAGGATGAACGGTAATTTGTGGATCAATCAAACCTGTCGGACGGATGATCTGCTCAACAATTTGTGCGCTGTTCTCCATCTCATAAGGTCCCGGTGTCGCCGAGACAAAGACGACTTGGTTGACAATCGTTTCTACCTCGTCGAAACGCAGCGGACGGTTGTCAAGTGCCGAGGGTAAACGGAACCCGTAGTTGACAAGCGTCTCTTTTCGGGAGCGGTCCCCGCGATACATACCGCGCAGCTGCGGAATGGTGACGTGGGACTCGTCAATAAAGAACAAAAAATCATCAGGAAAGTAATGCATAAGACAATACGGAGGGTCCCCAGGTTGCAATCCTGAGAGGTGTCGTGAATAGTTCTCAATCCCGGAGCAGTAGCCGACCTCCCGTAACATCTCCAGATCGAAGCGGGTGCGCTGCTCAATCCGCTGTGCCTCTAACAATTTGTTCTCTTTTTCAAAAGTCAGAATCCTGTCTTGGAGTTCGAGTTCAATATTAATCAATGCCTGATCGAAGATTTCAGCGTCTGTCATGAAGTGTTTCGCCGGATAGATATCAAGTGTGTCTCTTTGCCCTAATATCTCGCCGGTGGTGGTATCAATTTCGCCAATCCGATCAATCTCATCACCGAACAACTCAATGCGATAGGCGTTTTCACTATAGGCAGGGAACACTTCAACGACATCGCCTCGCACGCGGAACACACCTTGCCAGAATTCAATATCGTTGCGTGTGTATTGAATATCGACTAAAGCGCGAAGGAGCGCGTCGCGTCTGATGATCTGTCCGACTTCTATCTGAACCCGCTGCTTTTCAAATTCATCCGGTGAACCGAGACCGTAAAGACAGGAGACACTCGCGACGACGATAACATCGCGACGCGCTATTAAAGACGCAGTTGAGGCGAGACGCAACCGTGTAATCTCTTCGTTAATGCGGACATCTTTCTCAATGAAGGTATCCGTAGACGGGATGTATGCCTCCGGTTGGTAGTACTCGTAATCGCTGACGAAGTAGTGAACGGCGTTATTCGGAAAGAAAGTACGGAATTCGTTATAAAGTTGCGCGGCGAGCGTTTTGTTCGGCGAGATGACCAACGTAGGTCGCTGAACATTCTGAATCAGGTTCGCCATCGTGTAGGTTTTTCCTGAACCGGTCACACCGAGTAGGGTCTGCGCTTTATCACCGTTTTCAAGACCTTTTGTCAATTGAGCAATCGCTTGCGGTTGGTCGCCTTGTGGTGAGAAGTCTGAAATCAACTCGAATTGCCGATCCGTCAATTCGTCGAGATCGTCTATATCATCTTCTATTGTATCAATTTTTGTTAGCAATTCCCAGTTCTCTCGCATTTCGGCTTCTTGCTCCTTGTCAGGCTTTCGGGGGCTTTGTGAAATGAATGGGCATCAAGACTACAGGAAATTTGTCCGGTATGTGGTACACACTGCGTAATAGTATACCACATTTTGCCAAAAATGTGTAGATGGATATGATACTGTAGGAGCAACGCCGTTCCACTTGTATTTTTTGTCGGCGGCGTAGTTTTCTAATTGAAAGTTGCTATAAAAAGGGAAAAGGGATGCTTACTGACAACTATCGCTATCTATGGAGATTACAGAGTTGGTCCGGCTCTTGCCCTTCGATAAACGGTTCGGTACTGATGTTCTCATCTGGGCATTTATCGGCTTTCTTGATGAGACCAGTCTGTTTGTCAATTTCGCGAAATACGATGCCGTCAGGAACAGGGAACTCTCTGTCGGGGCCGCGCGCTGCCTTGAGCATGAATTCTGTCCAGATGGGCAACGCAGCCTCGGAACCCGGTCTATTGTAATTATAACGATTCTGACGATAACTATCAAATCCGACCCAGACACCGACCACAAGGTCCGGCGTATAACCGACAAACCATGCGTCTACTTTAGAGTTCGTCGTCCCTGTTTTCCCGGCTGCAGTTCGCTTAAATCCTAATAATCTTCGGGCTCGCCTGGCTGTCCCATCATCGAGTACGCTTTCCAGACACGAGGTAATCTGGTACGCCACCCTTGCATCTAACACACGGGTCGCTTCGGTCGGATTACTATCAGGCGTAGGATAGATAACGTTCCCATCTGCGTCCAGAATATATAGGATATGTTTCGGCTTCGTCTGGATGCCACCGTTTGCCAAAATAGCATACGCGGAGGTTAATTCAAGGACCGTCACACCTGATGCCCCTAAAGAGAGGGCAGGTTTCGGGTCAAGTGGACTATCGATGCCCATCCGCTTCGCCAAATTGACAGTCCGATTTATGCCTTCCTTGATACCGTTGGCACCGAGAGGTGTCTCCCACACCGCTCTCGCTGTCGGGACGTTAATGGAGTGTGTGAGAATTTCTCGGACATTCACGGGGCCCCTGAATCTGCCTGCGATATAGTTACTCGGTGCCCACCACTGTCCCCGAAAAGGAACGATCCCCCATTCCTCATCCATAATCACCGTTGCGGGGGTCAAGATTGCCGGTTCTTCCAATAGTGCGGCAAAAACGATCGGTTTAAAGGCGGAACCGGGTTGTCGTACTGCGTCAGGGTCAATAGCGCGATTATAGAAATTGAAACGTCCACCGCCAATATAATAATCTCTACCACCTACCATCGCCTTTATGTTCCCAGTCTTCGGTTCAAACGCGATGACTGCCGCTTGTAAATAATCGGTAATCGGATTGATGTGACTGTTGCGATTCTCTTTAATCGTATCGTAAGCGGGTAGATGACTCCTGCCGTAAGTTGCATCCATATAACGGAGGTGTTCAGCGACCGCTTTTTCAGCAACAGTCTGCATGGACATGTCTATTGTTGTGTAGACCTTCAAACCACCGGTGTATAACTGTTCCTTAAGTTCCGGCAGAAGATTCAGTTCTTCGTGGATGTATTGTAGAAAATGCCCGGCTTCCTTGTGTTCCGTTTTCATACCGCTTCCGGGTAAGTTTAACGGTAACAGCGGCGCATTAACACCCGCAAGCCATTCGGATTCACTCGAAATATAGAACTCCTCTAACATCTTAGTCAGTACGAGGTCCCGCCGTTTTTTTGCTGCTTCTGGATTAGAAAACGGCGAATAATCGCTCGGACCCTTGGGAAGCGCAGCAAGCAAGGCGCATTCGTGGTTGCTCAGCGCGGATACCTCCTTACCAAAGTAACCGAGTGCCGCCTGTTGAACACCATAAAGCGATTTGCCACCAACGTTTGATCTACCCAAATTAACATAGTTCAGATAGCGTTCCAAAATCTCGTCTTTAGAGAACGCTTTCTCGATTCTCACCGCGAGGAGTATCTCTCTGGCTTTCCTGACGTAATCCCTTTTCGATCGCTGCTCGAACATATAGATATTTCGTGCTAACTGCTGTGTCAACGTACTCGTTCCAGCCAGGCGGATGCCACGTAATACTTTGTTTTTAAACGCTCCGGTGAGACGTATAATATCGACCCCCCAATGACTATAAAATCGTCGATCTTCAATTGCAATGAACGCGCCCATTAACCTGCGAGGCATTTGGAGTAGAGGTATCAATTGGCGCGTCGTACCCTCTTCTTTATCAGCGAAGTCTGCTAACTTTTCGGGCTCAAGATAAAAATTCTGACGCACAGAATTGTCTTCACCGCGAATGGATACAATTTCCCCGTTATTCACTGAAATTTTAACGTGTCCCGCTTTCACGTCAAGATATGGGTATTCAAAATTACGGAGATGGATGCGAACAGTTCCGTTTTTCTTTCCTCCATCTAACGCTTCAGCGTACTCACCCGGTTGGCTCAACTTCGGAACGATTTCGGAGACTTTTTTATATTTCAAACGTTCCAATTTATCAAGCAAAAAGGCAGCTTGATCTGCTTCTTGTACCTCGCAAACCGAAGAGTAGACCTCCAAATGCTGCTGCCACGTATCAGTGGCATCATATTCCAAATCGTCGAAATTGATAGTGCTCACATCTTCCCAACATCCAACCAACATACCGCCTGCAAATCCGATACCGCCAAAAATCGCTATTGACACAAGGATGCACACAACGAAAAAAAAGGTTAGCACTGCCTGAGAAGAGTGATATAAGAATTGGCGCATTTGTCTTTTGTCTCCTCCGTGAGAACTCCGAATTCTAATAGAACGGATCACGGTGTTCTGTTGACATCTGTTTTCCGCACACGCTTAATTGTACAACCGATGGCTCTTGTCTTTTTCGATGCTTTTGGAATGTCTTTTCCAGCGAGTACCAGATCCAGAGCGTCTTTGAGATAGTTTTTAGTCGGTTCTTTTGGGCTGTCGTCAATCGCTCCTGCATAGCGTAGCACCCGCTCCGCGTCAAGAAGATATACTTCCGGTGTCCTTCTGGCACCGAAATAATCGGCTATTTTATTTTCGGGGTCTTTCAACACTGGGAATTCAAAACCGTGCTTCTTATTGTATTCCAAAATTTCCGAGACCGTTTCTTGTTTGTTTGAATTGATACCGATAAACTGTACATTCTTATCATCATAAGCCTTAGCAAGGGCGACGATCCGTTCTACATAGTCAGTTGCTATTGGGCATTGCGTTGCGAGGAACATAACAACTGTGGCTGATTTCTCTTCGCTCAAGGCATACAAAGAATGCGACGCACCGTCGGCATCGTTGCGTGTGAAATCCTTAACGACAGCGTCAAGTTCCACCTTGTCCGGTGTTTCCTCAGTGAACCCGATACTTGTAGTAAGTCCAAGGCATAAAACCGTTGCCACGTATGTCGAAAGCAAAAGGACAGACCGATTTTTAGTAAAGAAGCGTATAAGTGAATTAGATTCGTACATTTTCCAAAATTCCTCTAATTAAGACGTTAATAACTGCATTCGGTTTCAATTTTTGATGGCGTTCTTGAGAATAAAGTCGTCAAAAATTTTTTCTTGCATTCTTAACTTGCATATATTATAATATATAAGTATAAACTAATCTTTGTGATAGGTGATTACTGATGGCAAAACTTTTAACAGCCAGACAGCGTGAGATTTTCAACTATATCCAGTCGCGTATTAAAGAGGGGTATCCGCCGACAATCCGTGAGATTGGTAGTAAATTCGGGTTTTCTGAAAAGGCGGCACACGACCACCTCAACGCGTTGGAGAAGAAGAAGTATATTGATCGAGAAGAAGGTAAGCCGCGGGCGATTTCTATTCTGAAGGAAGCCGATCCGAAACTTGAGACGAGCAAATGGCTTGAAGGTCAGAACGCGAACCCCGCATTAGTAGATATCCAACGCGATATTATTGAGATCCCGATCTTTGGACGCGTGGCGGCAGGTACACCACTGCTCGCATCACAGAACATTGAAGGGACGCTGCCGATACCAACGCGAATGGTAAACAACCACGAATGTTTCGCACTGCGTATCATCGGGTCCAGTATGGTCGGTGCCGGTATCCTTGAAGGTGATTTCGTCATTGTCAGGAGACAGGCGAACGCCGATCCAGGCGATATTGTGGTCGCACTTGTGGACGATGAAGCCACTGTGAAACGGTTCTATATTGACGGAAAGCAGGTCCGCCTGCAACCCGAAAATCCGGCGATTGAACCGACCGTATTTGATACGAATGACGTGATGATACTCGGTAAAGTCATCGGACTTCACCGAGAAATATAGAAACCTCCAATATTGTTGCGCTTAATTTGATGGGCAGAGCAGCGTCTCTGTCCATTAACCCCCGAAACCCCTACGCCGAATCCAGAAAATCAGTCAGTTCGTGCAGATGTGACAGCTGAACATCTACCATCGTTGGGTCAGGACACGCCTTCTCCTGATTGCCGACAAGCCACGCGGTCCACATTCCCGCATTCTTACCGCCGACCATATCTGCTGAGTAACTATCGCCGACATAGATGGCATGGGCTGCGGAAACGCCGAGTTCTGACAAAGCCGCTTCAAAAATGCGAGCGTCCGGCTTCGCTATCCCTAAAACCGTGGAATCTATAATCGCGTCAAGGAGTGGCGTGAGTTCATATTCATCGCACCAACCCCTCGTATTTCCGAAGTTATTGCTAATAACCGCGAGTTGATAGGTACCGTGAAGCGTTTCGAGCCATCGCCGATTTTCTCTGAGACTCTCCGCAGCACCTGTGCAAAACCACTCGACGTACGCCGCTTTCATTTTCTGACTCAACCCTAACCGTTTGTAAATTCCGTCCGCAATGGCTTCGGTCGTCTCACGTAAATTACAACGCGCCGCATATTCAGATGCGACCGCTCCGACCGGTAGCATTGAACCGTCTTGGTAAGACCATTCATGAGAAGAGTCACCGAGTGCGAATTCTGTTATCGTTGCTCTGTCCGCCTCGTCGAACGCTTCACGCGTAATCTCAGGATGTCGTTCATGGATAAAATGATACGCCCGTTCCAACCAGTGAACCCCGTTTCCGTCTAAAGTTCCGCCGAAATCGAATATTAATGCGCGGATGTCCTTCATTTACACTCCTTTTTTCTGATCTCTGTGTTGAATATATTTCTAATCTAATTTTGTCTCTAACGCTTTCACGACCTCGGTAGTATCAATTTTCGTCATGCACACGTGCGGTGCATCCTCTCGCTGACAGGTCCGTTTGTAGCACGGACGACATTCGACAGATTTTTCAATGACTGTATGTCCAATGCCGAAAGGTTTATGGCGAAGTGGAGCAGTCGGACCAAAAAGGGCAACCGTCGGTGTCCCTACAGCAGCGGCGATATGCATCGGTCCGCTATCACAAGTTAAACAGACCTCACATCTCTCTAAGAGCGCGCCGAGTTCCAGAATGGATGTCTTACCGACGAGGTTAATGACCGGCAGCGATGTCGGCAGTCCTGCTGTAAGTTCCCGTTCTACGGGTGAACCTGTTAACACGACCTTTATATCCGGCATTCGCTTCATGATATGCTCGATAACTTTGGCGAAATTCGCTGTATCCCACTGTTTGGTGCGCCACGTTGTACCTAAATTGATGGCGACAAGTCTATCCGTCGAGGAAATTCCAGCAGCATGCAGACGGTCCCAGATTGCTTCCCGATCGGTATCCGTATGCCAAAACTCCAGGGTGTCTGGCACATCCTCAATATCGAGGAGTCGTAGGACTCGCAAATATCGATGCACCTCATGAACACTCGTATCGTCTTTGATGGATGTCGTTAATAGTCCCCCGCGTCCAGAGATATTTGTACCGACACGTATCGGGACCTGTGCCAGAAATGGTATCAACGCGTTTCGGAACGAAGTCGGGTGCAGCACAACGGCTACATCAAACGCATCGGCACGTATCCGACGTATCAGACCGGTTAGGGACTTCAAACGACCACCGGTTTTGGTATCAACGATGCAGGTATCAACATAAGGGTGTGTTTCCATTAAATCTGTTACAAGTGGGCGCAACAAAAGTGACAGATTGGATTCAGGGTAGGCGTGTTTCAAAGCACGCAAGGCTGGTGTGAGTAACACCATATCCCCAACCCAACCCCCGGTTTGGCAAACAAGAATGTTTTGCATCGTCGTACCGATTTGTAGGCTACAAGGCACACCCAAAAATCTGTTTTAGAAAAAGAATGGATTTGACCAAGCCTTTTTTCCGGTTTCGTCTGTTATTTCAACGCGAACGTATTTCGCACCGTTCGGAACGCTATAGGTCGCCTCAGTCAAGAGTTCACCATCCGATGGAAGAATTCGCCTACCGCGACTACACTCCGCTTTAAAAACAATCGATTGTGCTGGCGAACACTTAACTGTTACCTCATTGTCTTCTAATGCGAAATCCACAATTTCTGGTCCCAGTGTAGAATAAAATGCTCCCGTCCGGAACGCTTTCATGATGCTCTCAATCGTCAACTCTTCGGCTTTTACCATGATCCATCCGTGAAAGCAGTCGTGTTCGGTGCCGTGTGCATCATCGGAAGCGATGCCGAGAACGGGACCCCCTCTATCGAGCAAGTCATCCCATGCCTGTTCCGAGAAGCCTTTGCCGATGCCCATACAGGTGTCGTTGTAGACCTCGATGGCGAAGTACCCGCGTAACGGAAGATAATCTGTAATTGTGTGTCCGGACCAATAAGGATGACACAAAACGGCTTCACCACCCTGCGCTTTAATCTCATCAAGCACAGCGTTCGGATGCATCTTCGCGCAATTGATCGTCTCATGAATGTTAATCGCTACAAAATGATACGTCGCACCCCCGTAGGGATTTGATGGATGGACTTCACTGCCGGATATTGCCAGAAAGTCTGATGTGCTGTAAGC
The DNA here is from genome assembly GCA_012270865.1 of Candidatus Poribacteria bacterium. Classification (GTDB taxonomy): domain Bacteria; phylum Poribacteria; class WGA-4E; order WGA-4E; family WGA-3G; genus WGA-3G. The sequence continues at coordinate 28,079 of JAAXHL010000209.1, read as the reverse complement.
ACTCACATCGTTAACCTTACGGTGATCTGTGAGGACTAAGAAATCGTAGCCTGCCTCACGATAGGCAGCGAAGCGATCCGCCATGGGCAACTGCCCATCGGATTCCGTGCTATGGCTATGTGTATTTCCTCGGTACCACTGTCCGGGCTGCTGAAAAGGATTTGCGTTGAACATTGATTAATGACTCCTTAGTTATCGGAATAAGATGTTTGAACGGTTAGGTGACGCTGCTTTATGAGTTTGTGGGAATATTTCGCGTTCCCATTTTAATTTTAGCACGTCTATAGTCTGCTTGTCAATAATTCCGCAAATTACGCTTTCGCTGAGCCACCACCTATTTGGCACACCAAGACCGGGATGGTTACCTACAATACTTAGGACTTACGCATGCTGCTCTTTCGTAGCATAAACTGTTAGTTTGTGATACTAAAACGCTGGATTTTCCCAGAAATCTCATCTAATAGAATAGGCTGCAGTCAAAATTGCGTAAGTCCTGAATACTGACGAAAACAAGATACGTGCCTTAGAAAAAGAATGGGTTTGACCACGCTTTTTTGCCCGTTTCGTCTGTTATTTCAACGCGAACGTATTTCGCACCGTTCGGAACGCTATAGGTTGCCTCAGTCAAGAGTTCACCATCCGATGGAAGAATTCGCCTACCGCGACTACACTCCGCTTTAAAAACAATTGATTGTGCTGGCGAACACTTAACCGCTACCTCATTATCATCTAACGCCATATCCGTTATTTCCGGTCCCATGGTAGAATAGAACGCGCCGGTCCTGAGTGCTTCCATGATGTTATCAATCGTCAATTCCTGTGCTTTGACCATAATCCATCCGTGGAAGCAATCGTGTTCGGTACCGTGTGAATCATCGGAAGCGATGCCAAGAACGGGGCCTCCTCTATCCAGTAAATCGTCCCAAGCTTGTTCAGAAAACGCTTTACCGATCTCCCTACAGCCGTCGTTGTAGACTTCAATTGCGAAGTAACCTTGCAATGGCAGATAATCTGTAATGGTGTGCCCAGACCAATACGGATGACATAAAACGGCTTCACCGCCCTGCGCCTTAATCTCATCAAGCACAGCGTTCGGATGCATCTTCGCGCAATTGATCGTCTCATGAATATTAATAGCGACAAAGTGATGTATCGCACCCCCATAGGGGTTGTCAGGATGTACTTCGCTTCCTGATATCGCCAGAAAGTCTGACGTACTATGAGCACTCACATCGTTAACTTTACGATGATCTGTCAGCACGAGGAAATCGTAGCCTGCTTCACGATAGGCAGCGAAGCGATCCGCTATAGAAAGTTGACCATCGGACTCTGTGCTATGACTATGTGTATTTCCTCGGTACCATTGTCCGGGTTGGCGGAAAGGGTTTGCATTGAACATTGCTGGCTCCTTAGTTATCGGAGTAAGATGTTTGAAAGGTTAGATGACGCTATTGTATCAATTTGGTTGAAGGCAATCTCAAGTTGTTCATGAAGAAATTGTTCAGACATCATGCTTCCAAAGCTTGTTTGTCATTGCTAATCGCGAGGTTCATAAATTCTAATTTATCGGCGCGAAGTAGGTTATTAAGGGCGCGTTTTGCATTCTCAGAGACGATAGGGTCCCTACTGTTAAGACCGGATTTTAGGATGGTGTTTGCCTCCTCTGTCTGAATGTAGATATTTTTATTCCGAATATCATTGGTTAGCTTATAGAAGCACTCAACTACCTCAGCGGTATATTTTGGAAGCATTTGACATAGTTCCTTTAGATAAATTTCCCAATTTTCTACTTCGCAATCTCTTGCTTTGCATACATCTATGACTTTGGAATATGACTTTAATCGCCATTTAGCTTCCAGACACTCAGCTTGCAACCAATAGGTAAAGTATCGGAGTTCTGTCGGTTCTTCCTGTTTAAGTCGCCAATTAAAAAATTTCTTTACTCTATCTTTCATACTTTGGTCTAAGTCTTTTCCGGTGCTCGATAAGCGATGTCCTATATTGTTGAACAAATTTGCCCAATGTTCTCGTTTTTCGTCAGTTTGTTGGTAAAATTGTTCAAGCAGGCTTTCTTGACCCTTAAGTGGGAACATCTCCCACAAATAATAGTTAAAAAGGCGTTCACCGAAAACATCAAGTGGTTGTCGTGCAATGAGATCATGCTTTTTGAAATCAGGTAAATGTTGTAGGGCAAAATTAAAATCGTCTTTAAGAATCTCAAAGATTTGCTTAATTGCACCATTATAGAGCACCAAACTACTGAATGCTGCGTACCATTCTTGACGTTTACTTTCTGCCTGTGGGAAAAAATTTGGTTTATGCTCAATTGCCCATTTTTCGTTGAAGCCACAAAGCGAAGGATAGTACATACCCAAAATGGCGTATTCTGGGGGTGTCAGAGGATAATCTGTTTCTGAGGAGAACCGTTTTTCGAGAAGTGTTGTTACTTCAGGAACTTCGCATTGAGGTTCATGTCTGCGTAGCCAGAAACCGAAATTGACAAGGTTCTCCAGTGCTCTGCTTCGTGTGTTATTGATGCCTTCGGTGAGTGGATCCTTGTGATCTAATCTGTTTGGATGACCTTCGTCTAAGTTCCAATCATATTGTGTGCAAAGCATTCCCAGAATCTTTGCGAGTTTTTCTCGGGCAGTAATAGGGACATCTATATTTTCTTCAAGACATACGCCAATAAAGTCGCCGACGGCTCGTCGCGCATTGGTCCAGTTCTGATTCTCGCGGGATTCATCACCTTGCTTATAGTCTCTATCGTGTTCTCGGTCTGAATGCGAAAGCACCCATTCACAGAATGTTAACCACTCGTTGAGTTGGTCGAAGTTCTTTTCTTTAACCAGTGCTTGCATTGCATAAATCATCACACGGACGTAAATGGGTCTCTCTATCCTTTTGCGATTTTTCATCCAGAATTTCAATCTGTTAGGGTTGGGTATGATTGATTCTCTGAAAACCGTCTGAAAAGCGTTGGCGAGTGCTTCAATATTTATGCTTTCAAACGTCTCGCGATTGATAGGTTCATCTTCTTTTTCCCATTCGTTTATGAAGGTAAGTAATTCCTCATCTGCGAAGTTGACAAGGTCTTCGGGGGTGCGGGGGCTGCGATTGGCTACCAACCCACTTTTAGTTTTAAATGGCGGGTAATCTTCATCGGAAATTGGATTGTCCGCTTCATCTGCCAATTCTTGGAAGTTAGTTTTATATTCACCAAACAGTACCTGAGCGAAAGGCGCAAACTGCAGCCAACGGAAACGCCTCTGGCGTTCCTCAAAACGCTCCTCAGTGAATTCCTCGCCCAACCATCCCTCTATCCAATGTCGATAATTTTCTTTCGATGGTCCGTCAAGGATAGCATCAAAAATACGGATGCGTTCTGTTTTGGTAAGCAATGTTTCACCGAAGTGTTCACAGGCATTGCGTATCATCTGCTGGAATTCATAGTGATATTCCCATAAGCCATAGTCTTCATGTGCCAGAATTAATTCCCGGATCCACGGTTTGGTTTGTTCATTCGGGTTTAGGGCATAAAGATGGTGACGCAGACGCCTGAAAATTTTCCATTGCTGTTTTCGCAAGAGTTTGTCCAATGCCTCAACACTTCCGCATGATTTTTCAAACACCTTCTCGCATGCAAATGTCAGTGTATGAACCAGTGTTTTCTCGGCACCTTCATAGTCGCTATCTTCTTCACTAAGACGGGAACACCAACTCTCGGAAAAATCTATCTTTTTCTCTAATTCCTCCGGATGTGTTCGCAAACGAATCATATTCGCTGTGGCATCCATCAGGAGACAAGCAACTTTATAAGGTTTGCTTTCAGCAAGTGGTCGTATCCCGTTTAGCATTATTTGGTGATAAACCCAAGGGTCAAATCCTGGTGCCGGGCGAAGAAGCGTCCCCCAGCTCATTGGATCCTCTTTTCGACGCTTTTGCTTTTCCTCTGATTGCGGATCCGGTGCAAAGTCAATGAGAATCTTTGAAAGTTCTAATGCAGCCGATGTTTGATTTTCTGCTGTCCAATGTGCTAACAGGTCTGCGTATTTATGAGGCCGCAATTGATGCTCTATATCTGTGTATTCAAGGATTTTATCTTTTAGTTGTGCAGACTGTTTTCTCGGGAGCTGCAATGCAATATCTAAAATACCGTCGTAGACAACTGGGTTATCGGTTTCAGGAAGGGCTATCAACAACTTGACAACTTCATCAGGCATCTCACGACACACGTTTTTGAGGTACCGCATCTCTGGCCAGTAAGGGAATCCAATGGTGCCATCATCAAATCGCTGGGCTTTTGGAGGGTGTTTAAAGCAGCCGCGCTCTGCAAGAGGTTTAAGCCACAACGGATTTTCCAAGCGAGAAAAAAAATACTTACGGTGATGCTCCTTCTTAAACGAGCCTAAGGCTTTATCAATCAATTCACTCGTTGGCTTCTTCCAGGATTTCATGGATACTCCTTAGTTGTTCAAGTTCACTGCCCGCAGCGGCATATAAAAGGTTATCAAGGTTTTGAAAATGCTTTTCCGCTTCATCATAAGTTTCTATAGAAAACTCATTCTCACGTAAGTGAGCATGACCAACAAACCACCTTCTGGCGCGTCGCCATTCCTGAGATAAGTCCTCCGGAATACTATCTTTATGAGGATAATCCAAAAAAGTTGTAAAAAAAGAGCTATCTATCTCTTCAGCTCTGAGACGCCCTTCTTTGTGGTCATCAACCAGTTTTTTTATTTTTTTACAAATTTCATTCGGGATTAAATGTCCGTTTTCATCGTTAACTTTTCTGATATCGTTCCCTTCTCCTCCCCACTCATCTTTCCAATCGTCTTGGAAATCATTTACAAGATGGACATATTGAACATATCCACTCGTGATCCTGTTTACCGCAGCAGCAAGCCCATTCATCAAATCCCTTCCGGTATGGGATATATACGTAATATAGCCCGATGATTTGTTGTTTAGTTGCTCTAATGCACCTTTGTATGCTTCGGCATACACCGGTAGTTCAAGATCGTCGTTTATCCAGTCAAAGACCGTTTGTTGTCTTTCCGTGAGCATTCCGTTGCGGAGTCCTCCTTGTGCTAACCCTCGCTACATGTTTTCGTTTCGCCTTTCTGAATCCATTTTAACGTGGGTTTGATAATTAAAGCTCCAAATGTAGACATCCGCTTGTCGTAAGGAACCCTTTATCGCCTATCTGTGTAAGTCCTAAAAAAATTAACTATATGTTAATGTTTTCTGGTTTCGTGGACAATCGGTTTGTAAGGCGTAAATTATGAACATTTCATGAACACGGCACGGATTTTCGTGAACATTCATGAACATTAACGATTTGTTTAATTTTCGTGTTCGCGGTATACGCGGTTGCGAATCCATTCAAGGCGTGGGTTTGTGACCGAGATAGGTTCTGTACAGGATGATTTTTTTCCTAAGATGTTCATAAATGTTCACGAAATTGTTCACGATTCTTTTTTGTGCTTCGTAAACAGATCAAACACAGTCAGAACGTTGGAGCATGATGTTTTTGAATTCTGGGTCTATGGAATTTTCGTGAACAATTGGGCAATTTTAATTTTTGTCTATCTCTTTTCAAAGTGCTACAAGTGTAGTGTTTGCTTGGCTTGGTGGCACTTGATGGATTCGGTTTATTTTAAAGTTGTTCATGAAATGCGAATTTCATCGGTTAACGTTTGTTAATTTATCTGGTGGACAGTTCGTATTATAGACAAGGGTGTTTCGGTTTTTCAAATGCTGTTACATTGTGTATGATAACCTGTTTATGTATGATAACATATATAATATAGAAAGACAAATTTATACCAAAAATCCGTGTCCTCTGTTGTTGAAAGACCAAAATATACGAAAAATTATTTGACCTTTTACGCAAAGTGTAGTACTATATAAATGCCAGGGACGAAATGGCTCCATGCCACGTGATTGGGAGGCTACGGCCCAGAACAATCCTATATCCCTGGTTTGTTTATTCTCCATAAAATGCCTTGTTCAACTCCTTACCTTCTGCACTCACGGCAAAATCCGCGTCCTCTATTTCGGAGAGGTTGACATACAGTTAATTTTTTGTTTAGCGATTCTACCAATTGGTGTTTTTGCGTCTCAAGGTCATTTGGTTTAGGATAATAGCAGTTCAGAGACAAAGCTCCCTGTCAATACAACTTATTTTAAGTTTACCTTATGTTTGGCGAAAATTCAAGCGAAATATTTGGTTTTTGTAGAGCAGTTTAGAGGCAAATGAAAGTCGCTCCTACAACAAAATAAAGATAAAATAGAAAACAGAATCATTCAATTGTCCGTTTTTGGTGTTGTCCTTTTCGTAGGTATTTATACTTTATATATGTTATGTATTTTGAAAAAACGCTGAAATTTTCGCTAGATTTCGCAGCGGATCCTGCAAAAAAGATGTCCAATCCAATAATTTCTTAAAATTGAATGACCCTGGATAATACGAAAAAGAACATTGACAACGGACGCAATATATGATATAATTTTGCAACCGCAAAAGGCTGAAATTTGTAGAATTAGCGTCCGAAACCCTTGACCTTTATATTCCTTTTCGGCAGGAGAAAAATTTTATGAAATCGTATAGGGAAATTGTTGAGGAAGCCAAAACAGAAATACCAGAAGTAACTGTTGCCGATGTCAAAGACGAACAAGAAAAAGAGAGTGATTTCGTTCTACTGGATGTCCGTGATGAAGACGAATATCGCGCCGGTTATATCCCGAATGCTGTTCACGTTACGCGCGGAATGCTGGAATTTTCCGTTGAAAACTATATCCCGGACCGGGATCAAAGAGTCATCGTCTATTGTGCGGCGGGGCTGCGTTCCCTTCTCGCTGCAAAATCGCTCCGGGAAATGGGGTACACCGATACCGTCTCGCTTGCAGGCGGCTATCGCGATTGGGCGGCTGCAGGGTTGCCGACAGTCCAAGATAAACCGATGACGCATGAGCAACTCGATCGTTATAGCCGACATTTTATGCTGACTGAAGTCGGTGAGCAGGGACAAGCGAAACTGCTCAACGCTAAAGTCTTAATGGTCGGTGCGGGCGGTTTAGGTTCACCCGCGGGGGTCTACCTCGGTGCCGCAGGTGTCGGACACCTCGGTATTATCGATTCCGATGTCGTCGAATTAAGCAATCTACAACGTCAGATACTCCACCGCACGGAAGCCGTCGGTACGCCAAAAGTTCAATCCGCAACCACAACGATTAAGTCGCTTAATCCAGACATCGAGATTACACCTTATAATCTCCGTCTGACAGCCGACAACGTTGAGGAAATCTTCTCGGAGTATGATCTGATTGTCGATGGGTGTGATAACTTCGCTACACGCTACCTCGTTAACGATGCCGCTGTACTAATGAATAAACCGATTGTTCACGGTAGTATCTTCCAATTTGAGGGACAGGTCACGCTCTTTAAACCGCACGAGGGACCTTGCTACCGATGCATGTATCCGACACCACCGCCACCGGGAATGGTGCCGAGCTGAAGTGAAGCCGGTGTCCTGGGCGTGCTCCCAGGCGTAATTGGTGTTATGATGGCGACCGAAGCAATTAAATACATTATCGGTATCGGTGAACCGCTGATCGGTAGACTTATCCTCTATGATGCACTCAGTATGACCTATCGTGAGATGAAAATCAATAGAGATGAGAATTGCCCACTTTGCGGGGATAACCCTGTAATCACCGAATTAATTGACGATTACGACGCGGCGGCAGAAAATCCGGACACATTCGCACCCGCTGCTGACTGATAATTAACGATGGCACTGCGTATCCGATTGATGTTAACCCAAGCATCGCGGAACTGCCCGAAGAGGTTGAAGATGCTCTGATGTGATGTAAAAAGAGTCATCAGGCAGTTCCGTAATGCACTAACATCATGGAAATGCGAATAAGAAGATATAAATGCTATCAACAACGCCAGATATACAGAAAGTTGAAAACAACTGTTATTTCTCGCTCGGTACCAACACAGTAACCCTTCTACTGACATGCCTTATATTTCTTACCTGCGCCACCGTGCTGAACGCAGCTGAGACGACCCTCCATTTCACAGAACAGACGCAGCAAGCCGGTATCCATTTTAAACACATCAATGGTGCATCTAAAGAGAAATATTTACCCGAAACAATGGGTTCCGGTGGACTCTTTTTCGACTACAATAACGATGGACACCTCGACATCTATCTCGTCAACGGCGGCACCATCAGCAGTACGCCTCAAGATACCAGAGACCCTAAACACATAAATATCCTCTACCGTAACAAAGGCGATGGCACGTTTATTGATGCTACCGTAGCGGCGCAGCTACAACAAAATTCGGGGTACGGTATGGGATGTCTCTCCGCAGATTACGACAACGATGGCGATACCGATCTCTATCTCACGAACTTCGGGAGAAACCAACTCTATCGGAACAACGGGGACGGGACTTTCACAGATGCGACATCCGAAGCAGGTGTCGGGGACGGCAGTTGGAGCGTCAGTGCAACTTTCGGCGACTATAATTTGGATGGCTACCTTGATCTCTATGTCGCGAACTACTTGGATTACCGACCCGAAACCGCCCACGCCTGTTTTTTAGAAGGTGTCCATATCTATTGCGGGCCGCACGAATATCCGGGGGCAAGCGATACACTTTATCGTAACAACGGGGACGGCACTTTCACGGATGTCACCGCCCGGGCAGGACTCCATAACATAGGTAAAGGATTAGGGACCCTCTTTACAGACTATAACAGTGACGGTTACCCTGACATCTTCGTCGCTAACGATGCTGTTCCAGATTTCCTTTATCGCAACAATGGAGACGGAACCTTCACTGATGTCGCTGTTACAGTAGGTATTGCCTACAATTCAGAGGGCCGCGCAACTGCGAGTATGGGGATCGCCAACGGAGATTACGATAACGACGGACGCGCGGACATCTTCATAACCAATTTTTCCTTAGAAATTAACAGCCTCTTTCACAATGATGGCGACGACTTCTACACGATGACCACCTTTGAGACAGGACTTGCCGATCCGAGTTTTGCACAACTCGGTTTCGGAACCCAATTCCTTGATGCGGACAACGACGGAACACTTGAACTTTTTGTCGCAAATGGACATGTATGGGATAACGTCTCGGAGGTCACGCCCTCCCTCTCCTATAAACAGGTGTGCCAGATTTTCGGTAAGACTGACACTGGGGAATTTAGAGACTTATCCGAGACAGCCGGTTTGTTCTTTAAACGTCCTATAGTCGCTCGCGGTGTGGCTGTCGGTGATTATAATAACGACGGTGCAACGGATGTTCTCGTTACCACGTGTGCTGAATCTCCCGTCCTCTTACGCAACGATTCCGATATGTCAGGCAGAAAAAACAATAGGGTGAAAATCCGACTCGTCGGCACCGAAAGCAATCGCGATGGCATTGGGTCAAAAGTGTGGGTTCATACAGACCAAACAACCCGATTCAAAGAAGTAACTTCTGGCGGAAGTTACGCATCCGACAGCGATCATAACCTGATTTTCGGTATTGGCTCACAAGAGGCTCTCCAATCCATTAAAGTCCAGTGGTTAAGTGGACACCTCCAAACGATAGACTTCTCAAAAACGGAAAATCTGATGAACGATGTCATCCGTATCACCGAAAATCGTCAGGATTAAATCCGTCATATCCTCATTGGTCCATAAAATATAATGTGTTGATCAAATATTGTCGGTTTTTAACCTTAAAGTGCAGAATTTGATAATGGACTGGCAAACGGAACATTTTAAGTCAACCTGATATCCAAGTTTAGCGTTAACAACTAACGTTCGTTAAAACGAAATACCACAATGTGCTATGGAAAACTGGTTTCTGTGCTGTTGCATTTATATTTTCTATCAGCTGAAAAGGGTTGCGCTTGGTAATGACGCATCACGCCGCAACCCGCTTTTAGGGACTATAATTGCCTAAACTTAAATATATTCTTCGTCCATATTATAATATACTTTAAGGAGCACATTATGAAACTGCAATCGGCATTTATTGAGTTGCCATCGGCTCCGATGCAGAAGATTTATAGCACAATCAAGAAGGTCGTGGAATCAAATATTCCGTTCTTCATTACAGGCGAAACCGGCGTTGGTAAGGAAGGAATTGCGAGGTACATCCACGAAAAAGGGTCGAGGCGTGATAAACCATTTATCGCTATTAACTGCGGTAGATTCTCCGCTGAACTCCTTCAGAGTGAACTTTTTGGACATGAAGCTGGTGCGTTCACCAGTGCGATACGCCAACGGCAAGGCGCGTTTGAAATCGCCAATGGTGGAGTCCTCTTCTTAGATGAAGTACCCGAAATGTCGTTGGATGCACAGAAGATGCTTCTCCGCGTCTTAGATACTGCTACATTCACACGGCTCGGCGGCAATGGACCGCTCACTGTTGACGTTCAGATTATCGCTGCTACAAACAGGGATATTGTCAAAACAGTCGCCAAAAAGGAGTTTCGGGAAGACCTCTACTATCGCCTTAAGGGGATGATGCTTTACCTCCCGCCGCTACGCGAGCGAACAGAGGATATCGCACCCTTAGTGAAAGTTTTTATGGATGAGTTCAGTGCCGAATACGAAAAAAGTGTTACAGGGATTACCACAGAAGCACTCAAACGTCTGAAACAGTCTGCGTGGCCCGGTAATATCCGGCAACTCCGGAGTACCATCCAGACGGCTGTCGCCCTCGCGACGACAGATAAACTTGAACTCGGAGACTTCAGTGATATTTATCCAGAGTTCATTCGGGTCCTCATCTCTATTTGCGGGACGCTCCCATCGGAAACACAACACGCAATTTGGGAGACGCTCCAACCAGAGGCACAACATACAATGCTGTATGAACTGTCAACGTGGACACCCGAACCGTCTCAGAATTTGAGTACTTCTTATACTCAGAGAATTGACCGAAAAGTCGATGCTTTGAACATAGGGAACATGAATCAACATCAAATTCTGCGTGCGGTCGCTCAAAAGCGTATTGAGCAATATACATCCTTACGTGCAGCAGCCGAATCGTTGGCTATTGACATTCGGACGCTCCAAAGGTATGCACGATGGGAAGACGCTGACAGTTAGTCCCTGCATATTTCATGAAAGGATGTTCAAGCGACAAACGCACCCAGAACATCATAACATAAATTCGACGTAATAAATTATACAGTACAGAAATCAAAAAGAACTCCGTAGAGTACAACGAGGAAATCTAAACCTCAACTATACGGGGTTCTTTTTTGCGCTATGGATCGCCATTTGAGATGCCCAAGGTTAATATCTCATGCGTCCGTTTGACGATTGCAAATTGAGAGCCGTTCTGCTAACAACCGAAATATTTCTGATTTAGGTTGACATTGCGTTATACCCGCGCGTATAATAGTAATATTGCGAAACCTGACAAGAGAGGCATCATCCGAAAGCCTCTATTTTTTGACTTTTAATATGTGAGGAACAATCGAATTGGCTCAACAGAAAGCAACTAACATTACGTGGCATGAAACGACTGTCACAGCAGAAGATAGAGAAAGATTACTGAATCAGAAAGGCTGTGTGATTTGGTTCACTGGCCTCTCCGGCTCAGGTAAATCAACCTTAGCGAATGCCGTTGAGTATGTGCTACATCAACAGCGGCATCACACTTATGTCTTAGATGGCGACAATGTCCGGCACGGACTGAACAAGAATTTGGGATTCTCACCGGAAGATCGTGAGGAGAACATCCGGCGCATCGGTGAAGTCGCAAAACTCTTCGCGGACGCAGGCACTGTTGTTATGACCGCTTTTATTTCGCCTTACCGCGCGGATAGGGATCAGGCGAGGGCACTCATCACTGAAGGCAGGTTTGTCGAAGTTTTCGTTGACTGTCCACTTGAGGTGTGCGAAGAACGCGATACGAAAGGCTTATATAAAAAGGCACGCGCTGGCGAGATTAAAGAGTTTACAGGCATTAGCGCGCCTTATGAACCGCCTCTTAACCCAGAGGTTATAATAAATAGCGCGGAACTCTCCATTGAAGCGTGTGCAAAGGCTGTTGTCTCAGCACTTGTGAAGGCAGGTCTCGTCCCCGCCGAAAATTAGGACGCAAGAAGGCACTCTTTTTATATGGCAAAAGGACAAAAATGAAGTTAATTCAGTTTCACCTACCCAATTTAGGTAAACGGGTCGGAATCGTCACTCGTGATGAGGAAGTGATTGACGTAACAAGCGAGGAATCCCCCGGTGTCTTAGAAGTGTTAGCACTTGCACATACAGAACAAGTGAGTCTCGGTGTCATCCTCGCCGATATTCAAGAAAAGGTGGCAACGCCTGCTCCGATGCAACTCCCCTCGTTTGCAGAGATAGAAAACACATCAGATGAACCTGATGGACTTACGCTGAAGAAATTGGATGCCGCGCCTGATGCAAATGTGCCGCACCTTTTACCGCCGATTGATCCGCCTGAAGTTTGGGGGTGCGGTGTAACCTACAAACGGAGTGCCGATATGCGCGATGACGACTCCGAACAGGATATCTACAGCCGCGTCTATCACGCCGATCGTCCTGAAATATTTTTCAAAGCGACTCCTTCACGGTGTGTCGGTCCCAACGGTTTTATCGGTATCCGAAGCGACTCTGTATTGACAGCAACAGAACCGGAATTGGCTTACGTCCTCGGCGGAGATGGAGAAATCATCGGATACACCCTATGCAACGATGTTTCTGCATGGGATATTGAACGTGATAACCCACTCTATCTGCCACAATCCAAAGTGTTTTATGGATGTTGCGCGCTCGGACCGATGTTTCTTACACCTTCTGAAGTGGACGATCCCTATAATTTGGACATGCAATGCACTGTCCTCCGGGGTGAAGATATTATTTATGAAGGTGAGGTAAATACTTCTCAAATCAATTGGAAGTTTGAACAACTGACGGAATTCCTGATGCGTGATAATCCGATCCCGCTGGGTACCGTTGTCTCGACTGGTACCGGTATCATTGTTCCGAACGATCTACCACTTGCCGCGGGCGACATTGTTGACATAAAAATTGATGGGTTCGGCACGTTATCGAACCCTGTTAAGCAGCTTTAGAAATAGGAGGCATCGCATAATGAAGACAAACGAACCATTTATCGGCAGGCACAAGACGGAATTGGATACACCCGCACTACTGATTGATCTCGACAAAATGGAAGCCAACATAGCGGCGATGGCGAACTATTTCAGGACAGTAAAGGCTGATTTGAGACCACACGTTAAGACGCATAAAACGCCGATTATCGCACATAAACAGATTGCAGCGGGTGCCATCGGTGTCACGTGCGCGAAACTCGGCGAAGCAGAAGCCGTTATCCATGCTGGTATCCGAGATGTGCTGATTGCCAATCAGATCGTCGGCGCGCAAAAGATCGCTCGGCTCATCAATCTCGCGAGACATTCGGAAATCATGGTCGCGGTGGATAATTCAGAGAACGTACAAGCTATCTCTGAGGCAGCGACGGCTAAAGAGGCAACCGTCAGAATGTTAGTCGAGGTGAATATCGGTATGGACAGATGCGGTGTTGAACCCGGAAAACCGGCTTTAGAATTGGCGGAACTGGTACGTCGGAGTCCGAACTTGGTTTTTGAAGGGTTAATGGGATACGAGGGACATACCGTCGCGAAGCCGAAGCGATCCGAACGCGATACCGCCGCACGTGAGGCGATGCAGCGACTCGTGGACACCAAGTCCTATCTTGAAGAACACGGCGTAGAGGTTGCTATTATGAGCGGCGGCGGCACGGGAACCTTCAATATCACAGGAAGCATACCGGAAATGACAGAGATACAGGCGGGGTCTTATGTCCTCATGGATTCCACCTACGGAAATGTAGAAGGTATCGGCGAGAATTTCGATTGTGCATTGTCGGTTCTCGCAACTGTCGTGAGTCGTCCAAACCCGAACCGAATGATCGTTGATACAGGATTGAAAGTACTCGCAAAAGAATTCGGTATTCCACAACCTGTTGGTCTAACAGGTATGGAGATGAGTGGACTCTCTGAAGAACACGGGACTTTAAAAACTGTTGGGAGCGCGTCTGATGAAAACGTCTCCCTCAAACCGGGAGATAAACTTGAAATTTTACCAACCCACTGTTGCACGACAGTGAACCTTCATGACAGGTATTACGGTATCCGTAACGGGATTGTTGAATCTGTATGGGACATCACAGCAAGAGGGAAAGCGCAATGATTACAACAACGACACATTCCACTTAGAACCATTAACCATAAGGGGGAAAATTCGATGCAAAGATCAAAAAAGTTTCCAGTTTCCAGTTTCCAGTTAATAGAAAGAGACGCTCCATCGAAAACCTTTTTTAACTGGTTACTGGTTACGGGTTACGGGTTACTTCTTATTACCTGTTTTTTACTCTTAAATCAGTCATCTTCAGAAGGCTATATAGCGAGACGTTATTCTGTGGAGCAGATCGTTAAGGAAAGCAGTCATATCTTCTTCGGAACGGTTTCGGAGGTCAACGCTAAACGTCAGAACGTGAAGGTTAAGGTCGATAAATATCTCAAAGGCGACCCTGAGTTTAACGAAATCAAGATCCGCCTTGATGTCTACAAAGGGGAAAAAGATCACAGAAGAGAGGCGATGGGTCTCATGGAACAGGGCAAACCCATTATCGTCTTTTATCTCAAAGAGGGTGGACGTATTGACAGTCTCGCACATGTCAGTGGAAAATGGTTTCAAACCCAAACCACAAGACAGCGAAACGAGTGGGGTTGGTGGTTGTTTACACACACTGAAAAATACCTCAACAGAGACGAGGTCTCAAGACGGGATTCTACTGCCGATTTTCAGAAAGAACTGAACGCCATGTTTGGGACAAGTGATGGAAACACTGTTCGCACCCGTGAGGGAACTAAGTCCGGCGCAGATGCTGTCCAACTCTATTTTCTCAGAACAGATAGCTACAAAGAAGAATATCCTATTATCTCCAGGCTTAATTCAATAGAGGGACACTCAGTTGATTACAATGGAACAACGGATCGGAACCTACCCGGACTTAGCAATGCCGACATCTTATGGCTCGGTTTCCGTACGCTCTCAAGGGATGGAAAATACCGGCTCAACAATAGCCAAGAGGCACAGATTAAAGAGTTCGTGAAGAACGGCGGCGTTGTCATCGTCTCCGGACAGGATAGCGATGAAGGTCGTCCGTGTCCTACAGGATGGCTGCCTGAACCGCTCAAAGGTATAGAAAACACAGGCCGAAGCGATTTCCAAGCAACCTCTCATGCTGGTGAACTCTTTAATGGACCTAACCGCATTCGATCGGGGAATCTCTCGCTTGATGATTCATGGACCGACGCAAATCAGAATTATCAGATAATGGCGACGACCAACGACGGAAAAGAGATTGCTATCGCCAAGCGCAATTATGGGAAAGGGATGTATCTGATCACCAGTTTGCGTAATGATACGGAAGTGCGAGTCTCTAAAAACCGTCAGATGCTTGAGAATCTGATCTATTTCGCAGTGGAGTTTCTTGAGGCATCCAACCGACTCTTGGTGCTCAAAACAGAGGCGTACAAGTCCGAACCGCGCACCATCGCTCAACTTGACGCTGTAACGGGTTCCGACGTTGTTTATCAGGAAACAACCAACCACAATCTACCGACGCTCGGTAACGCGGATATCCTATGGCTCGGCTTCCGAACGATCTCACGAGATGGAAAATACTGGCTCAACAATAATCAAGAGGCACGGATTAAAGAGTTCGTGAAGAACGGCGGTGTCGCTATCGTTTCCGGTCAAGATAGCGATGAGGGTCGTCCATGTGGGACAGGGTGGCTGCCTGAACCGCTCAACGGCATTGAGAGCTCACGACGAAATGATTTTCAACCGACTGCCGCCGCTGGCGACCTCTTTAACGCACCCCACCGGATTATTTCAGGGCAACTCGCACTTGATGACTCCTGGAGTGGATGGAATCAAAATTATCAAGTGTTGGCGACGACCAATGACGGCAAAGAGATCGTCGTCGCGAAACTGCAATATGGCAAGGGGATGTACCTTATCACGAATCTCCGTAACAGTCAAGAGATGGAAGTCTCTAAAAATCGCCCGATGCTTGAAAACCTGGTGCATTTCGCTATGGGTTTTATAGAAGCGTCAAGATAAAACACGAGGGGGCTGCAGGTGAAAAAAGCGAGATTAAGACAGGCAATAAAAGGACGTAGGAATGAAGAAAGGCGACTCGGTTTCGCTGTGAAACTGTTATTAATGCTGTGTTTTGCTCTTCTTTTTTTCAGCACAGCGACTCCTGCACACGCCGTTATCCCACAACTCCTGGGACCACTCACAGCGTTGTTGAGCATCGTTCCACAGATTCTCGCTTTTGTTGGGGTTGCACTCATAACGGCTCTCGTTTTTGCGCGGGATACCACTAAAATGTTTTTCTACAGGTTCCGCGACTTCGTGGGCGCGCACAAGATTACCGTTTCTGTTGTCGGTGCTGTTGTCCTCCTCGGCACGGTATTCGGCACCTACCAACTCCTCCAGGGTCCGAACGCGGCACTTGAAGCAAAATCGGATGTTCGGTTAGAAACCGAACCTACGAGAAATGTAAAAGGGGTTACCACATGGTCAACTTTCCGTGGTAACAAGAACAGAACGGGACATTTAGACGCGTTACCCGGTCCAAAAAACGGAACGCCAGCGTGGGTCTTCAAAGACGAAGGACCGATGGCGGTTGATTTTTCTTCATCACCTGCCGTTGTCGGGAATCGGCTCTATATCGGTTCTTCGCACGGCTCAATTTTTTCACTCGGCGGCGCAACATACTGCATCGATACGGAATCAAGGGAGGTCATCTGGCGACACGCTTCGGCGATCCCGATCTTCTCCTCACCTGCCGTGGCTGGCGGTAGGGTCTACATCGGTGAGGGTTACCACCAAGATAGTAATTGCGCACTCCGATGCCTTGACGCTAAGACCGGCGAACCGATCTGGAGTTTTCAGACGGCGAGCCACGTCGAATCCACACCTTTTATTCGTCAAGGGAAACTCTATTTCACTGCCGGTGCTGATGGTGTCTACTGCATTGATGCCTTAGAAGGAGAGGAAATCTGGCACTATGGAGGTATCCATGCAGATATGTCACCGGTTGAGCATAACGGCAAAGTCTACTTCGGCACCGGTTATGGTAACTACCGAATCTATGCCGTTGATGCTCAAACAGGTAATGAAATTTGGTCAAAGGAGATGCCATATCCCGTTTGGGGCAGTCCGAGTGCTTATGAAAATCTCGTTTTCTTTGGACTCGGACGCGGTAATTTTTCGGACAGTGCCGCTATACCTGCCGGTAAGGTCGTCGCGCTCAACGGAGAGACCGGCGACATCGTGTGGGAACACAAGGCAAAAGATGCTGTCCTAACAGCAATCGCTATACAGAATGGTTATGTCATCTTCGGTTCACGTGATGGGTCTGTCTATTGTCTACAGGCAACGGACGGGGAACATCACTGGCAAGCTGAACTCGGCAATCCGGTCGTATCTTCACCAGCCGTAACACCGGATACAGTTTATGCCGCAACAAAAAATGGATATGTTTACGCACTTTCCACTGCCGATGGAAAAGTGGAATGGGAATTCAACTTAAGAACTATCGTACGAAATATAGAACTCTATTCATCACCCGCGGTTGCCAACGGGTTCGTGTATATCGGTTCAAGTGATCGGTACATTTTCCGTTTGGGTGGTGACGATGGCAATAAATCTATCGGTGACCGTTAAAATGGTGGTAGGTTATAAGTGAAGAGGGTAGGACTTACCTAAACACGCTTTCCTATAACCCAACCTACGTAAATTGTCCAAACTTTAGTATAACTTGACATAGGCGTTAAATCAGGGTATAATATATTATATTGGGACATGTTTTTAAATATATAATATATTAAGTATATCCTTATATGAGTTTTGTGAATGGTTCTGGTCTTCTGTTTAGACAATCGTTTAGGTTTGATATAACGTGAGCCTTGGAAATTGTCCAAACTATAGGAACTGATAACTTTAGGAGAAAAAATGAAAAATTATGTTTTGATTGCTACAGCATTACTCGTTTTACTTGTAAGTACTGTAGCCGATGCGCAGTGGCGCAGTAAAACCCATGATGAGTATAAAGCACTTACAGGCGTTGAAATTGAAATTGATGGCGATCTTGGCGAATGGGACGGAGTCCTTGACACCGTTAAAGGCACCGATGGGAACCCTTTCTGTGGTGTTGAATTTGAAGGTGTCGGCGGGAAAGTCGCTGCGTTTGAGGAACATGGAGGCGGAAAATGGAACGGTGCCGATGACCATGAAACCTGTTTCATGATTGTATGGGATTCAGAAGCCGTGTACATCGGACTCAGCGTGACAGATGATGAGCATGAACACGCTGCTGGCCAAGCGTGGAACGGGGATGCCGCACAACTCGCCTTTGAAACAACAGGTAAACGTGATGGCGGCGCAAGACTCTTCCTCTATAACGCTGGTTTAAATGATGGTGCCAAAGACATTATCTTAGGTAATGAAGAGACGCACGGCAGCCCAGGACTCGTTAGTGGCGAAGATGTTGTCATTGTCCGAAACGAAGCGAAAAAAGAGACCTACTATGAGTTCAGATTCACGGCTGAAGAATTACAAATAAAAGGTGATAAATTCAGCGATGGAGTTGAATTCGGTCTCGGTATCTGTGTTAACGACGGCGACAAAGCCGCCGGCCAAGGCGGTCAAAAGGGGTGGAGTGGATGGTACACGCATTCTATTGTCCATCAAAAGCATTCCGAGAAAACAGGACTTGTTGTACTTACCAATGAGACCCTCGCTGTTGAAGCAGCGAATAAATTAGCGACGACATGGGGCAAACTCAAATCTGACCGGTGATTTATGGGATTGCCGTGATGTCCCATGATTATTGACGCGGTCAATCACTGGTCAAGTAGAGAAATAATATGGTTGTTGGTTGTTGGTTATAAGTTAAGAGACTCCCTATACATCAGAAACCTCTTAACCAATAACTTATAACTAACAACCATGAACCAGTAAATTAGATTCATCTAAAACCTCTTACTTATAATCAACCACTTATAACCATTAACCATTAAAAAAAGGAATATACGATGAAAAAGATAGTTTTCAGTTTCACGACACTCTTTACAATCACCGCCTTCTTGTTTATGACCGGCATCGCAGATGCACAGTGGCGGAATGAGACGCATGATGTCTACACCGCACCAACGGGTCTTGATGTTCAGATCGACGGTGATCTGAGCGAATGGGCTGGCGTACTTGAGACGGTTACGGGAACCGATGGCACTATGTTCTGTGGTGTCATGTTTGAAGCCAATGGTGGTGTCATTAAAGCTTTTGAAGAATATAACGGTGGTATCTGGAACGATGCCGACGACCACGAAACCTGTTTTATGTTCGCATGGGATGAGGGCGCACTTTATCTGGCACTCAGCGTCACGGACGACACGCATGAACACGCGGCTGGTGCTGCATGGAACGGCGACGGCGCACAACTCGCTGTTGAACCGACCGGCGCACGCGACGCAGGACTGCCACTCTTCCTTTATAACATCGGTTTAGATGGTGCCGCAGAAAATGTCATCCTACAGAACGAGAGAACGAATGGGAGTCCTGGACTCGCCGCTGACGACGCAGCCATCGTCCGAGACGAAGGCGCGAAAAAGACGTACTACGAATTTCGGTTCCCCGCAACAGAACTGCAAATCGCAGGCGATAAGTTCAGCGAAGGCGACGAGCTTGGCGTCGGTATCTGCGTCAACGACGGTGACACAGCCGCGGGTCAGGAGGGACAGAGAGGTTGGGACGGTTGGTATCCACACGCTGTCGTCTACGGTAAGAACTCCGAAAAGACGGGACTTGTTATCCTCAGCAGCACCGTGGCAACTGCCGTTGAACCTGCCGATAAGTTGACAACAACTTGGGGCACCTTGAAATCCCGTCAATAAAACGGCAAACGTCTCTTTTGTATCTCTTTTGCAGGCGGGGTTTCTAACCCCGCCTTCTATAGTTACGTCGTTAATGACGATCTGACTATATTTCTCTGATTCACCTAATGGTCGTGGTTGTGATCATGATGGTCGGATTTGTGGTAGTGCAAGCGTAGCAGATCAACCCCAAAATCGTCTTCGATGTGCCGCCATACAGAATGGATATGGTTGGCATTGTTCTGCGTGTTGTCATATTCCACAAAGAAAAATGGCCCGTGTAGTCTGTAATAGTGCGGTGTTTTTGGTGTTTCGCCACCTGCCCATGCGAAGTGAATATCGTTGACGCTTCCATCGCGGAGTTTACGGAGTTCGATTTCGGCGATCTCGTCAGGGAGTCGGTCGATGTATTCATGGACGAGAGCCATCAGGATTTCGCGTTGATGTGTCTCCATCGATTCTGCTGCTAACCCTTCCACGCTTTCAAATTCGACTTTAGGAACATCGCGCGTCAGAATATCGGACGGTGCCTCCGCGTTGATGATCGTCTGGCGTTTTTGTGTGGAATTCAGACTCGCGAGAAGTTTACGAGCAACATCCTCTTCAGATGAAAGCACTCTTAACCCTTTTTTCTCTCCCTGCGGTACTTCTGCCGGGTTTGAACCGAAGAAAAACGGGTTCGGCGAAATCAGTTCTCGGTTGACGACAGTGAAGTTAAGTGAAACGTGGTGTCCCTCCGCACGCCATCCCCACGCGCCGTTACCGGTCGGATCACCAAATACGGTGAAAAAGTAAAAGTTCGGATTACGGACAAGTCGTGCCTCCCCCGCAGCCTTTTCAATCTCGCCGAGTGTTGTCTCCAAATTGATAATCGCGCGAGCTTTCTGATAGCCTTTAGCACTCAACCCGCTTGCCATGAGTGCGAAGGCGGCTTCTTGCTGGTTCTCATTTAGTTCTTTGAGGGAGACCCCCTTCCGCTCCCACATTTCGATCGGAATATAGTGCCATCGAAACCGTTCGTTTCCGTCGAAAGGGAGTGCTGCTTTCTCGCGTAAGGTGGGTGTCAATGTATCGAGAAAGTTCCCAGCTGCCTGTGCCATCCGTTCGGCTGTCGCTGAAGCTGGTATAACCAAAGGTTTCAGTTCGGGATCGGTATGTGTGTGAGCCACAAAAAATACCTGTTATCCTTTCACTGAATATTACGGAAGAAACCCGTATATCAGTGCAGTTCCTCATTCCCTTTACTGCCTGACCCCCTTATGCTCAAAGCATAAGTAGCCTACAGAGTCCAGAGGCGTTTTACATCTCGGTCTCACCGACCGCGATAGTTCTTAAATTAATGGCGGCGTTTATATCGCGATCTACGGTATATCCGCAAGATTCGCAATGATACATTCTGTCCGCCAACGTTAAATCTTCCTTTTTATGTCCGCAGTTGCTGCATGTTTTAGACGATGCAAAAAACTGCGGTGCTTCCACGATTGCTATGCCGAGAGCATCGGCTTTAGATTTCAGCATAGCAAGGAATCCGCCTAATGCTGAATCGCTTAATGCCTTTGCCAAATTGCGATTTTTTAGCATATTGGTGATTTTTAGCGTTTCGATACCTATCTTGCTGGCTTTTTGAATTATAGATGAAGTCGCTTGATGGTGTGCGTCCTCTCGGATACACGATATGCGGTAATGCACTTTCTCCACCCGTAGCTTCTGTTTATGCCAGTTATTTGACTGGTATTCCTTCCGACTTAATTTCCGTTGCTCTCGTGCTAATTTGCGTTCATAACGCCTTAACGGTCGCGGGTTATCAAATTTAGTGCCGTCGTCAAGTGTGGCGAGTGTGTTGATACCTACGTCTATGCCGATGACGGGCGAGGCAGGGTCTACTGCCTCTATAATATCGTCCGTCTCAACAAGGACGCTTACAAACCAACAATGTGCTGTCCTCGATATTGTGACACGCTTGATTTTACCTACGAAACGCAGCCGCTCGTGCATGAATACCCAGCCGATTTTAGGGAGTTTGATAGCGTTATCGGTGATCGTTACCTTCGCGCCTTCCATGCTATAAGATTGGCGGGCATTATGCCGTTTGCGTTTTGGGTGCTCGTTTTGTCCCTTACGGTAGCGGAGGATTGCGTCTTCGAGGCTCATAATGCCATACATCGCCGCTCGCTGATCCATGTCCTTACACCAGTGATATTTATCGTATTTGATAGCGTTAAAACGCTTACGCAAATCACCTAATTCTGCGCCGTGATTCCAGTCGTGCAAAGCGTCGTTATATGCCACACGTGCGTAACCGCACTGCATAGAAAACCACCGACGCTGGCGAGCCGTCGGTCTTAAGGCTATCTTGTGTCCGCGTAACATAAGGGTATCCTCGGTGTGTGTAGTTTTCGGTATCCTATTAGCGTAGGTGGCGAGACACGCTAATATCTCGCCTACACCGATTCCTATAATGATACCACAAATATACGCATAAGTCAAGTTTTTATTCCCCTTCGACTCAGGGTGATTTAGTTTTAACCAAATCAAATGTTTGATTTTTCTTTTCCAGTTCCGGTGCGGTTCCAAACCGCACCTACCGGGCCTGGGGGTTCAAAATTGGACGAAAAAACTGAAAACTAAATAGCCCTGCCTTCGACTAGGATGATTTAGTTTTCGGTTTTGATTCTGGTTTTCGTTTACATAAGTTGACGTTTTTTCCGAAAGATCGCGAGCTCAACTCGCTCCTACAGTGGAGAATATAGATATATATAAAGTGAATCTGTAAAACTAAATGGCCCTGGCTTTTCTACGCTTTTCTTCAGCGTTTATAGTCCTTGCACTATGCTCCATTAAGTATAAATATATCTTCAGGTTTTAATATAAACCAACTCTGCATCGAAATCAAGCATTTTAACCGATATTGTCTCTTGATAACCGACAACCCGTTCTTGATGACGCGTAATTATAAACCGCTCATCAAAAATTCTTGACAATTGCCTATAAATTTTGTAAACTTATTTTATTGGTCTCCGTTTAAGAGGGTGTTAGCACGCTATTGTCCACCTCCTACCTTAGGTGAGGCACAATTTTCAACCGATAATCGAAAGCCGGGACTTATGGATAAATTGATTGACGATGAAATGTTAGTCGCTCAGTTTCAAGCCGGTCGCCAAAACGCCTTCGATGAGTTAATGAAACGCTACAAATCGAAAATTTTCTCGTATCTCCTACGTTCAGTCAGGAATTATGAGGACGCTGAGGACATTACCATCGAAGTATTTTTCAAAGCGTACCGAGCATTAGAGAATTGGCAACCGAAGGCCAAATTTTCGACATGGCTGTACAAGATTGCTTCCAATCTTGCTATTGATTATCATCGCGCGAAAGCACGTAATCCTGTCTATGCGTTGGATGACGCAGAAATCCCTGAGACACACCTCGTTGCGACTGATATGCACAGCGATCCGGTGAAGCAGTTAGAAGATAAAGAGCGCGGTCTGATTATTCGTGAAGCGATTGACCAACTTTCCCCGAAACAGAAGGCGGTTTTTATGTTAAGTCGGTATGAAGGTTTACAACTCAAAGAGGTGGCTGAAACGCTTGACATGGCGGAAGGCACCGTGAAAATTCACCTCCATCGCGCAGTGAAACGACTGCAAACACTCCTGCGTCCATTGTGGGAAAATAATGACATTTGAAAGGAGAACGGATTATGTCTAAAGGCTGTAAGAAGTCTGAAGGGCAAGCGATTGACTTTGCTTATAAAATTCTGCCACCCGCAGAAGAAGAGCCCTTCAAGGAACATCTTAAGAGTTGCAAGGACTGCACCGAAGCCGTTAAATCCTACACGGCAGCCCTTGAATTGACAGACGCAGCACAGGAAGAACTCGTTGTCCCTGAACACGCACTTCGGAACATTGAGATGAATGTGTACAAGCGACTCGCGGCTTCACAAGAACAGACGTGGTTCTCACGGCTTAGTAACTATTTTACGAGTGTCGGCTCACCGTTCGGTTGGTACAAAACCGCAGCGGTAAGCAGCGTCGCTATCGCATTGATCGCCACTGCTGTCTTGATTGGTAAACCGACGCAGCCAGAACCGATATTACGCGTAAGCGAAACGCAGTCCGCTGAGGCGCGCATCGAAGAATATCGCGAGCAAGGCATCCAATGGAATTTAGAGGAAGCACTCATCACACACCATCTCCGAAACGATGCGTGGGAAACAGAGAGCCAACTCCACCGAATGAAAGAGCAGGCACAAGGCACAAATTGGACAAAGGTCGCTGACAAACACCTTCAGATGGTTAACAGTGGTCAGTAACCAGTGGCGAGTTAAAGAGGACTCTTTCTGGTAATTGGTAACTGGTAAATATAGTGGAGCGATGCGCGGAGGTCTCTAATTAGAAAAATGGAAACGTCACGCAGACTTAGAATTCTCTTACACACGCTGCTGGTAATCCTCGTAGGGGTTGGGTTACCCAACCCCTACGCTTATGCCCAAGTTGATGACGTGAACGCCTTAGTTCAAGCAGGAAACTATACGCAAGCGGTTGATAAACTCGAAGCACTCGCCGAATCTGCTGAAGACATTACTGTGAAAGGTTTATGCTACTACCAGATCGGTGAAATTCATTATAATTATACCCATCAGTACAACAGTGCCGTTGCTGCTTATGATAACATTTTGAAGTTAGAGAAAAAAGGACTTGCCGCTCAGGAACTGTTCCTTGCTATCATCAAGAAAGGCGATGTCTACAGCCGCATGGGCAATTATCGAGATGCGATCCAAACTTACGATAGATTGATTAAACTCGCCCCCGCTTCGCATTTTGTACATAAAACCGGTTTACAGAAGATTCGCGACATTAATACCGCACTTGCGGATCTCAGGGAGCAGCAACGCATCGCTATCCAGTACAAAGGCACCCCTCTTGCCGCGATCGCAGAATTCCAGATCGCTGAACTCTATAGGAATCCGTCGCAACTCAACCAACCCGAAAAAGCGATTGAGAAGTATGAATCACTTTTAGCAGAATACCCGGGTGCCGTTGTCGCACCAGAGGCGAGGTGGCGTATTGCCAATTTGTACCATATAGTTCTCAAGCAGTCGCCGCGGGCGATGGCGATGTACAGAAAAGTTGTTGACGATTATCCGACAAGCAACTTCGCTGCAGAAGCACTCTACCAGATGGCGAACATCCACCGCACTGCCGAAAAATACTCATTAGCGGTTCCGGTGTTTGAACGACTGAAAGCGGGATACCCCAATTTCTGGAACATGCACGCGGTTCTCTATTGGATGGGGGTCTGTAACGAGAAAAGTTTGAACTACCCGAAAGCAATTACGGCTTTTAAAACCTTTCTTCACGTCTATTTGCCGCAACTTGATCCTGTCTATTTAGGACAGATTTCCATGCACGATAAAGAACTGTCCGAAGTGAAGGTGGAAATTGGTAAGAAAATCGAGAGGTTAACAGAGCAGATGTCGGAGGTAGAAGCAGAACGACTTGATGCTGCGCGTTCAGAACGAAACTATGTTTTAGCGTTGGAGATCGCTCGGGACCTTGTTGCTACTGCACCCGATACGCCTCAAGCGAAACAGGCATCAGAACAGATTTTCACACTCCAACACCTCGCTACGATACAAAACCTACGTGAGCAGCTTCATAACAGGGTCCCGGTCCCCATAGCGGCAGCACGCACCCTATTTCAGATCGGCACCATCTATGAACGCCAGTTACAGGACTATCCAAAAGCAATTGAAGCCTATCAAGAAGTATTGAGACATCACCCTGACGCAACCTATTCTGCTGAAGCCCTCTATCGTAGCGGATTCATTTACGCCGAGCACCTCTCGGTCCCTAACGAAGCGATTGATGCTTACAAAGCGGTTATTGCATCACACCCGAAGACGCTGCAAGCGATGATGGCGAGTTATCAGTTAGGCGAACTCTACAGAAAACTTGACCGTTCCAAGGAAGCCGTACAGGCATACAAAACAACGGTCGGCTACCCGGAACGCGATCGGTATCTCGCTGGTGGATATAAGGATAGTTTCTCGGATAGGGCACAATTCCGCATCGGTCGTGTCCACTATGATGATGACCATTATGACGATGCGCGCTTCGTTTTTGAGGAGTTCATTCAGAACCGGCAGCGATCTCCACGTCTCGCTGCTGCCTACATCTACCTCGCTGCTATAAGCGAAAAGCGGGGTGAAACTAAACAGGCTGCCCACTTCTACGAGCAAGCGGAAACCTTACTCAAGGATAACCCCATCCAAATGGAGATGTTCATAGAAGAGGCAGGTACACTCGGACACTTCCACGCCTCCGACTCAGAAGCAGTGATACGGTTCCTCAAAGAGCACCAAAAACGGCTTGCCATGGAATAGTTGTTGGTTATTGGTACGCTGCGCTTTTAGTTATTGGTAAGAGAGTTCTCTTAACTTATAACCATTAACCATTAACTATTAACCAATTAGGATGCAGTTCTACAGCATAAGGTGCCGCGTCTGTTAGACGTTTATGTGGAGCGGGTAACTTTTTCAGTTCCGCGTCTGTTTGCGCTTGAATATCGTGGAGCGTTGGAAAATCATAGACCAATTCCCCGTTTCGGATAATCGGAACGAGAAGCGTTTGCCCCTCAGAGACCTCTTCATCCCAAAGTGTCACCTTATCCTTCACATAATTCCCATCGGCATCCGTTAAACGATAAATCTGCTTCCTTCCCGGTATCGTCGCTTTCGACGGTTCATCAAGCGACTGTTTCCCGACAGGTCTGCCGTCGCTTTCGACCAGTTTATAGACCCCACTCAGTGCAGAGGTGCCGCCTTCACCCGTGATTGAATCGAAGTTAGCACCCGTAGCAAGCCGCGTCCCGACACCGAAACTGTCAATAGGTGCGCCGTTTCTGAGTAGGTCATCTATCTGGAATTCATCAAGTTCATGACTTGCGATAATTTGGACGTAGTCAAGTCCTTCAGCATCAAGGATATGACGCACCTGTTGGCTGAGCATCAGGAGGTCACCGCTGTCGAGTCGGACGGCGCGTAATCTTGCACCGTGTGCTTCCATCTCCTTTGCCACGATACAGGCATTTCGCGCGCCTTGAAGTGTGTCGTAAGTATCAATCAGAAGGGTTGTACTGTCAGGAAAGGCTGCGGCGTAATCTCGGAACGCGTCTAATTCGGTGGTACGTTCGGAGACGAATTTATGCGCCATCGTGCCGACGTAGGGAATATCAAAATAGCGTCCTGCGAGCACCAGTGAGGTTCCGCTTGCACCACCGATAAAAGCGGCACGCGCGGCCAAAGTCCCGGCATCCCTACCGTGTGCCCGGCGCGCCCCGAAGTCGAAAACAGGTCTGCCGCGCGCCGCATGCACAATCCGGGAGGCTTTCGTCGCAATCAGCGTCTGGAAATTCATGACACAGAGCAGGTAGGTCTCAAAGAGTTGGACATCGCGTGATCTGCCTGTAACGTTGATAATCGGCTCGTTCGGAAAGACAGGTGTACCTTCGGGAACCGCGAAAACGGAACCGTCGAAACGGAAATCCCGAAGCGAATCGAGGTACTCGGCACGCAGATCGCCGCGTTCCGCCAACCAATCCAGCGTCCCATCTGTCCAACACAAGTTGAGAATGTAGTGGACAACCTGCTCCAACCCAGCCGTAATGAGGTACTGCCCTTGTGGGATCGTACGGACATAGTAGTTCGCTGTGATAACGGAATTGTTCTGTGCATCGAAATCGGCTTGCCCCATCGTCAGTTGATAGTAATCAACGAAGAGTGCCATCTCATCTACTGAAAGCAAAGCGGATCTTGGAGGAGAAGATTGGAAGATTGGAAGATTGGAAGATTGGGGGGCATCCCTCCTTCCCTCCTTCCCTCCTTCTATTTTTTCGGTTTTTGATCTAATACCCTTCATAACCTTTCCTTGTTTTCTTTTTCCAAAGATGTAGCACGCAATGAAATGGAGTGCGGATTTGAGAAATGCCTTCCGAACATACAACTGCCTGAATCTTCCGCAAGGTACATTTATAGTGACCATTAGAATTAAA
>JAAXHL010000033.1 GCA_012270865.1 Candidatus Poribacteria bacterium | reverse complement strand
GAGAGCTGATAAGCAATCAAAGCAGAAGCGACATTGACTTGAAAGTTTTCAAAACTTCTATGGCGTGAGTGTTCTAACACCGTCTGGGTCTTGAGTTCCTTGATCACCGATTCAACCAGCGTCCGCTTTTTCAGCAGCACCTCATCGCAGACGGATACGTCCAGGGGATCCATGTTCCTTCGGACTTTGTAAACGAGGTTTACATCTTGCTTACGGAGTTTCTCTCGTAAGTCTTTAGAGATATACCCTCTATCTGCGGAGAGGCTGCCGTGAAACTGCCCATTGGGGTTGATTCCCCAAAGGGGTTTGCGGTCATCGGTATTCGCAGGCGTCAACACTACGTCTAAAAGGTCGCCTATGTCATTGATAATCAAGTGCAGTTTAAATCCATAAAACCACCCCATAGAGGTCTTCGAGCGTTCAGCTTTTCCAGCAAAGACCCGGTGCGATGAAATCCGCTTGGTATCACAGACCCGCAAGCGTGTAGAGTCGACAAAAGAGATACCGCTACAGTCGCCGAGGGTCGTGGCGAGATAAAGTCTCAAGAGTGTCAAGACTTCTTTTTCTAACTGCACGAAGCGACTATAACTCACCAGATGCGGGAACTCTGTCCGCCAATAGACACAGACGTGTCTTTGATAAAAGTGCTGAAACGTCCGATACCCACTTTGATGAAACGCAATAAGAAGCGTCATCACCTCGCTGGGA
The DNA here is from genome assembly GCA_012270865.1 of Candidatus Poribacteria bacterium. Classification (GTDB taxonomy): domain Bacteria; phylum Poribacteria; class WGA-4E; order WGA-4E; family WGA-3G; genus WGA-3G. The sequence goes on along the minus strand of JAAXHL010000033.1, from coordinate 5,838 downwards.
TGTAGACTTCGTGGACGCCCGCGGTTTTCAGTGGGTTTACCCGTCTCAAGCGAGCGGGGTGCCAAATGTGCTTCATATGCTAAAAAAAGTCGTCAATCTTACAGAAAAGTGTTAGGATACTCATCGGAGAACTCCTTTTGGTTAGAGATTATGGATAACCTCATTATACCAAAGGGGTTCTCTTTATACAAAAACTTTCAATTATTTATCAAACTCACGTTATAATATATAATGACGCGAGCTAGGGACGAAACGGTTGCCTGATTCTGCAAGAAGTTTGGGAAAATATAATGAGGGGCCAATCGCGATCGGGAAATCGCTCCTACAAGGATGGGTGTTTCCCCAGGAATCTGAGTTCCCCTACAGAAGTCCTAAAGAGACAATATCCCACCTTCGACGAGCATTGGGGCACCCGTCATGTATCTGGATTCATCGGAGGCTAGATAGACCGCCGCCCAAGCGATGTCTTCCGGCTCGCCGATGCCCAAGGGATGCATCTCTTTGATTTCTCTGTTTATCGCTTCTGGGTCCGGTTGTTTTGATAGGAATTCTTGGTAGAGTTCGGTGTTGATTGTCCCGGGACAGAGGCTGTTGACACGGATATTGTCTTCAGCGTACCGAACCGCCATGCTTCGTGAGAGGTGTACCACAGCGGCTTTGGAGGAGGTATAGGCGGGGTGCATCGGAAATCCGACATATGCCGATTCACTCGCCATATTGATAATCGAACCGCCGCCGGCTGCGCGCATCAACGGAATTATCGCCCGCGAGACGAGATAGATGCTTTTCACGTTGACGGCATATTGATGATCCCAGTCGGCTTCGGAGATTTCCTCTAATTCGCCGACGACAGCGATACCGGCGTTGTTGAAGAGTACATTCGGAGTGCCGAGTTCAGAGGTGACATGGGCAACGGCACGTTCAATCTGCGCCGCGTCGGTTACGTCGCACTCGCAGAAGATAGCATTTCCGCCAGAGGATCGAATCTGCTGTGCGGTGGCTTCGCCGCGTTCGGTATTCAGATCCCAGAGTGCTACAGCGGCACCTTCACTTGCAAAGAGTTCAGTGCTTTTCGCGCCGATCCCGCGGGCGGCACCAGTGATAACGGAGATCTTATCTTTGAGTCGGTTTGCCATGTGTTCCTTTAGAGCCCTTGCAGGAGGGAGACCCACCGGTCCCATGCGGCTTTGGTGGCGGCTTTCTGTGATTTGTTGGCATCTTCTGCCATACCGCGCCTCAGGAAGGCATGTCCGACACCTTCATAGATGACGGGTTCGTAAGTAATGTTTGCGGCATCAGCAGCGGCTTTAGTCGCATCAATCGTAGCATTGATACGGTTGTCGCTCTCACCGTAAAAGCCATAAATCGGTGCTGATATTTTGGGAACATCTTCTATTGGTGCGGCGCGACCGTAGAATACGAAACCAGCGGCGATTGTATCGGAATGGACGGCGTAACTGAACGTTTGTCCGCCTCCCCAGCAGAATCCAGAGACCGCAACTTTTTCGTTGGTTGAGGGTAGGCCTCGGGCATATTTCTGGATGGTGTCCAAATCTGATGCGACTTGAGCGGGAGAGAGTTCTCGGATAGCCCGTCGGACAGCGTCACCGGAGTCGAAACTTTCTGTGCCACCACCATTGGGACCCATACCGGAAAGCAGATCGGGACAGATTGCCACGAAACCTTCTACAGCGAGCCTGTCTGCGACAAGGCGGATCCAATCGGTGAGTCCGAAAATCTCGTGGATGACGATAATAACCGTTGCGGGTTCTTTTACCTCAGGGTAAACAACAAACGTGTTGACGGTGCGAGCATCGGCGGTTGTTACTTTCATCCATTCGCCGTGGCGTGGTGATGCTTCGAGTTGGGATTTTATACTATCAGCCCCTGCGTTTCCAATGAACAACAAACCTGTGACAATAATGCCTAACGTAAGCGTCTGGTATATCTGCATAACCCTCTCCCTATTTTTTCTTTGTTTTGTATATCATAGATTCCACGACCTTCTGCATTTCGGACGCAGGCATTGCCCCGAACAGGAAAAAGTGGATATCCGCGCTGGACCAACTGAAAGCGTGTGTTGATCCGCGCTGGTATTTATGAACGCTCGTGCCGTCAAGTTCAATGACATCTGAACCTCTCCGTCTGTCCCTGCTGCGACGCGCTCGCTTGTCCGTTGTTTCGAATATAGAGAAACCCAACAAACCATCCGTATAGATCAGATGAATGGTATTCTCTTTGTCTTTTATGCTGTGAACATCCTGCAGCTGAAAGCCGGGTGGCAAGTATTCAGGCTGGATAGGTTTAGTTTTGAGTATCTTTTCTCCGTCTGCAAGCGAAATTGAATGGCTGCGTTGTGGTTCGAGTTTTATCTCTTTTTGAAATGTTTCCCATTTGCGTTCTACGATTTCAGGATCGAAACTAATTCGGGTATAGACGAACATTGCGCGAAGAACACCTTCGTCGTCGAGTGCTTCTAACCGCAGGATCACCCCGTTTTCACGCGCGAAGAAAAGTCGATGTGTGGCTCTGCCAGCGAATTTGGGAGTAATCGTTAGCAGGTCGGCTTCATAATTCGCTATATCTTCTGTAAACGGCGATTTTTCCAAGGTGTAGTTTTGGGCAATCAGTTCGACATTTTTTTTCGACAATAGACTTCTAACCTGATGCCATTTGTGATGTTCGTGCTCTCTTTCTCGACCATTTCTGCGGTTCTCGTCTCGGTCACTTCTCCGATTATCTCTGTGCCTTTCGTCCCGACGTTCGTTGCCGTGTGAACCTCCGAACGGCTTTCGTTCACCTACTACAGACAGTTCTTTCCCGTAGAAAATATCTGGGGATTTATGGATGACGCGTTCTTCAAAGGTCCGGGTACCCCTTGGCGAAATGAACGTCTTTAAACGAATCCCTACGTAGTTGACTTCACGCTCGGCTTCTGCAATGCGTTCAAGTGTTTGGGTGTCAGCCAAAAGTGTTTGCGGTGACCAGAGCAAAAAAGCTAAAACTGGAATACAAAAGAGATAGTATTTAGGTTTCAAGCCCTTGCGAAGGATAAAATATGAATAGATTCGCATAGATGCACCTGTTTGGTTTCTATTGAGTCATTTAATTCCCTACATCCTCCAGATAGAGGTTGAGAAACAGTTCAGCGTCATCGGTAGTTTCTGTGGATAGAGAGTCCTCCGAAGATGCTGTACTAAAGGAGATACCGACGTTTGAATCAAATGTGTTATCCACTAATTGTTCGGTGTGTAGCCCGAAGTAGAAATCGAGAGTCTCTTCGTATTGCGATCCATTCGGATAAAAGTAGAGGGCACCCAAAATCAGGACGAGCGTCAGGAGACCGGTCGCACCTGCTGTAACGGGACGGAGGAACCAGCGTCCAAGGTCGGGCATCCATCGCCCCATATCGGGTATCCATCCGGGACGGGTAGGTGCTGCCTCTTTGCGTGTCTGTGCCGCTTGTTGGCATATTTTCGCCATCACCGCGTTTTCAATAGATGCTGGCGCAGAATGTTCAAGTGTTTTTACCCGCTCTCGGTTTTGGCGGAACGCTACCAACATATCGGAACACTCGTCGCAAGAGTGGAGGTGTGCTTCAATCCGATCGCGCATCGCAGGAGCCAGTTCATTGTCTAAATAGGCGGAGAGTTCATCTTGAAACTGCGTGTGTATTTTTGCCATCACTTCATCTTTAAGTGTTGGCGGCACTGGGTGTGCGATATTTGCGATCATCTGGCGGTTCTCTTGGAACGCTGCCAACATATCGGAACACTCGCCGCAGGAACGCAGATGTGCTTCGATCTGCTTATACCTGCTCGGTGTTAATTCATTATCTAAGTAGGCTGATAATTCCTCTTGAATTTTTTGATGGTTCATGTCTTCAATCGAGGGGAGTGGTAGAAGGTGTTTACCACTTGACTCGCTCCAGTTCTTTTTTGAGTGCCTTTCGAGCTTCATGTAACCGGGATTTAACGCGTCCGAGTGTGCATCCCAGAATTTCAGATATTTCTTCGTAAGGTAGATCTCGTAATTCTCTGAGTACCAGGATCTCTCTATGACTATCTTTGAGTTTTGCGAGGGCAGCGTGAACAATTTCTTTCTCTTCGGTACGTAGGGCTTCCTCTTCGGGTGTTACTGTGTCAAGGGGAACCCACGGTTGTGAATCGTCAATCTCTGTTGGATCGGTTTTCCTGCGTTGATACTGGTCGATGTGGTTGAGACATTTGTTTTTCACGATGCGGTAGAGCCATGTGGAAAATCGGGAACGGAATTGGAATTTTCCGATGTTCTCCCATGCGGAGAGGAATGCATCTTGCGCGACATCTTCAGCATCTTGGTGATGACCGAGCATACCGTAAGCGATGTTGTAAACCCAGTGTTGATATTGAATCACGAGGGTTCCCATTGCATCAGCGTCGCCTTTTTGACAGCGCAAAACAATCTCACGTTCCTGTGCGAGATCTAATTCTTCTGTCTTGCTTATCTCCGAGTAGGTTTCCATAGTAGCTGTAAGGGTTGCAACGGACATACTTCTTCTCCAAACTGCGAGAATAAAGAACATGCTTTTTTATTGCATTCAGAGCCGTTCAGTTTCCCAACAGTGTGATTCTTCAAACCTAAGATTTCGCTTAAATCAAGCAAAATTCTGAATATCAGGGAAAACTAAATGGTTTTCTTGCTCCATTAGACATTTAACGCAACAAAAAGTTCGTTTTACTTTATCAGGACTTACAATAACTAAACCGAGATGCGTATTTTCGGAGCGTACAGACACTTACCACTCTGGGAGCGGTGCGGTTAGAAACCGCACCTACCGGTGAAGTAATAAGTCCTATTTATTTAAGCACATTTTCTTTGCCCGGTGTGGTTTGGAGTTGTTTGAGTGTGCCACTACCATTTGGCCATCTGCCGAGAGCAACATCCCTCTCCTGTTTTTCAAACGTTACTGCATCAAGCACTTGGTTACCACGTCTATCGGTATCAACGAGCATCACAGTCTCGCCGTTACGAGACAACTTGAAGTTCGCATGGAGTCCGACATCGGCTTTGCCGTCTTCATCTAACCACACAAGGAGGTAGCCTTGTGCAGGAATCGTCGTATTCTCAGGAAATTCCCATTTTTTTGGATTGTCTGCCTTATCTGATAGATACATCCCAGTAAGATTCACGATGTCACTGGTGAGGTTGTGCAACTCAAGCCAGTCTTCATGCTGCCCTTGCGGGTCAGTAATACTCTTGGTATTGAGTGCCATGAGTTCGTTAATGACGATGGGTGTCTCCTTTGCAACGGGAACACCGATTCGGTACTGCGCTGCGCCTTGTTCTGATCTTGCTGGTGAAAAGGCAGTTGTTCCGTGTGTCTCGACCGAGTTCGCCTCTACATAATAGTAGACGATGGTGTCCGCAGGGAAACCAGGGATATGTCCAACGTAGCTATTCCCTTCTTTTGTCATCGTCATCTGACGAAAAACGGCGTATCGATCGGTACTATAATATAACAAAATCACATCCGTGGCAATTGATTCGTCAAGTGTCGCTTTCACCGAGACGCGTTGATTCGCTACAGGAGGCGAGTCAGATCCGAGCGCAACCGAAACAATCTTCGGTACCGGCTTGCTGAGTTCAGGATGATTGTTCAGATGCTCGCGGCGTTGGTTCACAAACCGCTCAAGGTCCGCGGGAACACCGGTTGCAAATTCTTCATATCCATAAAGTTTCTTATCATCTTGTTGAACTTCTGCATCAATAAGCGTTTGATATTCCTTAATAATCGGTTCAAACACTTCCCAATCGAGCCATTCATCCCTGATGGTTCGGACGTGTGCAAGATACCGC
>JAAXHL010000197.1 GCA_012270865.1 Candidatus Poribacteria bacterium | reverse complement strand
GATGAAGGAGTCTTCAATTTCGAGGGTGGGTGTTATGCGAAAACCATAAAGCTTAGTTCAGCCACAGAACCCGAGATTTATCGCGCGGCGCTTAATTTCGGTTCGGTTCTGGAGAACGTTGAACTTGACACGGAAACAGGGAAGATCGATTTTGACAGCGACAGGTATACGGAGAACACCCGTGGGGCTTATCAGATTGATATGCTTGAGAATATAGTCCCGGAGGGCATGGGCGGCATTCCAAAAAGTATTTTCATGTTGACTTACGACGCTTTCGGAGTTCTGCCCCCGATATCAAAGCTTGATTCCGACCAGGCCATGCGTTATTTCCTTCTGGGGTACACGGCGAAAGTTGCCGGCACGGAAAGAGGGGTCAGTAAACCTCAGGCGACTTTCAGTTCGTGTTTCGGGTCTCCCTTTCTTCCAAGACCCCCAAAGTTCTACGGCAGAATGCTGAAAGAAAGAATGGAGAAGCACGAGGTAAATGTCTGGCTTCTGAATACCGGGATTTCCGGCGGACCTTTCGGGGTTGGCAAAAGAATGCCTCTCCCGTGCACGAGGGCTCTTGTTAGTGCTGCGGTAAACGGTTCGCTTGAAGGCAGAGAATTTGTCAAAATCCCTGTACTTAATTTGTCCGTTCCAGTTGCGTGTCCAGGAGTTGATTCCACCCTTCTTCAGCCTAGGCTTTCATGGGATGATCCAGAAGAGTATGACCGCAAGGCCCGCGCACTGTCGGATCTTTTCGAAAAGGAATACGAAAAATATCTGTAGGGTTACCAGCCGGTTTCGACTGAAAAAGTTATTATCAGACCACAAATTTTTCCGTAACTCCACTCCACGGTCTCCACATCATAGCAACCTTCTTTGTTGGGAATTTTTACATGAAAAATTATGTATATAATTCACAAAAGTTTGACTGGAATTATCAACACAAAATATAAAATCGTGTAAATTTAACTTCTGATTTTCCTTAGTTAGAACGGACTTAAAGATGGAATTTATAAGAGAATACAAAGATTTTTCTCT
>JAAXHL010000112.1 GCA_012270865.1 Candidatus Poribacteria bacterium | reverse complement strand
TTGATAGATTTGAGAAATATCAGTCTGTCTGTTTTTCCATTTCAAGCCTCTTGATCCGAGGGTTCGGTTATGTCCACGAGTAATTCACGTCCATTCAAGGGTTGCACCGGACGGTTGTTGCCTTCAAAGATCGCTCTAAACGCTGCGATTTGCGATTGAGACATCTCAATCGGTGTTGCCATCACGAGCCATTTGACACCTTCTGAACAGGGTGGCGTTGTCAACGAACCGTCATAGCGATAGGTACGTTTTGTGTCCGGTAACAGATCCAAGGCATTTAGAACGACACTTGTGACCTGTTCGGATTCGTCCGCAACAGACGGCATAAGGTGCCAAAAGGAGTCGAACCCTGTATTGACGTTTCCGCTCTTAATGAGTACGCCGATGACAACCAATGCGCCGTCTTCGCTTTCATGGACGAGGTGCATCTCCATATCGGATAACTCCCCTGCCATCGTGTGCTCGCTGGGTGCATGGAAGTGGAATTGTAGAAGATGATACTTCATTCCATCAATCTCAATCCAATTGCCTTTCGGGTACGTGACTTGGATTGTGTTCCCTGTGTTACGGATATTCACGGATGCCGATTGATAGTTAAAAATAACAGTCGAAAGTTCCGCAGGCGTGGGGTTCACAAGGTCAATCGGTGATTGGTGTATACCTGTATCGCAGATCCGATATTCTGGGTTGAGTTGTCCCCAAACCTCTGGTCCGTTTTGTTCTTCGTATCCCCAACATACGGGGACATTCTTCGTTTTTTGGCTACGATTCATAACTTTGTAATCTGTTCTTTCACTACCATGCGGCATCGGCAACTGAGTTTTTCCCAGATTGAACGTCCGCAATCGCTTCCAAGTTTTTCACAGTGTTACCTCAACGTGTTCAATATCGTTAGAGTTTACACAATTTGCTACGTGTAGTCTAAGTCAGGCAGGGTTCCAAACCCCGCCTGCAAGCGGACATAGCCCTAATCGCGAAATTTTGAGTTTTGCTGCGCTCAAGCCAACCGACGCGTCTCAATCCAATCAATCTATGATGCAAATGTCTTCTCGTCGTCAAGGACCATCAGGGCAAACCACGTATTGATGTCGGTGCGTTCTGGCGCGATCTTGTTGAGCATCCTCGTCATTCGCTCCCTTAAGTGTTCATCTGTAGGACCCATCTCTCGCATCCATTCGTTGTAGGTTTCAATATCCGCTTCGCTTTTCGGATAATCTGCCTTTAACCACGCTTCGACGTCTGCATCAGTCAACAATGTCTTCAGTGCTTCTGTGAATTCTGCAGCAGAGACTCCGAGGAAATCGAATGCCCTCCGATCAAATCCCGAGTTCTCGCCGTAGACATATTCCCCCAGTGTGTTGTTATGAAATGCACGACCTTTATCAATCAACCGCGCGAGTTGAACCATCCCGTAGACATCGGTGTTGTATGGACTCCGAGGTGCGCGGCGGTTGAGGTCTATGATGCCGAAACTTAGTTGGTCGTCAAGGTCCTGTAGTGCGACCCACGTCCTGATGTCGGTACGGGTCGGGTCTATCTCTTGGAGACGTGCATTGAACCGTTCCTGGGACGCTTCGTTGGGCGCGTAGTTTACCAACGTTTCGTTGAAAGTCTCGATTTCATCGTCGGATCTATCGGAGTTTTCGCGGACCCATGCGCCGATTTCGAGATCGTTCGGATTGTTCACGGCTGCTTCTTGAAAATCGTTTGCCGAGATACCGAGGAAGTTCAGGATACGTACATCTTGTCCGGAATTGTCGCCGTATAGGTATTCGCCGATTTTTCCAGCGCGTTCTGCGCGTGCTTTATCTGCCATGCGTGCGACACCACAGATGCCAGCAATATCTTCAGCGCGTGCGCTGCGCGGTGGGCCGGCGGTGAGGTCAACCTGCCAGAAACTGCCCCAATCGTCGAGTTCCATCGACTGTAACACGGTTGTGATGTCAGTCCTACCGGGTGCGTAGCGAGCAAGCCGGTCCTTCAAGCGTTGTTTGTGCGCGTCGGTATCGGGCAGATGACTCAGTTCAGTATCGTTAAACGCGGCGATTTCCGCTGCGGTTTTCTTACTCGTTTCGAGTACCCAGTTGCCGAGTGCGGTATCACCGTGTTCTCCGGCGGCTTCGGCATAAGCGTCGGCTGAAATCCCTAAAAACACCAAGACGCGCTGATCCAACCCAGAGTTTTCACCGTAGACGTATTCGCCGAGGGTTTCGTTATTATAGGCGCGTGCCTTGTCTGTCATTCGTGCTGCCCCGACAATCCCCGCGACAGCAAGGTTTGAGGGACGACGTGGCGGTTGACGTGTCAAATCCATAGTTAAAATGTCCTTCCAAATTCAAAATGGTGTATCGGTCTTTTGGGAATATTCTATGCATATTTAGAGCCGTTGTCAACAAAAAAAGAATGAAGACCTGAACGGCGGAAGCGACAAAGTTATTCTTGACCTTTTTCTCGTAAAATGCTATATTCGTCTGAAAATTGTATGGAGGAACGTTATGGGATTCGCTGTTTACGACTACCGCAAAGATGTTCGCAATGTGCTGGTGACACCACAAATTCGTTCGCGATTCTTGAAGATGGAGCCTGGGCAGACTGCCCAACTCCATAGCCACGACTTAGGACACGAGATTTTCCTTATTCTGGAAGGACGGGTCGAATTTGAGATTGATGGTGAAACAGAAGTGTTAGGACCGGGGCAGATGTGTATCGCTTTGGTGGATCAACCGCATAGGGTGCGTGTTCTCGGCGATGAGCCGATGACGATGTACCTGTCTGTTACGCCACATATCCATCCGACGCATACACCACGTTCAGAGGATGGCAAGCCGCTTCCACATAATTTCATGCCTGCCCACGCTTACGATGTCGAGCCGGATATGGAGGTGTCTGTTTCTGAACTCGTTGCGCGTCAGGTACACGCAGCGGAACTGCTTGAGGCGTTGGCGCAAACGTGTGCAGCCGTCCAACAAGAGATGGGTAATCAACTCGAAACTGCGCTTGCCGAGGGAGACACGGATGCCGCCATCGCAGCGCGCAAGGCGATGTGGGAAGCACTCTATCCAGTTTACAAAGCGACTGCTGAATTAGGGGAGGTCTGGAACGCGCTGGCACCCCGGATAAATCAGTAGTCTATTTTAACAGGACGATTTAGTTTTCGGTTTTTAGTTCAATTTTAGCCCCCAGACCCGGTAGGTGCGGTTTCCTAACCGCACCGGCTTTGAAATAGAAAATCCAAAAAATTGAGACAATCCGACAATTTATTTAAAACTAAATAACCTTGTCTATTTTTAATTTGTTTTCTATTAAAGTTTGTGATATACTTATAAAATAGGGATAAGGTACGTTCATCCAATTTACAAAAATTGTCCGATTTAAACTGAAACTGCCTTTGATTTGACAACGTTTCAATATTAGGATAAACTTACCTTTTACAAAAGATCTCGTTTAAGCGATTCGCCTCTGCATGTGTAACAAAAATATTACTTTTGAGGACAGTCTACATTCGCAAACGAGGCATTGACTTCTGTACCGATAGGTAGAGAAAATGTCACAATATTTTTAGTGAATTATCATTAAGGAGTGTCTTTATGAGAAATCAGCTTTTTAACGGGAAAGTCCTATTTTCCTTATTAGCTGTCGTAATGTGTTTAGGATTTACAACCATGAGTCATGGACTCGTTGTTTCTGTAGATCCCGCTGAAATCGAATCCCCAGCAGCTGGGGAACAGTTGATGGTCAACATCAATATAAAGGGTAGCGCAGGTGTCAGCGGATACCAAATAACCGTTAATTTTGATGCAACTGCACTCAGTTATGTTTCTCACGATTATAATGCAGGATACATTGCTCCGATCCAGATCCCAGGGGCATCAATTGATGGGCTTCAAGATGATGGCAGCGTCGACCTTGCCGCGGTTCTAGTAGGCAATACTGCACCGGACGGTGACCACACAATCGGCACTATAACGTTTGAAGTTGTTGAAGCGAAAGCATCCGCCATCACCCTGACCGATGTTGTCATCGCCGACAGTGAGGGTACTAACTTGGGAGCCACGACTGCAGACGGCATGGTGACTGCCCCTGCTGCTGAAGAGGTAACCGAGGAAACTACAGAGGAGACCACTGAAGAAACTACCGAGGAAACCACTGAAGAAACCACTGAGGAAACTACTGAAGAGGTAACCGAGGAGACTACCGAGGAAACCACTGAAGAAACCACTGAGGAAACTACTGAAGAGGTAACCGAGGAGACTACCGAGGAAACCACTGAAGAAACCACTGAGGAAACCACCGAAGAGGTAACCGAGGAGACCACCGAGGAGACCACCGAGGAGACTACCGAAGAGGTAATCGAGGAGACCACTGAGGAGACTACCGAAGAGGTAACCGAGGAGACTACCGAGGAAACCACCGAAGAGGTAACCGAGGAAACTACCGAGGAAGTTCCTGAGGTCGAAATGCCGGTCAGCCAGATGTTCGAGATTAAACTCACGAACCTGACGATGGGTGTACCCGGAATGGGTGGACAGGTTTTCTCACCACCAATCTTCGTTACACACGCTGCGGGTATCAATCTCGCTGAAGTCGGTCAACCGGCAAGCCCGGCACTCGTGCTACTTGCTGAAAACGGCGATGTCTCTGGTCTCGTCGCACTTGCAACAGCCGCTGGCGCGAATAGCGTCGTTCATGACGGTCTGGTACCGCCGGGTGCTTCTGTTACCGTTACAGTGACGGCTAATGCAGTGAATTCTTCGCTTTCCGTCGGTACTATGTTAGTCTCAACGAACGATGCATTCGTCGCTGCGACTGACGTACCGCTCTTTGATGAAACAGGTATGCCCGTTACGATGAGCATTGACTTGAATGCTTACGATGCTGGTAGTGAAGATAACACAGAGTTGGGGACCGACATTCCGGGTCCAGTTGGTCTACCTCCCGAAGAAGATCCTGAAGGCAGCAACGCACGTGTCCCGACCGAAGGTGGCGTGATTATGCCGCACGAAGGGATCCAAGGCGTTGGTGATATCGGTGAAGCGTTCGCGTGGACAGAACCGACAGCCATGCTCATGATCACACCCGTTGACGCACCAACAGAGCCAATGGTTGAAGAGCCGACAGTCGAAGAGCCGACAGTCGAAGAGCCGATGGTTGAAGAACCAATGGTAACCGACGCTCCCGGCTTTGATGTCACACTTGCGTCCGGTTTGAACATGATCTCTATACCGTTGATGCCAGCAGATCCTTATACTGCTAAATCGTTAGCAGATATGCTCGGTGCAACAGTGGTCATCCAACTCGATGCCGCATCTCAGAATTTCGTCGGTTATACGGTCGCTGATGAAAGCGACGGTTTCGCTATCGAAGGTGGTATGGGTTATATCGTCAATACACCTGCTGGTGGCAAGGTAACATTCACCGGTACGGCGTGGGATAACCAACCTGAAGTGGAAGAACCGATGGTTGAAGAGCCTGCCGTCGAAGAACCCGCAGCCGAGGAAGAAGTTGCTGAAGAACCCGCAGCTGAAGAAGAAACTGCTGAAGAACCCGCAACTGAGGAAGAAGTTGCCGAAGAAGAAACTGCTGAAGAATCGGCAGATGAGGAAGAAGCTGTAGCCGAAGAAGAAACTGCTGAAGAACCCGCAACTGAGGAAGAAGTTGCCGCCGCACCAGCACTTTCTACCTTCAAGAGTGCTTGGGCATTCATCGTTACCAGCGATGTTCGCGGTATGCAAGCAGGCACAGCCTACACACTCGTCGCTGAAAACCTCCGCACCGGCACCATCGCAACTGAAAACATCACCAGTGATGTCAAACGCTCCTCCGCTGTCTGGGCAGACCTGAACCGTAAGAGCGTCGTTGAAGCTGGCGATAAACTCGAAATCGCACTCTACGACGAGCGCGGTAACATCGTCTCCGGTCCCTT
>JAAXHL010000175.1:13829-45035 GCA_012270865.1 Candidatus Poribacteria bacterium | reverse complement strand
TATGCAAAAGGCACGCGGTCATGCGTGTCACTTGCGTGATTTAGCACTACCACAGCTTGTAGGCTATACGGTTTCAGGGACTTTTCACTTCCCTAACAGGGGAGCTTTTCACCACTTCCTTCACAGTACTTCGTTCACTATCGGTCGCCAGGGAGTATTTAGCCTTAGGAGGTGGTCCTCCTAGATTCCTACAGGTTTGCCTATCCCGTAGTACTTGGGGTACCCATCCAAAAGTTCGTCACTGCTTTCGCTCACGGGACTTTTACCCGCTCCGGTTGCTCTTTCCAGAGGCATTAAGCTAGCAGTACGTTAACTTTCGGTGCGTCTGAACCCGCACCCAACGGACCCCGCAACCCCCGGCATACAACGCGTTCAGGCTTGAACATATACCGGGTTTAGGCTGTTCCCTTTTCGCTCGCCGCTACTGGGGGAATCGAGGTTTTCTTTCTGTTCCTCAGGGTACTGAGATGTTTCACTTCTCCTGGTTGTCCCTCGTGTAAACACGAGTAGCAGGTATTAATCTGCTCGGTTGCCCGATTCGGGAATCTCCGGATCATAGCCTATTAAGCGGCTAACCGAAGCTTATCGCAGCCTGTCACGCCCTTCGTCGACTCCTGGCACCAAGGCATCCACCGTAAGCCCTTAGTAGCTTGATAAGTAATATCTTTCTACCGATTTACCCTCTCTATACAATTGTCAAAGAACAGCACCTATTTTTGCTATAGGTGATGGAGATGAGCGGAGTTGAACCGCTGACCTACTGGTTGCAAACCAGTCGCTCTCCCAACTGAGCTACACCCCCGTGTGGTACGCCTTTAAGTATACCACACTCTGATATAAATGTCAAATTTATTTTTCAAATCTGCCGACTGAGGAATTGCACCTCGGTTGATGCTCCTATTTTGAGCATTCGGCACACAAGCAACATTAAGTATATCACAAAAAACTGTGAATGTCAAATTTATTTTCAAAATTTTACCAAAAAAGTGGATTTTTCGGTATTATCGTCCACAGCAGTATTAAGTATACGACAAATTTTCGTAAATGTCAAATTTATTTTAAGGGTTCTGAGTTCTCAGTTGCCAGTTTTTAGTAGGGCGGGGTTACAAACCCCGCCTGCGAAGTGGACCCACCTGCAAAGATGGGGACGGTTCGCATTAATTGCCACCGAGTTGTTCGTCTGGATTTGTGTCTGGGCGGCTTCCAAGCCAGAGTTTGATGGCAGGGCTGCTCGCGACAACCCTTTGACCGACAGACGCATTGACGACAACGGTGTACGGACGCGTCTGCTGTGACCCGATGAACGGATTTCGACGCAACTCGTTATTGCCACTGCTAACAATATTTGGCACAAGCCTTAGCGTCGCCTCTGTCTGATTTCCTCGGAGTAAGGTATTTTGTCGCTGGAGTCGCACGCCGAAGGGTAGACCGACAGCGGTTAGGTTCAGGTTCTGCCGATTGCCGCCTTGCCTATCAACTGTAACGATGAGGTCAATCGGTGCCTCTGGGGTTACGACGATCTCTTCTAATTGCGTGAATAAGACGATAGGTGAGGCCTCTGTAACGCTGACGACAACGCTTTCCCGTTGGACTGTCTGATCGTTGTTCTGAATCCGATAGACTTCAACAGGTGTTGCTGCGCGACGGTATTCATTACCGGTGGCAGTGGTGACGGAACCGACAACTTCAACGACCCGATGTTCAAGTTCGGCATCTGGTGCAGCAGTGAGTGTAATGTATCCTTGCGTTATGCCAGCACCAGAAATAATTGCACTTTCGCTTGCAGTAATGCCGGGTGGTAAATTCTCGACAGCGAGGAGTATCGGTTCTGTAAACCCTACACGGCGTTGGAGTGTGACGTTCAATAAGACGGTGCCACCGCGTCCGATATTTGGATTATCCGGTGTTACGGAGATCGCAAAATCGGGTTTTGTTGGACGGACATCTAAATGATAGACGTACCCTGCGCCGCCGTTTCCGGTAATGTCCTCAATTCTGACAGCATATTCACCGGGTTGATTGAAGCTGTAATCAATAATAGCGTTGCGTCTGCCGCCGATACCAGCATTATTTGCCAATACACGTCCATTTGCATTGAGCAAAGTGAGCGATGGACTTAACGGCGAGTTCAGGCTTTCTGCGGAGACAGCAAGTGAATAGCCGCCTAAATCCGCGAAGAACCCCCACGGTCCATAACCGTTGGTAATCTTGACAAGGATTTTGTTTTTCCCTTTAGAGATAGGCAGCTGGATGACATCATCGGCACGGCGGAGCGGACGGTGGACATATTTACTGAAAACGAGCTCATCGTTCACCCATATCTTGATGGTATCGTCGGAACCGAGAGATAAGAGGTAGTTCTGATCTCGATCGGATTCGAGATAGGTTAAGGCATAACCGGTGACATCGTCTTCGGGTACGTTTGAGAAGACGTTCTCACCCCTGCGATTGGTTCTATACCACCCAATCTTTCGACCATCTTTGCCGATGTATTCTTTTTCGAGATCAATTTCGGTTTCAGGGGGATAGACGGTGTCAAAACCTTTTTCATCAACATTATCAAACGGGAAGATCACCCACCAGGGACCGAGGCTTGTGCCTTCTGAAATGGTAAAGCGGTAGTAATCGGCTTCACCGGGTTCGGAGATACGTCCGCTAATTGCGCTGGGTGTTGCGAGGTGTTGTGCATGTTCGAGTTGGCGTGCGATGAGTTCACCTAAACGTTCTGCTTCTTGTGCGACAAAAGCGATGATACGATCGCGTTCAGTGTCTGTAATATCGGCGTTCTCTTTGTTCGCCATACGTGTAATGGTGTTCGTCCATTCCTCAGCAGAGAGTGCTCGATTGCTCGGTGAACGGAGTTCGTGACAAGTGCTACACTTCGTCTGGAACAGAATTTCGGATTCGGAGGATTGTGTTGTAGCAGCCTGAGTCGTATCTTCGTCCGGTGTCATCTGAAGGTCAACGTTTTCTTCTGTAGTTTCTGGATGGGCGTTGACAATGAATGGAAAGATACCGTACGGTGTACGAATCTGTTTGAGACCGGGCTGGTCTTCGGCTGTCAATTTGATCTGCCATTCTGTTTCGGGTAGATTTTCACCGCCGATAACACACTGGACGATATTGGTTTTCGGAGGAGATGGCGGTCCGTATGATACCTGATCGGTCTCTTGTGTGGTGTGTGCGTTATCCATACTTTCGAGCGGCAGTGTGCCACCCGTAGGGAACAGATAGGTATTGTAAGGGAGAACACCGACCATTAAGCGGTAGACGGAATCTGGATTTCCGCGATGTAGTAAGTCTCGAATACGCAGGAGATAAGGAGCGTCTTCAGGGAGCGTTACATCAATGAGCGGGTCGAGGCTATAGAAACCGTTACTGCGTGCGAGTTCGACACCGTCCGCGCTGAACAGGGAGATCGTTGGATTGAAGAATTGTTGGCTGACGTTGTTAAGGCGATAGGCTTTGACGCTGAATACACAGCGTTGTCCCTTAGTGCCTTCAAAGACGTAATAATCTTCGTCGCCGCCGGGATTAACGACCCCGTTGATGAGGCTTGGCAGTTCGATGCTGGTTGCGGCTCCTGGGTCATTGTTGGATTCGGTCTCAATGACATTCGGGGTGTGGCTTACCTCAAAGGGCCACGCGGTGGAGGTGCCGTGCTTACCGACAATCCGTACCT
The DNA here is from genome assembly GCA_012270865.1 of Candidatus Poribacteria bacterium. GTDB lineage: Bacteria > Poribacteria > WGA-4E > WGA-4E > WGA-3G > WGA-3G. The sequence goes on along the minus strand of JAAXHL010000175.1, from coordinate 41,353 downwards.
CTCGAAGCCCGATAGATGCGTCAGGTGCGATATATAGTTCGGCAGTCAACCCGGCATTCGCTCGCGCTGCGGAGGCGAGGTATTCTTCGATTTTCGTTTGTGCGTCGGCACTAATTTCGGCACCTTTCTCCGTAATCATCCGTTGAACAGTGGCTTTCCATTGTGCGGGTGTCATTGATCTGTTGCTCGGTGATCGGAGTTCATGGCACTGTCCACAATTCGCTTCAAAGACGGGTTTATGTGTATTATCGACTTCACCGCCCGCGGGGTGAAGTTGCGCGGTAATCCCGGATTCGCCTTCAATAATGACCTTGTGTGGGTCATCTAAATCGGAGCCTTGGATAGCGACTTCAACAGTTGTTCCGGGTTGTCCGCCGGCTGGAAAGAGTGAATTGAGTCGCGGGGTTCCTTGTGCGAACGCGTAGGGGTTGGGTAACCCAACCGCTACAAAGGAAATAAAGAGCAGTGTGACAAACGTTTGGATTGTCCTTGCGAGGCTATATCGTTTAGTCAAAAGGGGTGTAGTATTGGTCAGCATCGTGAAAGATCCTCCCAAATTAGTTATCAGGACTTGTGCGATTTTGACTGTGGTCTGTTCTGTGAGATGAAAATTTTTAGAAAACCGAGCATTCTGGTGACACAAACTAACAGTTTGTGCTACAAAAAAGCGGCAGGCGTAAGTACTGAATTACTTAGAATTCGTGTGTTAAGGCGCGTCTACGGAGATTCCAGAGCCGTACTTTTCCATCGCGCCCGCCGGCTGCAACGGACTCGCCATCTGGGCTGAATTTTACTGCGTAAACAGCGTCGGTTGATTCATCAAAGGTGCGGTAACGGTTTCCTGACCGGATATTCCAGATAATCACTGAAGTGTCTGCGCTCCCGGATGCGATCATCGCTGCCTGATTGTTCTGTCTGAGTAAGGCGAAAGCTGCATCAACACTGTAAACAGCCCCTTGATGTCCGTTGTATTCTCGAACGAGGGCACCGGTCATCTCTGATGAAGGCTGACCGACAGGTATCTCCTCGCCTTCTCCTGCCGTCGTGACGCGCCACGTGCGGACAGCATTATCGGCAGAACCGGAAACTATGACATTTTCATCTACTGAATAGGCGAGGCTATAAACAGCGTCATCGTTCGCGTCAAAGTTCACCAAAACGTTAAAAGTTTCTGGGTTCCATACTTTTATGGTTTTATCTTCACTACCCGTGACGAAGTAGCTCCCGCGGGGGTGATACAAGGTGCAAAGTACTCTCCCAACATGTTGGGTAAGCCATTTCGCTTTTTCGTCTATGGGTTCTTCGGTATTTTCAAGCTGTTCGACATCAATAACCGCACTGAATTCATCCATACTGGCAGTGAGCAGCGTTTTGTTACTCGGGCTTAGGGCAATAGATTCGATGGTATCGGCATGAAGCTCAAAACTTTTTATAAGTTCTTCGGATGCGACATCCCAAACTCGTATTTCACCGTTTTGTGCTGGAATACCGCTGCCTGCATAGAGCCTCAGAGGGGTTGCTTGGTCTGCAGATGAGAACTTGAGGCACCGGACCTCACCGGCGTGTGGTTCATAGACGTGAATAACACGTTGTGTTTCCAGGTCCCAGAGTTCGACCCACTGATATTTCCCGACAGCAAGCGTTTTTCCATCAGGACTAAATTCGAGTGCCCAGATCGGCGACAACGGTTGGTCTGCAAAACCGGCAAGCGTGTGGAAGCAACAGAAGATAAAGATAAAAATAATAAGGGACTGTTTCGTGTACATAAGGGTGAAATGTTGGAAGGTTGGAAGATGGGAAGAGGACTTCTTCAATTCTTGGGTCTTTTCTTCCGCACTTCCATCCTTCCATCTATCTCTCTTTATTAGGACTTACGCATTTTTCTGTAGTTCTCTACATAATAAGCCCGACAAGCGAGGTTAGATGAAGTTTAAGAAAATATTTCGGTAATTTCTTTTTGAAGTCCGGTGCGGTTAGAAACCGCACCTACCGGCCTGGTGAAAATCGGAATTACCGAATTAATAANNTAATAAATTAATCTTCATCAAACCCCACCTGCAGAGGGTTTGCGTGAGTCGTGTTTATCCTTCTTCACTGTTTTTACAGTGCGAAGGGGCGTTAAGCCAAGACCCCTCGAATCGGTCTACCACCGCGTGAGAGGACGATTCGGACACCATCTGGTGACTCAAGGTTCTGGTTGTAATCGATACCGAGCGATTGATAGAGCGTGGCTGACAAATCTTCTGGACGTACGGGTGTTTCAGCCGGTTCCATACCGAGCGGATCCGAAGCACCGACGACTTGTCCACCTTGTACACCACCGCCTGCTAACATGATTGAGAAGACACGTGAATGGTGGTCGCGTCCTGCATTTCTATTGATGACAGGCGTTCTGCCGAACTCACCCATAGCGATGACGAGGGTGCTTTCTAATAATCCACGGTCACTCAGGTCTGATATTAAGGTCGCCATTGTCTGATCGAAGGCGTTGAGTTTCCCCGGCAAAGATGAAAAGATACTGTTGTGGTTATCCCATCCACCGTTGCTGACAGTGACGAAGTTAACACCTGCTTCGACGAGTCTCCTTGCGAGGAGGCAGCTTTGTCCGAAAGTGTCGCGTCGATATGCGTCTCGCGTTTTATCGGGTTCGGCTTTAAGGTCGAATGCGGCGCGTGCATCAGAAGAGCTCATCAGGTTATATGCGGAAGTATAGAAACTATCAACGGCTTCAGCAGCGGGGTTCCCTGCTTCGTATTTTCTGAAGGCGGCATCAACGGAATCACGCAAAGAGCGTCGCCGTTCAACGCGTTCGACAGAGACACCGTTGGGTGGTTCTAAGTCTCGAACTTTGAAGTTCTTGCTTGCCGGGTTTCCGCCCGGTGAGAAGGGTGCGAGCGATGCGCCTAAGAACCCACCGCCGCCGTAAGCGACAGGTGCCGGTACAGAGATGTACGGCGGTAAAGCGCTCCGCTGCTCCTTGAGTTCAGAGACAACAGCACCGTATCCGGGAACGGCAAAACCGGGTAGGGGTTGATAACCCGTCATCATATAGTGTGTTCCGCGCTCGTGTGCCGCCTCAGGGGAGGTCATCGAACGGATGATGCAGAGTTTATCGGTCTGTTGTGCGAGTTTCGGGAGATGTTCACTAATTTGGATGCCGCTGACGTTTGTCGCTCTCGGCTTGAAAAGCCCGCGTATTTCTTCAGGTGCATCCGGTTTGAGATCCCACATATCGAGGTGGCTTGGTCCACCACCTAACCAGACGAGAATAACGGATTTTGCGGTGCCGTCAGAAGTTTTCGGTGCGTTGACACTGGCTTCTGCAGCGGTTGCAGCATAGGCTTTGAGTCGGAAAAAGTCTGTGAGACTTAATCCGAATAATCCGAGAGCTCCTGCTTTCAGGAAGTCTCGACGGTAAAATCCTTCACAATCCGTGTGTATGCATCTGTCTTTAGACATGGTTTCCTCCTTGTGTGACAGATTGACGTGACGGTTATTTGGCTGTCGTTTAAAATCGACAACACACTGTTCAGTTTTGTCACGTTGTGGAGGCTAGGAATCAACTTCGCGTGGGTCGCTTCCGTAGCCTCTTCATCCACCTTTGTGCTTTCGCGATATTGGTGTCAAACGGTTCTTTCATTTCAAAATATTCTGTATGTCCTGCGTAGATTTGATGCCAATCAACGATACACGGCATCCTGTCTTGTGTAAAGGTTCGCATCAGGAAGGACCGCACTTTTGCGCGGGTATCCTGTGGTGCGTTGTCAATAGCATATTCAATTTGCTTGTCAGTGATAACGCGCTCCATCTGTCCCTGCGCTTGCAGTGCGTAGTAGAGCCCGTTTTCTGTATGGATGTTATGATATTCTAAATCTTGACTTTTAATCCATGGGTCATCCCAGTCAAGTTTTTCTTCATCAATGAAAGCGTCAAGCATCCATTTTTTTGCGGCCCAATCGACACGGGAGATGACGTTTTCCCAACCGTTTTCGAGGTCATCAAGTATAGATTCCCATGCCGAAAGTACCCATTCGGTTTCTTGATCGTGTTCGGTGATGAGAGCCTGAACAAAGTTGAGGTACTCTCGTTGTAAATCGATGGCTGAGATTGTTTTTCCGGATTTTAGTTCAATGCGCCACTTAAAAGTATTATCACGGGAAATGTGTCGAATGGCGTATACAGGGTCAGCGAGTTCAAAACCGGGCATCGGTAATTTTTCCCCGTGCATTTCATAGAATTCTTCGATCGCCGTGAGGAGTAGTGCTGTCGTTCCGACTTTGAGTGCGGTTGCGTATTCGGACATATTAGAGTCACCGACGAGTAGATGTAGGCGCCGATATTTTGTATAGTCGCTGAGGGGTTCGTCGCGTGTGTTTATGATAGCGCGACTGAACTGGATCCACTCATAAATTTCGGTAACGATGTGATCTGCGCGTTGCGAGATTTGATAATCACGTTGTTGATTTAGTTCGGGTTGAAAATCACCGAATTCAATCATCTCATCATAGACCCCGACTCTGCCGGTCCCGGCATAAATTTGGCGGGTAACGAAAAACGGCATAAGTGTCGGTATGACGACCTTATAGAACGGGACATCTCGGCTAATTTGAAAGTTTTCGTGGCATCCGAAGGTTGCGCCGGTGAAATGGTCAATATTGTTCTTGAAGAACGCGGTTGGCAACCCTGTCTCTGTGAGGATATTATTGATGATGCGTTCAATGGCTTTATCGTAGGCGACAAGATCGAAGAGCGTTCCGCATTCCGGTGTCGCATACTCCAGATGCCCCATATCAATGTAGAGCCTACCACCGTTGAACAGGAATCCTCCGTTTCCTGGAGGTTCACCCCAGTCGCGGTAGTGGATGTCACGAAGTCCGAGTTCTAAGGTATCAAAGACGTAGTCTCGAACGCGTGCTGCGACCCCTTCCGAGGTGCCGCGAATCCGCTCGGTATCTGTCATACATCCAAATTCGGTTTCGATGCCAAAAATGCGTTTGTTCATTTTTTCATAGTTGTCAGTTATCGGTTAAAGAGATTTCCTGTAGCAGTGGCAGGAAAGGTAACCGCCACGCGCCCTTAATCGAAAACCGATAACCGAGTACTGATAACCATTCTCCTGAGAACTGAAAGTGCAGCTTACTGACAACCAGTCCCCTAACAACTATTCCTCCGATAACTATTTCAGTGCATCTTCAACTTCTTGAGAGGTCAGGAGTCGGAATTTGCTTGCACCGTGCTGCGTTGTTTCTAAGACTCCTGCTTCAATTTCACCGTCTTCACGGGCAAGGTTAACAACTTCGTACATCTGCGCCGTATCCATTTGGGTTTCTTTTAGATCGGTTTCCTCTGGTTCTCGTGTGCTTAATTCTTTACCGACTGCCCAAGTTTCTAAACTCAAGCGTAGGGCAGCGGTCAAATCTCTGTCTGCGCCATTTTGTGCGTTCGCGAGATAGTTTTGCATACCGGTTTCAATGACTTCCGTTCCGCCGATGACAGCAAATTTTGTGTCGGTTCGGACGATACCGTCGAAGTTTATTCCGGTAAATAGATTTTTTTCAGGCGTGCTGCCGAGTTCGGCGAGTAACATTTTGATGATATAAGCTTCACCGACGATAGACTCAAATGCCTGCTTAAAAGTATGTGCAAGCACATAGTTGGTAAGCCGATGGAGGTTCACATCTTCAGTGGCATTTTGAAATCCTTGAACGCTTGCGGTATCGGTAACGAGCATTCGGAGGCGTTCGATGTCAGCCGGATGCCCGATTGCGGAGAGTGCGATCCGATCGTGTACCTCAAAGATTTTACGTTGTCCTCTGCCGATCGTCAAGAGCATCATCCCTTCGTTATAGGTGATGCCTACGACGGGACTGCCGGGGCGGAGTTGGTCTTCAATGTAATCTCGTCGGTCTTGAATCGCTTCTATCCATCGATAGGGTTCATCTCGCATTCTTTTTAATTTTCCTTACGGTTCGGTTTTTTCTAATTTTCCTTGCGGTTCGGTTTTTTAAATTTTCCTTGCGGTTCGGTTAGGGGTATTTAGATGATAACATGCGTTTCCGTATATCCGTCCTCCACTACGTTACGGACTACGAACTTTACAAGTTGTGGCTTAGAAACTCGGTATAGACGAGTGGCTAAACCGATTTTCCGTCCTCCACTACGCTACGGACTACGTGCTTTACAAGTCAAAGTACAAAGATCGCGAGTACAACTCGCTCCTACTGTTCTGGTTGTGCTTCAGCGTACCATGTTGCCAAATCATCATCCGAGATAGTATCGACGCCTGCGGGTGTTACGATCTTGATATTTGGAAAGATATTAACTTTAGCGTTGTATCCACTCGTTGCGGCATCGTACTCGCTTGCGATGTCGAGAAGTCGTAAGATATTAATAGCTGCCTGGCGTTGGTCCATTCGGGGTAGCGGTGTATCCCCGAAGCGCGAGAGGTAGCGTAATACGCCACGGATCCAGACAGAACCGGAGCCTGTTGTCGCGAAATCGACGTTTTCAAAGTGTGCGCCGAGTGCGTCATAGAAAAAGATTTTTCCGCCGTTGTCGTCTTTGTCGGCATTTAGGTCGTAGAGTGCGAAGATAGGGATAACACCTCCGATGCCTTGGAGTGCCATTGCCAAATTGTCTCGTATAAGCCGTGACAACATCCGAAGCTTCCCTTCAAGACTCAATTCTTGGAGTTGGCTGCGCCGAAAGTATTGGAACGAGTGTTCTAATACTCTGGCAATTTCATAAGCGATTGCGGGTGAACCTGAGATGGCAAGCACAGAATGCCGATCAATCTGCAAGACTTTCTCTGCGCGATCATAGATGACAGAGGTTCCTGCGGTAGCGCGTCGGTCTCCAGCGATCATGACACCGTCTTGGTAAAGTACAGCGACGACGGTGGTGCTATGTGCTATTTCAATATCTGCGGTATGCTGTGCGGTATCCGATGGCAAGTTCACTTTCACTGGATAGTTCGCCTGCTTCAAGAGATTAAGAAAATCGCCTTTGTGGTTCACCACTGTTTGTAGTGCGTTATCCTCATACGCAACATTGCTTTGATTAAGAAGCTGCCCGTTTAAGCTCATCACTCCCCCGTTCTTTGACGATAGCGCCGGGACTGATCCTTGTCAACGCGTCGCATCCGTTTCAGGAGTTCTTGCGTATCTGGACGATTGACTTTCTGGCGTTTCGGTCCTTCGTTATCACCGTCGCCATCCCCAGGTCCGATGGGTTTGGTATCTCTCTGCTTGCGTTCAAGTTGAGCAATTATATTGGCTGCCATTTTGACTCTCCTTTTTAGTAGTACTCAGTTAACAGTTAACAGTTATCAGTTACAAGAGTGCCTCGCAGTGAGAGTGATAGTTCTTAAAGTTTCCTCTTTCTGACGACTGACAACTGAAAGATTTTTTTTAGAAAAAAATCGTACTGAAAACCGATAACTATTCCTCTAAAAAATCTATATCCCTAATTTTTTAATTAGTATTTCAACGGTTGGCGATTCGTCGAGAACTTCATTATATTGCTGTGCGATGTCTGCCTCGGCGAGTGCGCTGAGATTAACTTCTCGCGTGCGTCCGTTAACGGTAAAGGTAATGCTATCCCACTGTATCGCCTTTATAGATGCTGCGAACCGGTCAACGGCTCGTCCTCTGAAGTAAGCCCGTGTGCCAGCCGGTGGATTATGAATTGCTGCTTCAATTTGTTCGTCTGTGACGACGCGTCGCATTGGGATCCCATAGTAGAGTCCTTCATCAATATTGATGTTATGATACTCTAAATCCAAGCTTTGGAGCCATGGGTCGTCCCATTCGATTCCTTCCTCTTCAGCAAAGGTTTGAAGTAGCCATTTCTTCGCCACCCAGTCAAGCCTGTCTACGAGCGCCATTGGGTCCGCCTCAAGTGCGTTGAGTGTACTTTCCCATTCGGTGAGTACCCAGTCGGTTTCAAACGCTGTGGCATCAGCGAGATACTTCTGTGCGAGTGCGAGATATTGACGCTGATGGTCAATAGCAGACATGGTTTTCCCGTCTGTTGTCATCACCAGCCATCGATACGTTTGGTCATGCGATACAGTTTTGATGGTATCAATTGGATTCGCGAGTGATAGACTTTCGGGAATCCTGCGTTGTTCGATTAAAGCGATAACGAGTGCTGTTGTTCCGACTTTGAGTGCTGTTGCGTATTCGGACATATTTGCGTCGCCTGCGATGCCGTGGAGTCTGCGGTATTTAGAAGCGTCAGCATGCGGTTCGTCTCGTGTATTGACGATGGGTCGGTTGTGCATGGTATCAACACTCGCCTCAACATGAAAGAAATCTGCGCGTTGCGATAGTTGGTAATGTCCGGGTGTCGCGAGCCCTGCTTCAGTTTCGATACCGAGTTTCCCTGCGCCTGCGAAAATTTGGCGTGTGATAAAGAACGGCATGATCCCTTGCTTGAGGACTTCAAACGGGACATCACGTGCCATGAGATAATTATCATGGCAGCCGTAGCTATGTCCGTGAAAATCGGTATTATTTTTGTATAAGAGTACGCGTTTTCCGAGGTTCTGACTCCTTGTTTCAGCACACCGTTGCAGGATACGTTCGCCGGACTTATCGTGTGCGACGAGGTCAAATATTTTGCTGCATTCAGGCGTAGAGTATTCTGGGTGTGCGTGGTCGTTGTAAAGTCTCGCCCCGTTAACGAGAATGTGGTCGCTTTTAATTTCGGCGAAAGAGCGTTTTTCTTCTTTGTTGCGTTCTTTGTCGCGTTTCTCCTCTTCCTTTTCATCGGGGTGATTAGAGAGTGTGCCTGCCCGAAAACCGCGTTCATCTCGAAACGGGTCTTCACCGCGGTAGTCCCATACAGGTCGAAAATCCTCCTGTCGGTAACTTTTTATTAACTCGATTGACTGTTTGACAGCATCAATATGTGCTTCATTTTCGAGTGTTATTCCGTATTCAGTTTCGATACCAAAAAGCATTTTTAATTATTGGCTCCTGGGCATCACTCCACTACGTTTCGTGATGGTGTCTGGTAGATTTCAATTCGCTTTAGGAATATACGCTTCTTACGTGCTTATATCTGCCATTCGTTCCACTGTTAAAAGTTCTAAATGACACGCGATGCGGACGTTTTACGCCGCTCCTGTTTTTCAGATTTGATAGGTGTAACTTTGACGACGTTCGCTGGATCGTAATCAAGCAGTTTGAGCCAATCTTCGGTCGCTTCGGTAGGCGGGAAGATTTCACTTTCACGGTATTCCGCGGCGAGTGCGTCTAACAGGTCTGCCCGTGAGATGCCGATCTCTTTTTCTGGGTTCTGTATTGCGCGTTTGAGAGCTTTTTCTTTTGCGCGTTGTACAATCGACTCAATAATTGCGCCGCTACAGAGATGCCCGCGATAGAGTATATCACGTCTTCCGCTCCTGAGAGAGACTTCGAGGAATCGGTTGTCTTCGTCTTCACGAAACATCTCATCGACGATCTGTTCGATCAGGTCTTGAACGGCTTTTTCAGCTGGTATAATATCGGGTGTTGTCTCTTCTTCGTCGGTATCGGAGAAGAGTTCAGCGGAAATAGGCAGTTCAGGTGTGAGATAGATTCGGAAGATGTCCTTCGCAGCGTCTGCATCTGGGCGGGTTACTTTAATTTTCCTATCAATACGCCCGGGACGTAAAATAGCGGGATCAATGAGATCAGGTCGGTTCGTTGCGAGGATAATAACGACATCCTGTAGGGATTCGATACCGTCCATTTCGGCGCAGAACATCGGCACGAGTGTGTTAGAGATGCTGTGTGATCTCAGGGCGCGCCGTGTTCCTAATATAGACTCCGCTTCATCAATAAAGACGAATGCTAATTTACCTTCTTCCTTTTTTTCTCGGGCGATCTGAAATATTTCACGGACTTTCCGCTCCGATTCTCCGAGCCACATGTTAAGGATTTCGGGACCTTTAATATGAAGGAAAGAGCCTTCAACATCCTCACCTGTCTCCTTTTGAAGTTGCTGCGTCAAGTTATATGCGGTGGCTTTCCCGATGAGCGTCTTTCCACAGCCTGGGGGTCCGTGAAGGAGGAACCCTTTTGGTGCGCTGTATTGGAAACGCGAAAAGAGTTCAGGATGGAGTATCGGGAGTTCAATGGTATCCTTAATTCTTTGGATTGTCTCATCGAGTCCACCGACTTTAGACCAAGGGATATTCGGTACTGTTTCGAGTGCATAAGCGTCGGTCTCTTTAGCGGCGATGTGCTCAAGTGCGACTCGGAAGTTGGAGTCAACGCGTACTTCATCGCCGGATTTGAGTTTTGTATCAATGAGATCAGCGGATCGTTCGAGGATGACAGACTGTGCGTTAGGCTCTTGTCCGATCCGGATTCGTCCATCCGGCATAATATCGGCTACTTTTGCGATGGGACCTGCGTCGTTATACCCGAGTTCGCCGACGACAACAAATGCGTCGTTGAGGAGTACGCTGTACCCTTTTTTCAAAGTTTCCGTATCAATCTGTGTATCAAGATTTGCGTAGTATTCGGAGCCGCCGACGATGACGCGAGCGATGTCTTCTTTCGGCAATCCGAGTAGCGTGCCGATACGGTTCGCTGGTGAAGTGAGTTTTTCGATCTGCGCCTCCATTTCGGCGTGGATACGGAGTGCTTCCTGCTGGATCGCTTGGATTCTTTCGCGAAACTCACCTTCATCGCTGAGAATAGAGCGACGGAGTTCCATGAGCCACCTGCGACGACGGTCTTCTGGCGGTGTCTCGGTGATAAGATGGTGAATCAGCTGCAACGAATAACCGGAACTCATCTCCTCTTCTTCAGAGTCAAGTTCTTCTTCAATGTCTTCGTCATGTTCGCCATATTTGGGGTCATAAGTATCAGTCTTTGTGCCGACGTATTTAGGATTCTTCTTATCGTACATTTGAAGGTCTCCTCGGGCAGAAGCGGATGACTTTACGATAAAGTTTACCATACTTCCCACAATTGTGCTAACAATTATTTTAGAAGTTGTCAGTACGATTTTTTTCAAAAATCTTTCGGTTGTCAGTTGTCAGTCAAGAGAAAGACTTCATATATCAAGTTCACCTCTTAACCGATAACCGATTTCTGACCTATAAATCCACTTTATCAGGAGGATTTAATCTGTCCAAATTGCGGTCTGTTGTGGTAATTTGTAATAGTGTATCACAATTTGCAACATAAATGCAAGAAAAAAACAACTTTGAACGGAATTTGGGCTGAATCGTGTTAACGATTAACTTGACATGCATTGGCGTGTATGTTAATATTTTCGCAAACTACAGCAGGAGAGGTGAACCATAATGACGTTAATAGCTATGTTTGAAGACGCTGTTCAACAATACGGCAATAAACCTGCCTTGGCACACAAACCGAGAGGTGGTACTTATCAAGATATTTCTTATACCGAATTCGGTGCCTCGGTGGATGCCTTCAGTCAAGGGCTCAATGCGCTTGGCGTGCAGAAGGGTGATCGGGTCGCAATTCTATCTGAGAACCGTCCGGAATGGGCGATCTCAGATTTCGGTATCCTCAAAACAGGTGCCGTGAATGTTCCGATGTTCTCAACACTCACCGCTGCACAGGTCGGTTATATCCTGAAAGATTCTGGTGCAAAAATTATCTGTGTGTCCACAGAAAAACAGCTGGAGAAGTGTCTTGCCATCCGCGACGAGATTCCGACACTTGAACAGATAATCCTCTTCGATGCCATTGAAGGTGAAACACCAGAGGGCGTTATCGAATTCACGGCAGTTTGTGAAACGGCGGGAGAGGAAGTTAACAATGATTCGCAAGAAGATGACGTTGCGACGATTATTTACACGTCAGGCACAACCGGTAACCCGAAGGGTGTCATGTTGACGCATGCGAATTTTATTTTTAATCTACAAGCGTGCAAATCGCTTATTGATGTCGGTGAAACAGATGTGTTGCTGTCATTTCTACCGCTATCGCACGTCTTTGAACGGCTCGGCGGACATTACGTGCCACTGTTCTCTGGTGCGAAGATCGCTTATGCGGAGAGTACATTTACGGTTGCGCAGAACATGAAAGATGTTGCCCCGACAGTGATGCTCAGTGTCCCGCGGCTTTACGAAACGATGCATGAGAGAATCCTCCGTGCGGTTCAAGAAGGTTCGCCTCTGAAACAAAAGATTTTCCACTGGGGTGTTTCCGTCGGTTCAGCAGTGAGTTCGGCGATTCAACAGGGTAGAAAACCGTCTGCGATTTTGCAATTGCAGCAAGGTATCGCCGATAAACTCGTCTTCGCGAAGTTGAAGGCAGCGACGGGTGGACGGTTGCGCTTTTTCGTCTCAGGGGGTGCGGCGTTACCGCAATCCATCGCTGAGTTTTTCCATGCAGCGGGGATTTTGATTTTAGAAGGGTACGGCTTAACGGAGACTTCGCCTGTGATTAGCCTGAACCATCCGGAAAAATGGAGGTTCGGAACCGTCGGCGCACAGGTCCCTGGTATAGAGGTGCAAATTGCTGAAGATGGTGAGATTCTCACACGCGGTCCGCATGTAATGAAAGGTTATTTCAATAACGAATCGGCGACGGCGGAGGTTATCGACGCAGATGGGTGGTTCTATACAGGTGACATCGGTGTTATAGACGCGGATGGGTTCATTAAAATTACCGATCGGAAAAAGAATATCATTGTGCTTTCCAACGGTAAGAACGTTGCACCGCAACCGATCGAGAGTGAATTGGTGCAGAGTCCGTTCATCAGTCAGATTATGGTAATCGGTAGTGAACGCAAAAACCTTGCGGCGTTGATCGTTCCGAATTTTGACGCGCTTAAGGCATGGGCAGCTGAGAACGGGGTTGACGCGTCAGATACCCCAACGCTGCTCGATACCCGTGAGGTGCAGCAGCATATTCAAGGTGAAATTCGGAGCCGTTTGACGGATTTTGCAGATTTTGAACAGGTGCGACGGTTCACGCTCCTCGAAAAGGAATTTTCTCAAGAAGACGATGAGATGACCCCGACATTAAAGTTGAAACGGAACGTTATCATGGAACGATACGCGGAGGCGATAGAGGCGATGTATCCGGAAAATGCATAAGTAAATACAACGGATAATTGTGTTAGAAAATTTACGTCCTACGCGGTGCCATCACGACTAATCCATCCTTAATGATCTCAATTGTGGCGGGTGTTTCGCACATTGGTTCGCCATCGGCGTAGAGGAGTATCGGTGGGTCGGTTTCGACTTTTAAAGTTCGGGTCTGGTGCATGGAGACGGCGGGATGCTTGACATGTCCGCCCCAAAAAAGTGTTACTAAGAGCCGGAGTACCGTCCCGGAAGAGACGGGTCGGACGATACAGACATCGAAAAGTCCATCGTTAATGCGTGCGTCTGGGACGATTTTGAAGCCACCGCCGTAGCGGTTTGTGATACCGGTTGCCGCGAGGAGAAGGGGTCCCTCATAAGTGCCAAAATCGCCTTCAAGACGGACAGCCGGCGGATCGTAGTAGAATAGTGTCTCTACGGCTGCATAAGCGTAAGAGGCGGTTCCGGCAAATAGGGGTGTCCCTTTGGCAGCGCGGCGACTCACCTCCGTATCGTAACCACAGGTAGCAATGGTAGTGAAATAGTTTTTAATTATACCTTGCGGTTCGGTTAGAGGGGTTTGACCCTTAAAGTGCTTTTCCGTAGATCCGCCCTCCATTTCATTTCGTGCTACAGATTCTGTTGAAAGAGACTTTTGCTGATGGCTATCTTCCTGATTGCTCCCATAGCAACATCCTAAATCAACGTGGATAGGCGTGCCGGATAGGAGTGTCGCAATCGCGGCTTCGGGTTTCAATGGTACACCGATTGCTGCAGCGAAATCGTTGCCACGTCCGCATGGCAGGACACCGAGGGTTACATCTGGGACTGTGGCGATGCCGTTGACGACTTCGTGGAGTGTGCCATCACCGCCGCAGGCGATTATGAACTGCGTTCCGTCAGCGGCGGCTTCTTCTGCGAAACGCTTCGCATCGCCGGATGCCGAGGTCAACATCAGTTGCCCCTGCTTGTTAGATTCGATAAGGGCAGCGTGTGCCTGCTCGGCAACGCTTTTCGCTTTACCTTTACCGGAGATTGGATTTGCGATAATAATAAAATCGTTCATGGGTTATTGGTTGTTGGTTGTTGGTTTTCAGTACTCAGTTAAGAAGACTCTTGTAACTGAGTCCTGTGAACCGAAAGATTTTTCGGAGAAAAATCGTACTGAGTACTGACAACTATTTAATCACTGCGATTTTTCCTACTTTTTTTTCTGACTCAAATTCAAGCGTATAGATATAGATACCGGTGGATACATCTGCGGTGTTGTTGCTTGTGAGCCACCACTGCTTACGGTTGCGATCGTGTTCGGTTACATTTAACGTTTCAAGCAATTCACCATTTGTGGTAAAGAGTTGGATGCGTGTGCCGATAGGGAGTCTGTCAAAGATGATAGCTCCTTTATCTGCTACGTTGGGACGTACTGGGTTTGGATAGACGCGGGTTTGCGCCAAATCTGACACCATCGGTTCCGTGATCCCCTCTGGTATCTCAAGGGTTTGCGTCGCGGCGCGTATGGGGTTTTCATCGATATCCGATACATTCGAGACGCTAATTTGATATGGGTCTGTTGTCGCCGTAAGGGGTTGCCCGAAGTGTTCAATGACACTATCGGCATCAAATGCGAGAAGTGCGCGTCTCCCCATACGGTCTCGGATAGCAGACACCGGGTTTATGCCGTCAATCCGTTGCACTTCACGGAGGATATATCGACTTTCGTCGGCGATGCCGAGGTTCATCCGTCGGTCATAAGTAACAATCACCCAGACATTCCTTGAGATCGGACCTTGCTGGAAAGCTGCACTCTGTGGATCAGTCTGAAATCCGAGTTGTGTTGTGTCATCTCCTTGCCCGGGTTGGTGATAGGTTGCGCGAATGAGTTGTGGTGGTTCCCGCGGTGTCGCAGCGACGGGTTCTGTGCGCTGTGTCTCGTTTCCGTTAGATCCCTTGACTGTGACTGTGTACCAATAGGTATTATCCTTTGTCACACGTCTATCCAAGAACCTTGTGACGGTTAGGTTTTCTGCAACTTTCTCAAACGTGTTATCATCAGGAGCCTCTTCCTTCGCGCCTTGTGCACGATAGACAGTAAACAGATGCGTTAATCCGGATTGTCCTGCAGTTATTTCGCCGTTCTGCTGAGCGTCCCAGGTAACCTGTACGGCTTTTTCCGTTAATGGTCTCGCTTCAACATTCCACGGCGTGAGAAGACCAACGCTGTCTGGGTCCGTTGCGAGAATGGACGTTAAACGGGACACACCGTCTTCAAGGTTCACGTAAAATTCATCGAACCCGTTTTGATTGCGTCCAGCAGTGAAGAGCGCAGGCGTTGGTTCTACCCTTCGGTGCCATAGCGGTCTCAACGCTGCTCCGTCCCAGGCTGTCACGTAGAGGTTAGGATATGCAGCAATGATTAAGTTGTTGATCCCATCACGATCTATATCTGCGACAGCGAGGCTGTTGGCATTCCGTCGGTGCGGTGCGATTGCGAGTGTGGCATCGCGTGTCCCGTCTGACAAGAAGGCATAGCCGTGGGGTGTATGCGTAAAGACAAAAAATTTCCAAATCAGGGGTCCGGAAGGGTTATCTGGTAGTGAAAGCAAGCCGCCAACGACAAACTCTGGGTTGCCGTCGCCGGTGAGATCCCCCGAAGCGAATTGTGTGATATTCTTCAGCGGGAGTTGCGTTTGCCACTCAAGTTGGAAACTCCCACCGAACGGCATAGATTCATAAATAAAAATTTCGCCTTCACTGTCCCCTGCTACCAATTCTGTGTTTCCATCGTTATCAAAATCGGCAATAGCGAAACGTTGTGCGAAGACGTTAGAACCGGCGCTCTCATTGACTAAAACGGCTTTTTGGATATGTGCATTTGTGGCGTTGTCGTATCCAAAAACGATGAGTCGATCGTTGTTGTTATCTGCTCCGATAATTTCTTTTTCCCCGTCGCGATTCAGGTCGGCGATGGTGCCGCCAGAGAGGAAGGGTGTCTCCCAAATAATTCGGTCTGGGTAGCCTCTCGGCGTGCTACTCTCAATGAGTAAGGTGCGTGAATCGTCAGTCGCGAGTACTTCAAGTAGACCGTCGCCGTCCGTGTCGTCTACTGACCATGTAATAAATTCTTCGAGGTTAGAGAGGTTTTCGACGCTTTCAACGGTATGTGCCAGTTCATATCTACCATTTGGTAGGCGTTCATAGATCGCAAAGATTGCTGCCTGTAGTTCGGTGTCAGGCGTATCCTCGGACAGCGGACTTCCGACGATTTCAGTTTGACCATCCCTATCGAAGTCGGTTGTTACACTGGCGATATGGAGTGGCGGAATATCAAGAGATTTTTCAGTGAATCCGCTCGACGAAACGTATCCGGAGGTGACATCAACTGTATAATACGCACCGCCGTTATCTTCTCTCGTCTTGAGCTGCGTCATGTTCTCCGATTCAAGAAAAAATTGGTAAGTTCCGATATCGAATCCCAAGGAGAGTGAATGTTCTGTGCCGAGGTCTGCTGTGGTAATAGGTGCGAAGGGTGCGAGGCTACCCTCGCGCCGATAGTAGAGCGTATTTTGTGTGACATCGTCCGTCGCCCAAGTGAAAATTGTCAGGCTTCGTTCACCGTAAAGCGTCTCGGTTGCGGTAAGAGAAATAATTTGAGGCGGTGTGCGGTCTACACTCAAAACAACCTGGTCATGCGTCTGTTGTCCATCCGTGGTGGTTACCGTTAAGCGGACGGTATAAATCCCCTCTGGCACGGTTGTGGTATCCCAAACAGTCAACGTTTCGCCGATTTTTTGTGTGGTGGCTGGTTGTGTGAAGGGTGTCCATTCGGTGGGGACTGTCGATTCGCCGTAGCTGAGGTGCCAAGATTGAAATTTATAGCCGCCTGCGGTGCCGACGATTGTAATATTATCGGAACCGCCGCTATTGGTTTCAGGTTCGATGATGCGTGCCTGTAGGACACCGCTTGCGAGGAGCGCACGCTCGGCATTGACGGTGCCAGCACCCACGAATCTTTCGTCCAATTCATCACTATCCTCTCGATAGACCGGATCAGCGGTGTTAATCAGGATGTGCCTTATTTCTTCGTGGGTTAGTGTCGGTCGTTTTGCGAGCAGGAGTGCTGCGACACCCGCGACGTGAGGTGATGCCATAGAGGTACCGGTGAGGAGCCGATATTGGTTATTGATCTGTGTGCTGAGAATTACGTTGCCTGGGGCACCGATGTCTATAGAGGCACCAAAGTTGGATTGATAGAACCGTTGCTGGTTCTGTTCGGTAGATGCGACAGCGATAACTTTTCGGTAGGCAGCGGGGAAAATTGCCTCTGGTTTTTGGGAGTTACCGGCAGCAGCGACTAAGACCACGCCGTGCGAGTATGCGTAATCAATCGCGTCTTGAATAACGAAGGAGCGGCGTTCACTGCCCCAACTCATGTTGACGATGTTTGCGCCGTTGTCAGCAGCATAGACGATCGCGGATGCGGAGTCGTCGTCTTGCATGCGAGAACTCCCGCCGAGCGAGAGGCCGGCGCGTATCGCCATGAGCGGACATTCCCATGCAACACCAGCAATGCCAATCCCGTTATTTGGCAAAGCACCGGCGATACCAGCGACATGTGTGCCGTGTCCACTTTCATCGATCGGTTCGTTATCGCCTTCGAGATAATCGCCTTCTGCCTGTAGGTTCGGTGCATCCGTAAAATCCCAGCCGTAGATATCATCAATATAACCGTTTCCGTCGTCGTCGAGTCCGTTTTCTGGGATTTCACCTGGGTTTATCCAGACTTTGGGTGCTAAATCTTCATGTTTGTAGTCGATGCCGGAGTCAATGACAGCAATTACGATGTTTCGGTTCCCTTTTTCGATTGCCCACGCCTGTGGTAACCGCACGAGTGGTAGATTCCACTGTTCTGGGTATTTCGGATCGTTCGGAACGACGGGGTCTGCAAGTGTCGGACGGAGATAGTTGTATTCGACGGCTTCAACGAGCGGGTTCTGTTGGTACGCGGCTTTGAGTGCTTCAAGGGGTGCGTCAGGCGAAAACCGTAAGAGGTAGATACGTTTCAGATTCGGATTGAGCGCTGGACGCGCGAGATTTGGAAATAGTGGATGCAGTGATTGGACGTTGTGTTTTGCGTGGAGAAGGGAAATTGGCGCGTTTGCATGTAACTGTTCAAGGTCTGTTGCTGCTTCTGATGTCAAACGGATTAGCAGTTCACCGGGGGTGATCTGTGAATGGATACCCGTCAACGGTGGGTCCTCTGCTTTAATCCGCGAGAATTCGGAACAGATTGCAATTAGGAGTAAGATGCCTATTAACAGAATTTTGGAGCGTTTCATAATGGCTGTCGGCTATCAGAAAGAGAGTCTTGTGGTATTCAAGCGAGACGCGCGTGCCAGATACGGTTCCCTCACTTGTCCAAATCAGGATTTTAGAGTTTTTAGGATGATGTGCCTCTTTTTTGTCAACTACCCGGACTAAAATCGCAAGGTTATTTAGTTTTATACTATAGTTTGGACAATTCGTATCCCATTGAGGTAGAGTTTACAAAAGGCTGCTGTTTTTTTTACGAGTTGCACCTATCCACTAAACTCAGCGAAAAATGCTGCACGCACTGTAGGTTGGGTTGAACGGATACCTCCGAAAAAAGCCGCCATAGCAAGTTACTTCGGGTGCTTCGGGATCCCTGAACGTTCCAAAGCCGAGAGAAACCCAACGATTTTTTCTCAAAGCGGTGTGTTTGTTGGGTTTCGCTGCCCCTATTTTGATGAAGGGTCTCGGCGAACAGCAGTTTCGGTAGCACTACAAGGTCCCTGAGTTTTACCGCTCAACCCAACCTACGGGTCTGGAAAACGCAATGTCCAACCGACGTAAATTGTCCAAAGTTTAGTATTATTTTAGCATATTACGGAATAAAAAAATAGAAAAAGTGGAATTAGGACCAGGACCACTTAATTTTAACAGGATTTACGCAATTTTGACTTCTGCCCGTTCTGTTAGATGAGAATTTTCGGAGAAAACAGCGGTCTCCTGCCACAAACTATGAAGTTTGTGCTACAAAAGAGCAGCATGCGTAAGTCCTATATAAGAAAAGGAAAAGCCTTGCCATCAACGGGTGGCTGATGACAAGGCTCTGGTTATGTTCATCCGATGGTGATGTTATTCAAAGAGTTGAAGTTCGCCGTCCTTGACCATAAGTACAATCGGATTATATATCGCTTCACCGTTGGGGTCAAAAGAGAAATCCCCTAAAATTGTCGAAAGATCCATTGTCTGCGCCAATGCGTCCCGAATCCCCATTGCATCTGGTGATTGTGCGTTCATAATTGCGTTGGCGAGAATGTAGAGGGTCGCATACGCCTGTGCTGCCCACGGTCCAGGTTCAATACCGTGTTTCGCTTTGTACTTCTCAACAAAGGCTTGGTTTCCGGGTGTGTCAGCCTCCCATACCATCCGGAAAAAGCTATAGTCCCTTCTGCAGCGTCCCCGACTTTTTCGATTTCTTTTGCGGTCAAATCGGGAACAATAAGCTGAGCAGAGATACCCATACTTCTCGCTGCGGTGATAATCTGGGTCATCTCTCCTGCAAGGGCAGAGATAAAGAGTGAGTCAGGCTCCATACCCATTATATTGGTTAATTGTGCGGAAAAATCGGTGTCGCCGGTTCGGAAGGTTTCCGTCGTCAGTACGTCAACACCGAGCTCCATGAGCGTTCTCTCAAATGCCTTGTTGCTACTCGTGGAGTATTCATCATCTTCATCATATATCAGTGCGGCTTTTTTATAGCCCAGTTTCCCGTGAGACACTATCGTACCATTTGAATTTAGCACATCTACCGTGAGCCCTGTGCGGAAGACGAAATCTCCAATTTCGCCACTCAAACCGGCAGCGGAGGAGATCGGGCTAAAAGCGATCACTCCAGCCTCTTGTGCGATCGGAAAAGCCTGTTTGACATGCGTTGAGATACCAATCCCGATGATAGCAGGTACGCCTTGATCCACCAATTCCTGAATGGCTGCCTTTGCGCCGTCTACGGTGCTTTGAGGGTCTGCAGAGACGAACGTGATGCTCGGACCACCGAGCATATTAATCTCTTCTTGTGCCAACTCAAGCCCACGTTGCATTGGGATTCCATAGGGTTCGGCGAATTCTCCTGTCTGCGCTAAAGCGACACCGATGGTAATCCCCTCAGTCGTCATCGGCGGTGTTTCTTCCATTGGTGGCGTTTCAGTATCAGTCATCATTGGAGCTATCCTTTCACAACTGGAAAGCCCGACAGCCAAAGCCGTAATTGATGCCAATACAAATATGAATGTTATGATTCTTTTTATGTTCATGTTGAATCTCCTTGATAATAATAGGATTTACGCATTTTTCATGAAATTCTACATAATACATGCGTCAGGCGGGGTTAGAACCCCTCCTGCAACGGCGTGTGCGTAAATCCTAAATAAAATGAAAATTTAGGTGGCATAATTAACCTAAAAAAACCACCTTCATAGTAGCATCTATAATCATTTCACATTATGTAACGCAACCTGTTAGTTTGCGTTACAAGGCACAGCGACAAATGTATTTTGAAACTACGCCTATCGAAGTGTCCACATATTTTTTAAGTTTACTTTAAGAAAAAAAATCTAACCGATGCTTATTATTTCACAGTTAGAAAATATTGTCAACGAAAAAAAGGGAGCGTTCAGGGTGATTTAGTTTTAAACAAATCATCAGATTTTCTAAATTTCTGAATTTTCTTTTCAGTCCCGGTGCGGTTCCAAACCGCACCTACCGGCCNNTGTTCAAAATTGGACGAAAAAACCGAGAACTAAATAGCCCTGGGGAGCGTTAAGAAACCGTGCAGGTTTCAGGGTATCCTAAAACAGGTCCAACATTTTCGCCTTTTTTTCATCAATAATTGCGATAGCAAGGTTCCCTCGACTCTGATTAGAAAAACGGACTATCCACACGAATCCTTGAAATGACGGATACATATAAACATCATCTTGACCTGCTAAAAGGGTCTTGACACGTGCATCCGATTTTACGATTTGAAGGATTCTGCTGGCTTTTTGTGGAGCGGGTGCGGTCTGCATCGCAATTGAATCCAATATCCGTTTACCCTCATCTGCTTCAAGTGGCAACGTCTCTGGGTTTTGCTGTGCCAGGTATCGGAGTCGCGATGCGTGTCGGCGATATGCGTCTCGGTGTTTTTCATATTTCTTGTGTCCATAAGCGATGGGGATTTTTTCGTATTGTGCTGCGCACATCGCTGCTGCATCTGCTTCGAGTTGGAGTGCCTTCACATAATCACCTTCGCGTTCGGCTATCGCGCGTTGTTCTCTGAAGAAAGTCGGATAGATGCCGAATTCGTAAAAGCGATTCGGGTAGTGTGGCATCCATACTGCGATGAATTTCGAGATATTTTCACGTTCAATATTTAGGAGTGCAAAGGTATCAGGGTTACAAACCTCTCCTGAAAATTTCTGCCGTGCGGTTTCGGCGCGCGTGCGGTGATATTGGTACTGTTTCTGAATCTCGCGAGCCTCTTTTTTTGCGCGTGCTGTCCATTTTTCGTATCCGTGCTGTTTGTAGTAGTCGTAGGCAATCTCGTTCATCGGGATAGAGATACGTTTAAGGCATTCTGCGGCGGCTTCGTGCCAGAGTGCGAGTCTACCGAAATCTTCGGATCGCTCGTAGTGTCTGATGAAGATGTCAGCAGTTGCTGTGCCTTGCCGGACTGCAAAGGAGGGATGCACGCACATAAGTAAAATTGGAAAAAGTAGTGGTAGAATAATTTTCATTATTTTTTTCCAGGATCCGGTGTGAAATCTAGCGAAATCTAGCGAAATCTAGCGAAAATTTCAGCGGTTTGTTTAAATACATAACATACACAAAGTATTAATACCTACGAAAAAGACAACACTAAAAACAGGCAATTGAATACTCCTGTTCTCTGTTTCGGCGGCGTATTCCGCGACGATCTCCAATTCACCTTCAACTTTTAGGAAGGGGAGCTGCCTACTTGTGTTGCATGAAGCGGACGGTTCCTGAGAAGGTTTCGCCAGGGGTAAGCACGATGACACCTGCGGGAATGCCACGTGCCTCAAGGTTGATAGCATCCGTCGGACAGGTGTAAGGCTCGAAACAGATAGCATCCCTGCCCGGAGGGGTATAGACGACCAATTCTCTGAACTGCGCATCCGATTCCATGACCATACCGTATCCGGTATCCCGATTCTCAATGACACAGCGGCTTACACCCTCAACGAATTGAACGTCCGTGAAGACGTGGTCCAGTTTCAGTTGTGAAAACGGTTGTCCACTTCGTAGATCACGCGTTCCGGTGACATCATGCTGTTCTCCAGTTGGAACGAGGACTTCATCAAGTTCCCAGTATTTGGCGGCGGGGACAGTAATCACTGCTTGCGATGCATCTGCGTCTGTGCCGAGGTCTACACTGAAATAGGGATGGATACCGAAACCCATCGGCATATTCTGGGTCCCCGTGTTTTTGATGGCAACCTCCATCGTCAACACTGTATCTTTGAGGGTATAGGTAATCTCAATTTTAAATGGAAAAGGGTATTGGCGAGCGATTTCTGGGAAATCTTGAGCGTTGAGCGAACAGACGAGTTTGGCACCGTTTTCATCGGCGGTATGGCTTTCGACCTGATAGGGTTGATTCAAGAGCAGCCCGTGGATCGTGGTTGGGGATTCTGATGCTTTGTCAAACTGATAGGTCTTGCCTTCAAATTGCCACGTGCCGTTTCGTATTCGGTTCGGGAACGGGAACAGGATCGGGTTGCCGTAAGCGGTCGGACGTTCTTCCAATGTGGCGAGATCCGGGGGCGCGTCTATCAAATTCAGCCACGTGTCGCCAACTGCTACTTTAAAGGCGTAGCAATTATTGCCGAGTGCAGGCACGATTTCTGCGACTGCTTTGTTATCTTGCTGTATATAGTAGACTTGAAAACCGTTAACCGTCTTTGCTGCGACCGAATATTTTGTATGTGCCATCGTTTTGACTCCATCTGCATTTGCAAGTATCGTTGAAAATAGCAACAAAACACAACACGCACCCATACGGTGGGTGTGCATCCAAAGTTTTTTGAGTTGATGATGAAAGAAAAGAGGAATCATTTTTTTACTTAACGTGAGTTTGATAAATATTGGACTTATGTAGCGTCCACTGCTAATAGATGTCATATACCCCACAAACTGGAAGTTTGTGCTACAACTCATAAATTGGATGAAGTTTAAGAAAATATTTCGGTAATTTCTTTTACAAGTCCGGTGCGGTTAGAAACCGCACCTACCAGGCCTGGGGACAAGGTAATTTCTTTTACAAGTCCGGTGCGGTTAGAAACCGCACCTACCAGGCCTGGGGACAAAGTAATTTCTTTTACAAGTCCGGTGCGGTTAGAAACCGCACCTACCAGGCCTGGGGAAAATCGGAATTACCGAATTAAGAAATTAATCTTCATGAAGTTTGTGCTACGATTCACGGTTCTGTGATGCGGAAATAGACCTTGCAACGCATCCGAAATGATTAATCAAACTGGCGTTTCTATTATGTTTTCGCGCACCAACGAATGCCGCGTTGTAGGACCTCCCGGAAGTTGGGATTAGAAAAGGTGACATCGTCGTGTCCGCTCTGGAGGCAGAAGACACGAGATTCTCCGTATTCACGCGCCCAACCGAGGACCTCCATACTGTTCGGATGATCGACTGTTAGCAGGATTGCGCTATCATCGCCAGCGGATTTCATCGTATACGTCTCATCACCCATCTCCCAATTGGTGAGACCTTCAGTGATAGCATGTGTTGTCTCAGCGATTTGCACGTTTAGCGTTTGCCGTGGATGGTATCCGAATTCGCCGCGCTCGTCCACTCCGCACATTTCAGAATAGGTGTCCCATTCTGGAAACGCGAGAATCGCGTGATGCAGGATTACTACGCCTTGCCCGCGTTCTGTTAAACCGAGAATAGCCTCTGCTTGTGGATCCGTTGGATAGGGACGGTGGAAGTTATAAAAGACGACGGTGTCGTAATCTTGTTGGTTCGGATCGTTTACAAAGTCGTCGAGGTCTTCTCGGACGAATTGAACGTTTTCCATACTCTCAAAAATTGCGTCAAACTGTTTTTCTTGGAACCCGTGTTCACCGGTTACGATTACAATTTTCACAGGCTTCACCTCCTATAGTTGTGTTTAGAGGTAACTTGGGCTAAATCATCATGGCGTTGGGATCCCGAGTTGTTTACAGATATCCATAGCCAACTGATTATCAATTTCTCTATGTCTCGGAACAGCTGTTTTTGTATTCAGCATTGGATTTCCCCACACTGAATGCTTCCGACCTTCGCGGATTAGAAGGCAGCCTTGCTTTTGCAGATGTCTAATCAAAATTCTCCGTTTCATAGTTGGATAGCGACTGCTTGATATCCGTTCTGCGTAAGACTAACGGCTTCTTCACGGTTAATCTCCAACATTTCACCAAGCGTAATTTTCAGCGTATCCAATAATTCTTCACGCGTTCTCTCCTGGCAATTCACGCTCGGTAATTCTTGGATACGTCCAACCCACCATTCACCACGTTGTTGGATGAGAGCTGTGTAAGTATGTGTCATCATGTTCTCCTTTCACGCTATTTTAACAAATTATATCCGATAAGGTTCCAATTTTCAATAGTAAGGTCTCTAACGCCAGGACGATTTAGTTTTTGGTTTTGATATTGGTTTTCGTTGACATAAGTTAACGTTTAGACGCAAGATCGCGAGCACAGCTCGCTCCTACAGAGGAAAATATCAATATAG
The DNA here is from genome assembly GCA_012270865.1 of Candidatus Poribacteria bacterium. Classification (GTDB taxonomy): domain Bacteria; phylum Poribacteria; class WGA-4E; order WGA-4E; family WGA-3G; genus WGA-3G. The sequence continues at coordinate 16,485 of JAAXHL010000175.1, read as the reverse complement.
ATAAAGTGAATATTTAAAACTAAATAGCCCTGCTCTAACGCAGATTATGTCTAATCCGTAATTGCCTGATAGGTTAGCACTCGGAATTGGGCGTGGAACGGGGAATCGCCGATCAACTGTGTCATCAGGATACCGATCAAATCTTCTACAGGATCAATCCAAAATGTGGTACTTGCGAGGCCGCCCCAACTGTAAGTGCCTAAGGAACCGAGGCTATTGGTATCGGCGACATTCGTGACGACAGCGAACCCGAGTCCGAATCCGCACCCTGTTCTCTCAAGGGGGTACCAATCGTCAGAGATATGATTCATCCGAATGAGTTCGACGGTTTTGTTTCCAAGGAGACGTACGCCATCAAGTTCGCCATCGTTGAGCAACATCTGACAGAAACGGAGATAATCTGCGGCGGTTGATTGTAGACCGGCACCACCGGAGTGGTGGAAACTTAGGGGTCCGCTGGAGACAGGTGCGTTTTCAAGTACTTGAATGCCACCATCTTCCGCGGGTTCATATAACGTCGCATATCGGTCAGCCTTGTCGTCCGGCACCGAGAAAGCGGTATCAACCATACCCAAAGGTTCACAAATTTGGGTTTTCAAAAACTCTTCAAACGGCACACCAGATACGACCTCTACAAGGTAGCCGAGTACATCGGTAGACATACCGTAGTTCCACCCATCACCCGGATGGTGAAGGAGCGGAATATTTCCGAGTTCTCGCGCCATGTGTGCGAGGTCGCCGCCGTAGAAATCCGCTTCATTATACCGCTCATTAATCGGATGCTCCCAATCCCCGCCGTAGATAAGACCAGAAGTGTGTGTGAGCAGATGTTTTATTGTGACTTCGCGTTCCGCATCGACAACATCTTCGCCGTTTTCTGTATAGACTTGCATATCTTTGAAAGCGGGAATGAATTCGGATATTGGGGTGCCGAGTTGAAAATGCCCTTCTTCGTAGAGCATCATGACAGCGATACTCGTAATCGGTTTCGTCATCGAATAGATGCGGAAGATCGTATCGAATTCCACCGGTTTCGCAGTGGCGACATCTTGTGTGCCGAACTTTTCAAAATGGACGAGTCTGCCTTCACGTGCGATCATTGTCAACGCACAGGGGATTTTTCCGTCGTCAATCCAGCGTTGCATGACTGGAGCGATGCGTCCTAAGCGCGCGGTTGACATGCCGACATCTTCCGGCACGCCCCGCGGTAATCCTTCATATAATGCCATTAAATCTCCTAAGATTAGTTGTCGGTTGTCAGTTGTCAGTACTCGGTTAAAGAGGCTTATGATTAACCACAACATCTTTTAACCGATAACTGATAACCGATAACTGACAACCATTATTCCGTGAGTGCTTGATAGGTTAAGACTCTAAATTGCTGTTGGAAAGGGTAGCGGTTATTGAGCAGTTGCGTCATAAGTAAGCCGATCAATTCCTCTTGGGGATCAATCCAGAAGGTAGTCGCAGCGGCACCGCCCCAACTGAAATTCCCGACAGAATTCAGGGTATTCGGCGGGTCTTTACGCGTAACAACTCTGAAACCGAGTCCGAACCAATCATCGTGGTGTGGGTAGCGCATGAGTTCCACGGTCTTTTTACCCAATATACGGACACCGTCGAGTTCACCACCGTTGAGCAACATCTGAGAAAATCGCATGTAATCCGCAGCGGTTGAAACGAGTCCACCCCCGCCGGATGGGAAAAAGCTGAGTTCATCATTAGCGAGGGGTGCGTCCCTTTCGACGCGCGCCATTAGCCCCTCTCTTCTATTATGCCGATAGAGTGCGGCGAACCTGTCCACTTTCTCCGGCGGCACTGAAAATGCGGTGTCTACCATACCGAGCGGTTCAAAGAGACGGGTTTGGAGAAACGCTTCAAACGGCATCCCAGAAACGACCTCCACGAGGTAGCCGAGCACGTCAACGGAGACCCCATAAGTCCACCTTTCATCAGGTTCGTGAACGAGTGGGATATCGCCGAGTTTTTTCACCATGTCAGCCAACGTCGTGCCGCGTTCAAAAATGTTCGCCTCTTTATAGCGTTCATCAACAGGTTTATTGCCCCAACCGTAAGTTAACCCTGCGGTATGCATGAGGAGATGCTTGATCGTTATCTCCTTCTTTGCGTCCAAGATTTCTGTCTGGTCTTCGTTGTAGACCTTCATGTTCTTAAATTCAGGAATAAATCTGGAGACGGGTGTGCCGAGTTGAAAATGCCCTTCTTCATAAAGCATCATCACGGCGACACTGGTAACCGGCTTTGACATGGAATAGATACGGAAGATCGTATCGGGTTCAACCGGTTTTTTATTTTCAACATCTCGCATGCCGATGGTTTCAAAATGGACGATTTTACCGCGTCGCGCCACGACTGTTAGGAACCCCGGTAGGTTGCCATCATCGACATAACCTTGCATCACAGGACGGATACGTTCAAGGCGTTCCGTAGAGACACCGACTGTCTCTGGCACAGCCATCGGCAGTCCTTGCGCGAATGCAAGTGTCGTGATGCAGAAAAGTAGTAAGCATACACACGTAAATTTTCTCAATCTGTTCTCCTTTTTTTGTTAGCACTTACGCGAAACGCAGTGATTTCGGTATTTCTAACCCCCTAAATCCCCCTTATCAGGGGACTTTAAGAGAAGTTTTCATGA
>JAAXHL010000175.1:8841-13743 GCA_012270865.1 Candidatus Poribacteria bacterium | reverse complement strand
AGAAGTTTTCATGAAATCCTACATAATACGCATTGTAGGCGGGGTTACAAACCCTGAAGAAACACCCAAGCAAAACCCTGCAAGGGGGTTTGCGTAAGTTCTATTTTGTAACTGATAACTGACAACTTTTATTTTTTGAGTGCCTGATAGGTTAGCTTCTTAAATTGATGGTGGGAAGAGGACACGTCACTGATCTGCGTCATGAGCAAACCGATCACCTTTTTTTCGGGGTCAATCCAGAAGATGGTCCCTGCGGCACCGCCCCAACTGTAACTCCCTGCTGATTCTGGTGTGTCTTTTGATGCTTTAGCATCAGTGTCTTTCGATTCCTTATCGGGAACGATAGAGAAACCGAGTCCAAACCAACCCTCATGATGCGGGTAGCGCATGCGTTCAACGGTTTCCTCCTTTAATATACGGACACCTTCAAGTTCGCCACCGTTGAGCAACATCTGACAAAACCGTATATAGTCTGGAGCCGTTGAGAGGAGTGCGCCACCGCCCCCTGGAAAGAAACGGACTTCACCGTTTTTGAGGGGTGGGTCTTTCTCAACACGTTCCAACCTCATTTTCACGTCTCTATCGCCTTTCAGATCCTTTGCTTTTTCTTTCGCCTCGTCCATCTTTTTTTCTTTGTCTTTATCGCCTTTCATCCCGCCTTTTTTGTTAAGTTCGTACAGCGCGGCGAACCTGTCCAACTTCTCTAAAGGCACCGAAAATGCGGTATCAACCATACCGAGGGGTTCAAAGAGCCGCGTCTGGAGGAATTCTTCAAATGGCATTCCTGAAACCACCTCCACGAGGTAGCCGAGGACATCTACGGAGACCCCATAAGTCCACCGTTCACCCGGCTCGTGAACGAGCGGAATCTCGCTAAGTTTTTGCATCGAATCCGCGAGCGTCGTGCCGGGCTGAAAAAGGTTCGCTTCCCTATAGCGTTTATCGACGGGTTGACCGCCCCAGCCGTAGGTTAATCCTGCGGTATGTGTGAGAAGGTGTTTGATCGTTATCTCATTTTTCGCGTCCAAGATTTCCGTCTGGTCCGCGTTGTAGACCTTCATGTTTTTAAATTCAGGGATGAAATCGGACACGGGTGTATTGAGCTGAAAATGTCCCTCCTCATAGAGCATCATCACAGCAACGCTGGTAATCGGTTTTGACATTGAGTGGATACGGAAGATTGTGTCGGGTTCTATGGGTTTGTTGTTTTCAATATCCCGCATGCCGATGGTTTCAAAATGAACGATTTTGCCACGTCTCGCCACGACGGTCAGGAACCCTGCTATATGTCTATCATCAACATAACCTTGCATGACAGGACGGATGCGCTCAAGACGTTCTGTAGAGACACCGACATCCTCTGGCGTTGCTATTGGCAGTCCTTGTCCGAATGTGAGGGTGGTGATGGAGAAAAATAGTAGAGATATGTACGCTAATTTTTCCAATCCATTCTCCTTTTTTATTTTAATGCGAGCGAAACAGACGGGGTTAAATGAAGTTTCAAAAAATAAATCGGTAATTTCTTTTAGAAATCCGGTGCGGTTAGAAACCGCACCTACCGGGCCTGGGGCAAATCGGAATTACCGAATTAATAAATTAATCTTCATAAAACCCCGCCTGCACGGGGTTTTCACAATCCGAAACCCTATTACTACTTGACGACTTTGAGGTATCCCCACCGTGTTGCGAGTTTTCCGCCGGGTTCAACATTGAGGATTTGTGCTAACCCGACATTCATCGCCTCTTGGATTTCCGCTTCGGTGCGTGCGACGTTGGAGATGCGTATCTCGTCAATGATACCTTTTAACCCATTTGCGTTATCAAGGTTCGGCACGCCGATGGTAATTGGGTCGTTGCTCTGAAAAGTCTGATCGTTCGGGGACTCGGTCTCCAGTTCGCCATCAACGTAAACTCGCCCCATCTTCCCATCGTAAGTAAAGGCGAGATGATGCCATTTGTTGTCGGTGATGTCAGTTGTGCCATCTATACTGAATGCACACGCGCCATTTGCCCCGATTTGTGCGTGCAAAACGCTTTGATCTACATGAACCCAGATGCCGTAGTTTCGATTGGTGCACCCTGCTTGCTGTTTGCAGACTATACCTTGCCATTTACCGGTGCTCTCTTTTACCTTAACCCATGTTTCAATACTAAGTGTTTCCAATTCCAGTTTTTTGGTAGAATCCACGACGACGTAGCCTCCGGCATCGCCGGGGAGTTCTAATCCTGTTCCGAATTTTGCATTTACCCACTTCGGACTCCCTTTGAAGTTGCCGTCGTGTCCGTTCCCGGACGCGTCTTTCACAGTCTTGCCGTTCCCTTCCTCAAAGAGCCAGACAGCGACGGTATTTTCATCTATCGCTGCATCCACTCGTCCGATGCCAATGAGGATCGTCCCCGTGAGCGTAAGAAAAAGACACACGAGGGTATAGAACGTTTTCATATCGGTGATATTAGCCATTTCTGTTCCTCCTTTACTTCGGTATTCTATCAAAAAAGGGGTTTTAAAGTCAAACGTTTTAGGATAAAAAACATTGACAGTATAACACTTATGACATATAATTTCGCATATTCCGTTAGGCGCGTCAGACGCGCGAATCACGATTGTAATAGAGATATAAGGAGATTTAAATGGCAACTGAACGAATTAAAATGGGATTGGTAGGATGCGGCGGTATGTCGGGCGCACACATGGGTGGCTACCGTGAGTTGTGGTCGAAAGATGTCCGAGAATTTGATATTGTCGCTGCGTGTGATATAGATAAAGGTAGGGCAGAGAATCGAGCGAATGAGGCACACGAGTTCCAAGGCGGTACAAAGCCTGCTGTTTATACGGAACTTGACGAGATGCTTGATAAGCATCCGGATTTAGAGTGCGTTGATATCTGCGCGCTTCATAGTGCACATCACACGCTTGCGGTGCCCGCGCTGGATGCCGGAAAGCACGTTATTATCGAAAAGCCGTTCGGTATTACGATGCGTGCGTGCAAACTGATGATGGAAGCAGCAGATAAAAACGATAAGATTATTTCTGTCGCGGAAAACTATCGGTTGAGTCGTATGGAACGTACGCGTAGTTGGGTAATTGCGCAGGGACGTGTCGGTGAACCTCGAATGTTCTTCTGGATTGAGGTTGGTGAGGCATTAGGCAAATGGGGTTGGCGCAACTTCAAGATGGATGCCGGCGGCGGTTGGGCATTAGATGGCGGTGTCCATTTCACCGATCTGATGCGTTATATTCTCGGTCTCGAAGCTGAAGAGGTCTACGCAATTAATACGGCTTATGAACCTTACCGCTATGACAATCCGGGTGCGCGCGAAGGTGGTTATCCAGTTGATGTTGAAGACGCGATGATTGCGACAATCAAGTTTGAACAAGGCGTTACGGCACAGTGGACCTGGGTCGGTTCTGCGCCTGCACACGGTTTCGGACAGAAAGTGATCTACGGTAGTGAGGGTGCCCTTGATTGGGGTAGAGGTTTGGTGCCACGCGGTGGTGAACCTATTTCTAATGACGATTTACAGAAAGAATTCACGGATAGTCTGAGTGATGATGAACGTGAATATTTCTTTCCTGCAGGGATCGGTAATACGGTCGCGATTGAACTGAAATACTTTGCTGATGCGATTCGGAGCGGTGGAAAGCCTGAAGTAGACGCTGTTGAAGGGATGCGGTCTGAAGCTATTTGCATGGCAGCCTATGAATCTGGGTGGTTTGGTCGTCCTGTGACAATCTCCGAGATTGAAAACTGTGAACTCGAAGGCTATCAGAAAGAGATTAACGATAAATTGGGGATTGGCGATTAGCAGTTAGCAGTCGTTGTAGGGCAGGTTCTCCGGGTTGGATCACACGGGTATGGAACCTTAGAAGAAACACCCTACGAACAAACCTGTTATCAGAAAAGTGAAGACCTTGTTGACACGGAGCAGATAATGGATCGATTGAAGGGGAAAGTTGCGATTGTCACGGGTGCTGGCAAAAAAGGTGAAGTTGACGGGACCGGCTATGCGACATCAATGCTTTTCGCGCGGGAAGGTGCGAAAGTGCTGTTGGCGGATATCTCCCTTGAGAACGCTAACGCTGCGCTTGCAGACATCGAGGCAGAAGGTGGCGAGGCCGCAGTGTTCATCGGTGATCTGTCTACAGAGGCAGCCTGTGCTGGAATGGTAGAGACTGCTGTTGAACGCTTCGGCAAAGTGAACATTCTTTTTAACAACGTTGGACTCGGCGGTTCTGGGATGGTCACGGAGGTAGACGAAGAGAAATGGGATAGAGTGATGGATGTCAACCTCAAGAGTATGATTATGGCGTGTAAGCATGTGGTGCCTCGGATGGCTGAGGCGGGGGGTGGCTCTATTATTAATGTCTCGTCGATTGACGCATTGCGTGCAGGTTGGGTTCGGAATGTGCCATACGCAGCAGCAAAAGGTGGGATGATCTCGACGACGAAGGTGATGGCGGTTCATCACGGACGCGATAACATTCGGGTGAACTGTATCGCACCTGGGCATCTCTATGCTTCGTTTCCTGCGCCGTATCTGAGTGAAGCAGAGCGGGAACGTCGCCGTCTCATCGGACCGCTTGGGACAGAGGGGACAGCATGGGACGTGGCATGGGCGACGGTTTTTCTCGCCAGCGACGAATCGAAATGGATATCCGGGGTCGTGATTCCGATTGATGCGGGTTTACTCGCGGCAACACCGCTTGCTGTTGTGCATCAATTGGACGAGTAAGGTGAAGTGCATTTGAAATGAAGTTTAAGAAAATAAATCGGTAATTGGGCGAGGTTACAAACCTTGAAGAAACACCCAAGCAAAAACCCTGCAGTGGAGGACACCAGCCTCGGGCACAATACGGAATTACCGAATTAATAAACTGGGATTTCTCAAAAGCACTCAGAA
>JAAXHL010000175.1:6318-8800 GCA_012270865.1 Candidatus Poribacteria bacterium | reverse complement strand
CGAGCAAGTGTGAGAAATCCCAGTATCATTATTTTTTGTTTTATGCTTGCCAATTTTCGTGTTTTTTGCTATGATGAAGATGTCCTTCTCGGTAGTCTCCTAATTTGATTAGGTGCTTCACCAGTGATAGAAGCACCAGTGACGCGGCGCTGCCATTGGTAGAGAATGACAACGCTGGTTTCCATCATGCCACGTAACAGGTCTTGGAAACCAGCCTAACACAGATCGGAATTGCCAAAGAAACAACCTTCCTTGGCATTATTTCATAATTTTATAACATTAGGAGTTTACAACGGAAATGAAACGCTTTTTGATGTTCACACTCACGATGCTTTTGGCAACTTTGTGTCTTGTTCTCACCGATGCCGACGCGTATGATTGGGATAGTAAATCTAAATGGTTCTTTGATCATACCGTTTACGGATCCATCTACATCACGACGGACTTTGATGACACCAACGAAATCGCATCTCTCTATTTTTTTTCTATGTGTCGAATGATGGCCCAGGGAGTGTGAAAATGTATAGCACTGCCAAAATGGGGCTGTATTGGAACGGCGGTTCGGTTACACCACCACCCAAAGAAGATACCGAGATCGTCAGCGCGAATAATTCGGGGAGTATCTACGAAGACTGGGTGTTCAGTCTGAGAAACAAACGAAAAGGAAAGGGGTCTATGTGGGCGGAAGGTGGATTGGATATCAGACACTTTCCGACGAATGAGAAGGTCTCGTTGTCTCCTTTGGCATACGCCACGACTACTTTTGAGATTTTTTAAGAGTCGGTCTCTCTTAGAGACGCTCGAATCCCCCTGCGGTGAGTGCAATAACCGCATCGCCGCGGGGGCTCCCAATCCCCCCACACGCCATTAGGAGAAACACCATGACCTCTCTCAAAACAACCACTCTTTCACGAACACTCCCTTTTTTTTTCGCGGCGGGGCTTTTCTTGTTCGCGGGTGCGACAGTGTCCATTGACGCGAAAATCGTTTTTACCGTAGGTGATGATATTTTCGTGATGAACGATGACGGCTCCCGCAGACGCAGGCTCACGCAAAACACCACGGCGTTTGACAATTACCCGCGCTGGTCGCCTGATGGCACGCAGATCGCCTTTACCCGATACATGGATAAAGGGAAGAGACAAACCTCAGGAGAGCTGTTCCTCATGAACGCAGATGGCACAGACCTGCAACGTCTCACCCATAACAACGTCACGGATGCGTCCCCATCTTGGTCGCCTGATGGCACACAGATCGTCTTTGACAGTACCAGAAGTGGTCACTGGGAAGTGTACATTATAGATGTGGCAACGGGCGTTGTCACACAACTCACATCGGGAGGCAGGGATGGTGGTTCCGCGTCACCAGACTGGTCTCCGGATGGCACACAGATCGTTTTTGAGCGGTTTCTCATCATCCGTAACGGGATCGGCGGGATCGCATGGAAAACGATCTATGTGATGGATGCCGATGGTCAGCACCAACGCCGCGTCCTCCCTGATCCCCCACAGGATGGCCCGCCGACGCTCAGGTACTTCCCGCGCTGGTCAGTAGATGGACAACGGATCCTCTTTGATGAATCTAAATGGCTTAAAGATGGAGATGTCAATCGGTTCATCGTTCAACCGCTCGGTGGCAGGACAAAGGAGATAACCGATATAAATGACCGACTCGGCAACAATTTTATTATCGGGGGTGCGAGTTGGATGGCGAATGACCGTGCGATGCTTTTCTCACTGAAGTTAATGGATGAACCCACCCCGAATTATGACCTCTATCGGTATACGTTTGAGACGCGGGGACTGAGACGGTTGCCCAGCGAACCGAGCGATGAGGAGTGGCCCGACTGGACCGCAGGTGCGTTATCGGTTTCACCGCACGGAAAATTGACGACGCAGTGGAGCGAGATAAAGCAGCTGGACAAATGAACCCGAATAGAATGGTCCCTGATTGTAGTTCGCCTTGTAGTTGTAGTAATTCAGGGACGTGTGATGGTTCGGTGTCGACGCCGCCCCCCTCGACACCGTCTCCGCCTCCGTTCACGGGTGAAGTACGCAGTGCGGTGGTGCGAATTTTTACACCTGCGTCTATTGTGATGAGACGTTTGACACCTGCTATGTTCACCTGACGAGTTGTGGTTCTTCTCCGTATGGCTGGCATTCTTCGGTGGTGGAATGATTTCTGAAACCGATCGAACATTTTTGCTTTTACGCGCCAGTGGTCTTTTGATTGCGGATGCGTCTTTTTTTTTTCAACCGATTTCGCGTCCGTCTCGTCTCACCGAGACAAGCAGCGATTGTAAAGTGATGTCGCTGCGTGGTAAAAGCTAACAGATCATTAGGGGTTCGGCGTTGTGTCCGTTCCCCGTTTTTTTTTCTCGTGTGGTTGGTAGATTAAGTGTCGCGTTGTGGTAGATTCACGGGTGGATTCACGGGTCTGTGTGTCGGTATATTTCCGGAGAAAGACAGATACTTACAGACTT
>JAAXHL010000175.1:0-6302 GCA_012270865.1 Candidatus Poribacteria bacterium | reverse complement strand
AAAGAACCTTGATAATCACTGATTTACAATAATTTTTGAGAAATATCAGATAAATTAATCTTCATACAGTTTGTTCTATGTAAAGAAACATTTATCAGCAGAAATGGTATTATCGCGCGTTCCATAAGTAATTTATGTTGAATTTGACGGTTTCATCATCACTGACGACTCCTTCAATTCGGATCTTTAGGTCTAACAATTCTGCGGACTCGGTTGGATAGAAAAATTGAACGCCTCTTTCGCCGTCGCTGCCAATGAATTGCGCGAAACCTGTTATATCTTCATCTGTTAGTTGTATCCCATTTATGGTAACTGTTACGCCGCTCTCGCTAAGAAGTGTCGGCGCAGTGCTCGGCGATGCCCCTTCTGGGTAGTATACCCAAATAAGCCATCCGTGTCCATCATCGTTATTATTAGGTGGATCGCCGTCATTGCCACCACCGTTATTGCCACCGCCGTTATTGCCGCCACCGTTATTGCCGCCACCGTTATTACCGCCACCGTTATTACCGCCACCGTTATTACCGCCACCGTTATTATTGTTGTTATTGCCGTTATTATTTCCTGTCTGTCCGTTAGGCGTTGGGGGGTCATCATCTTCTGGGGGTGTCGGTGCGGGCTGTACTCTTTCTGCGTGCAAAATAGGGTTCCCATCATAATAGAACGTATGAACACGCCTTTCCGGATAAATATAAACCGCAGGTCCGTTAGTGGTCCCTGCGGGGTCCCCTGTTTCTGGTGTAAGTCTTATACAGGTTGTGTTGAGCTCATCCTGAAAGCAGACAGATTCGCCGTCGGTTGAGATGAGATAACGGTCTACCTCAAGGGTTGTCAGGTTTGCTCCGACATAAGGCATATCGGAGCATCCGGTGATGGCAAAAAGGATCATGAGGGTTCCGATGATGAATTTCGCGGGTGTCGGTTCAAATTTTTTCGGTTTCCGGGAATTCATTTGTGATGTTTTTCTCACGATGCTGCTCCTATTCCATAGAAACTTATACTAACGCGAGTTTGATAATAAATGATGTGCGTTCAATAACAGGTCCTTTCTCCAAAGGTCTATCTTGTGATCCTTTATGCTTTTATCAAACTCACGTTATACTGTTGCTGCATAAAGTTTGAATTTGAAGGTATCTGCGAATGTCGGCAAGGAAACCTCACTGCTACTACATTGGTTGTAAGCGGAGGATATTCTGGTTACCGTTGGCTTCTATGCTTTCTCCGTTGATATGAAAGGTTGCGATATTAGCAGGTACGACTCCGTCTACCTGAATCGTTATTTCCGGTGCTTGCGTTTCGACAGAAAATCGAACGCCGCGTCTGCCATCGTTTTTGTTGATTTGGGTGAATTCGGTGATCGTCAGGTCATTTTGCGTATTGGTTGGAATTGTGTTTCCTTCGGCGACTCTGATGTCGAATCCGCTGGTTTCGGGTGTGTTGCCGCGGTTCGCCTCACGGAATGTGACTGGGTAGTATATCTCAACGCGCCATTCGGGGACAGCGTTGGTCCCGGCATTGTTCACATTGACATTTGATGGCAGTGTTGTTCTGCCTGCCTCTACCAATTCCTGTACAATCTGGCTGGTATCCATGATTCGCTCTGCTTCTAATATCGTTCGCCCTTCATAATTAAAAACATAGACGATATCTGTTGGACGGACATGGATGGTTGGTACGTAGTCTCTATCTGTCGGATCGACTTCTGTTTCATCCAATAATAATTTTACGCAAATTACGTCAAACCCATCTTGCAGGCAAACGGTATCTTCTTCTATTGTGTTCAGATACTGGTCCAGGTCGCCAGAGGTTACTACAGCTCCTGAGTAGGGAACATCGGTACAGCCTGCTATACTGGTAAGTATAATAATGAGTAGACAACTAATCGAAAAGGTTACGCTGTTAATTTTCATGTTTACATTTTTCATAGCGTTGCTCCTCCATGTGAAATACTGACGCAGATGAGAGATAACACACTTTTGCATGTTTTCAAATGTTACCAATAAACGATAGATAGGGATTTTAGGTTTCACTCAGGGTCTATTTTTGGATATGTTTGCTGGGATTGCTTTTCTCGAATATCGGAGAAATTTGCTTGGTGGGGGGGAGGCGTTGGTGAGCAAATGGGTGCCGTGACGAACGCGAGCATCCGTGTGCTATCTATTCGATAGACATTTTTAAAGTCGATGATTTCCTGTTCTATCCAATTGATGGGGACTAAGTTTCCATGGGGAAGTTACCGCGTGCGGCATCCATGACTTCGCCTGTAATTTCGTCATGTCCGTTGTCTTTGGCGAAACTCTCAATTCCCATCTTCGCCATAGGACGAACGAAAGCCGGGATTCGCTCTAAACGTTCGAGTGCCTCCGCTGTCCAGACAGGACCGGTCGGTTCGGTGGGTTTGATTTCCTCTTGAAATGCGTCAGAAATGACAGAAGTAAAGGGGCATTTACCGCCTTCGGCAGTTTCAGTTGAACCTGTTTCTGACGAAAATATATTAGGTATTGACTGGTTTTTTGCTGTCTCTAATTGTGAGCGTACCAACTGCATGGGTTGCGCTGCTTCGTCAGTACCGCCGAGTTTGAGATCCAAGGATTTTAGCATCTGGGTCTCCGACGGATTAAGGTACATAGCAATTTCTGTAAAGCAATCCGGACATTCAAAGAGTGCTGTCACGGAGCCTTGCTCGGGACGGGTCACGTCTTTAAATTTCATCGCTGTATCACAGTCTATACATAAAAATTTCATTTTTTTAATTTTCCTTGCGGTTCGGTTAGGTGGGTCTGAGATTTGAAGTGCTTCTCCGTACATCCGCCCTCCACTTCGTTACGGGCTACGCGCACCTTTAACTATAGGACTTACGCAGTCCCACTGTAAGCGGGGTTTCAAATCCTGAAGAAACACCCAAGCAAAAACTCCTCCATTTCATTATTACGGGCTGGGTTCCGTTTTTCTAAAAAAGTTTTGGACTTTTTTAGTTACTTGTCTGAGTGCCTTACTTGCGGGTGCATTTGGATACTCACTGATATAAGGGGTGCCGCTGTCGCTGGCACGCGCGAGTTGCGGGTCAAAAGGAATACGACCGAGCATCGTCTGCTGGAATGCTTTATCCGGGGTTTCTTCTGGAGAAAAAAGCGGTTCCTCTTCACCACAATGTTGACAGACATAAAAAGCCATATTTTCGACGATACCGATGATTGGGACCTTGAGAATATCTCGCGCCATAGTGATCGATTTCTTGACAACCAACTGTGAGACTTCAGAGGGGATTGTGACGACAACAACACCAGCGAGATTCGGAATAAGTTCTACAACATTTGGAAGTCGATCCGTTCCGGGCGGCAGGTCTAATAGCAGATAATCCAAGTTCCCCCATTCGGTATCGGCGATAAACTCTCGGAGTGCGCCGACTTCCATTGTGCTTCGCCATGTGAAAGCGTCTTTTTGTGAATGTGCGTTCCAGATTACAGGTGCGTCGTCTTCAACCAAAAGTAGGTCCATAGAAATAAGTTTGGTGCCGAGTGCCGTCATTGCCGGTTTGACCCCTGCTGGCGTGTATTCGAGCGTGGCGTTCCGAACACCGAACATCTTCGCGAGCGTCGGTCCATTGATGTCGGCATCAACGACCCCGACAGTGTTCCCTTCCAGCGTGAGTGCGGTAGCGAGGTTTGCGGTGAGTGAACTCTTTCCGACACCGCCCTTGCCACTCATAATTGCTACAGTATGTTTTACGGAGGCAAGTCGTTGCTGAACCCGGTTCGCTTGCGCTGTGACTTGTCCGATAATGTTGGAGCCGGCATCACTCGGTAACTCTTCGTAATTTTTCATTTTTTATTTTAACCGATGACCCTCTTTTTTAGCGAAATTAGAACAACGTGAGTTTGATAAAAGTTGGACTTATGTAGCGTCCACTGTTAATTTGTGCTGTATGCGCCACAAACTAACAGTTTGTGCTACAATTCATGGATACCTTGTGAAATAATATTGAAGCAATGGATCCGTCTGATTAACCGCAAGGAAAATTTAAAAACCGCCGATGGCATAGAGTGCCTGATAGCTACGGAGATAGAGCGTGCCGTTTGCGATAGCAGGAGATGCCGCGATGTCCTCATCCATCATATTGCTGGCGACGATTTCAAATTCACGTCCGGCTTTGACGACCGTAATCACACCGTCGCGAGCGGTCAGATAGATATGTCCATTCGCATAGACGGGTGAGGCGCGATGTCGGTGTCGATGTGTGCGTTCTTGATAGTATTCCTCTCCGGTCTCGGCATCAAGACATATTAGATTACCGTTTTCTCGACAGAGATAGACCAAACCGTCGTAAATAAGCGGTGAAGGGACATCAGGCGTACCTCGTTGACGTTTCCATACCTGCCACTCACTATCCGTTATATCGCCGGACGCAGCGGCGGGATTAATGCCCAAAACGGGACCGTTTTTAGCAGAAGGGACAACAATAAGTCCGTTCGTTGCAACAGGCGAAGCGACAAGCCGGAGGGAGTAGTTATAACTGGATACTGGGTTCAATCCGCCACATCTCCAGATTTCGCTACCGTCTTCCAAGCTGTGTGCGGTGACGTAGTCTGCGCCGTGGACGACAAGATATTCACGCTCGGCATCACGGTAGAGGATAGGAGAAGTATAGGCGTGTTCGCATTCAGCTGTTGCGTCGCTTTTCCGGTCATGTTTCCAGATTTCTTTCCCGGTCATTTTGTCAAGTGAAAGGACAAGCCACGCGTTGCTGTGGATGAGTTGAATATAGAGCCGGTCCTTGTCAAGTACAGGTGTTGATGACATAACAAAACCGAGTCTGAACTTGCCGTACCGGTCAGCGATATTGGTGTGCCAGACCTGATTCCCATCAAAATCGTAGCAGGCGAGGTCTCCGGTTCCGAGGAAAGCCCAGACGTGTTCGCCATCCGTTACAGGAGAGGGTGCGGCAAAATTAGCTTCGCCGCTGCGGACACTTCGGTTCCCGTGTCCTATAGTTTGCTTCCAGAGCTCTTTACCGTCGGTGCTGATACACATCAAGATGAGGGCATCGCCTTCAGCCGAAGTCAGAAAAATTTTGTCTTCCCAGACGACGGGTGTAGCGGCAGCTTCACCGGGGAGCGGTAAACGCCACTTAACATTTTCGGTTTGACTCCACTGGATAGGTGCCTCGGTTTCTTGGCTGATACCGTCGTTGTGTGTTCCGCGCCACTGTTGCCAATTGTCGGCGAAACTGTTCGTAATTACAAGGAACATTGCGAGTAAAAGTACGAATGTACATCTCAAAATCTGCTTTTGCATAATCAACCTCCGCTTTTTATAGTAAAAACTACACTTAACGAGACATCTATAGAAGGCGGGGTTACAAACCCCGCCTGCAAGGGGGCGGTTTGTTTTCTTTCCAGTGTCTTTTTATTTTTACTTTTACTATAGTGACCGTCGTTACGATTTTGCGTTCGTGACAAGTTTCAACGTTTCTCGTCTGTCCACAAGCCTCGATCATGTCCGTTCCACTCGTAAGGCACTATTTTTGACAAGTCGCCAACGCCATATTCCAAAAATTCACATCGCGCTTCTATAACATAACCTTCGTTCGTGAAGATAGGAAATTCTAACTTGGCGAGAGCATCAAAAGGTTCAATTTCCAACTGGACATCGAGTTTGCCTTCCACTGTCTTGTAAAAAAAATCTGCAGAATGGCTTTCATGTTTCAGAATCATGACGGTGCCAGATTGTTGAACCTCTCCGTTAGATGAGCAGACCTTCAAACCGACGACAAGATTACGCGTTGGTGGCGGTTCTGATTTTACTTTAAACCATAAACCTTTGTGCGAACCTTCCGCAACGCCTTCGTTGGGACCGAGTATTTGAAAAGTGACTGTCGGAATATCGCTCATCATTCATCCTCCAACCTCGCTCAATAGTTGCTTTTATACATCAATACCGAGAATAAGGACCGGAATATCAATGTCAGCAACGCCTCGCTGTTCTAAATCCCACACGAACTGCTCAAAATATGAGACTCCGGTAGACATATCGTCAGCAAAAGATTTCACGGGTACAATCTCAATTCCGGCATCAATGTAGCCTAAATTATGAAAAATAGTCATTTTGGCACACACGTTGTAGACCATAAAGGCATACTTTCCAAACTGTACCTCGATCCCAAGACGTTCTTTCAGAAAATCTATTTCTCGGTATGCGGGACGCATTTGTTTCGGTGAATATCCAGGGCGATAGTAGTCTATCGAATAGTGGCATGTTACACGTTTCTTCTGCCAACCTTTGGATCCAAAACCTTGATCAAA
>JAAXHL010000200.1 GCA_012270865.1 Candidatus Poribacteria bacterium | reverse complement strand
GGGGGATTTAGGGGGTTAAATCAGCAAAATATACCGTTTCCCCGTTCAATTTGCGTAAGTCCTGACACTATTAACTTTTAAACAAAGGAGTCGTCAGTCATCAGCTATCGCTTTTCAGTCAGAAACACCTTGTGACGGCAACAGATAAAGCACCTGTCACCAGAGAGCAACTGGAAACTGAAAACTGAAAACTGAAAACGAATCATGGTAAACACCGCCGTTATCGGCTACGGATACGCAGGACGCGCCTTTCACTCCTATCTCGTCAACTTGGCAGACGGGTTAAACCTTTACGCCATTGCCACGCGAGATGCTGAACGCCGAGAGGCTGCACGCCAAGCATATCCAAACGCGAAAAGTTATCAAACAATCGACGAAGTTATCACAGATGACGCTGTTGATCTCGTCGTATTAGCCACACCACACGACACACACGCCGAACTCGCCATCAAAGCGATGGACGCAGGTAAACACGTCGTCACAGATAAAATCATGGCGATGAATACCGACGAAGCAGACGCAATGATCGCCGCCAGTAAACGGAACGATGTCCTGCTTAGCGTCTTTCACAACCGCAGATGGGATTGGGACTACAGCACCGTCAGAAAAATCATTGATGACGGGCTGCTCGGAACACCTTATCTCTACCAAGTCGCGATTATGCGATACGGCGCACCCGGCGGATGGCGTGGGATCAAAAGCCAGAGCGGCGGCATCCTTTACGACTGGCCCGCACACTTCGTTGATCAAGCACTCCAGTTCGTAACGGCACCCGTCGAATACGTCTTCTCCGATATTCACTACAATACAAGATGGGACACAGACATCGGCAACTACGGCAACCTCATCATTAAATTTGAGAACGATGTCCGGTATCAGATAGAAATCAGTAACCTCTCCAAAGCCGAGAAACCGCGCTGGTATATCGTCGGCGATTTGGGCGGACTCATTAAATACGGACTTGACCCACAAGAAGGACCGATGCGAGAAGGGAATATAGATGCCGCCCAGCAAGACCCGAAAAACTATGCCAAAGTCTGGACAGAGGCAGGTGGCGAGAACCGCGAACTCGTCGTCGAAAGCCTCCAAACGACATGGAAATCCTACTACCAGAACATCGCAGACGTGCTGAACAAAGGCGCAGAACTCGTCGTTAAACCCGAAGAAATCCGCAAAGTCATGCAAGTCTACGACGCGGCAATGCAGTCCTCAGAAACAGGCGAAACCGTACGGCTCTCGTAGGAACTACACACATACACGACCACCGGACAGACATGGGTAAAACGCGTTCAAATTATGGACAGCAGTGTTCATTTCTTGACACAATTGTTCTTTGAATTCCAGAAAATTAGGGCAGAAAAAGGCTTTCAGCGTTGGCATTGTATTTGCTACTATAGTACTAATCCAAGGGTGTGGGGTAGGAACAAAACCTACCCTACTAACAAATAACTTGTTGAAGGGGAAGAAAAATGAAAATTAAAACGCAGCATGGATTCATACTGATACTGTTCCTCATGTTTGCTGTTGTCCAAAGCGGTATAACAGCACATCATGAAACAGGCGCATCGGAATATCACGAACTCAACAAACAGGTCGTCGCAAGCATCGACCGCGGATTAGAGTGGCTAAAGGGACAACAAGCCGAGGATGGACTCTTCGCCGAGCACCCAGGCATAACCGCTCTCGCACTCACCGCCTTTTTACGACATCCCGAAAACAAATACGCAGAAGCCGATCACCCCTTTATACAAAAAGGACTTCAGCGGCTGGTCGATATGCAACAACCCAACGGCGCAATCTATGCTATCGAGATGCAACCCGCACTGCCGAATTACAACACCTCTATCTCTATAATGGCTCTTTCCTCAACGGGAAACCCGAAATACGCCAAAGTCATCGAAAAAGCACAAGGCTTCTTGAAGGGATTACAAGTCACGGATGAGGAGAGCGTCTATTTTGGTGGAATCGGTTACGGCAGCCGCCAAGACGTGAAAGACCTGTCCAACCTGAACATCGCTATCCAAGCGTTGAAAGAAAGCGGTTCTGACGACCAAGAAGTCTGGGACAACGCGATCAAATTTCTCGAACGCGCCCAGAATCGGAGTGAGAGCAACGACCAGTCCTGGGCAGGCAACGACGGCGGTTTCATCTACGCACCGGACGGTGAAAGCAAAGCCGGAACAGATGCCGCAGGGAGCCCGCGCTCCTACGCAAGCATGACTTATGCCGGATTGCTAAGTTTCATCTATGCAAACGTTGATAAGGACGATGAACGCGTACAAGCCGCCTTCAAGTGGATAAAAGAACATTTCACACTCGAAGAAAACTACGGCATGGGCGCTCAGGGACTTTACTATAACTACCACACAATGGCAAAGGCTTTACGGCTTTACGGTCAAGCAACCTTTGTAGATTCCAAAGGCATCTCGCACGACTGGTACCGTGAATTCGCGGAAAAACTTATCTCAGTACAGAAACCCGACGGATCCTGGGTGAATGAGAACAGCCGCTGGATGGAAGCACTACCTGTATTGGCAACCAGTTATGCAATCTTGTCCCTTGATACCGCTTACCCGAAATAGATGATCTATCTTACACAACATCTTTCAGACTACCGCGGGCGAGGTTCTCTAACCTTACCCGCGGGAACGAGGGCTTTCGGAGCATATAGGTGAAGCATGTACGGGTCGGTCAAAGTCTCCGCAATTTCATTGAAACCTATCAAATGGGATAAAGCCTCCAACGCCGAAAAATTGGAGGCTTTATTCGTCAAGGCTGCCAAAAATACGCCACAACTAATTTTGGCGACCGAAGGTGTATTGGAAGGCTACGTCGTCATGGATGTCATCGAAGGCAGAGCCACACCAGAGGCGATGCTCGACATCGCAGAACCGATTGACGGCGCGTATATCCACCGATTCCGCCGACTCGCCAAACAACTCAAGACCTGTCTCTGCTTCGGTTTCGCTGAACGGCGCGGCACCTCCGTTTACAACTCCGCTGTGTTTATTAATAATGACGGTGAGATCTGCGGCACTTATCACAAAACCCAGTTTGCTGAAGGGACGCATCCCTCATGGAACTTCAACTGCATCGGCGAGACAATTCGAGCATTTGATACGCCATTCGGACGCGCCGGCATCTTAATCTGCAACGACAGATGGAATCCCTCAATTGCAAGGACACTCGTTTTAGATGGCGCACAGTTCCTTCTGATCCCTTCTTACGGATCGAAAGGCAAAGCACAAAACCAGACCGTTCTCGCCAGAGCGCGGGAAAACGGTGTACCAATTGTAGAAGCCAACGTCGGCATGAACCTCATCATCAGCCAAGGTGAAATTGTCGCATACAAATGGGGCAACGACCAGATTAGCACTGCATATATTGACATTCCGCACCCACCTTCAACCGAAGCAGCACGCAAATCGGAGCAAGAATACTTAAAAGCGCAAGGTCCCGAGATGGCAGCCCGATACCAGAAAACCATTGCTCGGACGAAACCTAAGAATTCAACACCGTAATTCCGCCTTCCACTAACCGCTTTTCCTCGCGACCACTCCTTCACATCAGCCAGAACCGGCACTCGCAACCCCGTAAACGAAACTCGTATAAACCTATTAGCGTTAATTGCGTCAAACTTCCGTTGTCTCAATAAATATATAAAAAACACACCAATAGACACATTAAAACGCTTAGGAGGAAACATGCGTTTGATTGAAGGAATATCTATTGGACTCGCTGCGATTCGAGCAAACAAAATGCGTTCCCTACTAACGATGTTAGGGATTATCATCGGTATCGCAGCAGTCCTCGCAATGATTGCTATCGGGGACGGTGCTAAAGAAATCGTAATACAAGATGTCGAAAGGTTAGGGGGCGCGACCCGATTCACACTCTACCATACATCACACAAGCGCGAAAATAATAGATGGGTCCGCATCCGTAGCAATGAATACATGGACTATGAAGATGTATTGGCAATCGAGGCAGAATGTCCATCTGTGAGTGCAGTTACGCCTCGACTCTCCGACTGGAGAGGTGTTCTGTTTCAAGCACCAGATGGGACTGAAGCTTATGCCGGTTATAACGGCGTAGATGCTACCTATGCAACCGCAATGGATTGGGGGGTCAAATCGGGACGCTTCATTACAGATGAGGAGATCAAAAACGCAGCAAGAATCTGTGTGCTCGGTGATGAACTCGCAACCGAACTCTTCGGTAATGAATCCCCGATAGGACAAGAAATCAAGATTGTAAAAAAGATTCGGTATCGCGATCAGTGGGGGCGGCGGGCGAGCAGACGCTCCACAGAACGCCTCACCGTTGTTGGGACAATGATACAGCGAGGTACCAGTCTCCAGTTCGGCTGGTGTTACGATAACCTCGCTTTTATCCCTATATCAACCGTCCAAGAACGCTTCACCGGTAACGATAGGATTGACGATATTATGGTTTTCGCCAACACTGTTGACGTTATCCCGAAAGCCATTGAAGAGGTGAGAACAGTCATCAAAAAACGACATAGAGACCAAGATGATTTCATTAGAATTCAGGCGATGCGTTCAGGCATGGCGCAATTAGGAAAGATCAGCAAGGTGATTAAAATCGCCTTGGGAAGTATTGCCGGATTCTCACTCCTTGTCGGCGGCATCGGTATCATGAATATGATGCTCGTCGCTGTCAATGAACGGACCCGTGAAATCGGACTCCGAAAAGCACTCGGCGCGAAACCCTTAGACATCATGGCACAGTTCCTCATGGAAGCAGTCGCAATGTGCGGTGTCGGTGGCGCAATCGGTGTCGGATTAGGCGTACTCGCTGGTGAAGGGATGGCACTCCTCGCCGTCAAGATTGCCAAGATCGTTCCCGAATGGCCAGCCGTTATCTCAACGGAGTGGGTATTGATCTCTGTATCTTTCTCCGCTGTGATTGGCATCTCATTCGGTATGTATCCAGCGATCAAAGCCGCCATCGTCACACCCATTGAAGCATTACGTCAGGAATAAAATAAACCGTTCAGCCAATACCCGTACTTGCAGGCGCGCCCCTAAAGCGCGCCTTTTTTCTTTAAAGCCACGCGCCAGCGATCACAACGCGACAGATAATAAACCTATTTCCAAAAAATACGTCAAATACTATGGTTTTAATACCCGTGAAGTTTCCGAAAATTTTAGGAGGAGAGATGCGCTTAGTTGAAGGACTATCAATCGGGCTGTCAGCAATCCGGGCAAATAAAATGCGATCGCTGCTGACGATGCTCGGGATTATCATCGGGGTCGCAGCAGTCCTCGCAATGATCGCTATCGGCGACGGGGCAAAGGTTATCGTACTACAAGACGCACAAAAATTGGGTGGGGCAAACCAGTTCACGATGTACCGCACAACGTATAAACGAGAAGGAAGTCGGTGGATTCGCATCCGTAGCAACGAATACATGGAATACGAAGATGTACTCGCAATTGAAGCCGAATGTCCATCAGTCCGCGCCGTCACGCCTCGAATCCCAGAATGGAGAGGGTCCTTAATACAAACCGCTGACGGCTCCGAAACCCGCGCCGGCTACAACGGCGTAGATGAAAACTACCCAGTCGCAATGGATTGGGATGTTCAAGAAGGACGCTTCATTACAGACGAAGACGTACAAAACGCAACAAAAATCTGTGTACTCGGTCAAGAAGTCGTGACTGAATTGTTCGGGGACAAATCACCCTTAGGACAAGAGATCAAAATCGCGAAAGGCAGCGGACGTTACGATCGATGGGGACGCAGAGACAGTAAACGCTCTACGGAACGGTTCACCGTCGTCGGGACGCTGACACCGCGCGGGCGAAGCCTCCGGTTCGGTTGGAGCTACGATAACCTCGTCTTTATACCGATCTCTACAGTCCAAGAACGTTTCACAGGCAACGACCAGATTCAGGATATCGTCGTCTACGCGCATACCGTTGAGGATGTCCCGAAAGCCATTGACGAAGTAAAAGCCGTTATCCGAAAACGACATAAAGGCGATGACAGTTTCGTCGGAATCTTCGAGATGCGTTCAGGGATGGCACAGTTAGAAAAAATCAGCAAGATGATTAAAATCGCCTTAGGTAGCATCGCAGGGTTCTCGCTCCTCGTCGGCGGCATCGGGATTATGAACATGATGCTCGTCGCCGTCAGTGAACGCACACGCGAAATCGGACTCCGAAAAGCACTCGGCGCGAAACCCTTAGACATCATGGCACAGTTCCTCATGGAAGCCATCGTTATATGCAGCGTCGGCGGCGCAATCGGCATCGGATTAGGTATGTTCGCCGGTGAAGGCATGGCAGTTCTCGCCGTCAAAATCGCCAAGATCGTCCCCGAATGGCCAGCCGTCATCTCCACACAATGGATACTCATTTCAGTATCATTCTCGGCAATAATCGGTATCCTGTTCGGATTATATCCCGCAGTGAAAGCATCGGCACTCTCGCCAATTGAGGCACTCCGAACAGAATAACACATGCCAACCGATACGGAAGCATTAAACCCTTTTTGCGCAATCACGTCTAAAAATTCACCAGAATTGAGGTGCAGAATCCGTTTCTAACAGGAAACTCTTCAAAAAAAAGCGCGAACTTTTTTTTTGCTTCTCTGTCTAAAAAGTAAATATACAAACATACTTTTAATTCGGAGGCGTGAGATGCGTATATTTGAAGGGTTATCTGTCGGAATCTCTGCGATTCGTAGCAATAAACTCCGTTCACTGCTGACGATGCTCGGGATTATCATCGGGGTCGCAGCAGTCCTGGCGATGATAGCTATCGGCGACGGAGCCAAGGCGATTGTGCTACAAGATGCCCAAAAATTGGGGGGTGTGAATCAGTTCACAATGTATCGGTCTCGTCATAAACGGGTAGGCAACCGATGGGTCCGGAATCGTAGCAACGAATACTTTAAATTTGAAGATGTGTTAGCAATTGAAGCAGAATGTCCATCTGTGAAAGTTGTTGTGCCGAGAATTCCTGAATGGGGAGGCGTACTCGTCCAAGCCTCCGATGGATCCGAATCACGAACAGGCTATAACGGTGTAAACTACACGTTCGCAGATGCCATGGATTGGGCGATTGAGCAAGGACGCTTCATTTCCGAAGAAGATATTGTGAACGAAACAAAAGTCTGTGTACTCGGTCAAGAGGTCGCTACGACCTTATTTGGTAACGCCTCACCTTTAGGACAAGAGATTAAAATCGGTAGAGGCGGCGATCGCCGCGACCGGTGGGGCAGAAGAGACCATACGCGCATTACCGAGCGCTTTACCGTCGTCGGGACGATGGCACACCGAGGACAAAGCCTACGATTCGGATGGAACTTGGATGATATGGTCTTCATGCCACTGACAACAACACAGAAACGCTTCACCGGAAACGACCAAGTTGCAATGCTTTCCGTCCATGCCAATACAGTTGAAGAAATACCAAAAGCAATTGAGGAAGTGAAAACCGTTATGCGGAAACGGCATAAAGGTGAAGACGACTTCTTTATGGTTAGAGACATGCGCGAAGGGATGGCGCAATTAGAGAGAATCGGTAACGTCATAAAAATCGCACTCGGGAGTATCGCAGGGTTCTCGCTCCTCGTCGGCGGCATCGGGATTATGAACATGATGCTCGTCGCCGTAACAGAACGCACACGCGAAATCGGACTCCGAAAAGCTGTCGGCGCAAAACGGGTGGACATTTTAGTCCAGTTCTTAATAGAAGCCGTCGCGATGTGTGCCGTCGGCGGTGTGATTGGCATCGGAGTAGGAATGCTCGCTGGCGAAGGAATGGCGCTCCTCGCCGTCAAAATCGTCCAAATCGTCCCAGAATGGCCCTCGGTCATCTCAACGCAGTGGATATTGATTTCCGTGTCATTCTCGGCAATAATCGGTATCTCCTTCGGACTGTATCCCGCAATAAAAGCGTCGGCACTCTCACCGATCGAGGCACTACGCACCGATTAGGAGATACCATAAAGGTAGTTATCGGTTATCAGTTGACGACTTCTCGCAGGCACAGCAAAAGAGACTTATATAAGAAAGTAACTGACAACTAATAAGAATCGAAGCGCAACCAACGGGTACCCTGGATATACGGACAGAACCGTATTTACAAAAACATCCTAACCGAACCGCAAGGAAATATAAAAATATGAATCTACTTGAATGTATCATTTTAGGCATTTCCAGCTTGCGGCGTAACCCGCTCCGATCCGCATTGACAATCTTAGGGATTATCGTCGGCGTCGGCTCCGTTGTGAGTATGGTATCTGTCGGAGACGGGTCAAGTGCCATGGTTCTGCGTGAAATTGA
The DNA here is from genome assembly GCA_012270865.1 of Candidatus Poribacteria bacterium. GTDB lineage: Bacteria > Poribacteria > WGA-4E > WGA-4E > WGA-3G > WGA-3G. The sequence goes on along the minus strand of JAAXHL010000200.1, from coordinate 1,453 downwards.
ACGAACCGGCGGCACCAAAATTATCGAAATCTATAAAGACGATTGGGACAAACAATCTGGAACGCTGAGCCGCGCAGCCGGCGAAGCGGTACGCGGTAGAGGACGCTGGCAAAGAAACCGAGCCGAGGACCTGGAAACCGAAGACGCATTTGAAATCCTCAAGCACGCACGCGGGGTCGTTGATGTCGTCGCTGAAGACGATATGCCAGGATGGAACGTCAATTACAAGGGACGATCAAAGGAATCCCGTATCGTCGCATCAACTGCCGGGTATGACCGATCCCATAACTGGTACACCTCAAACGGCAGATTCTTTACCCCAGAAGAGGTAGAAGCCGCAAGTAGCGTCGCTGTTATCGGCTCGAAAGTCGCTGAAGAGGTCTTCGTTGATGAAGACCCCGTTGGAAAAGAGATTAAAGCCGCACGTGAGTCGTATCGCTACGGGAGAAGTGGACTCTATGAAGTACGCCTAAAAGTCATCGGGGTCATGGAAGAGAAAGGCGACGCAATGGATACCTCTGGATGGGACGACCGATTCATCATTCCCATCACAACACTCCAACAGCGGTTCAAAGGGCGGCAGGATGTCGAACGTATCCGCGTCGAAGCCGTTGATGTTGATACCATCCCCATAGCAATAGTCGATTCTAAAACCGTTTTAGGAAGACAACACAACAACACAGGTGAAGAATATAATTATTGGACAGCTACAGAAGAATTAGCAACCGCAAATAAGGTCGGACTTGTCATGAAAGCACTAATGGGAGGGATCGCAGGTATCGCCCTCATGGTCGCCGGCATCGGGGTCATGAACATCATGCTCGTCTCTGTTACCGACCGGACGCGGGAGATCGGATTACGGAAAGCACTCGGCGCAACACGAAACGATATTTTAACGCAATTCCTGATTGAAGCAGCCGTACTGACACTCGTAGGCGGTATGCTCGGCGCAATATTAGGCATCTTTATGGGACGCGGCACCGCCGCACTCATCTCAAGGTTCGTCTGGGAAGGGAGCAACTGGCCATCTGTCATCTCATTCACCACCATGCTGATCGCCTTAATCGTTTCTGCCGCTATCGGTATCTTCTTCGGGTTGTATCCTGCAAATAAAGCAGCGAAACTCACACCCGTTGACGCACTCCGATCCGATTAGTCCATTCGCAAATATATAGTAAAACCCTGAAATAAAAAGACACTTTAAAGAACAAAAAACTGTCCCGTTGCAGGCGGGGTTTGTAACCCCGCCTTCTATAGATGTCTCGTTAATTATAGGTTTTACTATAGTTTTCACGCTTTATAGCAAAGCCCATAGTTATTTAAACACATCAAATCGAAGCAATTCCCATCTTCTTCCCCCCTGATAAGGGGGGTTAGGGGGGTTATCTTCGGACAAGTGTTCATTTATTTTCGGATTTTACTATAAAATACTATAGTTTGGACGATATTGTAA
>JAAXHL010000045.1:3860-13653 GCA_012270865.1 Candidatus Poribacteria bacterium | reverse complement strand
TCAGAAACGGAATGCTCTCCGGATTGCCCCGTCCCCGGTGAGTCCGGCATCTGTTTCAGGAAGGAAGTCGAACTCTCAAAAATGGAAGAGGTTTTACCGACTTACCCTCTTTTGATAATTTGATGTATGTTATTTGCGTTTTTTATCAAGCCTTAATCCTGTAACTTACCATGAAGAACATGAAGTCTGTATTCGAGAGTTATACGATCTTTTGCTGAATCCACAGTTCGTCCAGTTGGCATGTTTTGGGACGAAAACTGATGATTTAACGATTTTAGAGATTTAAATGCGAGAAACATCGTTATGCGGATTTTACGTAGCTGTTTTGCTGGCGGGAGTTTTGTCACAGCCGTTGAGAGCTGAAGAACCGCACTCGCCCGAAGTTCATAAACACACAGAATGTGTCTACAAGACCGGTCCCGTATTTACCCTGTCGGATGCAATTCAAAACGCTCTGGATTATTCACCGCGCCTTGAATCGGCTGCTGCAGATGTGGAAGTTGCAAAAGGCATCGAAAAACAGGCCGGATACCTGCCGAATCCGGAAATTGGATTTGAGGCGGCAAATGTTGTCGGCAGTGGTGACTTCGGTGGAGCGGATTCGGCTGAGTTTACCTACAGTTTAAGGCAAACCGTTGAGATTGGCGGTAAGCGTTCAGCACGAAGGAGAGCCGCGGAAGCAGCCCGTGGGGCGGCTGGTACGGCATTAATGGCTGAACGGCTAAACATCAAGCGCGATGTTCGTGTAGCATATTATGACGCCTTGGCCAAGGATGAAGAGGTCAAACTTGCGCTGGAACAGGAACAGTTGGCAAAGGATGTTCTTGACACCGTATCTGAGCAGGTGCAAGCAGCGGCGGAACCGGAAATTCAGCTAAGCAAAGCAGAAGTGGCTTATGCCACGAGTGTTATCGCGCGTGAACGAAAGGAACATGAACTGAGAGTTGCCAAGGGAAAGCTTGCGAAATTGTTGGGAGCTTCCGCATTGCACTGTTCGCTTGACCATGCTCACTTCTTTGAACTTAAAGCCCCCAGTTCCGTAGAAAACTACCGCGCGAACCTAGCTCGTATTCCCGATATGCTAAGGTTTTCCCATATAAAGATGGAGAAGGAATCGCTGCTGGATCTTGAACGCGCGCGGGCTATCCCGGATCCGAACTTCAGCTTCGGGGTAAGGGAATTCAGAGTGAGCGACGATCAGGCGTTTGTTTTTTCCGTCTCGCTTCCCATACCGGTCTTTGATCAAAACAGGGGAAATGTCGCCAAGGCACGTGCGGAAGTCGCGCGGACAGCAAGCAATGCTCAACAAGTCAAATTGATTCTGGAGCAACAACTTACGGAGAGTTGGGAGCAATGGAGCACTTATTACTCGGAGGCGCAAAGATTGAGAACGGAACTGCTGCCGTCTGCGGAAAAAGCATTTGCACTGGCACGCATTGAATTTGCCAAAGGCAGGTTCTCCTATCATGAAGTACTTGACGCGCAACGCACCTTGTTCGACGCCAGATCTCAATATTACGATTCATTAAGGCGCTATCACACTGCCCGTGCCAATGTAGAGAGATTAACGACTGTAACGGGAGAAGAGCAAGGAAGATAATACATCCGTTAAGGGTGCCGCGGGACCGAAGAGAGTTTTTCAGAAAACTGCTTACACGGCAATTGCGTAGGCAACTTCATTCCTTACGTTTTTTATTTCTACTTTCACCTCGGTCCCGGCACTGATGCTGCCCGCAATCAGCTTTACGTTTATGTAGTTTTCCGTGGTGCAGTTCGACTTGCTCTCGACAATGGCGTTAAGGGTTTTGCCGATGAACTTCCTGTAAAAATTTTCTTTTTTTGTTTTTCCGAGAGCCCGAAGCTCCGCAGCCCTTTCCTTTTTTACCTGCGGGTTGACCTGATCTTTCATGTTTGCCGCCGGGGTCATTTTTCTTATTGAGTATGGAAACACGTGGAAATAGGTAAGTTCCGATGCCGCCGCGACATCGCGGGAGTTTTCAAACTGCTCATGTGTTTCCCCGGGAAACCCGACCATTATGTCCGTACCAATTGAAGCTTCCGGCAATGCGCTACGTATGGTGTCCGTGCACTCAAGGAACTGCTCAGGACTGTATCTTCTTCTCATTTTTCTCAGGATGTCTTTGTCTCCGCTTTGAAGCGCTACGTGGAAACTCGGGCAGACTATTTCGGAGTTCGAGACGAAACTGATCAGTTCCTTCCTAGTGTCCGCGGGGTCAAGCGAACTCAGTCTTATCCTGCGTACCGTCCCCGACTTTTCAATCTTTTCCAGCAGGCCGACGAGGTCCGAACCTATGTCCCTTCCGTAACTTGCCAGATGAACCCCGGTGAGCACAACTTCCCTGTAACCTGCACGCGCGAGGGTTTTTAGCCTTGAGACAACTTCATCCGCCTCCAGGCTGCGAGACCGCCCGCGCGCCCTCGGGATCACGCAAAACGTGCAGGCGTAATTGCAACCGTCCTGTACCTTGAGAAATGCCCTTGTTCTGTCAGGGAAGAACCTTATATCGGGGGTATCGAATTTTCGTTTCTTTTCTCTGAAGATATCAGATACGAGAACCTTCGGCTCACCCTGAACCTCGCCCCGGCGAATGATTCCTAGAAGGGATGAGAACTTGTGCGAGTTTCCGATTACGTAGTCGACTTCCTCCATGGCGGAGAGATTCTCGGGAGAGACTTGGGCGTAGCAGCCCGTGACTATTACAACGCCTCGGGGATTCGCTCTTTTTGCCCTGTATACGTAGTTTCTGGCTTCTGAATCCGCCTTGTGGGTGACGGTGCAGGTGTCTATTATGTACACGTCCGCCGGCTCGTCAAATTTTTCGCTCTTTACGAACTCGGAGGATGGAAGGTGGTTAAGCAAGGCGGCCGTGTCATACTGGTTAACCTTGCACCCCAAGGTTACGACAGAGATCTTTCTCATTGCGTGTACGCCTCTTTTATCCAGCCGCCGCCCATCACTGTTTCATCCTTGTAGAAAACAATCGCTTGGCCGGGCGTTACGGCTTTCTGCGGTTCCGAGAAATTCACTATGGCCTTCCCGTCGTCGGTGACCGTTACTCTGCAAGGAACCGCGCCGTGGCGGTATCTTATTTTAGAGCATAATTCGATCTCTCCTTCCGGAGGTTGGATGACCCAGGAGAGATTTCCCGCCGTAAGGGCGTTGCTGTAAAGGTCTTTTTCCTCTCCGACCCTTACCTCGTTTCGCTCTGCGTCAATACCGACGACATACATCGGCTTTCCCTTCGCGAAACCGAGTCCGCGCCTCTGCCCGATGGTAAAAGACGCAATTCCCCTGTGTCTAGCTACAGGGTTCCCCCGCATGTCCACGATGTCTCCTTCTCTTTTTCCTCTCTCCAGGTAGGGCTCAAGAAATTCCCTGTAACTGCTTCCCGTGATGAAGCAAACGCCCATGCTCTCGGCCTTTGCGGCGACCCTGAGCCCCATGTCCTCGGCAATTTTTCTCACCTCGGTCTTCGTTTTGTCTCCCAAGGGGAAAATGAGTTTCTGAAGTTCCCGCTGACCGAGGGTGAAAAGAAAGTACGACTGGTCTTTGGTGGAGTCAACGGCCCGCTCGAGGGAATACTCGCCGGTTTCGGTGCTGCGGGATATTCTGGCGTAGTGGCCCGTGGCGAGAAAATCCGCGTCAAGCTCAAGAGCCCGCTTCAAAAGAAAATCGAATTTCATGAACTGATTGCAGAGCACGCAGGGTATAGGCGTTTCTCCCGAATCGTACTTGCTTATGAAATCGGAGACCACGAGTTCCTTGAAAGAATCCATGTAATTTACCACGTAGTGGGGTATGCCTATCTCGTATGCGGCTCTTCTCGCGTCGCAGACCTCGTCTGCGGAGCAGCACCCTCCCTCGCTCTCTCCGTAATCCCAAAGCTGCATGGTCATTCCTATGACTTCATGACCCCGGGACTTAAGAAGGGCGGCAGTGGTGGCGCTGTCGACCCCTCCGCTCATGGCTACTACGATTCTCTTTTTCATCACGCAAGGATTCTACCCTAGAAAAAAAAGCGGACAAACGGAAAAGCTTTTTCTTCGTTGCGCTGCGGGAAAGATTGCGGAGCGTTCGGTGGGGACTTTGAATTATGTTAAGATTAGTAGAATGAACGAGGTTTCATGTTGCCACACTCCGCCGCCAGGCGAACCTCTTCGAGTCAGCCGAAACCTGAAAATTTCTCTTGCTTTGCTTCTCTGCCTGGTTGTCGCTTCCTTCCTGCCGCCGTTTTCGGCCCTTAATGCTTCCCTCCTGGGTTATCTGAAGCTGCTCGCCATCCCGCTTATTGTGGGTTTTCTTCTGGGCGGGGCAGTAGATTACTTCGTTCCCCAGGGGTTTATATACAGATACCTTGGCAGAGCGGGGAATTCGTCTCTTTTCTATGCGCTTGCAGCGGGTTTTCTGATGTCTTCCTGTTCGCACGGAATACTCGCAATAGCGATTCAGATCTACAGAAAAGGGGCAGGTGTTCCGGCGGTGATAACGTTTCTTCTCGCTTCTCCCTGGGCGAATTTTCCCGTGACCATTCTTCTTATGAGCTTTTTCGGGTGGAAGGGTGTTCTGTTCATATTCACGGCCGGATTTATCGCGATTGTTACGGGCTTTATCTTCGGGATGCTTGAACGGGGCGGTTATGTGGAGAAAAACGATGTCGGGGACGGGGAGGAAGGATACGAGTGGGAAAAGATAAGGAACTTCTCCCTTAGAGAAAGCGTCGCGGGGGTTTTGAGGGGAAGTCTCGGTCTTTCTAACATGATCCTCTGGTGGCTCATAGTCGGTCTTGTAATGGCGGTTCTGATAGACGTGTACGTACCCGGGGAATTTTTTATGCGGTATCTAGGTCCGGACGCCCGGGGCCTTTTGCTCACCCTTGCCGGAGCTACCGTGATTGAGGTCTGCAGCGAAGGAAGTTCGCTTGTGGCGTTTGAAATTTACGACAAGGTTCAGTCATTCGGAAATCCCTTCGTTTTTCTGATGGCGGGGGTTGTGACCGACTATACGGAGATCGGACTTCTCTGGACTAGCATAGGCAGAAAGACGGCCTTGCTGCTTCCCGTAGTGGCCGTTCCGCAAGTGCTTTTTTTCGGGTTTCTTTACAACGCTTTTCTTTGAACTGTCTGGAGGAATAAAATGCGGAGATGTCCTTGGTGCGAGCAAACCGATCTTGAGAGGACTTACCACGACACCGAGTGGGGAGTGCCCGTTTTCTCCGATGAAAAGCAGTTTGAGTTTCTGGTCCTCGAATCCGCCCAGGCCGGGCTCAGCTGGCTTACGGTTCTTCGCAAAAGGGAGAACTACGGGCGTCTTTACGACGGATTTGATCCGGAAAAGGTTGCCGGTTATGGAGAGAAAAAGATACGGGAACTCATGTCGGACAGCGGAATAATACGGAACCGAAAGAAAATAGAGGCTTCAATAAACAACGCCGCGCGGTTCCTTGAGATACGGGACGAGTTCGGAAGCTTTTCCAATTACCTGTGGGGATTCACCGGCGGAGTCCCGGTTGCGAACAGCTGGGAGAAACCCTCGGAAATACCGGCTATGACGGAACTTTCAGTGACGGTGAGTAGTGATCTAAAAAAAAGAGGCTTTCGTTTCATGGGGCCCACCATCGTCTACTCGCATCTTCAGGCGACCGGGGTGGTAAACGACCATCTGGTCTCGTGTTTTCGCTACGGCGAGATCCTGGGTTTAAGCAAGGGAGTCAAATAGCCGCATCAGGTAATCTCCGCTTTCCCTGCTGAACCGCACTATTCTTTCTATATCATCTGGGCTCAGAGTTTCTTCAACCTTCTTCACCGTTCTTTTTATCGCCATGGAATGTATAGGGTCTTCCTTGGCGTGGATTTCTATGAACATTGAAGGGTCGTCGGGAACGGTCTCTATCTCAGGAAAAAGAAGCCCCGATACGTTTTCAAACAGATAGGAGTGTCCGAGTATCGCGAGAGGAAATTGCTCGGCGGCGTTCTGCAGAAATTCGTCGTATTTCCTTACGATTTCCAGACAGAAAGGATTGACTTCCTTTTCCCCGAGATCCTTGAGGTCACGAAGCGCCACCTCGGCGTGTCCTAGTTCTCCCTGCGCGCAGGAATGGAACCTTCTGCTCAGGTAAGGATCTGAGGTTTCTGTGTTTATGCTTGCCATGTTAACCGCTCTTTGACTCAGAAATTCGATTATGTAGAAAGTAAGCAGAAATTTTGCGTAGGTTTTCTTGGAGAGGTTCCCGGAAACGAGGTTCTTTATCTCTTCTTTGTCTTTTACCCTGCGCAGGTAGGTTTCGACTTCAATGTCGAGAAGCGACTCGAGTTTTTCCATCTTGTTTTTCCCGAAATAAAATTCAGAACGACTATTATAATATAGAAATCTGTATTGTTAATTCTTCCTGCTGTTTTCCGGTTGACTGCGCCGCTTGGCTCAGGAACCATTAGGAAGCGTTGCTTTCTCCGCGCCCGTAGCCCAACTGGACAGAGCGCTTGACTACGGATCAAGAGGTTGGGGGTTCGAATCCCTCCGGGCGCGCCATTCTTCAATATTAGACGCATTTACGAACCTATCAAACGGTTTTTTCAAGGGGAGAGGTATAACAAAGGGTTAATCCCTCTAGCTCTAGGTTCGAAAATACAAAGTTCATCAACCGGCGTCTTTGTTCAAGAGTTCCAAACTTAAAGGTATCGTATGCGCCAGAAGCCACTTATGTTGACACTGGCCTTCTAACTCCACCGTCACATGCTTTGGCTTATGACATAATTTTTGTTAGTAAAATAATTCATAATATTAGATACCGTCCACGCGGATGCAGCTAACGATTGCAGGCAATCACCCAGTTCAAATGATCCGTAAGCAATAACGGAAGCGAACCAAGATAAACTGGCAATCAATTGGCATAACCATTGTACGCTTATATTGGCCTTAATTTTTTTCTGAACTAATTCTTCTTGCATCAGCAAACACACTCCTTTCCGCAGCAGCTCAAATCATCTAGGTAGAGACCTTCATTACGATATAGCTCAAGCAGCGTTGTATCCATACCCAACCGTTTTCCAATTGCGTTAGCGACAACACCAAACCTCTGCCGATACTTATAAATAAAACAAAAAGTAAGATCATCATGACGAACTTGTGGACCAACGAGAAACAATCCAGGAGTTTTGGTTGATTCATCCTGCTCATTCAGCAAACAATAAGCTTTATTTTTCTTCCAATTAAACAAGTCTTTAATGACGACCAAGCTACTTTTAAATCCTGTTGCCAAAATGGGTGGTGTGGCACTTTGATAAGGTAATGATTTGCCTCTGACATAAATCAAATACTTGTCCTGCTCCAGCCTTATCTCCCTAACCATGGATTTACCAACAAGCTCAATCCTGTTATAAATCATTTCTTGCTTCAACCTCTCCAACGTAAAAGGCGATAAGTTTTCACTTGGGTCAGTTGTTTTTTTACTCCACTTCTCATCACGGTCTAATACACAAACCTTTTTGCCCAATCGACTTAAATGGACGGCTGCATCAATGCCACTCTCATAACCGCCGATAATATAAATTTCATCGCCTTTAACGTGTTCCCAGCTTTTCACTTGGCTGTTGTGCAAACACAATTCAGCACCTGAAATAGAACTTGTATTCGGGTATTGAAATTCTCCGGCCGCCCAAATCAAAAAGCGAGACTCTATCGGCTTTCCTTCAGTAATATGAACCTTAAAAGAGTCTTCAGAGTGAAGCACCTTCTCTACATTTGTATGTTCAATAACCGGCAAATCAAAATATTCTGATACGTCTCTTAAATACCGCGCATACTCCTTGCCGGTAGGGTGTTCCTTTCGAAGCATATATGCTGGCGAGGTCCCGGATATAACCGCATTAAGGTCAAGATGACCATAAAAGTTAGTTGTAAATGAAGGGGTTATGAATTGCATTTCCTTCGGCCATTTATCGAAAGTCGCGCCGACTTCTTCTCTCTCAAGAACAATCATTCGCTTTATACCCAAATCCTTAAGCATAGCAGCAACCCCTATCCCTGCCGGACCGGCTCCAACAACAACAACATCAAATTGTTTCATCTCTCTAACCTCCTAACGTTTCGTATCGAAAGGATTTACTTAACGACAACTGTTTCATTTCGTGCGCCCATCTGCTCTGCATCTTCAAAGGTGGCTGTGAAACCTGGACACACCGCATTGATCGATACGCAACTTTTAACGGTAGCATTGTGTTGGTTCGCAAATTGCTTACTAGGGTGCGCACAATAAACTCTTCTTAAGTTTTCTGATCCCAGTTTGCTATCCTAACCCCTCGTATAATCAGGGCCGTCACGGTGTATGACAGTATGATAATCGGTCCGGCGGGCATATCGAACGCTACGGCGAAGGCGATACCGGATAGAACCGCCGCCACTCCGCAGAGCCACGCGGTAAGATACGGCCGTTTGACTTGTACCACGGCCAGAGCCGGGAGTATAAGGCTTGCGAAGACTACGTAAACGCCGACCAGTTGAACCGATGAAGTGATGGCGAGAGCGAAGATCAGATAAAATCCCATGTTGTTTCGCACCTCTGGCTTGGAAAACCAAGTCAGCAGTATCAATGCGTAAATGGGTGCATGTTTCGCTACATCTGTCCATGTCACAAACAGCATCTGTCCCGAAAGCAGGTGCCTTACCTCATCTCCACCGTGAGGGTGATCGGCCAGTAGCAAAAGCGCCAGCGATGCGGCAAGTACGAAAGTGCACCCTATGATCGCCTCCTGTCGCTCTGGCATTGCAGTTTCCACCTTGCGGAAAAACAGCCCTGCTGCGACCGCGCAGCCAAGCGCTATGAACTGGATCAGCCACGGAGACGGATCATGGATAAACATATTGCCGACCACAAGCCCAAGGCCCGCAATCTGCGCCACCGCAAGATCAATAAAGATGATGCCGCGGCGAAGCACCTCAATACCAAGAGGAGCGTGGGTGAGCGCAATCATGAGGCCGGCAGCCACTGCCGGCCCGATAATTTCCAGAAGTTCACCGATTAACACGATATGTCTCTTTCAACAAAGCTATAGTTCTGTCAAACAGTGCAAACAGGTCGCCGCTCTGCTCGTCGCCGCCAACGGTATAAGGAAGCACGATTGCCCTTGTCCCGGTTTTTTCCGACAACCATTCACTCGCGTCATCCGGATCGTAAGGAGTGCGGATAATCACGTCCGCCGGGCTGCTTCTTAACTTTCGCAGCAGATTTTTCAGGTGAGAAGTTGTCGGCGGAATGCCGGGTTTTGGTTCAAGTGTTCCCACTCGTTTCATTCCCAGCCAGTCAATCAGATAAACAAACGATTGGTGATGAACCACAACCGGTTTTCCTTTAAGCGTAGCACCCTCGGATTCCCATCGGGAAATCGCAACGCGAAAACGCGACGAAAAATCCCGGTAATTATCCTTGTAAAAAGAGGCGTTTTCAGGATCTATCCCCGAAAGCCGGTCAGCGAGAGTCTCACCCACCGTCATCAGGTTGTACGGATTCAGGTGCACGTGGGGATTGCCTTCTGGATGTATATCTCCCATGCTGCGGTCGATCACAACCGGGACTTCAAGCATGGTGACCAGATGCGACGCCATAAGGTAACCGATGGAGCCGGGTTGGAGGTCGGAGCTTGCCTTCCGAAGCAGAATCGGAAGCCAGCCTATCTCAAGACTTGCGCCCGAGCAGAGCAGCAAATCGGCTTTGCGCGCTTTGGATATCAGGCTTGGGCGCGCCCTTATGTAGTGTGGATTCTGCACGGCCGAGGTAGC
>JAAXHL010000045.1:0-3713 GCA_012270865.1 Candidatus Poribacteria bacterium | reverse complement strand
GCGGGGAATAAAAAGTCTGTTTACAGCTTAGGAGGAAAGGGGAGGTCCGCGAGTAATTCCCGCTTCGCAAGTGTCCCGAACGACGATAACGTCAGCGATTGGCTGCGGGACGTGCTGTGCGCGGTGAAGAACACGGACTTCACTGGTGGCGTCGGGATCTGTATAGTCCTGATACTTGGCGTTCTGGCATATCTCGCATTCAGTTCCCTCATGTTTGTGCTCCCAAGAACCGCACTCGGCTGCATGGGCAAAGGAGAGCATCTGCGCTCCCAAAAAGGCGATTGTAAGCAATAAGGAAAATGTTCCGCTCATCTGCATGGTTAAATGAGAAATATTATCATTTAACCTACCATACGAGAAAGTGCCGTGTCAATATGTATGTACTTGGGGCCGTTAGTTCCTACGATTTCTTGGGNNCAGTGCCGCCCATTTCGGTTTGCAGAGAAATACTTTTACCCTTGCGAAGGAATATGCCGGGGCCACGAAAAGTAGCCCCGGCAGGAGGATGGAAAAGAGAATCAGATAATGTTTCGTGTCACAGTTGTCCTCAATATTTATGTGCGGCGTGTGCACCTATGGCCATTATGTACTGGAGAAGAATCTGGTTGTCGCTTAGATCTTCTCCTACTTTTTCGTAGTTGTACTGAAGGCGTATGCGCGAAAACTCGCTGTTCGACCAGTCCCCCATGAGCGCCACCGCGTAGGGATCGTGATCTATCCCTGAATCCTCGGGAGAGTATAGCTGGGAATAGCGGGCGCCGATTCTCCATTTCGGCGAGAACTTGAAAACCCCTTGCGCATACCAGCCGTGGCTTCCTCCGTCGAGGTGCTCTTCGTGGACCTCGTCTCCTTCCGCAAGAGTGTAGACGCCTTCTTCCTCACGCCAGAAATACTCGCCCTGGAGAAGCACCTCTTTCTGGCGGATGTTTCCTGTCGGNNTCTTCCTCATGACCATGACCGTTTTCAGCAGCATGTTCGTCTCCATGTTCGTCTTCGTGTCCGTGTCCGCCGCCGCGACCGCTTGCCTCTCCGTCAAGCAGATAGCCTCCGATCCTCCAGGATGAATTCTGCCCTATGTCACCGCCTATCCGCAGGAAGGCACTGAATGAGTTTATGTCGTTACCCTCAGCCCCTGCAAACGGGAAATCGTCTCCGCGGAAAACACCGCCTCCCGCCTCGACATAGAAGTCGGTTGGAAGCACGTATGAAATCTGCGCTCCGGTATCGTTAAAGGCCTTGTCGAGAAACACCCTGTAAGGCAAGGGACGATCGGCAAAATCGTCGGCGTGGGCGTGATGCTCGTTCAGGTATCCCATAGTCCAGAACGCGCGGCCCATTCTTATGGTCGCTCCCGTCGGAAGGCCAAAACCGGGAAGGGTCTCCACGTAGGCTTCCTCAAGCTCGATCTCGACCCCGTCTCCATGGTCTGCAAGAGCCGTGGTTATGTGGCCGTAGAATTTATCGTCAACGCTTGTCGAAAAATTAAGTTCGGTTTCCCCAAGAGAGATTCCTTCCGCCCCACGTTCTCCCTCGTGTCCCAGGACGAACCCGGGAATTTCGTCCTCATCCGAAGAAAAAGCGGCGAATCGTCCGCCCAGTATCGCTCCGATTGAAGGGTTGAGATTCCTGTTGTAAATGGCTCTGCTGGGGTAGATTTTATCCTTGCTCTTTGAGTAAGTCGTTTTGGCCTCAGAGGCTTCGGCCTTCATCTCCTCCAGTTTTTCTTCCATCTTTAAAATCCGGTTCTCATATTCCGATCTGATGTCCTGTATTTCCTTCCTGAGAGCTTCTATCTCCTGGTCGGAAGCGGCCGAAGCGGACATGTGAGAAAACGGCAAAACGGCAAAAAACGCGGCTATGACCGCTAAACGTGATATATTCATTTTTTTCCTCCCTGTCTGAAAAAAGTACCGTTCCCCATATATTGGGGAATTCCTAAAAAGATGTCTTTACCGCTTAGGAGAAAATGGGAGGTCCGCGGGTGATTCCCGCGTTGTGGGTATCGCAAACGATTATAACGTCAGCGGGTGCCTGCGGGACGTGCTGCGCGTGGCGGAGAACACAGGTTCCGCTTGTGGCGCCGGGACTTGCGCAGTCCTGATACTTGGCGCTCAGGCAGATCTCGCAGGCGGCTCCCTCATGTTCGTGTTCCCAGGAGCCGTACTCAGCCGTGTGGGCAAATAAAAGCAGCTGTGTTCCCAGAAAGGCGATTGTCAGCAATAAGGTAAGCGCTCTGCTCATCTGCGTGGTTAAATGAAAATATTTCTCATTTAATTTACCATACGGGAAGGCACCGTGTCAATATATAACCGGAGGAGATGATATGGTTGGTTACGCGTGCCGTTGGTCCCAGCCATTCCATAGGAGACAACAGAGGGATAATATGCAGGACACTTGAGACTGTGGTACTGAAAGTGTTGTTTGGCTGCATAATTTGGCAACTCGAAATGACTGTTTAACAGCAAAAGACAGCCTGAAACAGGTCTAAGTGTCCTTCAGTTCAGCGTTTTTGAAGGATGTTCACGCGATTTATTATCAAAGAAACCAATTTCTTCGAATATGTTCAGAGTCTAATGCAACCGGTTTGGTTGATTTTAACAAAGAAGCGTTTGTAGAGGGTTTTCCATAAACTGCAATTTAACGGGATCGCAATGCCAACGTTTCCGTCAGTTTGTCACAATGCGTGACACAACGGCACTACCAGTATCACCTATCACGGCTTCAACGAAATTTTCCCATAATGTGGTTAGTCATATTCAAACTCGATTTCTCTGGCGATGACTGTTCCCGAAGCCGTTCTGACGCCTTCGACTTCTACGCGCCTGCCCACGGCGAGGTTGTCAGCGTTGCCGTATTTGAACCGGGTTGAGGAATCATGCGTTATAAGGGTGTCGCCCAAGAGGAAGGATCGTGAGTCAATGATGTTTGTGATTGTGCTCTCGATTTCGTAATAGTCGTCGTAACCTTCACCCTCATAGCCGTACCCGTAATCGTTGTGGTAGCCGTCTCCACCGCCACAGGCTTTTGCACTGAGCATGATCAGAACAACTATAGGTATTAACCCTAGGGAATATCTGATTGACATCTGTCAGTTACCCAATGTCTCTTCTTTGGTCAGGTTATATCTTTTCTATTAGCACCTTATCACGACTACATCTTATCGCAACTTTTTTGCGGGAATACGCAACCGTTGCCTGTATTCATGGCTTCAACTTCGAAACGAGACTACGGAAGTATTCAAAGAAAAAGGTTTTCTCGATGATGAATTATGCGAAAACATCCTCAAGATATTGGATGAAGAGCATTTTAGGCCTGTTTTAGACCGTTTTTGGCTATTAAATAGTCTTTTTGTGCTCCACTTTTCCGTTGTTTTCATTAGCGTTTTGGTGGAATCCAGAGGATATTTCACTTAGGCTGTCTGCGGTACAAAATAGCCTGCGCGAAGGTATGAGTAATTGGCATTTGTCGGCTGGGCAACTAAGTGTATCGCCGTCACGAGCGAAGCCGTCATAATGAGGATTCCTTGATTTCCACTGCCGGCGGACGGAGTTCGTTTTTCCAGAGGAATTTGCAGAAAGTCTCCACGGGCGGACTCAAACCCCGTTTGTTCTGTTGAGTATCTTTGCTGTTTGAGTAACATTACCGGCACGCGTCGATTTTCGGAGGCTAAAGTGAGTTCAAGACCCATTCTGGTTACAGGAGACAGGCCGACA
>JAAXHL010000016.1 GCA_012270865.1 Candidatus Poribacteria bacterium | reverse complement strand
GTCAACGTGGCTGCCACAAGAATCCAATTATCTCTTAACTGATAACTGATAACCGACAACTGATAACTATAAAAAAATAAAACGCCCCGACCTGCCGGTTCAGCTAACCGCGAATCAACGCCGATTAGCAGTCGGCGTTGGGGCGTTTTTAGTGTATAAACAGAGGAAAAATCTTTGATGAATCGAAAAAATATCTTAGCTGTTTGGGGTGTGCTTGTCCTATTTTTTGCTTTAAGTGCCGGTAGTGCATTCGCTTTCTCTGGTGGTCCACCCGATGGACTTACTGGAGCACCTACTGAAGGGAACTGCACACAGTGCCACGCTGGGAACAACCTCAACACCGCAGGTGGTTCACTGATGCTGACAATTCCCGAAACCTACGAACCGAATGAAGTGTATACGGTTGTTGTCAACCTGTCGCGTACTGGACAGAGCAAATGGGGATTTGAAATGACAGCACTGAATGCCGAGGGTGCCCGTGCTGGGTCTTTTGTAATCGACGAAGCAGGGAATACGCAGCTTTCGGAAGCAAATAGTAAACAGTACATTAAACATACTTTTGGGGGAACCGCTACAGGCACAAATAATGCCAACAGTTGGACCTTCCAGTGGACTGCACCTAACGCAGACATCGGTCCCGTTACCTTTTACGCCGCCGGAAACGCCGCCAATGGCGATTTTGGAAACACAGGCGATTATATCTATACAACCCAATCCGAATCGGCACCGTTAGTTGCGGGTGTGTCCTTAGAAATTGTTGGAGATACAGCACTTTCTACGATGGAGGCCAATGTTGGCGTGAGTTATACGATCAAAGTCACGAACACGGGCAATGCAACGGATACGGTATCACTCGAATCTTCAGCAGAGGTCGGTATTGGCGGGAGTGTGCTTGGCACGCTCAGTGAAAGTTCAATTGAACTTGAAGCCGGCGCATCTAAAGAAGTGACATTGGCGGTTAAAGGGGATCTATTGACATCACCGGGTGATTACCCTATCACTGTGACAGCGACCTCTGGCACCGATAGCACAATGACTGCTGAAGTCACAATCACGACGACAGTAGAGATGCCGCCACCACCACCAACACCCTGGGATGTTAACGACGATGGTACTGTAAACATTCAAGATTTGGTGCTTGTGGCGAGTGAATTCGGGCAGTCCGGGGAAGACCTTAAAGGGGATATCAACGGAGACGGCATGGTGAATATCCAAGATTTGGTCATTGTCGCTTCACATTTCGGTGAAGATACGAGCAATTAGCCGATAATCTTGACGCGTCGGTTTGCTTTGTTGGTTTTACTAAACGTGAAGAGGCTGCTATGGGCTTAACCCATTGTAGCCTCTTATATCACGTAAAATCGAATGGGTTTCAAAAGGCAACCTGAAGTTAGGAGTGTCTCGAAAATCTGAGAAGCACGTTAATCCAAACGACAGATAGGACAACAAGGAAACTCATCTGTATTTTCCTCTCTTCGTATTTATATTTTTGATGCTATACAAAATATGACTACGCGCTTTGTAATACGCAATCCTGAAAAAAAGGTTACAAAAAATTTGCGTTCATGGAAAATTTGGGCGTATTACACCGTCTGTTTAATAATTGTCGTTTCGCTTTTATTCACTCTATCGCCACGTGTGTGAATCTATTGTGTGGCGGAAATATAGGAAGTATGAACATGGGAACCTCTAAATATCGCGTCGGAATTATCGGATGCGGTGGTATCGCGAATGCTCACGCCCGCGGCTATCAAGGCGTTGAAGAGACAGAGATCGTCGCGCTTGCGGATCCGGTTCAAGCCGCACTTGACAGATTTGCGGAGACGTATGATGTCCCCGCTGAAAACTGCTATCTGGATGCGCGCGAGATGTTGGATAACGAAGGTCTTGATATTGTCAGTGTTGCGACATGGCATAAACTTCACGCGCCGATGACAATCGCTGCCTGTGCGCGAAGTCCGAAAGCGGTACTCTGTGAAAAACCGATGGGTGTGAGTTTAGGTGAATGCGATGAAATGTTGATCGCTGCGAGGCGGAACGATGTAAAGGTTGTCATCGGGCACCAACGGCGATTTAATTCTGCGTGGACGGATGCCCGAAACCTGATCGCTGAGGGCGCAATCGGTGAACCGAGACAGATCATCTGCCACGGCGGACAAGGGTTATTGAATGACTGTTCGCACTTATTTGATATGATGCGCTACGTTCTCAGTGATCCTGCGCCGGAGTGGGTCATCGGGAACGTTGAACGTAAAACCGAGCGTTATGAGCGTGATATCCAGATTGAGGATAGAAGCGCCGGTATCGTCGGGTTCGCGGGCGGTTGTATCGGCATGCTTTTACAAGAGATCGGCAGACCGAATTATCAGGGTGGTATCGTCTACGGTACAGACGGTATCGCGGACGTAACGGAGGGCCGTGTCCGTCTGCTGAATAATAAGGCGAAAGATTGGAAAGAACGTCCGTCCGACGGTACGAACCAACACGTTGCCCAAGCCGCCGAACTCGTTTCGTGGATCGAAGGCGGTGCCGAACACCGTGGCGAAGCCAAGCACGGACGTGCCGCTGTCGAAATTATTATGGCAATCTATGAATCGGCGCGTATGCACGAGGTCGTCCAATTACCGTTACGAACCCATGCGAACCCGCTCGACCTGATGATCGAGAACGGTGATTTGCCTATTGAGCGTCCGGGACGTTATGACATCCGAGCCTTTTTGTTGCGCGGCGAATCCATGAAACCGTAGGTAGGAGCGAGCTCTGCTCGCGATAGGGAATTTTAGGTAGCCATGCAGATTACACAAGGCATTAACGTCGGTTTAGCAGCACTTCTGCGAAATAAATTGCGTTCCGTATTGACGACGCTCGGTATTATCATCGGTATCGCCGCTGTCGTCGCCGTTGTTTCGGTCGGTGGTGGTGCCGAACACCTCATACGCGTTGAACTGGAGCGGATCGGTGGCGCAGGCATGATTGTCTGTTTCAGGAAAGATAAGCTCCGCAGAGACGACGGGGCGTATATTGAAAACAAACACCCCGAATACATCGAATACGAGGACCTCGCCTTTATTATTGACAACTGCCCGTCACTTAAACTGGCTGTAGCACAGTCAGGAACGAACCGCCGTGTGTCCCACAAACACGTTAGTCAGTCCCTTGAAATTCACGGGACAACTCCATTCTATCAAGAGGCAAATAACTGGTTCATTCAAATAGGTAGGTTTATCACGGAAAACGATATTGAGCGAATGGACCCTGTGTGTGTCATCGGGTCTGAAGTCCATAAAGATCTGTTTCAGATGCAGGATCCGATTGGGCTTGAACTCAGAATAGGTTCAGAGCGGTTTACTGTGATAGGCGTAATGGAGGAGAAAGGCAATAGTATGGCGAGTGAGGGTTGGGATAATCGCGTAATTATCCCGCTCACTACACTCGGGATCCGTTTTATCGGAAGATATAAAGGTTGGATATACTTATCTTGCCAAGCCGAGAGTTATGAAAAAGTCGAACAGGCTGTTGCGGAAATCAAAGTGGCTATGCGGCAGTTACACGGCGACGAAAAATATTTTGATTTTTTTACCGCTAAGCAGATTATAAAACAGGTAGGGAACGTCAGTCGGATCGTTCAGATACTCCTTGGCGGTGTAGCGAGTGTAGCACTGTTTGTCGGCGGTATCGGGATCATGAATATAATGTTGGTATCGGTAACAGAACGGACGCGCGAGATCGGGTTACGGAAGGCTATCGGTGCGAGACGACAAGACATCTTGACCCAGTTCCTGATTGAAGCGGTTGTTTTAAGTATTTGCGGCGGTTTGATCGGTATCTTTATCGGTAGTAGCCTCGCTTCTATTTCCGGTTTAGTGATTTCAAAACTCATGCAGGCGAGTTGGCCTGCTGTCGTCTCAATTCAAGCGGCATTAATAGCGTTCGGCGTTTCTGCGTTCATCGGGATATTCTTCGGACTCTACCCTGCAAACAAAGCCGCCGGTCTCACCCCTACAGAGGCACTACGCCACGAATAGTTTTATTGGGTTTCGGAAACCATCAGAAATCAGTCTTCCGTTAAAAGGCATCCGTGCCGATTGACGACCCCGTATCAAGAACTATTCTTCCAAAAACGAAAGGAGCACGCCCTGTGCGTCATCAAAAAACAAAAGTCCAGGCGGCAGTTATCGGACTCGGCTGGCCCGGGATGCAACACCTCAAAGGCTACGTCGCTGACCCGCGTTCAGAGGTCATCGCCGTCTGTGATTTAGACAAAACACACGCCGAAGAAGTCGGAGCAGAATATAAAATACAGAATATTTATACCGACCATTTAGAGATGTTAGAAGACAGAGATATCGATGCCGTGAGTGTCTGTCTACCGAATTTTCTGCACGCGCCGATCTCAATTGATGCCTTGAACGCTGGTAAACATGTACTTTGCGAGAAGCCCCCTGCTCGGAGTGCACAAGAAGCCAAGGCGATGGCAGATACAGCCGCCGAAAACGGTAAGACGCTCATGTATGCACTCGTACAGCGGTTCGGTGGCAACGCCCAACGACTGAAGCAGCTTGTCACGGCTGGTGAACTCGGCGACATCTATTTCGGTAAAGCCGCTTACGTCCGCCGTCGCGGTATTCCTATCGGTAAAGAGGGTTGGTTCGTCGATAAAGAACGTTCCGGTGGTGGCGCGCTCATTGACATCGGTGTACACGCGTTGGATTGTATCTGGTGGTTAATGAATTCCCCAAGACCGGTTGAAGTTATGGGCGCGGTCTATTCTCACTTCGGGCATCTTGTACCAGATGATGTCAAATACGATGTCGATGATGGCACCTTCGCTCAGATCCGTTTTGAAAACGGCGCGACGATTATCCTTGAAACGACGTGGGCACTGAATCTCCCAGGCGATAACTACATCAAAGTGGCGGGAACCAAAGCCGGTGCGACGCTCAATCCATTCACGTTTTACACAGAAGAAAACGGCAAAGAGGTGGACCAACCGCTCAACGCACCGCGGATAAACGGGTTTGACGAAGAGGTTAAACATTTTGTAGGGTGCATAGTGGACGGGAAAGAACCTATATCTTCAGCGGAACAAGGGATTATGTTGATGCAGATGCTTGACGGTATTTATGAATCCGCAGAGAAGGGTAAATCCGTCCGTATCGCCGATCTCAGTGCCTCGAACGGATGAGGTCTCTCTACCTGACTTCCCATGTCTATCTCGCATTTGTAACGAAATCGTTCCAGAAGCGGATGCAATATCGGGTTGCTAACCTTGCTGGCTTGACGACAAATTTCTTTTTTCTGTTGGTGCATATCTTTGTCTATACTGCTTTCTACGCAGCAAGCACCGAACCGCAACCCCTTAACCTGAAAGAGATTATTACCTATTTCGTTCTTTGTCAGGTCTCTTTCACACTGATGCCGTTCTGGGGTGCGCGTTCTGAAGTTACGCAAGCGATTAAAGACGGTAGTGTCGCCCTCCAATTAACGAAACCTGTCGATTTCCACACCTATTGGTTCGCCGATGAATGTGGTAGAGCCTGCTATTTTCTGTTGATGCGTGGGTTTCCAACCTTTCTTATCAGTATTCTCTTTTTTGAAGTTACATTTCCAGAGCAGCCGATTGTCTTAATAGCGTTTGCTGTTTCAATGGTGCTTGCCATTTTCATGAGTGCTGCGATCACGATAACAATTTTTAGCAGCGCGTTCTGGACGCTGGATACAACCGGAATTTCTGGTATGTCCGGCTCCATAATTATGTTGTTTTCCGGTATGTTGGTTCCGATTGCACTGTGGCCCGAATGGTTGGCGCAGATCGCCGAGTGGTTACCGTTTGCCGGATTGATTGATGTCCCGTTTAGTATCTATCTGGGCAAGATAACGGGTATCGGTGTCTGGATGGCTATAGGTAAACAGATGATGTGGAATCTCGTTTTTATTGGACTGGGACGCTTTTTTTTAAGCCGTGGTTTTTCTCGGCTCGTCATCCAAGGCGGATAGCGGTATCTTTCAAAATGCAGTATCTTGCACTCTATTTCTACTTTGTCAAACTTCGGATCCGATCACAGATGGCGTACAGACTCTCATTTGTGTTTGACCTGTTTGCCCAAGCAAGTATCTCTATTATCGACTTTTTCATGATTGCGCTGCTCTTTAACCGTTTTAAAGAATTAGCGGGATGGAGTCTATGGGAAGTCGGATTCCTCTACGGTATGATCGGTGTCTGTTTTGCTGTCGCTGAAATGATTGGCAGGGGATTTGATGTCTTTCAGAATAGCGTGGTGCGCGGCGATTTTGATACGATGCTGATTCGTCCGCTCGGAACTTTCTTCCAAGTTTTTTCACACGAATTCTTGCTCCGTCGCGTCGGTCGGTTTTCGCAAGCGTTTGTTATCCTGCTTATCTCCAATTCGCAGTTAACGATTACTTGGTCGTTTGTAAAGGTCGGATATCTACTGGTTTCGTTGGTCGGTGGTACCTGCTTCTTTATCGGGTTGTTCGTGATTGGCGCGACCAGCTGTTTCTGGACGATCCAATCCATAGAGATCATCAATATTTTCACAAACGGTGGCGTTTTCATGGGGAGTTACCCGTTTTCGATTTATCGTTGGTGGTTTCGGCATTTTTTCACCTTTATCGTTCCATTGGCGTGCGTCAACTATTTTCCGTCCCTTTTTCTCTTAGAAAAGGTTGCGTCTTCAGGCGTTTCGTCGTTTGGTGTGTACTTAGCACCTTTCGCGGGGTTCCTGTTTTTAGGCATCACGATGCTGTTCTGGCGATGCGGTGTACTGCGTTATCAAAGCACGGGACATTAGATGATTATCAGTTATCAGTACGCTGCGCTTTCAGTACCCAGTTTTGTAGGGGCTGGGTCACCCGGTTTCCCTTACAGAGATTATTTGTATCGGTTATCTTTCCTGCTACTGCCACAAGGCACCTCTTACCTGAAAACCGAAAGGTTTTCGCAGAAAACCGTACTGAAAACTGACAACTATTAAAAAAATATGATTGAAGTTGAAAATCTCAGTAAAACCTTCAAAGTCTATCATCATCGCAAGGGTTTTTTCGGGAGTTTCGTGAACCTATTTTCTCGGAAGCACCGTATTGTTGAAGCGGTGGACAATGTATCGTTTTCTATAAAACGCGGCGAAATTGTCGGATACTTGGGACCGAACGGTGCCGGAAAGTCAACGACCATTAAAATGTTGACTGGCATTTTGGTGCCGACATCGGGCAGTGTGACTGTGAACGGCTATATCCCGCATCGTCAGCGGAAGGAGAACGCGAAACACATCGGCGTTGTGTTCGGGCAGCGTTCGCATCTCTGGTTCGATCTGCCGGTGCAGGAGTCGTTTGGGTTGCTGCAGCGCATCTATCGGATTCCGCAGTCGCAATATAATCAGAATGTAGAGATGTTCGATGCATTGCTGGACATCGGTGCGTTTTTTCAGACACCTGTCCGTCAATTGAGTCTCGGTCAACGGATGCGTGCGGACATCGCCGCCGCGCTGCTCCACAATCCGGACGTGCTGTTCCTTGATGAACCGACGATCGGGTTGGATGTCGTTGCGAAGGCGCGAATCCGTCAATTCATACAGCAGATAAACACTGAACGACAGGTCACGGTCGTCCTAACGACACACGATTTAGACGATGTTGAGAAACTCTGCAAACGCGTCATCCTTATTGACAAAGCGCGGCTCTGCTTCGACGGGGAACTCGCTGCGCTCCGCCGCCTGCTTTCGACAGAACGGATTCTGAGCGTCGATTATGCTGAAACCTATTCGGACATCAGCATTCCTAAAGCACACGTTACCTATCGGGAAGGCAATCGCGTCCAGTACCGTTTTTCGCCGGAGGAAGTCAGTACAGCGGACCTTATCGGTGCGATACTCGAAAGGTTCAAAATCGTAGACATTTCGGTTCAAGAGCCTGATATTGAGGCGTTAATCAAAACCGTCTATGAAGATAACCGAGCACTCGAACAAAAACTTGCCAAAAAGACGACAATTGACTTGACAGACCGAAATACATAAGTTAAAATGTATTAGATTGTTGAATCGTGGACAAATTTAATTGACACAAGCGTTAAATTAAAGTATAATTTATTATATCAGGACATATTTTCAAATATGTAAGATATTGGCAAAATTCCCTGATATAAGTTTTGTGAATGGATCTGGACTTCTATTTAGACAGCAGTCTGGGTTTAAACATAACGTGAATTAGGAGGAACAATCCAAATGCGCTTTAACTCTATTAGAACACTCTGCATTCTCACTGTGCTCCTTACCGTGTTCTGCTATGTGAACATGGCTGCCGCACAGGATTTCGTAACAGACGGACTCGTTGCCGTATATACACTCAACGAAGCGGATATAGATGGCAAGGTCGTCAAAGACATCTTTGGTGAAAACGATGCCGAACTCGTCGGTAGTCTCAAATCTGTTGAAGGGGCAACCGATGCCACCGGAGAAGCGTTGGAGTTTGAAGGGGAAGCTGAGAGTTACATTCAAATCCCTGAACTCGGCGACTATGAACTTGTGTCCATTGAATGCTACGCGCTGGAAGGTCAGTTTAGCGGTATTCAAGGTATCGTATCAACGTGGATGTGGGCCGCTGGTAAAGTCCACTTCAAATTTCAAGGAAACCAGATTCAGGTTCACAAAAACGACGGCGTCAAGATTGCCATGAATGCTGAAACCGACACCTGGTACCACATCATCTACACCAGCAACACCAAAGATAACGAGTTGAAACTCTATGTTGATGGTGAGTTGGTTGCCGAAGGGAACGCCGGGACTACACCTGAAATCATGAACGAGCGGCGCATCGGCAGTGAACACGACGGCAGATACCTCATCGGTATGATAGATAACGTCCGTATCTATGACCGGATTCTTGAAGAAGATGAGGTAATGCAGAATTTTGAATCCAAAAGTGATCAACTGCCTGTGGAACCTGCTGGAAAACTCTCAACCACTTGGGGACACCTCAAAGGATTGAGAAACTAAAAAGTGCCTTACGGAGACCGAACCTGTTTCGAGACAATTCGGTGCGGTTTCCGTTCTGCAGAAGAAAATCCTCTGACAACCCCACTGCTTCAGTTGTGGGAATGTCAAAATGAGATGTCCGTCAAAGTTTGGCGGGCATCTTCGCTTAAAGGCGGACCTTATGAAACCGATTCAAAAAGCGATTATTCCGATTGCAGGATACGGGACACGCCTCTTTCCGGCGACGAAAGCCGTACCGAAAGCACTCTTTCCAATCATCGCAGAAGATGGAATAGCGAAGCCAGTTATTCAGTTGATTATTGAGGAGGCGTTATCGGCGGGTGTGGAGGCGGTGTGTCTTGTGGCACAACCGCAACAGGTCGATCCAATTGCCGACTATTTCTCCGGCACCGTCGCTGATGCGATCCTCGAAAAGCCGGAATTGGCAGCGCAGGCAGAACGGTTAACGGAGATTGGACACCGGCTGCATTTCGCAATTCAGGAGCAACCGGAGGGGTTCGGACACGCCATCTACTGCGCAAAAGATTTCGCCGCAGGTGAACCCGTCATGATCCTGCTCGGGGACCATCTCTATATTCCCGAATCGGAGACCGCGTGCGCAAAACAGTTGGTGGATGTCTACGCAGAAGTTGGGCAGTCCGTGACGAGTCTGGACCTCTGTCATGAAACTGAGCTCTCGCTTAACGGTATCGTTCACGGCAGCCCCGACCCTGAATCCGAACGGCTCTATACCTTAGCGCAAATCTCCGAGAAACCGACGGCTGCGTTCGCGCAGCAGCACCTCCGTGTGGAAGGCATCCCCGCGCAGCAGTATCTCTGTAACTTCGGCATAGACCTTCTCACACCGCTCCTCTTTGATATACTCGATTACAACTACAAGCACCGGATTGTAACGCACGGTGAGATTCAATTACGAGATGCGATGTCAGAGATGATCAAACAGGAAGGCATGTCAGGCTACCGCGTCGCCGGTCAGCGTTATGATACAGGTAACCCACAAGAATTACTCAGAACTGTGAATGCCTTTGGACTACAAGGTCCCTATGGGATGTCTTAATCTAATGTCCCCCCGACCGCTAACGTAACAATTTTCACATCTTGAGAAGCAGTCAACTCACGCAATTCTTCCGGTGTTCCTGTTAGTAGTGGAAAGGTGCCGTAGTGGATCGGTAGGATCGCTGGCACGTTAAGCAGCTTTGCTGCATAGGCGGCTTCACGCGGTCCCATTGTGAAATGGTCGCCGATAGGAAGGAGTGCCAGATCGGGTTGGTAAATCTCACCGATAATCCGCATGTCTCCGAAAACATTCGTATCCCCGGCGTGGTAGATTTTGTAGCCGTTCGCGAATTCAATCACATAGCCTGCCGGTTCACCGAGATAGACCGTCGTGCCATCTTCCTCTGTGAAGCTGCTGCTGTGGTTCGCTGAAACCATCGTCGCCTTTATACCACCGACGGTGACGGTGCCACCCTTGTTCATCCCGATTGCGTTGTCAACGCCTTGTTTACCGAGCCACCCTGCGATCTCAACGATGGATACGACTGTCGGTGAATGTTTTTTTGCGAGTGGTACGGCATCGCCAATATGGTCGGCGTGTCCGTGCGTTATAAGGATGACATCAAGCGCGTCAAAGGTTTTGAGTGCATCGGGACAGACGGGGTTGTTTGTTACCCACGGATCAATGAGGAGTGTTTGTCCGTCCGCTTCGATTTTGAAGGTCGAATGTCCGAGCCATGTCAGGCGAATACCGTTATTAAGTTTCATATTTTAATTTTCCTTGCGGTTCGTATTTTTAATTTTCCTTGCGGTTCGGTTCGGTGGGTTGAACAACCAACGATCCTCTCCGTAGATCCGCCCCCCATTTGATTACGGGATCCTATTCTTTACAGTCTGCGTCAGCTTAAAATGATCTCTTTTAGTCTTTGGGCGATGATTTCCATTTCTCCCGGCATCAGGGTCTGTCCATTAATGAGGACACCGTTCGCGCCTGCGCCAGCAATGTCGATCGAAGGTTCACCTTCAGCAAGTTGCCGAAGGATTTCGTTCCGTGTGATGCCGAGTTGTTCCTCGTCGAATCTGATTTCGGTGCGTGGCATTGGTTGCCCGGCTTCGGAGGGGAAACTGCGATGCACCGTAACGCCTTGAATATCCGCGAACATTTCATCGTAGTAGTTAACCTGATCTTCATAAGACTGCTGTAAGTCCTCGTGGTTTTGTCCGACATACCACTCTATAGCAGCAAGCAGCCCTACCAATTCTTCTTTACCTACCTTCATACCTCTACCGATGAAAGGGTGTGGTGGTCCGTTGAAAGCGATCGCCTCAATCAACGATTTATTTCCGACAATCAGTCCGCTGCTCTGCGGTCCGCACAACCCTTTTCCGCCACTAAAGAGTGCTAAATCCGCGCCCATCTGTGTGAAACGCCAGAGATTTTCTGGTGGTGGTAGCTGCGCAGCGGCATCGACGATGAGCGGAACACCATGCCTTTTGGCAATAGTGATGGCTTCTTTATAGGGGACCCAGAGATGCTCTCTGCCCGGATTGGCGAAGTAGAAGATCGCAGCGGTTTTCTCTGTGATAGCGTCTTCTAATTCGTCAGGCGTTGTTCCGTTTTCGTTGCCGATCTCGACGAATGTAACACCGACTTGACGTACAGCGAAGTCGTATCCAACGCGACCGTGACGATGGACAATGACTTCGCTTTTCATGGATGCGTCGAGATGTGGTAATTTCTCACGTTTGGTCGGATCGAGTCCAGTAATACACGCGGCGGTGCTAAGGGTTAGGGCAGCGGCGGCACCACAAGAGACATAAGCCGCTTCGTTGTGGGTGAGTTTTGCGATCTCTTCACCGACGCGTTTTTGGAGTTCAATAATGTCTACGAAATGCTTAGAAGCGTCAGCCATCGCAGCGATAACTTCCGGTGGCATGATGGAGCCGCCGAGTCGTGTAAGCGTTGCGTTACCATTAATTACTGTGCGGATACCTAAGCGTTGGTAAATGCTCATAGTCCTGGCAGTCAGCCATCAGCGTATTGGTTATCAGTTCAAAATTGCGTGAATTTACGCATGTTATTTATGAATACCGAAAACCTCTTAACTGACGACTGATAACTGATAACTGACAACTATTTATCCCACTTCCTCACCGTCTAATTTACCGACGTGTAGATCGATTTCATCGCGGGATTCGATTTTGTCGACTTTACCGTCCGCCATGTGGAAGATACGGTCAGAAACATCTAACATCTTGTGGTCGTGCGTCGCCGTGATAATCGTCACACCGTTTTCATCGTTGAGACGACGGAGTAAATCAATAATTTCTAATCCTGTTTTGGTGTCAAGGTTTCCGGTCGGTTCATCGGCGAGAACAATCGCGGGGTCGTTTGCGAGGGAACGTGCGATTGCGACGCGCTGCTGCTGCCCACCGGAGAGTTCCAACGGTTTATGCTGCACACGGTCACCGAGGCCAACAAGTGTGAGGAGGTCAACGCCTTTTTCTCTGCTGTCGTCGGCACTCATACCTGCGAAGATCATCGGGAGTGAGACGTTTTCAAGGGCTGTCATAACAGGGATTAGATTGAACGACTGAAAGATGTAACCGATTTTTCGGCATCGGAGCCATGCAAGTTCGTAAGCGTCGAGTTGTGCGATGTCTACCTCGTCGATGTAGACTCTACCTTCAGTCGGTTTGTCGAGTCCACCAATCATATTGAAGAGCGTTGATTTTCCTGAGCCGGAGGGCCCCATAATAGAGATGTATTCGCCGCGCTGGATTTGGAAATTGACACCGCGGAGTGCATCGACAGTCTGTGTCCCCATCTCGTAGCGTTTAATAAGATTTCGGACGCGGACTGTATTCTCTTTAGGAATCAGACGCTCGAAACGTTCTGGCGTTTCGGCAAAAGCTGCGTCAACATTACCGATATCCGTTTGTTCGTTCATTTTTTTTCTCCTTTGGTGTATCAAGGCACAAATCCACAGTCGTGCTACAATGTAGTAGTTTAGGTGTTTTCAAGTTCTTGAACGGATTGTTCAATTTCGGTTTTTAGGGTTTCGTCGCCGATGTGTTCAGCAAGTTCCAGGGCTGTCTCAAGATCTAGTTTGGCCCCCTTGATATGCCCGAAATTCGATTTCTGTTTTCCACGATTATGATAGGTTTCGGTTAAATCAGGTTTCAGCCGAAGTGCTTCATCATAATCATCAATAGCTTCAGCATGTTGTCCTAACTGTGCCTTTGCAAACCCGCGATTTTTGTAAGCAAAGGCATGCTTTGAATTCAGCCGAAGTGCTTCATCATAATCATCAATAGCTTCAGCATGTTGACCCAGTTGTGCCCTGGCAAACCCACGATTATTGTAAGCGGTCGAATGATTCGGTTCTAGCTGAATCACTTTATCAAAATCTTCAATAGCGGCTTTGTATTGTCCAAACTCAACTTTTGTATATCCTCGATTGTTGTAAGCATTAACATTATCTGGGATTAACTGAAGAATCTGATCATAATCAGCAATTGCAGCTTCATACTGTCCTAACTGTATATTAGCAAAACCTCGCTTGAAATACACATCGACAAAGTCCGGATTACGTTGAAGAGCCTCATCATAATCAGTAATCGCAGCCTTGTAATTTCCTTGTTTATCTATTATAGAACCGCGAGTGAAATAAGCGATGGCAGTAATAATCCCATCTAAATTTTGTTGGATAATTTTATTGAAATCAGCAATGGCTGCCTCAGGCTGTCCTAATTCACCTTTTACAAGTCCTCTATTAAGGTAAGCCGGAATGAACTCTGATTCTAAATGGATAACTTCATTGAAATCAGCAAGCGCGGTTTCAAGTTGTCCTAACCTTTGGTTAACAATTCCTCTACCATTGTAAGCGTTGGCATAATCCGGCTTTAATTGTATTGCTTTATCAAAATCCTCCAGTGCTGAGTCAAGTTCCATTAATTCTACTTTCGTAATTCCTCTATTGTAATAGGCATCCACATAATTGGGGTTCAAATGAATTGCTTGGTCATAGTTCTCAATCGCAGGTTTAAGATGTCCTAACTGTCTCTGGGCACTTCCTCGACTATGATAAGTAACAGCATGATTTGGATCTAATTGAATTGCTTTATCATAGTCCTCAATCGCAGGGGCGGGTTCGTCTAATAGGAATTTTGCATAACCGCGACAGTGGTAGGTAATTGCGGAGCGGGAATCTAATTGAATTGCTTTATCATAGTCCTCAATCGCAGGTTTAAGGCGACCTAACTGTCTCTTCGCATAGCCGCGATAGTGGTAAATAGCGGCAGAGTCTGGATTCTGATGGAGAGCATCATTATAGTCCTTGATGGCATCTTGGTACCGACCTAATTTGCTCTTTGCATAGCCGCGGTAGTAATAAGCATCCGCATAATCGGAATTTAAGTCTATCGCCGCGTCATAGTCAACGATGGCATCCTCGTATCGTTCAAGTTCATTCTTTGCAATTCCGCGGTTGTAGTAGGCATCTGTATAATTCGGATTTAGGTCTATCGCTGTGTCATAATCAGCGATAGCATCCTCGTATCGTTCAAGTTCGTTCTTTGCCCATCCCCGATTGTAATAGGCATCTGTATAATTGGGATCTAAATTGAGTGCCTCATTATAGTCTTCAATCGCAGCCACATATTGTCCCAGCAGGGCCTTAACAGTCCCGCGGTTGTTGTAAACAGCAGCATTATCGGGTTTGAGTTGTACTGCTTTATCGTAAGCACTGATTCTCTCTTCTTTCTGATCGTTTTCTGAAAGCAGGTTGCCTATGGAAAACCAAGCATGGGCAGCTAAGTCGTCATTGATTCCTTCCACTGTGTCTGCAATGGAACGCCATTTATCTATTTTGTTAACTTTTCCAGATAATTCCGGATTGATGAGGTTCTCTATAATCTCAACTATCGTCTTTGTGTCCATTGTTTCCTTTGGTAATATACGACAAGCGACATCAGTCAGTGGCAATTTTTCAGATTAAGATTTATCTATTTGTGGTTATTTTCGGCTGGTGCTAGGCGTATTTAATTCTTCGGTAGGGTATTCACTGGAGCAACCGTTGTACTGTAAGGTTTCAAATTAAAGTTTGACTGCGTAACTGGCACAACGGCGTGTGCCTATACTTTTCTATTTCAAGATAGACAAAACATTAGAACTATGTCCAAAGTGGAGCTTTGAGGTATTCGCTCAGATTTATCAACAAACGTTCATGCTCTTCTTGTGTGATTTCACCTTGTTTCTGTCTGCCCCGTAATTTGCTTCGAGATATTCTGCCTAGAAAACCGAGTCGAATCACACCATTTTTATTGAACAAAAAGTGTTTCCGATCAAAACCCTCAACGAAATTTTCTCGTGAACTTAAACCACAAACGAGGAATTCATCATAATCACTTGGCAACTTACGTAGGAGAATTATTGGGCGAGGTTTTATCACTTTCTCGTAAGTGACGTGTGCCTTCTTATAGTCATGGTTTTGTTCATACAAGGAAATCAATTGCACATATATATCCTGTACGCTCGTAATCCCGTTATTCAGCAAATTCTCAAGCACCTTAATTGCCTTATCAATTTGATTCTCAATCTCATAAAGCCTTGCCAAGCAAAGATTATTATGTACATGTAGTCCAGAACGAATCAAGTCAGCTTTTACGTTTTCCAATAATTCAGAACGCTCAGCAGAAGACATTCCTTTTAATTTTCCTTTTGCCCCAAGATTCTTCTGGAACAATTGACGAAACTCCCAAGACTCTACCAAAGGAAAATTAATTATGTCTCTCTCTGTAGGAGATAGCATATTCAAACTCTCCTTACTACATGCGAATTTACCGTCTGTGCAGTATCGTCATAGTCATAAGAGAGTTCAGGACCACGTGCCGGGAGCTGCATCGCTGCTTCCCATTCCGCATCTGCGGCCGCATCGTCTGGGTCTGTCATAGTATGCATATCTTCGGTTACCTGTGCAGTATCATCATAGTCATAAGAGAGTTCAGGACCACGTGCCGGGAGCTGCATCGCTGCTTCCCATTCCGCATAGGCATACGTATAATCTACATCTATCGCCCTATTTTGAGCAGTCATAATATTTGTCTCCTCATACGCTTTAATGAGGTTATCAATAGAATCCATGACATTACTTAATTTATCTCGGGCCTCACGAAATTCTGAATAACTATCCTCTGTCAGCCCAGCTAAAAACTTATGTTCAGTAGTCACCTCGACCAACACATCCACGGCATCAACAAGCAATTGAGAAAATTTGTCCACTTCACCGCTAGATATATTGACAAGCTTAGGTGATGCCTGCCTTTGGGTGCTA
Organism: Candidatus Poribacteria bacterium; assembly: GCA_012270865.1. Lineage (GTDB taxonomy): Bacteria > Poribacteria > WGA-4E > WGA-4E > WGA-3G > WGA-3G. The sequence goes on along the minus strand of JAAXHL010000016.1, from coordinate 100,171 downwards.
TACTTGCCAGTACTTCCAAATTCGTCAATATCCTCAGGCGGTGGGATGTGTGGTGCAAGTTGTGTTTCGGGCACCGTTCTGAAAAGCAGCCTACTCATACTTCCGGGTACATTTTCAAAATCATTAGGTGCTATCAGCGAACCATCTAATATAATTTGTTTTTCGTCTAACATAATTCTCTCTTAGATTTCTCTGTACATAATATATCATAAGACGTGTATCGTTATATTGAAAAATGTTCAATGAAAAATGACATTAACGTCTATTTCTTTCTGCTTACAGTGCAACACGTAACATCAAACTAACGAATAGGATAACATACCAAAGCGTTTGTGTCAAGAAAATTCATGAAAAATTGTGTGCTCACAATCAATTACCCTATGGTCTGCGGAATTACACCAATATTATACCCTATCAAGCCCAAAGTGTCAAGAAAATTCTATGTCGTAACGTCGTAAGTTAAGTGTCCGTATTCCAGAAAAACTGCATATTTCACATCTTTCGGGAACGTTATGCCCTTTACCGTTTCTGTAGGAACCCGAAGAGTCTCGGTTTTTGAGGTTCGGGCTCCAGTGTCGCGGGTGCGTTCTGTTCTGGGATAGCGAACTGGATGAAGTTCCGTTTACCGAGTTGCTGCATAAACGTGAAAAGTGAGGTTTCCGCCTCTTTACGCGTCAACTGGTACTGGTTTTGGACACTTTTGACGATCTGCGAGATCGTATGTTTGCCGTCACACATCTTCCACACGTATGTTCCGATAGAATCCAAGACGATTACTCTTTTATCAGGCAGCATAAAAAACTTACCAGCAAGCCGTATCCAGAGTTTATCCTTCTGCGGAATGACGAGTGACGCTTCGCCTTTGTCGTCTATCTCCCAATTTATCAACTGATTCCGCACAGGAAACGATTTCATGATCCGCGTGCGATCCACATCGGGACGTTTCTTAAGTTTGAGAGTGTATAAAATTCTGTTTAGCATCTGTTTTACGTAGGTCCAAAAGTCAATTAAGAGGTCTTCATTTGCTGGCAGCCGCTTTGCTGATGGCTGATTGCTAATGGCTGACCGCCATTAGTGGCATTCAATACTGTTCGCGACTTTTTCGACTGTCGGGGACGCGTTGTTGCTCCCGATCGACTGGATGACGTAGATACGATTGGAATGATGACAGTGCCAGAGATGAAACACGAGTGCTGTCCGCTTGGAAAGTTTGTCGAACATCAACACCGGACTGAACGGAACATTGTCATAGAGGCGTGTCTGTTCCCCGATAAGTGTCAGGCGTTCGTCTTCTGTCTCTGTGTCGGATATCACCTCAAACCCGTATCCGCGAATCGCTTTTGCGTATTTGGTGCGAAACCATGCTTCCAATGGGTTCTGTGCGTCTCTATAGTCGCCGAGCATTACCTCAGCGGGTCCATATCTTTCAACGCTCAGTCGTCCTCTGTCGGGTGGCGAGAAGTCTATTTTTTCGAGAGTACCCTCAGTTTTTCGTAGACGGTTCGCTGCCAACTTCGCAATTTTTATAGGTGTTTGAAAGCGTGACGGTTTCGCACCAAATGCGAACAACAGGTAGCCACTGAGGAGTTTCTGACGTTCCAATTTATATTCTTTCGGCACACCTAACTTCAAACCGTAAGCACTCCACAATGTCAGTGGGTCCTCGCTACGGTCTACGATAGATTGGAAAATCCGGAGGACCGTCGGTCTCCAGTTCTCTTTGAGGCGACCCATCACCTGTACGATAGTAATCCGTTTTCCGGCGTGAAAGATCAACCCGTTGGCACGGATACTTCCCTTCCAACTAAAACCGAGCACGGTGCGTCCCTCAAAGAACTCGGCATCTTTGATAAGATCAACATTCCGCCGGAAGGAGAGGTCTGTGCCTCTTTTATAGGTCTTGCGAATCAACTTGAAATATTCGTCAAGCGTGGCGTGAAGGTCCGGTTTTTTCTTTCGGGTAGGTGCCCATTTGAGTTCGAGGCGCGGCATCTCTCCGTCATCAAGTCGGAGATAACCCGTCTTCTGGTCCCCACTGAGTCCACTCAGTTCCCATGCCGTAGGGATTTCAAGTTGTATTCCCGCCCAGCCAAAAACAGTCCAATCCATTTTTTTATAGTTATCGGTTATCAGTTGTCGGAGAACTGGTTGTCAGTTGCCAGTTATCAGTTTGCCTCGCAGTGAGAGTTAAAGAGACATCCGATTAACCACAGTACCTCTTAACTGAAAACTGAAAGATTTTTTCGCAGAAAAAATCGTACTGAAAACTGACAACTATTAAAACGGTTTAACAATAACGGCTTTGGAGACGAGGGCGATTGCGACAGTTCCCATACCGATGAGACCGACTCCGCAAGCGAATCCTGCTGCGAGTACCGGGTTGAACATATACCAGCGTTTCATACCGAACCGTTTAATCATGTAGAACCGCCCGATGATTGCCCCGAGTAGCCGCGCAATCATGCTGCCCGGATCGGCACCGATACCACCGACAATGCCGTAGAACCACATTGACGGTAGTTTAAAGACCCACAACATCCCGTAGATAGCAAGACTTCCAGTAAACCCGGCAGCGACATAATCGCCGCGAATCGCTTGGAGCATCTGGCTATTTCCATCCCGCAATGACGTTTTCCAGAGACATTCGTTTGTGGCGTTAATGGGCCACATCATCTGTGCGTATGGATACTGTGCACTCGGGATCGGTGCGATCTGCCAGATAAAGTGCATCACCACAATTCCGCTGACAATCAGGATTGGCATAATCAGGAGTGTCCCTGCAAGATTTGAAGTGAAGGTTGTCCCTGTCAATTCAAGTACACGCCAACTCTGTGTGCCGCGTCCGTAATCTTCGTCAGGCAGCGGTGCGAACCAGATGTCTACCTCCTCGTATCGGCTTAAAATAAAGGTAATTTCGTGGAGGTACGGTATGTCGAACAGGTCGCGCCCTAAGACCCCGAAGGTCCGTGCGGTGATATACGAGTTGAGCGGAGTGTATAAGAACGCGAAGCCTAACAGGAAACTCAATGGGAAATTAGGGACCATCCAGTGGATGAGCCAGACGAATCCACCCATACCGATGAGCCACAACAGGCCCATCAACCATATCGGGAAATCGCCGCGGTTCGGCGGTGGTGCGAAGGAGCCGCGTTCGCCTGCGGTTTTCTTGGACCTCCGCATCTTAAAGAGCATCGGAATCGAAGCTGCCATACCGACAATTGCGAAACTAAATGATTTCCCCATGCCAGCCGGTGTCCAGAAATCGAGTCCGTTGAACAATCCGACGGCGCGAACGTCCAATCCAGGTTTCCACTGATGGAGGATCTCAAATCGGTAGAGAATTTGTGGGTTCAAGACGAATTGCGTCGCCATTGCGGCGATGAACTCTGTCATGACAATCGGGAACGGCAGCACGAACCCGAAGAGCATTTGTCCGAAATCGGTTCGGAGTGCGAAAACGCCTGTCGGTGCGAATCCCTCGATGCTCTGCGTAAAATCTATCCACGGGATCTTCAGGATCTGAATCGGCGTGGTCATCATGACCCCGGTAAGTGCCGGCACACCGATATAGAGGAACCCCCAGATGAGTCCTGCCATAGAACCGATAGAGAAGACCCGCCATCGCCAAGTCTCTTCTTTCCCTGTCGTTTCTGCGAGTGCGGTTGCGCCTTGCGCCGTGATAGGCGCCATCGGATACGGCAGCCGTTCGAGGTCTGCTGTGAGGCGGAACAAGATATACTGTGCACTGACGGATCGCAAAGTTCCGAGGAGTTTTCCTGCAAGGTAGATCCCGATAGGTAGCATCCAGTCTGGATGTAATAGATTCCGCGTCAGGACACCAACAGAATCCCCTGCGGGTACAACCCACGCTGGTATTTTATCTGCGATCTCGTAAGAAGCCGCCTGCGGCGTATTGATAAAGTATGCATACCAGATAAAACTCCGGTACTGCATCCCACTCCCGACCGCTGCCCCGGTTAGCCCGAGTAGCATATAGAGTTCTTGCCGCCGTGCGGTTGTAAAGGAGCGCCGTGCAAGTTCGGTGAATAGAATAACCGCAACCCATGGCGCTGCCCCCGCGCCAGATTCGCCGGATACATAACCGAGATAGATGGAGCCTGGCATCATCAACAAGCCAACGAAAAGTGCTCCGACGAACACCTTAACCGTCAACCCCGACTCAAAGGTACGGATACCGCCTTCGATGTCGTATCGCTGCGCCCAAGCTTGCCATTCATCTGCTTGTGATACTCTTTCTCTCGCCAAATCGAATGTTCTCCTTTTCTTAGTTATCAGTTATCAGCAGGAAATCGTCTGTCTAATGATTGATAACTGATGCCTCTGGCGACTTACTCTTGTTCGTCGCCTGACTCTTTGGTGCTGCCAGTGTCTCGTAGCTCTTCCCAGAAATGCGCACAGAAGATACCGATTGTCAGCACAAGAGCCGAGAACATTTGCCATTGCCAACGTCCTTCAAGGACGATAACACTAAACAGCCATAACAAGGTACCAATGATGATAATAATACCAGCTACTCTTTCCACATTTTCTGTCCTTTTTTAACAAGACTTCCGCATTTTTTGAAGAAGTCTCACATAATAAGCACTGCAGACGGGGTTTCAAACCCTGCCTGCAAACGGGTTTGCATAAGTCCCTTTTTTTAATTCGCAATCGGCTCTCAGAAAGAGAACCTCTTTTACTAATTGCCGATTGCTGACGGCTAACTGCAATTCTTCAATCCGCTGGTGTCAGTGCCGGATCCATCTGTGTCGCCTCTTCATCCGACGATTGCATACCTTCCGTTCTACCGCGTTCATGGAATTCTGCCCGCACATCAACGCTGAATGTACGCCAGATGAGCAGCTGCTTGCGTAGGAGGTTAAGGAAGCGTCGGTTGACACGTTTCCAAGAAGCGATCTCGCCACTCTCACGATTGACATCCAACGTGATTTTGAAGAGGTCCTCCTCCTCGCCTCCGACTGGCGATGTAACGAACTGGATCGACTGACTCACTCCCAAATCGTAAGGTGCTAACCATACCATCATGCTAATCTGGTAGGAATCCTCTGCCGCTTCACTGAAGGCAACCTGATCGGTATAGAAATCGCTTGCAGATTCATCTGCGTGTGCCTCAAAATAGTCACGCATAAAGACGTTCAAACCGAGTGATTCTTCTTCAAGTACTGTGAAAGGCAGGTTGAAATGCCAGACATCACCTTCCGGTTCCGGAAGTTTCCATTTACGCTCAATATCCGGGACAGCCATCCGTGAGGCTTTGATCGCTGGGTAAAGCGTACTCAGAAGCACGACAATCATGACGATAATCGTTGCGACGACAGTTGACATTGATGAATAGTTGAGTGTCAACCCAGCAAGCCATCCGAAGTGGACAAGCGTCGTCGCTATTGCTTGTCCCATGAGGTATCCCAAAACGGCACCGACGATAGCGTATACGCACGCCTCGGCAAGGAATAGGAAGGCAATATGTACCGGGGCGAGACCGACTGAACTGTAGATACTAATTTCTCGGACACGCTCATAGACTGCCCCGAGCATCGTATTAAGGACAATGAGCGCGGCAATCAAGATGGGTACAAACAGGTTACCCATCCCACTGAAACTCGTCATCCCGATACTGCTATAGAGGTATGTGTCTTTATCGCGCCCGACGAAGAAGTCGAGTGCGATACGGTTCATGAGAGGTGCCATAATGAGATCTAACTTATCAATCGCACCGAGCAGCTTCGGGTCGTCATCACCCGGTTCCATGTTGACAGCGACGCTTCGGAGCGTCCCACCTTGGTTCATAACCACTTCATAAGGCAGGATTGCGATGCTGTCTGGTGTAAGGTGTAGGTATTTCTGCAATTCGCCTTCGAGCGTCTCATCGCCGGTAGCACCGCGACTCCGTTGCTGTTGCATCAACTGATAATCGACAGGTGTGAGTTCTTCGCCATCGTTATCGGTGAGGTCTTTGAACCCGATACCGAGGACACCGACGACGGTAAAGTCCGCACCGTAGACAGAAACTGTTGCTTTACCCATGTCACTTTCGGTAATCTTCAGCAATTCTGCCATCCCTTTCGGGAGAACGATTGCGTAGGGCCACTCGGTGGGCCATTCGCTGGCATCAGCAGGGTCAAACCATTTTCCGTATTGCAAGTATCTATCAATACCCGTAACGGCAGGTTCTGAGTCGCCCATCCCAACAAGCATATTCGCAGCGAAGGTCAACGCTTCCCCTGTCAGTTGATGCGTCGGTGGCGATGTATCTATTTCATTGGGTGTACGGGTCAACTGTACAAACGACTGATCACCGGTACCGGAAGACTGATACCATGCACGCGGCGCGATCCTATTCCCGACCGTCACAACAGATTCTTCGTCCACCTGTTGGATAAAACCGCCCTGTTTTAAATCTGTAATGGTTTCCGAAATATCGATCGGTTGCTGTCCGTCTTTGATAAGAATTTCGTTCTTACGTCTCAGGAGCCGTTCTAAATCTGTGAGTGTGATCTGCGTTTTCTGCATATCGTTTCGCACAGAAGTCAATACCGGTTCTTCAAGTGGACGCCAGTACTGGTCACGGATGAGAAGTCCTGTATAGCGCGGTGTTACCTGTGGAAGGCTGGTTCTGTTCGGATGCATAAACGTCCGGACAGAGGTGAACGAGATAACAGTGAAGGTCAGGATGACGAGCGTACAACAGGTCAGGATCGTGCGCCCTTTCCGTTTCCGCATGTTGGAGATTCCCAAGCTAAACGCTGCGGCACTTGCGCTCAATCGTCCGACATCTGCCTTGTAAACCTTGTTCCCTTCTTGCCGAATCTTTTCGAGTTGCTCCTCAAATTTTCGGATGATAATACTGATGACGATAACTGTCAATGCAAGTACAACAAACGCTATCAAAATAATTATAGGGGTTGTCGTAATCTGGAAGGCAGGGTGAACCTGACTTAAGAAGAAGAACACAAGTAAAAAGATACCGAACGACCCGATAATCTGTTTGTGTATGTTTGGGAACCCGAAAATTAGGCGTTCCATAAAGTAAGCGAACGGCATCAGCAGTGCAAGATAGAACATTACACCGTTGACGACATCGTTCCCTGTCTGCTTGACATCAGGGTATGCGCGTGATTCGTAACCCCATGCAGCACGTGCAAGTTTGAGTGCCTGCTGGTAGTCATCTTGGAGCAGTTCAGTCTCAGCGCGGGCGAGGTATTCACTGGCGTACTGATGGAGTTGGTCGAGTCGGTCACTCGAGATACCGAAACGTTTATAGAGTCGTGAGCGGTTCTCGTCAAGCCACCACATATCCCGGACAACGACGTACGGAGTCATACGAATACGTCCATTTTCACGTACGACGAACCCTTCACCGGTATAGAGTGTCGGGTTCTTCATCCCGCTCTTTGTCGCCTTGATAAGCAAGAGCCGTTTTCCGATCTGTCCGTAAGCCATTCCGATTTTGATACGGGTGTTCGGTTCACTATAGACGAGAGCGATAGGTTCTGCTGCGGAGACACCCTCCTGTTGCCAGGGTTTGGACATTCCGAATTTTTCCGGTGCGCTATCAGTGAGTGCGTCATAAATTTCGAGTTCTCGTAAGGTTCGCAGGTATCGCTGGTCAACCAAATCATAGATAGTGGTGGACACACATGGGAACGTGACGACGCGGCACCCGCGCCGACGGGTGTTGATAGGCACTTTATTCGGAAGGAGTTTCGCCCCGTAATTTCCTAAATCGGGAGCGTAGACGATGTCGCCTGAATCCTTGTCAAGGATATATGCTTCGACCTCTTGCGCACCGCCGAGGCGACGCGTGGCTCTCCCCTCCATCGCTAAACCGGGGACCTCGAAGTTGCCTTTGTTATCTCCCATCACGAACAAGTCGCCGCGGACACCCATCATAGTCTTATGCTTTCTGCGGAGCGTCAATATCGGGTAAGGCACCGGTTTATTCGGGAGTGCGGACTCACGTGCATCGAATTCCACGACATCCCCGAAGAGGTTACAATAGAAATTACCAACGCGAGCGGCGGTCGGCATCTCTTCGTCGCGGAGTGCTTGAATGAGTACTGATGCAAGTGTCTGTGCCTGCTGATGGAGATTACCGCCTTCACGTAAATCGACGCGATCAATTGTATCAAGTGGTGTATCGGTTAAAACGCGGGCATCTTCAATCGTTGCAAAAGCGATGCCTGTTTTTCCGACAAGCGTCGCGACCTCACTATCAAAAGCGATTTTACCCGGGATGTATGTTTTCCATGTTTTTCCACCACTTGCGGATATGGCGTTTACGAAGTTTGACTGTCCGCCGAGTCCAGCGATGGAAATCAGGGTTTTGATGTCCTCAATTTCGTCATCGGTGAAGGTATCCGGGTCCTCATGTCGGAGTCGGAGCATTGCGTCAAGTTGTTCACGCGTCCGAATGCTGTTCTTCCGATTCTTCTTTGCGGAGCGTACATCGTTTCGGATGAAACGTTCAACCTCTTTTCGGATATAGTCCATATCTTTGAGCATATCCTCTGAAGGTTCGCCTTGGTTTCGCCACTGCTCGAACTGCATCTTCATGAGTCGGCTCACGCCGCTAAGTCCAGTGAGTTTACCGAAATGTGAACTGAGTAAGGTTTCGAGGGTCTTCCCTTCAAGGGCAGCCTTATCAGAAATCCCGTTTGCGACATTCCATTGACGTGCCATAACGGCTTGTCGGATCTGGTCATCCGTCCACTGCCAGAGTTTACGGATACGGACACCGAAGTCGGCATCTTGTGCGTAGGTAGCGAGTTTATTACCGATACTCGCAAATTCACGGCGGAGTACAAATTCGGGTTCTTGATCGTAGAACCATCCTTTGTTGAATACACCGAACTGGTCCGACTGAGATGAAAGGTCAACGCTGATAAAGAGCGAGGTGTAGTAACGGTTGAACAGGTCCTGGAGTGTGATTGCTGCTTCAATCTGCCCGAGTTTCCGATTATATTCGTCGGTATCAATACGCAACATCTTTTCAATACGACTCTGAATATTGCGGAAGCGAGCGTTCCGAAGGGTTAGCATGTTGTCTCGTAGGAGGTTTTTCGTTTCTTCATCAACATCTGTATCCAATGTCGGAAGACGTTTGAGAAGGTTATCGAGTGCTACAAGATCCGTTTCAGCACGCTTTTTGACAGTTGCTAACAGCTCCTTTTCATTGATATATGCTGCAACGTGTAAACGGAGATCAAGTGCCTGTCTCACCTCACTCTCCGATAGATAGTTTTCCAAGATGAGCAGTTCTTCAGCGAGGTACTCACGTCCTAAAGTTTGAGAGGTCGCGAGCAGATTCTGTATACGTGTTCGCTCCAATCGTGCGTTTCGGAGGGCGATTTCAAAGATACCTTGTTTATCTTTAAGAAGGTCGGTAACCAATACCCCTGTATCAACGGTATCATCAGATTCGGCGATACGTTGTCGGAGTTGCGTATCAATCGTGTTAAGGCGTTCCACACCGGCTTTCGACAGATATTTCCCACCGTAAAGTAGGTCTCCCGTGCCTTGCCATAACGGTGTTTCCTTGAGTTTTCGGATATCTGCCTTAATTTCTTCTTCTACGGGTTGGCTATCAGAGATTTGTGAGAGTACTTTTTCAAGGAGTTGGCTCTCTTTTTCGGCGGCGGACGCGTGCGTGTCGGTTGTGGCATTTAGGATGCTACGTGCTTTCCTCGCCTTATTGAGACTGTGGAGGTCGAGGTGTCGGTCAAGGACTTTTTCTGGAGTCCACATCAGTGCGAACTTGCGTTTATCGCTCATCTCCCAATCTGCGAGGACTCTGTTAAGCGTCTCTATATCAGGGACGAGTTCTTCTGGAAGGTCTTCTGGCACGGGGATATACCAGTCCGATTCGCGTTGCTCTGGAACCAGATAGGCATCGTTCGGATGCTTCGCATATTCATCCACCTCACCCGCTTCAATGGCGCGAATAATTTTATCGACTGCCCAAACATCAAGGCGTGCGGTTGGAAGGGCGATCGTTTCAATTAATTCGGTCTGTGCGGTTCGGCTTGTGTTGAGTGCGACTGTACGGACTTCAGCGAGTCTCCCGACAATATCTCGAAGGAAGTGTGTCGTCTGCAAAGCCTCTTTCTTTGAACGTGCGAGATTCGCTAACAAGAGACTCTTCTCTTCGCCGGTAAATCCTTGTTTCTCTCGTTTCCGATTCCTGTCTGCCTGCTTCTTCTGACGCTCAGAAAAATCGCGCTGTTGATTGGTGAGGCGGTCAATTTGAGAGCGTGTCTCTGCCAAGCCGTCGAGTGTTATTCCGAGGGATTCGATATCAGCCTTTACGTTGTGTATGCCATGGAAAAAATGAGAGGGGAGATCGACGAGAACGCTCCGGTCAATTGAGAGTAGGAGTCTTCTACCGAGTTCTTCAAATTCGATAATATCTGTAGAGAGTCCACGGCGGAGTCCGTGCATTGTCGGTGTCCCCGGCGAGTCTGTATCAGCACCGACAATATCTTGCCCGATGCCTTCCATAAACGCGCGCATGCCAGCAAGACCTTGGAAATGTCCGTCAACTGCGACAAAAAGGACAGAATAGCCGGGACGATACTGGGGTTGACTGAAGAGGCGTGCAAGTTCCATGAGCGTTGCAATCCCGCAAGTCGGGTCTGCACCGGGTGCCATCGCTGGGACCACGGACATAGCATCGTAGTAAGCCGTGATAACGACGAGTTCATCGCTGAGCGTGGGGTCGCCGCCCTCCAAAAAACCGCGTATATTTTGTCCGACGCGTCGTTCCCAAGTCATTTTACCACGTACACGAACATTGACTTGATTCCCTTGCGCGTGCTGTTCTTCAAGCAGAACTGTAAGGACATCGGCATCCGTTTTAGAGATCCAAAAACGTGGGATGTTCGCGGGAACGGTGCCAAATTTGTTTTCCGCTTCGCCTCGGATGGTGATTTCGGGTTGGATGAAGATGACCGCGGTGCCACCGAGCATTGCAGCGTTGATGTATCGGGTGCTGGAGTTGAAGTCGAGAAGGACAATCGCGCCTTTCGGAATAAAGACATTTGATTCACTCGCAGCGACGAATTCGCCGGATTCATCAATTTGCCCATCGTTGTTATTATCAATACCATCGGTAGCATCTCCGGGTACTTCATCCGTCCAACCATCGGCATCGTTGTCGATACCATCTGTTGCCCAACCTCGAATTTCTGAGAGCAGTGGAATCTCGCCGTATTCGTCAATAGTGCCATCTTCATCGTTATCAATGCCATCGGACGCTTTTTGTAGGTGTTCATTGAGTATATCATCGGTGATGCTGGCTTCAGTGATCTGGTAACGTCGTGCAAGGGTTGTGAGGGTATCTCCGTCTTGGAGTTCATACCAAAATCCACCGATATTGGTGCCGTTGAAATCAGCGAGTTCAGCGTCATCGCCGTAAAGGAGCGGACCGGATAACCCACCTGTTGGGATATAGACGGTACTCCCTTCAACCACCGGTGTCGCCAAAAACTGGTTCCGCTCATCTGCAAGGATAGTGGATTCATCAATTTGGAAACTGTCGGCGATATCTTTCAGGGTTTCCCCTGCTAATACGGTATGTTTAATTCCGTCTGCTAAGAGTGAAGTGCGTACAAGGTTGGGCCAAAGCGGGGTGAGTTCAAAGGTGTGTAGAACAGTGGCATCGGCTGAGAGCACTTCAATGATACTGTCCCCATGATCAATCGGTACAGTGACTGGAAATTCACGACTCTCAACGTTTTGCAAACCGATTTCAACAAATCGGTCAAAGATGTATTTACTACCGCTTGCGGCTTGGGGATAGCCGGTCACACGGCTCTCAAGACTTGACAGGCGTGCAATATCCTTTCGGATATTACCGATAGAGATGTCGTCTCGGATCTGGATCGCGGCGGTTTTCATGCCGGTGCTCGAAACCGTCTGTGCGTACACAGTATCCGACACTCCGGCGATGAACAGCACGGAGACAAAAAAGATCAATACACTTATTAAAGCAGCAAAACGTTGCGAGCGATATTCACACCTACTACGCATTCTCATATTTTAATGTCCCTCACCTTTCCTTGTTTTTCACGCTTCTCCCAACAGGTAATACAAGAGTGTTTTTTTGGGGTTTTACCATCTATAACACACTCCGAGAGAGAAGACACCCCTGTTTATAGTGGTATGCGGTTCACTTATTTTTTCGTATCTTGGCTTCTTTAGATGTTTGCGATACAGGCTTTTGGTACAATATTGGCGATAATGTGTATATTTTATCCTAATATTATAATTTTTGTCAAACTTAAATTTAAAATTTGCATTTCCAAGATTTTTGGGTTAAAATATATTTCACGTTCTTGCCTCGTAAAATCTCAATTTCAGACCATATTCTTGCCTGAATTTCATATAGATTTTCCCGAAGTGTTGAATCTTTGATAAATTTAATTTGACGTAGGCACTAATTTTAAAGTATAATTGCTTATGATAGGACATGTTAGGTATACATAAGATATTTATAATCTCTCCTGATATAAGTTTAGTGAGTGGTTCTGGACTTCTGTTTAGACAGCAGTCTGGATTTGATATAACGTGAGTCTTGAAAATTGTCCAAACTATAGGTAATTTCATTAGAGATGCTGAAAAAATGAATAATGAAAGATAGTCCAATGGTGTCTTTCTGATCAAAAGGAGTTAAACGTGACCAAAGAATCGAAACAACCGAACACAGACAAAGTCGTCTCCCGCATAAAAACGCGTCGTCATGAATTGAAGTTGACCCAAACGGAGCTGGCGAAAGAGGCAAATTTGACACCCGCCGCCATTTCGCAATTTGAATCGGGTGCTCGAAAACCTTCCTTTAAAACACTCTCAAGTCTCTCCGATGCCCTAAAAGTTACCACCGACTACCTGCTCGGCAAAACTGAAAAAAGTTACAATGATCTGTTAGCGGACCCTAAAGTCAACGCTATGTTTGAAGGAATGATGGGCTTTACAGAAAAAGATAAAGAAACGCTTTATGAGTTCTATGAGTTCCTGAAAACAAAAGCGGACACACAGGCGGCAGTAGAAAAGAACGGTTCCTAACGGAAACACTGTATGAATGAGAGACGGTTCTATATTCAAACCTGAATTCGTATTGCTTAGGTCTGTACATTCCGCAAAAATAGTACTTCGCAGTTACTTCAGAAAGGTTAGCGAGACTTATGCCGTTTTAAAACGGCATGCGGATGTACCGTTCTAAGCATTGACCAAAACCACTTTACCAAAATTTTTGCGATTCTCTAACAATAAGTGTGCTTCAGCGGCGCGGTTGAGTGGTAAAGTCCGGTCAATGATGGGTTTCAATTTTCCCTGTCCGGCGAGATTAACGAGGGTTCGGAGTTCTGTTACTGTGCCGAGTGCTGACCCCATTATCGTTATCTGTTTTTGATACAACTTTCGGATATTAATTTCTCCGATATTGCCTGTTGTGACACCGCAGGAGACGAGCCTCCCGTTTTTCGCGAGGCTCGCAATGCTCTGCTCCCAGGTCGCGGCACCGACATGCTCAAGCACCACGTCCACGCCGCGCCCGTCCGTCACATCAAGTACGACCTCTGAAAAATCCGTATCCTTATAGTTGATTGTGATGTCTGCCCCCATTTCCCGTGCGCGTGTAAGTTTCTCATCGCTGCTTGCTGTGGCAAAGACACTCGCACCGCACAATTTTGCGATCTGCAGCCCGGCACTTCCGACACCACCCCCTACGCCAAGAATTAAGACATCTTCACCGGGACGAAGTTGGGCGCGATCCATCAGCATGTGCCACGCCGTGAGATAGGCGATCGGCATCGCAGCGGCATTAACAAAGGACAAGGTTTCCGGTATCTGAATCGCGTTTACGGCGGGTGCTTTCACGTATTCTGCGTATCCACCGTCGGTTTGGAAACCGATCAGTACCTGTGTGTCGCACAAGTTTTCGTCGCCACGGTAACAATCACGACAGGCACCGCAAGGGATACAGGGTGCAAGGACAACCCGTTCTCCAACTGCAATGGAATCAACTGCGGTGCCGACTTTAGCAATTGTTCCAGCGATGTCGGACCCGAGTATATGCGGAGTATCCCCTCGGCGGAGTTTCGCTTCAATCTCCGGTCGGTTCCGTCGGGCATGGAGGTCGAGAAAGTTCACCGCACAAGCTTTGACCTTAATCAGAACCTCATCGGTATTAAGTACCGGTTCCGGTACGTCGGTATAGCGGAGCACCTCCACGCTGCCCTGTTCTGAAAAAACAATTGCTTTCATAGGAGTTGTCGGTTGTTAGTTATCGGTAAGTATAGAAACTATCCATAGGCACCGTGATTGAGGAAACCGAGTAATCGCCGCAAGCGAGGGCTCGCGTCTTTATAGACAGAATCGGGCATATTGTAGTTCATAAACGGATAATACTTATGTCCGACAAGTCTGCGTGCGTAAGTCACCTGCGTGATATATCGGGTGCGCTGACTCTGATTGGGACCGCCGCGATGCCATACCTGATTGTTGAACATGATAACACTTCCGGCTTTACCGAGGTTATACTGGATTTTCTGCTCCCATTGCGTCCCTTCAATCGGGTTCGGGGGTGATGCCCCGAAAAGGTGCGATCCGGGTATAACCTCCGTGCCGCCGTGTCCAATTTCAGTAACGTCTGTGAGATAGTAATTTGCGGTGAAGAGTAGCACTGGCAGCCGGACGTTCTTCGGCGGTTCACCATCGGTTACTATATAGTGAAGTGCATCGTCTTGATGCCAAGAGGTAATCCCGCCGCCGGGGAACGTCTGAAACGAATTGTTGTGAATAACGTGGCAGTTTTCTGCAACGAGTGCCTCAGCGAAGGAGACAACCGGTTCGAGATCGAAAAGGCGACGATTGGCTTCGCTGTGTTCAAACATCCGATGGCTTAAGTGCATGTTTACGTTAGGATTCCCACTGTTTAAGCCGTTCGGGTTATTTTTAAGTGCCCACTCTAAATCTTGCCGAAGCTGCGCGCAATGATCAGGGGTCAAGACGTTTTGTAGAAACAGACAGCCTTGCTGGTTGAAGGTCTCCACCCATTCTTGGATTTGCGCATCACTGGCAACCTGATCGGCTAAGTAAGCTGTTTGTGCCATTTTGCTACCTCCCGTTATTTTTCGCACACAAAATAGTTTTACCGGTTATAGGCGCGATTATAGTGAGGTCTTAAAGTGGCGAGGTTTCAAACCTCGCCTGCAGTGTCTGGTGTTCGGTGCAGTTGAGTTACGAAAAGGTTTCTATCCACCCATTGCGGCAGCGACAATGATACCGAGCGAAACGAGGACACCGGCGACTGCAATACCCGCAGCGACGTTGTTATCTTCGGCGATCTGACGGTTCAGGTCGTACGGTGTCGCCATATCAAAAACCTTGTAACCGACCATTAGGATTATTAGCCCGACGATGCTAAAGACGATACCTTCAATGATGAAACCGCCCAAGACTTTGAAATTTACCATAGGATTATCAGCGGCGGCTGCGTCATCCTGAGCATCTGCATTATGTGCGAACATAACGAAGGCAACAATCGCTACGGTAACCAGAACGAACATGGAGAAAACAATCTTTTTAGCCATTTTAGGGAACTCCTTACTTTGGCGCGATCTGTGAGGATCTGCGCCGGTCTGTATTTACATTGATGCAACGAAACGGCACACAGTGTATGCCTACGACTATCTCGAAAATTCAAACTGCACATCCGTAGTCGGGTGCAGGTACTTTACCACTATGGCATCCTTGTCTTGAATATAGAGCCATCCAGATTCAACGTTTTCGAGTGTTTCTACGACTGGGATTTCGGTTTCAGCATATTTTTTTTGATCGTTGGCAGCCGCATCATCGTTTGGCGTTTCCTCTGCATCGGAGGTTTCGGTTTTCTCTGATGGTGCGAATTCGTAGCGTACCTGAAGTTTTTGGGGTGAATGTCCGTATCCAGTAATAAGGGTGTAACTGACTTCACCTTCAGCGTAACTGAGCTGCCACTTGAGTTGACCGGCATCCGTTCCTTTGACCGCATTGACCTTTGCCCCAGAACTGAGGTGGACATCGCCGGCGATAGCGGTTTTTATGCCCGGATCGAGACCTCGGAGCGTGTAGACGTTGACCATGATATCTTCAGGATTCAGGTGGGGTCCTTTACCTTCGGTACAGAAACCGTAGAACCCATCAGGATAGGTGCCTTTGAGTTCGCCATCGTCCCACTGCTGATACATTGCGCTTACGGTAATGGCTTCCGCAATTTGATGCCAGCGTTCATCTTCGATGTACTGGTTCAAACGTTGGAGGTAATAAGCAAGGACTAATCCGTTCCACTGGACTGGCACGCCGAACCACGGGTGTGTATAGAAAGTTGTACCGAAAACCGGAATTGAAGCGAAATGCATGCCGGGTCGGTCAGGCAGGTGCCAATGGTAAAGGAACGGTAGCGATGTTTCTGCCCAGTACGTTGCCCGTTTGAGGTGTGCCTTCTCACCGGTAAGTTCGTATGCCTCAACATAAGCCCCGATTGCATATGCTGCTGCGAGGACATCGGGTTGATACATCGGACATTCCCACATCTGTGCCCCGCGTGGCATCGAGAATTGCTGCATGAAATCGAGTGCTTTCAAACCTGCCTCACGTGAAGCTTGATTTCCTGTGATGCGTGCGTGCTTCAAGAGTAGGAGGGCAGTATCCGCACAGGTGCCGAGGACAGCTTCTCCTGCTTCTCCGAGTCTGGCAGTTTTCTCGTTTGTCGGGTGCCACCGCCAACTTCCATCGGATTCTTGTGTTGTGATGCGCTGCTGTGCCTCTGCTTCCATATAAGTTAACGCTGCGTCAACGTTGCCGACATAGAACGGGAACTCCCACCGTAAGATGTGGCAGGAGCCGCGTGCAGCTAACCCTTCCGGTCCAGCATCTGCTACGGTATTTTTCATAATTTCCTGCACCCGTTCTTTAACGTGTGGGTCTTTCGTAGCAAGGTAATCGTACCAGAGCAGTGTGCCAAAACCGGGTTCATTGTGCGCCGCCCAATCAACGCAGTGGCGTGATTTACCGGTATTTTCGTCCCATATCGTATGCATGAACCCGTGCCGTGAAAGCAGGACTTCTTCCTCGTCGCTGCGCGGCGGTTGTAGCGGTTCAGGGATGCCGTAAGCGTCTGTCCAATGCTTCACAGCATCTACAATTGCGGCTTTGCTGTCAACAATAATTTCGGCTTTGATAGAGAGCGGACGTGACGAAATCAGCGGGTACGGGATAGATGCCTCTGTATGATTCTCTTGGACCCATTCCGGTATAGTCGGTAGGAACACACCGAGTGCATGATTTTTCTGGTACTGATGCCAATTCGGTGAGGCAAATAGGGCAGAGAGCATTCGGTTTTCGCCATCCCAAGTATCAAGCGGGTTCCAGATGATCCCGACAACCGATTTCTGCATCTCAACTGCCATCACCGGTACGGTAATTTTGTAAGGATGCGGGACAAGACGGTTGTTGAGTGGCGGTGCTGCGTCCCGGGTGCTTGAAGAACGCTCGTCGTTCTCTAAATATTCGAGCCCGGGAAAGAGTGCTGCTGTTTTCTTCTCTGGATTCCGTCCTTGTCCAGCATAGAGCATCGGGCCGCTGAAGGCGAGGAGTTCTCTGTCTCCATCGGTTCGCAGATGAGATTCCGTTTGTACCCGGGTTGCCTCCTCAGCGAGTGTCCACTGCATCTCGTAGCTCCATTTCACACCGTCGATATCGGTATGTGCACCGCTAAGTCGAACAATAGATTCGCCACGACTGTTGCCAGCGAGTTGATAGTCCGTTGGAACAAGTCGGGTCGTTTGACGGCTCTGGGCAGTATCCAAATAGGTGACTTCAGAGAGTGCGGGACATGCTGCGACCTGTTGATAGTTACCACCTCTTGCGACAAATAGTAGATAGTACGCAAAACCAGGGTCAACAGGTGTCTCGCCATCGGTTTTAGGCGCGGCATCAATAGAGCGAACGAAAACGATCCGGAGATTTTTGTTTCCCATCACAACGCTACCGTCTTCGGCTGTGTAGGTGTAAAGTTCTTTCACCACTTTAGCGTTGAGTTTCGGAGATGCGGGGCGGATTTCGATGTGGCCCTGTGCCGTTTCCCGCTGTTCATTGGCTGATGTACGACATTTGAGCGAAACACCGACTGTCGTTAGCGTCGGATGTGAAAAGCGTCGCGCGACCCAAGAGATAGAGGCTTCGTCTCCGGGTTCGAGCTCTTTAACGGTCTGTCGGGGTCTTCCGCGTCGTAATTTCACACCGTTAATAGAAATTCGGGTGTCATCTGCTCGCCCCAACGGTGCGGTGCCGACATTCCGTACGGTACATTGAACCTCAAAGTCTTCGCCAGCAGCAACGATAGCCGTTGTCGCACCTACATTTACAATTTCTAATTTCGGGAGCGCCGTGTACAATGCTATTTTGACCGGTTGCTCTTCAGATTCCGAGGATTCAAGGCAAATATCTGTTAGTTCAGAAACCGCTGTCCATGTCGGCAGGTTAAACGCTATGAACTGTGTCTTTTCTTCACCGAAGTGTAGGCGTGCTATACCGCAACGGACTTCCGGTTCCGGATCCCTTCTCCCTTTTCGGAGATGCGTCTGTCTGAGTTTCCGTAACTGCGGTTTGCCCCACAATGCCCACGCGTAGCTACTGTTGCCGACTACATTGCACTCCGTCAAAAAAGATATGACGATCTCTTTACCTGCGTAGTGCGTTAAATCAATTCCATTCTCAGCCCAACGACACTCCGTAGAAACAGTTTCAAAGCATCTATCCGGTGTGGCTTCAAGGTCTACATTATTATGGAGGTCGAAAATTTCGATAGCGAATTTCACGCCTCCGGGTTTACGCGCTTCATCGTCAAACACGACACCGTCGCGCAAACCGACGAAAAAGTGTAAACAGAGTTGTTCTTGGTCATTAACATCAGGGAGCGAAACGGTATAGTCGATTTTTGCGGTCTCCGCTGTCGTTGGGTGTTCAAAAATTGCGGGTTTCGTAACGCCGCCCGCGCAATCTGTTCCACTGGCGGATGCCTGTTCCGTCCCGGAGATAGTGCTTTGCTCGAACATCTCCACAAAGTCGTAGATCTCCTCAACAACCCCGAGTTCCAGTTCTGGAGATTTAGGCTCTGGCTCGGCATCGTCGCTTTGGTCTGTTTCGTCTGGTTCTTGCGTTTCAGTTTCTGGTGTTTCGCTGTCGGCAGCCTGTGGACTGTCATCTCCAGTGCCCTCGATTTCTTCTTGAGGCGAAACGTCCGCAACTTCCGGTGTTGCGTCGTCCTCGGAATCCGAATCAGCGTCCACTGACGATTCGTCGGGGGCATCGGTGTCATCTGAAGACGCAGTGTTGGGTGCCTCGTCATCATCGGGTTCTTCCGCGTCCGATTTATCAGAAGTGTTGTCCTCACCTGCTTCGGCGTTTTCATCTACAAGGGTAGGAGCATCATCGTCAGCGTGCGTCTCAGGACTCTCGTCTACAGGGACAGGGGGCGCGTCATCCATTGATGGAGGTGTTTCCTCCGATGCGGACGGCACGTCATCTTCTTCCGCTTCGGTATGTTCAGGAGCGGAGGTATCCATAACTTCAGTATCATCTACGGAATTATCATCGGTTGTGATTTCTAATTCCGCTTGAGGTTCATCATCATGCTGTGCATCGTCGGGTTGATCGGTGTCTTCCTCTGTTTTTGCGATACATGCAGCTAAAAACTGTTGAAAACCAGTGAACATTTTTTAATTATTCCTTGCGGTTCGGTGAGCTGGATTGGGAATTTGATGTGCCTTTCCATAAGTCTGAAGAAATACCCCAGCAAAATCCTTCCACTTCGTTTCAGGCTAAGTGCTTTGGCTTACGACTGGCTCCATTTCTGCTTCATCTGCTTCATTTCATCGGTGAGGATAGATTCCGTTGAAGGAGCCGGTGCGGGCCATGCTCCGGATTCGTCTCTTAAGATCGGCGTGCGCTGTGCAACGGGTAAAATACCGAAGGGCGCGTGCGGTTCAATTTGGTACCAGTACGCCACAGAAGATGTCTCATTGCTGAGGTGATTACCGTGTCCGTGTTCAATCGTAACCCGAATTTCCTTTTCAAAACGGATCGGGTTTTCGATGTGATAGACATAAGAACTTTGGTAACCGTCCGTATCCCTCTCGTGGAT
The DNA here is from genome assembly GCA_012270865.1 of Candidatus Poribacteria bacterium. Taxonomy (GTDB): domain Bacteria; phylum Poribacteria; class WGA-4E; order WGA-4E; family WGA-3G; genus WGA-3G. Next base: position 79,971 of record JAAXHL010000016.1, on the reverse strand, counting down.
AGCGGAGCCGTTATGTGCAAAGGCATTCTGTTGCATCCCCCAGGCTTGGTTAAGATAATCTTCCGAACCGGTACCGTGTAAATCGGGGGGCCACTTATAACCGTCTACCCAGATCATATCATCGCCTTCACCCCACCATGTACCTTGGAAATTGGTGACCGAGAGGTTACAACCGATATAGTGTCCCCTGCCTTCAGCAGACAGGATTAGGTAATTGTTGTCCCAGGCAAGCCGTTCTGCATTGATGATATTGGCTTCGGGGGTATTCACAGTGATTTCATGTCCCCATCCGTCACATGGATTCTCGCGATGGAACTGCGCGTGAAAATAGGCGACATCTGCGTCGTGTGGTTCGGGGTATAGTTCATAGTCAACATAAAAGTATTGACGATGGGTCCTATCGCCTTCGTTGACGAGTTCAATTCTGGCACTACGATTAAACGGCATTTGCAAATAGCAGTTGAGCGCGCAGCCTGAATTGAAGGTATTGTTTTGGTGGGTAGAGGCAGAAAATGGGATGGAATCGTAAGAGTTAACAATTTCGTTTCCAAGACCAAAAAAATCGCCTAAAGGACAGAGGACGCTTGGGTGTTCCTCGTCGTCCCAAAACATCCGAATCAGGACGTTCCGATACCCGTTCGGCTGTGTCATCCAGATATGATTGATACATCCCGGTCCTTGAATATCTGCAAGAATGCAGGTTTCACCGGGTTCAATGTTCCATGCATCGTTATTCCTACCTGTCGTATCCCACGAGGAGGCGCGTAACGAGCGTGCCTTTTTAACACGCGTCAGCGACGACAACAATCCGTCAGTATAAGTCATAATTTCGTTTCCTATATACCTCACACTGCGAAGGCACGCAGCGTTGAAAGACTATCTTTTACTATCAATTACTATAATTTGGACAATTTCCGTCCATTTCATGATCCTTTACCGAATTCATTGTTTAAACTTCGGACAGTTTGCGCTATGAATATTGTCCGGAAAGAGCGACTTTGCTGACAGCCTCAATGATTTGTGGAACAGCATTTTGAAAGACTGTAGGGGCAATTTTCCGGAAGGTTCTTTCGAGTGCTTCGTCTTCAAATACATTCTCAAAACTGCTGTCGCTGAACGCCCCTTTATCCAGATCTATGGGAACAGCCTTTTCTTGTTCAATGCCGTTGAAAGTATAAAGCACACGGGCAAATGGAATCCGACCATACGCTTCTCCGTAAGGGACTTCTACTCTCAAGAATTCTATTAATTCGTTGCTGGATACAAGTCCCTTAAGAGAGATAGTGTGGATTTGATAAGGTGCTGTTTTAATAGTCTGCGTTTGATGTTTAGACATGACAGCTTCTCCTGTTTTCCGTATATAGCACTCATTTAATAGACTTCAAACTGGTGGTTTACACAACTTTCAGGTATTATGCCCTGTGCAAGGATTTCTGCGTCCCGTAATGTTCTCACAAGTGTTTCTAAAGCAATTGTAAGATTAGGTGTTCTGGGTGTTCCAGCACTTGCGGGCGGCTGCGGTGCGTGCTGGGTCAGGAATTTCCTCATATTTATGGGGTCAACAACACCCAGCAAGAAAGCGGGACCTCCATCGTGCTGATACGGTAGATGTCCGCCAAGAGGTGGTGGTAAAATCGGCGCAAGTTCCTTTATTGGATCTAGTAGTTTAAGCACTGGAGGTATCGGTTCATTAATCTCTATTTCATAAACGTACGCAGGACATTCTCGTGTAGGCACCTCGTTTCCGAAAAAATTGGCATAATTTAGAGCGATTCCGTACGACCGTGTCAATGAAATGAATGGACTGTTGACGGTGCCTCTTGCAATATGGAGCATCAATCGGTCTACAGTAGATTGCATTTGGGGTGCCCGAGCAACGAACCCTGTCTGGCATCGTGTGTATGCCAATAAGTGCCAATGCCTGCGCCTCGGTAAAATATTGCCACAATCGGAATTCCATTTCTTTTATAAGCGTGTTTGGCTTCAGATTAATAATAACAGACGAGACTGCGCTTGTCAAGGACAAAAGTTCGTATGTTAGAAGCACTTTAACTACTGGACCGGTTTCTCTACAGATGATCAAATATCTTTAAGACCTTCGATTTTCTCCTCATTGTCGCCTAGCTCTGATACCTCATTAAAAGCCTTTCTGAATGCCTCACTCAATGCCTTATCTGAATCATCAAAATCCTCCTCTAATGCCTCATCGGAAATCCGAGAACGGATATCTTCGTCAATTTGTGAGGCTTTCTGCCCTGGTTTCTGAGGATTCCAGCGTGCCAAAGCAAACAAACGGATTATTCGCGCTCTATTTGAAATAGAGACTGTATCCCATTTTCCTGTTTCATCGTTCTGAAAATCGATCAATTCGTTTTGTGCCATGAGTGGTGCTCTGCGGAAATACTTCTGATTTTTGTATCGAAAATCCTGATTCGATTTGCTGGCATTCGCAGAGATTGGATCAATTGTCAAATTCCCAATGCTATGGAGATAATTCTCCTTAAATTCCGGAGATTCAAAATCGGTGGTTGACAGGATCGAATCATCGACAACAACCTTACTTTCCTTAGGATTTTGCGGGATGATGTGTTCCATTGAGAATTTCGATCGCGACTTGGTGTTGGTAAACTCATCGTAGGACATCTCGGAATAACCATCTATATCTCTAAGATAATTCTCGTATTTCCAGAAGAGATATCGCTGATCATTTAGATTCACATCGGAATGGAAGGAAGGTGATTCAAGGGCACGTTTAAAAGCAAAATTGCCGCAGTTGGATTCAATAAATCTTTGAAGTTTGTGGATAAGTTGCTGGAAATCCCAATTGAAATAAGTGAAATCCTTCGCCAGTCCGTACAGTTGACTAACGCCTTTATCTGATCGGGCACCAATAATACCGAACCGGAAACATATAATTTCTACTAATTGCGCAAACTTTTCAAAATTCTGTTTCCCATTTGACTTGTCGCGTTTGTAAACTGTGATTAGAAGAGGATAAAACGCCGCTGGCCGATTGAGAGCAAATATGTCAAGGAGATAAGAGTCATGACTCAGAAGTAACTTGTTCATAATTTTGAAACTCTCCCTTAGCTCCCGACTATACTTGTTGATGAATTTTGCTGCATCTGCTGCTCTATTTGCCTTAAGTAGACCGTTTATCCGCTGGTTAATCAGCCGAACAGAATCTTGGTATTCCTTGTTTTTCCAGCTTTCAAAAGCAATGGAGTGGTACTGCAAAATCGAATCTTCATCAGTCTTACCGAATTCACCCCTTGTTTTTCCAGAATCTTCAATTTCCTCGTAAATTCGGTAAATTGTACTGAATCGATTTTGGAGTCTTTTCAATCCATCTTCCGCAATTTCAGGACTATTTGATGCAAGGTAAGTTTTATGCATCAAAAAACTTTTGGCTTTCTCTAAGCTAGTTAGTGATTTACCTCGGTTATTGGTTGTTTCAAAAATTAGAGCAGCCTCGGAATCATCCTCCACCAAATAAGTTAAGACCTTCATGTTCCCAATTTTGTCTATGAAATCCTTGACTTTATCAGGATGTTTTCCTATCCATTCGGCGAGGGATCCCTTAGCTTTGAGCAATCGGTGTTGGGATGGTGTTTCCGCCTCATTATCGCCAGATCCATTATCCTCCAAGATATAAGATTCAAAAAAATCATTATCAATATCCAAAACGCGGAGTTTATACCTATCATCCTTAATATAAGTACGTCTTAGCCGCTTAACATCGTTACCCACACTTTTATGTTCTGTCAAAAGCAGTTTCATAAAGATAATGATCGTTGTAATCCGCTGTTGACCATCAACAATATCTATTATCTTAAATTCTCCCTCCGGTTCCTGTTTCTGAAGCAGAATTGTGCCGAAGAAGTGATCTTTGTTGGTATCCTGATTTTCTAAATCCTCAATAAAAGCATCAAGCTGCTCTTTTTCCCAAGCATAAGCACGCTGATATTTTGGAATGTTGAAAATAGTACTGCTGTCGAACAAGTCTTTAATCGTTTTCTGTCCATCTTGCAATTGTTATCTCCTTATTGATCTTTCTAACCATTTAGGACAGCCTGCATCTTCTCCAACCCAATCCGAGCGACTTCTGCGGGGTCTTGCTCCCAATAACTTGGGTTGAACAATTCCAGCGAGATGACACCGGAATAACCTGCGTCTTTCAGGATAGAGATCATCCGTCCGAGGTCGAGGATGCCGTCACCAGGGTACACCCTATCTGCATCGGATTGCTCCGCACGCGGAGGTTCGGCAGGCGCGTCGTTGAAGTGAAAGACTGCGATTTTTTCGCCGGGGATGCCTTCCATATCCTCTATTTCGCCTCCGCCGCGATAGATATGAAACGGATCGAGGACAATCGTGCTATCCGGATGGTCTGCGACTTCCATCACTTCCCATGCGTGTTTGACTTGGTTAACACCGTCCACGAACCCGAGGAATTCCATAGCCGGTTTAACACCGAATTCACGTCCGAGTTCGAGGAGTTCACGATAGTTCTGACCTCCTAATTGGAGGTCTGCCACCTCACGGGGTGGACTTGAGATGATATGGGCTGCGCCGACAGCGGCGGCTTGCGCCATCCGGCGTTTCGCTTCCTCAACCGCTTCCTGATGTTCGGTGCCTGTGGTATTGAGCCAACCGTGCAGCGCAATAACGGTGGGTACTGAAAGTCCGTAGTCGTCAAGTGCTTTTTTGACATCAGAAAGCGAACCGCCCTGTTCCTCGTAAGCCGTTAAATCGTCGTTCCATAACTCAATCGCTGAATAACCGGTCTCGGCAGCGATTCTAATCTTATCCATTAACCCAGCGGGACGGATTGTACTGGTATTTAATCCTAACTGAAACATGTATCTCCCTCTATTTTTCCATTAAACCTGTAATGAAGCGGACATCTACGCGGGCGAGGTCAATGACGGTGTCCACCGGTTCTCCACTGTATTCGCTATGGAAACTGATGGGACCAGAGAAACCGATGGCTTGTAATGTCGCCACTGTCGTTTCCCAGTCAACGAAACCTTTCCCCATTCGGACGACTCTACCGCCGCGCGCCCCGGGTGTACGTGCCAAGTCTTTGAAAGCAACAAGCGCGAGATGCGATCTGACGATATCGAGTGCCATGTTAATCGGCTCCCCGACGATGGAGAGATGCCCGGTGTCGGCAAAGACACCGACGTGTTGTGGGTTAAAATCTTTGACGAGATTCATCACAGCACACGAATTCAGTCCCATCGAGGTACCTGAATGGTTATGAATACAGGTCCGGGGTCCGTATTGTTCGGAGAGTTTCGCGAAACCTTCTAACTGCTTGCGGATGGCATCAACCTGTGCCCAGTAGCCGCCATCTTCGGCGTGCCAGTGCCAGTATCCTAATTTGATATATTCAACACCTGCTTCGCCTGCAGCGGCGTAGACGCGCCGTGTCTCTTCTTGTGTCGGGTCGAGAAAATCGCCGGGTGTTGTGACGAGCGGAATTGACAACCCCGCATCAGCAAACTGTTTCGCAGCGGCGGGCAATGCCTGCGTTGCGTTTTCCGGGTTCACCGGATAGCCCGGACGGACACATAAATCCGCCCCACTCACACCGACAGATTTTAACGCGGTAATGATCTCTGGAACTTCTAAACCTTCCAGATGCTTTGTGAACATTATAAATTTCATAGTTTTATTAGTTTTCAGTTGTCAGTTGTCAGTTGAATTAGTTATCGGTTATCAGGACGCTACGCTTTCAGTACTCAGTTAAAGAGGTGCCTTGTAGCAGTAGTAGGAAAGGTAACCGATACAAATAATCTCTTAACTGAAAACTGAAAGGTTTTTCGTAGAAAAACCGTACTGACAACTGATAACTATACCTTACCAATCAACGACAGATCCGTCGTCGGGGTGATAGGACCTTGGATTCTGCCAATCGTGGTCGATTTTATCTTCGAGCGCATCCTCATCGAGTTCAATACCGAGTCCAGGACCGGTTGGCAGTTCAACGAAACCGTCTTTGAAAACGAAGGGGTTCTTGAGATAGCCTTCGCCGAGTGTCGTATGCTCTTGCATCACGAAGTTCGGAATAGAGGCATCTAATTGGATACACGCTGCCAAAGAGATAGGACCGAGCGGGTTGTGCGGTGCAATACCGCCGTAATAGGCTTCAGCCATACCTGCAATAATTCGGACCTCATTAATACCTCCGGCGTGGCAGAGGTCGGGTTGGAGGATAGACGCTGCCTGTTTTTCGAGAATTTCCCGGAATCCCCACTTCGTGAAAATCCGTTCGCCTGTTGCAATCGGGAGATGGGTGCTCTTCGCTATCTCCGCAAGGACATCTACATTTTGACACTGAATCGGTTCTTCAATGAACATCGGCTGGTAGGGTTCCAGTGCTTTAATCAGTACCTTTGCGGTTTGTGGACTGACTGCCCCGTGAAAATCTATGGCGAGGTCAACTTCTGTGCCTGCGGCTTCTCGGAGTGCTGCGAAGTGATCCACGGCTCTGTCGATGAAGGCTTTGTTCTCGATGATACGTGCGGGTCTACCGCCCGCCGGACCTGTTTTAAATGCCGTAAACCCTTTATCAATCCACTCTTTGATTCCATCTGGGTCGCCGCCGCCTTTGTAGAGTCTAATGCGGTCGCGCGTCGGGCCGCCGAAGAGTTGATAGACAGGAACACCCAGCGATTTCCCCGCAAGGTCCCAGAGTGCCTGCTCTACGCCGCTGAGTGCACTTGTCAGGATCGGGCCCCCGCGATAAAATGCGTGACGATACATCGCTTGCCAGTGGTGGACAACGCGTCTCGGATCTTCACCGATGAGATAGGACGCAAGTTCGTCAACGGCTTGCGCACACGTTTTTGCCCGCCCCTCTAAAATGGGTTCACCGAGTCCTACAAGCCCCTCATCGGTATGGATTTTAAGGAAGAGCCAGCGCGGTTTCACCAGAAATGTTTCTAATTTTGTTATCTTCATGAAGGTTCCTCAAAATAACACTGCATGCAGGCAACAGCCTGCACTTCAAAATGGACTTTTATGCACTTTAGATGCTATGTTACTATTTACTCCGAATTTTGTCAACACAATTAATACTTACAAAATACTAAGGAAATTGGATTGCCAGTTCACATATAAAGGGATATATCAAATAAATATTTGTTTTGCGTCTACATTTCCAAACTGAAACGTGGCGTTTTGACGCTGACGAATATGATAAATAGGTTTTGAAATTTCGGTAGACAAGTCGTGTTATCTATGTTTTGCCACAAGAAAATAAATGATTAATGTTGCCAATAACGCACACAAATGGTACAATATATTACAGTTACAGTTATCTTCAACCACTTTAACCTTTTCACCCTAACTATACGAAAGGAGATGTTCACTATGAAACGATCGTACGTGGCACCCGCTTTAGTTTTTGTCGCGTGTATAGCCCTTTTGCTTGCGACTTCTTTACCGAGTAGAGCGGCAAGTTTTTCAGGTAGAGTTGTTGATGAGGACGGGCAGCCTGTTGCGGGGCTCATTATCGCCCTCCCGTCATTTCCGGGCAACACACCACCAGACCGGCACCAACGGATGCGAATGCAATTTGAAATGCCTGAGGGGTTTGAAGGTGTATTTCCACCAGCAGCCCCCAGTGAAACGGACGCGACAGGTGCGTTTTCGATTCGTAACATCGCTACACCTTCGGTGAGTCGATTAACACTGTTCCCTGAGCGTGATTCAGATTATGAGCTCAGCTCCGTTGAGATTGAGGGGGTCCCCTTTTATTTGGATAAACACCAGTTCCATTTTGGCGGATTAAACTTCGCTATTGAACCGGAAGCAGACATTGAAAATGTAGAGATAACCGTCCGGCTTCGGATGCGTATTCGCGGGCGCGTGCTTTCCGCCGATGGTACACCGCTCCGTAACGCCCGGGTCAACCTGATGGTCAGACATCGCGATGTAGATGGTAGAGGCAGCGGTAGCGGCGGCGGCACAAGAACCCTGGATGAAGACGGTTATTTTGTAGACTATATAGATGATGGAAACGCCTATTACACCGTCACTGTAACATACCAGGGGCAGACTGTGGAATCCGAGGAGATTCTACTTGAGGACGGACAGCGGCTTGATGGACTCGTTTTGAAACTTGAGGATAAGCCTGAAGCACCTAAGCCTGAAAGGGTCGTCGTAAGACAACCTCAAGTCCGCGACCCCGCACATTTTGAAGCGGAGCGAAAGCGCGCTGAAGCAGCGCGAAAGCGCGAACGCGAAGGGATGTGGGCAGTCAACCCCGACAATCGACACGCCTACAAAATGATCCATTGTGAAACGCGCGAAGAGGCACTGGAACGAGCAGCCGCCGAAGATGCGCATCTCCTTGTTATCAACGACAAAGCCGAACAAGAATGGCTCCTTCAAGTCTTTCGGAGAAGCGAAAACTATTGGATCGGATTGATCAGCAGTACAGGAAGATCAGCAGTACAGGAAGAAGGGAAACAACAGTGGGACAATGGCGAACCGGTCACCTATACGAGTTGGATGTCGCCGCAGGAGGCTACCAAGATTACCACATCCGCCAAAGATGGTGATGCGAACCCGAATTATATTGTCCTTGTCGGAATGTCAGGAAAATGGCAGGTAGTCCATCCGGGGAACCCACTTATCCGTATGACGGAACGAGCGATTTTGGAAAAAGAGAATCTCATCATCGGCGCGCCTGAACCGGAGACAAACGACTAAAAACGTTGAATGCATCAATACACAAGGAGATATAGAAATGCGTTGGACCTACACCACACAAAACTTCATCGTTTTAACACTCATCTTTTTACTGACGATAATAAGCGTTACAGCAGCACAAGTGCCAGCGGAACAAGTAGCACAAGCACCAAGTGGAATATCGGGCAAAGTCGTTGACGCGGAAGGGAATCCTGTTAGCGGGTTTAAATTTACCATTCAGCCTATGCGTCTACACGAAGGGCATCTACAACCGGATGGTGGATTCCTAAACCCTTTCCAAAGGCCTCCGGAAGGTATGGAGGGTCCAGGCATGCTGCGTATGACTGTCAAAGTAGAAACGGACGCTGACGGCAGCTTCAGTATCGCTAATATCCAACCTGGGCTTGTCCAATTAAACGCTGCTTCGGATGCTATGTTTGAGGCGTTTGAGAAAGTTGACCCAGAGAAAATACGTCAAGGTGGGCAGATTCCGCCAGAACTCATGCGACTTGACCGGCTTGAACCGGATAAGAAGATTCTCTCTATCCAGATCGGGAAAGTTACCTTTCTTTATAATAACGAGAGACACATGCCTTCTTTTATGAGTGGGATTACGTTTGCGCTGAAGTCTGGGGTCCCCCTTAAAGTTAAAATTACGGTTGAGCAGCGTTTACGGATCCGTGCGCAAATCGTTTATGCCGATGGTACGCCGGTCCCTAACGCCCACGGAAACCTCAGCATGCGACACGGGGAAGAGGATAATCCGAGAAGCGGTGGTACGCACAGTACAGACTTTTTTACGGATGCTGAAGGTAATTTTACGCAATATACAGATGAACCGGGATTTTACACGCTCTCAATAAAATACAATGGCTTGTCTGGCGGCGCAGGTCCCTTTCTCCTCAAAGATGGCGTGGCACCAGAGAATCTGGTTATAACACTTGATGGCAACCAACCCAACGTCGGATTACCCGTTGCCCCAAAAGTTGGTGCCGGTGCCAAGATTGAACAAGGCGAAATTCCTGCTGGTGCTGGAGACATCGTCGTTGAAGAGGTGGAAGTCCGTCCTAAAGTCGTCGCTAAAGTCGTCGCTCGTGAGGTTGCGCCGCTACAACGACCCAAACAACCGAAGAGCGTGTGGGTTATTAACCCCGCAAATGGGCACGCTTACAAAAAGATTCAGTGCAGAGATTGGCATGAGGCACAACAGATAGCGATTGAAGAAGGTGCGCATCTTGTCTCCATTAACGACGAAGCAGAACAGCACTGGCTTCAGATCATTTTTAGGTCCCATACCACATGGATCGGACTTACCGACGTGACGAAAGAAGGAGAATGGCAGTGGGATAGCGGTGAACCTGTTACCTATACCAATTGGGCAACGCAACCGATTTTCCCCGACGAACAACCAGAAACCGAAAAGGACTACGTTGTGATGACTTTTAGGAATGGTGAGTGGATGTCTATCGGTCCCAAAAGCCATTTTTGGCGAAGCACGCGAGAAGCAATCATCGAAAAAGATGGATTGATTTCTAAAGCACCTGTTGTGGAAACGTCTGATGAAGAGTAGCTGCGCTTTATATCTGCCTAAACATTTCAGACACACCACACAAAAGGAGGTATTCCAATGAATCGTTCCGGTTTCGTTCCGATTTTAATTTTTGTTGGATGTGTTGGAACTTTGCTTGCCGCGTCTCTTCCAAGTGTGGCGGCAAGCTTTTCAGGCAGAATCGTTGATGAGAACGGAAAGCCTGTTTCTCGTATCGGTATAGCCTTTCTACCAGAACTCTCCGAAACAGATGAAACGGGCGCGTTCTCAATAACTAACATTGGTTCATCTTCGGTTAATACATTGATGTTGTTACCTGGACGTGCGGCAGAGTATGAGGTACGCACCATTCAAACTGAGGGTGTAACCTTCTATCCTGAACGCTATCGGCATTGGTATAATAGTGGGTTCCGCATTGCGATCCAACCGGGGGCAGATGTTAGAGATGTAGAGATAACCGTCCGGCATCGGATGCGTATTCGTGGGAGCGTTCTTTCCGCTGATGGAACCCCACTTCGCGATGCCCAAGTTCAGTTTCGGATAAACCAACGTAGTGCAAACGGGAGACAGAGAAGCAGCAAAAGTGGTCCAAGGAACCTTGATTCTGACGGTCACTTTGTTGAATACCTAAAGGAATCTGCTTTTTACACTATCACGGTAGCATATCAGGGGCAGTTTGCAGAATCGGAGAAGATTTTACTTGAAGATGGACAGCGGCTCGATGGACTTGTGTTAACACTTCGCGATGATCCCGATAAGCCGTCTCCTTCAGAATCGGTGGTCAAGCCGATATTTAAACCGGCAATGTTAGCCGCGCCCAAGCCTTCTGTCAAACCGAAGGTCGCGATACCGCCTCGCGCCTACGATCCACAAAGTGCTGAGGCTGCGCGGAAACGCGAGCGTGAAGGGATGTGGGCAATCAATCCAGACAATCGACGTGCATACAAAGTGGTTCATTGCAAGACCCGCGAGGAAGCAGAAGCAAAAGCAGCCGCGCAAGGTGCCCACCTTGTCGCTATCAACAATCAAGCGGAACAGGAATGGCTTTTGGCGGTTTTTGGTGGAAATACCTTTTGGCGTGACGAAGAATTGCAACAACGGCCTCTCGAAACCTTTAAGCGAGAAAGCTTTTGGATAGGGCTGGCTGACGAAGCAAAACAGGACGCACTACATTGGGATAACGGTGAACCTGTCACCTATACCAACTGGGATTCACCGCAAAAGGTTGTTGGAAGCGATACCTCCACTGAACATTCCGATGGGATTCAGTATTACACCGTCTTTGTCGGAACGACAGGAAAGTGGAAGTTGGTGGCTCAGGCGAGTCTTGTTTCGCGCTACATTGACAAAGCGATTCTGGAAAAAGAAAATTTCATCGCGGACACATTTGAATAAGAAAATGATAGCCAAAGGAGAATCCACATGATTTTTCAAAATTTCAGACAAAACCTTGGGATTATTATCGGTATTGTGATGCTCTACTCTTTAGCGTTATCGTCGACCTTTGCACAGGAAGGTGTGACTGTCTCTGGACGTGTTGTTGGTGAAAGCGGTGAACCGGTTGTTGGCATTTCAATAGCGATTCAACCCTATAAAGTTATGGGAAACAGACGAGAAGAAGGTGTCGTGCCACTCTGGGAGAGACAGACCGATGCAGAGGGTCATTTTTCCATCTGGCCGATTACGCCGATGGAATCGGTTAGATTTGTCGTAGAAGGTGAACAGACAGAAATCCAAATTTTGTCTATTGAATTTGGGGAACTCACGCTTTATCTGAATGCAAATCCGCATTTCGGCAGTATGCAGTTTTCCTTAGAAGAAGGCACCGAAATCGAAAACGTTGTTATTACGGTGAAGACAGATATCCGTCCGCAGATCCGAGCGCGCGTCGTTTTTGCCGACAGCACACCGGTCGCGAATGCCCAAATCCATGTTCGTATGCTACGGACAGATATGGACGCGAGTGGCGGCGGGAGTTCAAGCGGTGGAAGGCAAACCGACGCTGATGGGTATTTTGTGGAAAACCTTAGCGTGGATAATGAAATTCAATTCTATACACTCGGTGTTGAACATCAGGGACTTTTCGCAAAAGCACCGCCGTTTATTTTTCATGAAGGGCAGCCGCAGGTTCACCTCCTTTTGACCCTCAACGGTAACCCGGGACCACTGGCTGAACGTCCGCCACCGGGGGATTCGTCTGATTTAGAGGTATTTCTTAATCCGCCATCTGTATGGATAGTGAATCCAGCAAACGGGCACGCTTACAAAAGGATTTATTGCAACAATATAGCGGATGCTATGGACCAAGCCACTGCAGAGAATGCGTATCTGGTTTCCATTAACGACCAAGCAGAGGATGAATGGCTGCAAGGCGTTTTTGAGCGAGAGACCTTTTGGATTGGACTCAGTGATACCGCTGAGGAAGGGAAGTGGGCTTGGCACAGTGGTGAACCTGTTACCTATACCAATTGGAGAGAACATGATCAAGATACTGGCAACACCGAGATGAAAGATTACGTCATCATGTCCGGATTTGGCAGCCCCAAATGGGAACCGTCTGCTCCTGAAGGGGGACGCGCAAGTTTTACCAAGAGGGCAGTTATTGAGAAAGCAGACCCACCCGTTGAGAAACCCGCTGAGGACAATTAGGCAACAAAAAATAACACAGCATCCAGATGACGCTAATTCGACCCAACCTATACTTATCTATTTTCAGGAGAATTTACGATGGATCGTTTGAATTTCAGGCACATTATATGCCTTATCGGAATTGTGGCATCACTCTCCCTTGTTATCTCGGCCCTTTGTATCGCACAAGCAGAGACAGCGACGCTTTCCGGCATCGTCGTTGATACAACGGAAAAACCGATTCCTGAGTTTACCATCAATCTGGCACCAGCTTTCAAAATATCAAAGACCAATGAAAATGGAGCCTTCTCTTTCAATAATGTTCCTGCCGGACCGTTGCAAATTATGATTCCACCGCAGCAGTCCGGTGAAGATGGAACGCTTCCATTTAACCTTGAACCCGATCATGAACTCCTCTCAATCAAAATCGGCGGGATAACTATCTATCAGACCAGACGACCCCCTTTCGGTGGCATCAACTTTGCTGTCAAACCGGGCAGCCATTTTAAAAATGTAGAGGTTACCGTGCGACCACGGATGCGGATTCGCGCACGCGTCGTTTTTAAAGATGGAACCCCCCTAACTAACACCTCTATTCATAGGATCATCACGGGCAACGGCACGCGGAGTGGGGGCGCGACCACAGATGCCGAAGGCTATCTTGTGCATTACCTTGATTATGAGGATGAAGAAACATTTTACAAAGTTACGGTGAAGTATAAGGGAATGTCAGCGGAATCCGAACAGTTCGAGATTGCGGCTGGGGATCGCTATGATGACTTGGTTCTGACGCTTGATGGTAATGCTCCACCTGCCGCAGCACCAACACAACCGAAACGGTCTAAGGATTCACTGCCCGGTCTACTCCGAAAATTGACGGGGACCCCGACATCACCTGATAAACCGAAAAGTACGGAGTCAACGGGCACCGCAACGCCGACATCGCCTGATAAACCGGTTCCTGCGCCAACCGGTGTTGTGGTTGAACAAACGCAAGTGAAACCGCGTGTGACAACGAGTCCTATCCCAACAAATAGACAGACGCGACGCCCCCCATGGGAGAAAGAAGCATGGGCAGTAAATCCGGCAAACGGGCACGCATATAAAAAAATTCGGTGTAGAAGCCTAAAAGATGCGAAAGACCGAGCGACCGACGAAGGCGCGTATCTTGTCACCATTAATGACGAAGCAGAACAGAAATGGCTATCGGGACTCTTCAGGAACCACCTCTACTGGATCGGACTTAGCGATGCGAAAAAAGAAGGGGAATGGGTATGGCAAAACGGCGAACCGGTCACTTATTCAAATTGGGGACCCAAACACAGTTTTCCTCGCAGTACCCTCTCATCGGAAGAAAAGGATAATGCCGTTATGACCTTTGTAAATGGGCAATGGCACGCTGTGGGTCCTGGTGCCCTATTCTGGCATAAAACGAAGATGGCTATCCTTGAAAAGGAGTTACCGCGAACTGATGAAACCACCAAAGGCAAGTGAATGCCTTATCTCAAGACTGAAGGTTTCCACAGTAGGCACAGGCATCTAACCGAACAGTCCCACCGAACGTTTCACGTTCAGTCGTTAGATAGGTCTCGTGGTTGGTGACGCAGTTGGTGTTTTCACACAGTTTTTCGGTGGTCGCAATTTCTCGTTTTGGGGGTTGCGTCAAAATAAGTTGCTCTAACCCCATAAGGCTGGCAATGAGTGCCATCCGAACTGGGACCGCGTTTGCAGACTGCTCAAAATAAGCGGCACGCGGGTCGTCGTCCAGCTCATAAGCGAGTTCGTTGACGCGCGGGAGCGGGTGCATAATCATCGCATCCGGTTTGGCGTGCTTCATGACCGCTGCATTCAATAGATAACTCCCACGAACAGTCTCCGCATCCATATTCGGCGGCAGTCGCTCCTCTTGAAGTCGGTTGACGTAGATAACATCTAACTCGTCGATTACCTCTGTAACACTTTCTACTTCAAGCGGTATTTGCTGGTAGCAGTGTTCAAGTTGCGCGAGTACCCACGGTGGCATCTGTAGCGGTTTCGGTGCGATGTGAATTAGGTTTCCACCGAACCTTGCAACTGCAAGCGCAAAGGAGTGAGCAGCACGTCCGAATTGTAGATCCCCGCAGACCCCGACGTTTAACCCTTGTATTTCTGATTTCCGGCGTATAATCGTATAGAGATCCGCGAGTGCTTGTGTCGGGTGCGTGTGGCTGCCATCCCCACCGTTGATAACAGGGACGTGCGCATGATGTGCGATGACACGCGCCGAACCTGCCCAGTTGTGCCGAACAACAATAAGGTCGGCGTAATTCGTCACCATCCGTGCCGTGTCCGCGAGGGTTTCACCTTTCGTCGTGGAAGTCGCACGGGGATCCGAAAAGCCAAGAGTTCTACCGTTGAGCCGTTCCATAGCACTCTCAAAGGAGAGCCGCGTACGTGTGCTCGGTTCATAGAAAAGGGTCGCCAGCAATTTACCACGACAAATCCCTGCCCACGTCTCCTGTCGCGACTGCATGCCTGCAGCGAGCCGAAATATTTGCTCAATTTCAAAATTAGACAAATCGTCGAGTGTTACCAGATGCCGCATTTTCCTCCCTTAGACACGTGTTGTAAGGGTGTCCTCCGAGTTAATTGCCATTCCTCCATTTGTGGTTCGTAAACCAAGCCGCCAAAAATACCCAGTGCTGCCAGTAAGGTATCCCGGGTATGCTGATCTGTCCGTGCCGAGACTGTTACATCAACACATTTTTCCAACCAACGATTTGGATCTACGCCTTCTGGTGGTTTCATGAGCGGCGTGAAAGGCAGTAACCCCGGTGTCTGCATTTCCAAAACTGATTGTCCGACCATAAATTCTGCGAATTCTTGTGAGTGTTCCAGCATAATGTATTTCGCTGGATTGTCATAGTGCTGTGCCATAGTGTTATTATACACGAAATTTTCAGGAAATACAATCTTTCCGCAGTAATTACGAATCAACCTTCAGGCTCCCAACCAACTCTTTGACTGACTTCATATCTGTATCTCTGAGATAAGCGTGAATACCTTTAACGACTTCCATTGATGCTTGTGGATTGACGAAGTTCGCTGTCCCGACAGCTATAGCGGATGCACCTGCGATAAAAAATTCCACGGCATCCGTTGCTGTCATAATGCCGCCCATCCCGACAATCGGGATAGAGACGCTCTTGTAGACCTCCCAGACCAATCGCAGTGCTACAGGCTTTATTGCGGGACCGGAGAGTCCACCTGTGACGTTTGCGAGTTCCGGCCGCCGTGTTTCTGCGTCAATTGCCATACCGAGAAGCGTGTTGATAGCAGAAAGTCCATCTGCGCCCGAATCCTCAACGGCGCGTGCGATTACCGTAATATCTGTGACATTCGGTGAGAGTTTCACCAAGAGCGGCAGATGTGTTTTGGCACGGACTTCCTTGACAAGTTGATGCGCTAACATCGCGTCAACACCGAAACTCATACCACCGCAATCCAAGTTCGGACAAGAGATGTTGAGTTCTACGCCAGCAACACCTTCCGCAGTATTTAGTTTCTCAACGACTATTAAGTATTCCTCCACCGTTTTACCGCAGACGTTAACGATTACAGGCACATCAAAATCGCGTAGGTACGGAAGTTTTTCCGAGATGAAACCGTCTACGCCGACGTTCTGGAGTCCGATTGCGTTGAGCATACCGGACGGTGTTTCCATGATGCGTTGCATCGGATTGCCGGGCCACGGCACGCTCGTAACACCTTTAACGACCACCGCGCCGAGGCGGTTCAGATCCACGAAATCGACGTATTCGGAGCCGTAACCGAAGGTACCGGATGCCGTCATAACGGGGTTTCGCATCTGGATCCCGCCGATATTCACACTGAGGGACAAGTCTTTTGTGTCCATTTTATCTAATGACGATGATTTTGCCGCTCTACGGCAGATGGTTAACAATTACTTCAAACAAGAAAGGCAAAAACGAACTCAAACAAGAAAATACAAATTAAAACAACACACATCCAAAACGGCAATGTCCATTGGGACCATCTTGGTGAAAATTTGTCCTTAAAAAGACTTGAAAGGGCTATAGCAGATAACGCAGTGAAGTATAGAAGTGCCGCAACGATATCTCCTGCAAGGGCATTGTAGACAGTTAAACCTATCGCACATATCCCCGCAAAAATACCTGCAATATGGTGACGTTTCATAGCGTATGCTCCTATAAATGATATACTTTTGGTACGTGTTAGAAATCGATACATCGGCTCAATAGAAAATTTAGCATCAATATATCTTGAATGTCAAGCGATTTTTTCACGCGATCGGTGCAAGACGTTACCAACTTAGATAGACAACCCGAAAATCAAAGATGAGTCCGAAAATGCTGATGACGGATGCAACAATCACATCACCGATAACCAAGCCGATAAAAAAGGGGATTGAACGTCGGTATAGGCGGACACCGCCGGTTGAGAGCAGAATTCGTTTGATTGTCCAACTGATTAAGAGTGGAAACCAGAGTCCAGTAAAGGTCCACCAACTCGAAACGACGTATCCGACAGGATGTAGGGGCCACTGAATGAATCGCCATCGTAATAGGAGAAGACCGGTAGCAAAAACGAATCCACCAGCGGTGTATAGCATCCCGGCGACACTCGTTTCGCTCGGATTGTAGAGCCATCCGGCGAGTCTATTGAAAGCGGCGCGGGCGTACCAGGAACGCGCTTGCTCTAAACCGACTTCATAGGAGAGATGCAGGTGTCCCCACGCTGCAGAGAGCGCGCCTACGAAGATAGCAATCGCTAATACCCAGAGAAGATGCGTCGGATTAAAACGGGTCTGATGCGCAAGTTTCAACCCCTCTAATTGGTGTGGCATCGGGTGTGCGCGGTAAGAGAGATAGTTCAGCCAGAAGAAGAGGGACATCACCGAAAGATTCCGATTCCCAATCCGCCGTGTACCGAGTGCGTCTGTTAGGAGAAGATCAGGCCCAGCGTTGTAAAGGTCGTGTGCAGGGGGTCCGAGTTCGGCACGGATACGGGTGATCGTCACCGACATGGCGAAATAGAGGACGAAAAACAGAAGTGCGAACCAGAGTGACATCCCTGCCTTGAGGCAGAACCCCAGAATCAAGATGAACCCGACGAGTGCACCGATTGATGCCGTTCTATAGCGTAACGCCTCACCCTCGTCGCTGAGAGTTGGTGGCTGCCGACTGAAAACCGTCCGTAACACGACTTTGACATGCGCACGTCCCATCCACAACGTCCAGAGGAATAGAGCCAACCATACGCCGCGGATTTGTGCCATCTCCTTCGGAAACCCGATCGCGCCACGCCAGCCGAAACTCTCACCGATAATCCTTTCAAAATGCCAAAATAGATGGAAAAACCAGCAGGAGAACCCTAAATCAAGTGGGATCAAGAAACCGACACCGATCGCAAACGGGAAGAAACTGATACGGAAACCCGGGTTATTCATCGCGCTCCACGGTTTTTCAGCGAGTCGAAAACCGTGATAGAGCGGAATTGTTGGAAAAACAGGGTCAATTTGATGTAAACTATAGAGCAGGTTCAGGACAGCAGAGATGCTTAAACCGACAGTCATCATTCGTCTATTGAAAAATAGATGCGGTGCCGTTCTTAGGTTCCGGACGTTTGATGCCGCCCGTGTGATTTCATACGGGAGTTGCGCTATCGGGTAGGTGAGTCGTTCGTGTTCCTGCCACTGTTTGCGTAAAAGCACATTGAGGCAGAGCATCGTCACGCCGATGACAAGACAGAAACCGACCCAAATGAGTGTCGGTAGGAGCCATGCGCTTATATGTGCTTGTAGGTAGAAGGTGCTTTCACCTTCATAAAAACCGCGCAGGACCTCTTGCTCTCCGACGACAAGCCACTCCGGAAGATGCTGATGAAAGAGTTGTGCCCATTCGTTTTCAGTCGTTGCGTACCAAAAGCCGTTCCCCATCAACGGTACTAAGACCTGTAGCATATCGCGACCAGCAAAAACGGACGCTTGGCACAGCATCGCGTAAATTGTTAGCAGTTCTGCCTGCGTAAATGCCAACGCCGGACGTAAACGGCGTAGGATTACGCTTAACCCGATAAGCACAAGTAACGTAAACAACACGTTAAACAGCAGTGCCAGACTTGTCGGTCGATTGGAGTCCCAGATATAACTGAGGTGCAGAATCCAGTAACTATTGAAGGGTATGAGGAGGATGCCGATCAGTGTTGCGCGTAGGGTGACGGGACTTTTTGAAGGGTGTCTCATATTAGATTACATTCGCGGGAGGAGACGACAAGAAATGTTGACAGTGGCGGTATTCGGTTTCATCGTTATCATCATGATATGTGGTGGTATGTTGCTTGCGCGGCTATCAACTGCTGCGAAATCCGGAGGCTCATGGATGTGGGGGTGCTTCATCCTCATCCTCCTGATTTGCGTGCCGCTTTTTCTGTTAGGTCTCTGTGTCTGGTTTCTTTTTTTTAGTGGTATATCGCCGGGCCAATTTAGTCCGTTTGGCTAAATAAGTGCGCCACAAACGACTATAAATCTTCATCGGTAGAAGTCGGCTGGTCAGCCGTAGTGGGTTTACCAGCGAGATAAAGAAACCATAACGTAAGTGCAATTGCGACGAGAATCCACAGGATGCCCCAGAACTCAGTTGGAAGGCCCGTCACTTCCGAGAGCATCCGTGCATCTGAACGGAGGTGAGCCCTGTCTAAGACATCGCTTTTGATGTCAAGAATCGCGTAAAGGCAACTCGTTACACCGATAACACGTAGAATCCAATCGTTAACAACCTCTGGCAGAAAAAACCCGACAGCGAGCAATACGACCCCGAAACCGATGCCGAACAGGTAGGTAAATGTGCTTTCACCGAAGCCGATAGAGATCGCCACCATCCCTAAACCGACCAAAATACTAATCGCTTTGTCAAAATGTGTTCTTGCTGCGAGAAGTAGGATGAGTCCGCCCCAGAGGAGGCTGCCGAGATAACCTGCAGTCAGCGTCCAAAAGCGAGAACCACCTTGCGTGAGCGCGTGTCCACCCTGTTGTGGGTTAACCTGAATTTCGACGACGCTACCACCGGTTACGATTGCGGCAAGTCCGTGGCTCACCTCATGCATGAACACGACAAAGATTTTCAACGGATATACAACCAGCGTGTCCCACAGAAACACGATGACGATAAAGATTAGAAGCAGTGCAATATACCGTTTAAAAAGCGATAGCATGGGTTCCCTTCTTTTCAATAGCACGTTTCGGTTCGCAAGCAACACCCAGGACGATTTAGTTTTCGTCTTTTTCGTCCAATTTTGACACCCCAGACCCGGTAGGTGCGGTTTGGAACCGCACCGGGACTGAAAAGGAAAATCCAAAAATTGAGACAACCCGACAATTTGTTTAAAACTAAATAACCCTGAGCAGCACCGAAAAATGCTTGCATTTTCCGAGTGAATCTGTTATAGTATATCACAAGATACCTAAAATATACAATTCTAAAAGTAAAAGGCGCACCTATAGTGTGCGACAGTGTAAATAGATGAATACGTTCGGTCACCTTTTTCGGATTACGACTTGGGGAGAATCGCACGGAGGTGCTGTCGGCGTTGTCGTTGACGGATGTCCTCCACAGATTGACCTCGACACATCCGCAATACAATTTGAACTTGATCGTCGGAAGCCGGGGCAGAGCCATCTGACGACACCGCGTCAGGAAGGCGATGCCGTTGAAATACTCTCCGGTGTCTTTGAAGGTAAAACGCTCGGAACGCCTATCTCCATGCTGGTATGGAATAAGGACGCGCGCCCCGCAGCTTACGACCATCTAAAAGACCTCTACCGACCTTCGCATGCCGATTACACGTATCAACAGAAGTACGGCATCCGGAACTGGCAAGGCGGCGGCAGAGCGAGTGCCCGAGAAACCATCGGTCGCGTCGCTGCAGGCGCGATAGCGAAGCAGATCCTGCGTGAGAAATCTGGAACCGAAACGCTTGCCTATGTCAAACAGATTCATACACTCGCAGCTGAAGTGGACATGGACACGGTAACGCTTGACGAGATAGAATCAAGTCCTGTGCGGTGTCCGGACCCGATTGTGAGTCCTAAAATGGCGGAACGTATCGATCAGGCACGACGCGATCGCGATTCGCTCGGCGGGGTCATCGAATCGGTAACCCGTAACGTTCCCGTCGGACTCGGTGAACCGGTCTTTGACAAACTCAAGGCAGACTTGGCGAAGGCGATGATGTCGCTCCCGGCAACGATGGGTTTCCAAATCGGGTCAGGGTTTGACGGCACGACAATGACGGGTTCCGAACATAACGATGCTTTTTATATGGAAAAAGAGGGTGAAACGGGACGCGTTCGGACCCGCACGAACAACTCCGGCGGCACCCAAGGCGGCATCTCAAACGGCGAAAACATCATGTTCCAAGTCGCATTCAAGCCGACGGCGACAATCGGTAAACCGCAACAGACGGTCGATGTAGACGGAAACGAGGTGAGGTTGGAGGCGAGCGGACGACACGACCCGTGTGTGTTGGTACGTGCCCCCGCGATTGTCGAGGCGATGGCGGCACTTGTCCTCACAGACCATCTACTCCGTCAACAAACAAAATCTTGAGGCAAGGGTCAAAATCGTTGTCACGACTGCGATTGACGTGTTTAGTATTTTTTCCTATTTCTTGTTAGCGAAGATTTTCTTATTTTAGTAGAAGCGAACAAGAGGCTTAGAACAATGTCCATAAAAGCGAAAATTGAGGCGATCTCGCCTGATGAAACGTTGGAAACCTGTGCACGAGAGATAATCGTGAATTATTTCCACGAAATGATGTCTTATAAAGACGGAGCCAAGGAGGGACATGACATTGAATTTGTCCACGATATGCGTGTCACTTCGCGACGTCTACGCAATGCCATGGATAATTTCGCCGACTGTTTTTCGAAGAAATCGTTCCGAAAACACTATCAGAAGGTAAAAGCGATAACGCAAACGATGGGAGCCGTCCGGGACCTTGATGTTCTTATTGATCGTTTTCAGAAAACGTTAGGTACTTTGCCTGAAGCGGAACAGGCAGACATCCGAGAACTCATTTTGCATCTACAACGTGAACGAGAAGAAGCCAGAAAACCGATGCTAACGCTCTTTACCGAACTGGAAGCGACCGGTTTTGAGACTAAGTTTTTGGAATTCTTTGTAGGAACGGATTTAAAGTAAACCGAGGCGTGTAGTTCGTAATGTAATGGAGAACAGATATACGGAGACGAACTTGAAAGTCTCTAACCCACCTCATCGAACCGCAAGGTAAAATAAAAAATGGCGAAAGCACACAAAATCAGTGGCGTTAAACCGCTGGGCAGTTATCGCGAAAATGCTCGTATTATTTTGTCACAGAAGGTCGAAGAGGTCTATACGTGGGAACCGTTCATTCGGGATGCAGCGAGGCGTGAAGAACTCCATAACATGCGAATTTCGATCAAACGTTTACGTTATACGATGGAACTCTTTCGCGTCGTTTACGAGTTTCCAAAAGAATATCCTAAAGAAACGGTAATGGCAGACGATAAACATTTTGCTGAATTCCTCGCCGTGATTGTCGATTTGCAAGAGATCCTCGGCGACATCCACGACTGCGATGTGGTCTTACAGGTTTTGACGGATTATAAGCATCCATCAACATCGGACGTTGTGGCACCGCTGTCCCTATCCGCTACAAAGAAAGACGGTATCGCTAAACATATTAATCAGACGAGAGAGACCCGAAAAGCGGATTACGAAAAATTTTTGGAAAAATGGGAACAACTCTCCGCAGCAGACTTTAAACGGAAACTGTTATCGTTTCTGGTAACATAACCAATTCAACGGGAGACTATTAAGAGATGAGCACCAACGTTGTCGGTGTCGATATGGGTGGCACCAAGATTTTATCCGCTGTCATTGACGCGGAAGGTAATATCTTAGGGACAGCCAAAGTTTCAACAAAAGCGGACGAACAGACATCTGCCGTGATTGATCGGATCGCTGAATCTATCGAAAAGGCGATCAATAAGTCAAACGTTGACAATGCATCAATACAGGCGATCGGAATCGGGGCACCGGGACCCCTCGATCCAGAAACAGGCGTCGTTATTTTTGCACCGAATCTCGGTTGGCGGGACGTTCCACTCAAGGCTGAACTTGAAGCGCGTACCGGGTTTCCTACATTTGTAGATAATGATGTGAATGTCGGAACGCTCGGTGAGCACGCCTTCGGTGCTGCACAAGGTGTCCAGAATGTTGTCGGCATTTTTGTTGGTACCGGCATCGGTGGGGGTATCATTTTAAAAGGTGAGTTATTCCACGGCGCGAGTAAAACGGCTGGTGAAGTTGGACACATCATTGTTAAAGCCGACGGACCCCGGTGTGGTTGCGGCACGCGTGGCTGTTTAGAGGCAATCGCAAGCCGAACTGCTATGGCAAAGCAATTTCGGAAGGCGATTAAGAAAAAGGGAAAAAAGAGTGTGCTTACTAAACTCACCGACGGCGATCTCAAAATCATTCGGAGCGGCGTATTGGTGAAGGCGATTCAAGCAAACGATAAACTCACTTTGAAAGTATTCAAAAAAGCAACCAAATACCTCGGAATAGGTATCGGTTCTATAGTGAATTTCCTGAATCCGGAGATGATTGTATTAGGCGGCGGCGTTGTTGAGGCACTTGACGACACGTTCATAGACAATATCCGAACCTACGCAGAAAAATACGCGCTCCCGGATACGCTAAACGGTGTCCAAATCGTACGTGCAAAACTCGGAGACAATTCGGGAATCCTCGGTGCAGCAGCACTCGCACGCCAACGGTTTGAAGGAACATAGGGTAACCAAGACACAGCGGTATCGTTTTTATACTAAAACCCAAAAGTAAGTTGACGCTTCTGGGAATAATAACCCCTCCTTCGCTGTGAGGTTTATAACTCTGCCTATTCATAATGTCTAAATAATTCCATTATATGAGTCAACGGAGGGTATATCTATGTTAGTAGATGATAACAGGGAAGAACATCGGATGATGATTTTCGGCAACGATAGCCGTCTCGTCCAGGAGCGGTTAATCGTGGAAGGCGACGCGAAACCTGACCGTATTTTGGCGCAGAAGGTCCACGCGGATTCTTATACTGTCACGTTGTACGTTTTGCTGAAAGATTATGGACTCACTCCCGTCTTTCGCATCAAACCGCGAATCCGCTTCCATCGATCTAACTACGATAACCTCTCTTCAAGCGCGCCGCTCCAGTATAGTTGCGACGATATTATCCATTTTGCTGAACTCAAACGGGGCGTTGATTTGACAGAAAAGATAGACGATGCCAAACTCGCAGAAATTCTCGGTGACGCACCCGCGCTCAAAGATGTAGCAGATGATGCGGCGGTACAACTCGTCTCACAACGCGATGTGTCGCTCCGGAATCCACCGTTCAAGACGAAGACTAAGGTTTTCGGAAAAAGCGAAAATGAAGGTGTCGAAGAAGGTGGTATCCCAATCGGGACATTCCTTGATGCCTTGAATCAGCCACAGCGCACTGAGCAAATTTTCAAGCGATTTGCGCGCGGCAGCGAGTTCGCACGCGATCTACGAGAGGCCTTGGCACCCTACCAAGACTTTGAATTCCAATTCGGACTCTATTCCCGATATGAACGGCGAGATTGCGTCTTAGCAGGGGATGCGGAAACCAGTGGTAACTATCGCGCAACCTTTGATCCGTGGACAGCACTCGGTTATATCCGAACGAGTGGCGATACACAACAATTCCAGATCCTTGCACACGAGCGCGGCACCCGATGGGAACACAAAATTATGCTCGAACAACTGGACGCGCCAACGCTCGAATGCCTCGCTTCGGAGATTCCGGCACTGCGCCGCCAGTACTTGATCGGACGCGTCCTATCAAAAAGCCAGACGGCACTCACGCGTTTAGCGGACCTTCGTCAATCCCAACTGAACCTCACAACCGAGTTACACACGGGGTACACACTCCGACTCGAAATACCGATCTCTAAAAAGCGGTTTTCTGTCATAGAACACCGCCGCAAATTGCGCGAGACCTTTAACAATAACGGTGCTTATCGTTTGCACCCACTGAACGGTGATTTTGTTGAAAGGCATCATAACTCGGCGAAAGGCATCCGAAACGGCGTTGTCTGGACGCTGGACTCCGTTGACCTGCTCGTAGGGCAACCCGCTTCGGAGCAGGAAGATGAAGAATTCCTTATTGTCAAAACGCCGCATCAAAACAAGTTCGTCGTCCGTTCCGCGGAAGAACTTCGTGAACGCTTACCTAACAATGGATTCGAGAAATGCTGGAATGAAGCCGTTGATGCAGGCGGTTATACCGTCCTCAGCCGGATGAGTGGTAGAGTCTATGCCGTGAACCATGGACGGCGGAACACCGGTAGTATCCACGAAGGCGAGGTTACCGAAGCGAAGGTTGCGCACTATTTTTCAATTGAATATTTGGGGACAGAACCGACACGTACAGGCGTTTCAGATTTCGGGATACCAGCACAGCGCGGTTTCTTTGACAGGCTCCTTAACAGACAGCCTACACCACCTTTCTTCAATCAATTGATAAAGACTGAGACCCAGGTTATAGAAGAGATGAAACTGCTCGCACGGCATTGCAAGGAAAAACTGGAGATTTCATAGGTTTTCAGATTTTATGTTGGAAACTATCTCTGTGAGGTAAAACAGATGATACGATACCTTAAAGTTAAGGGACTCAATAAACGACTTGATGATGAATTCAAGTTCAATGAAGATTTGAATATGTTTACCGGCCCAAACGGTTCGTGCAAAACAACTCTGTTAAAACTGATATGGTACTTCATAAGCGGCAATCTACAGCAAATTGTGCTTGAAGTTCCGTTTCGTTCCATTGCAATTCAAACTGACTTGTTCGCTTTAAGTATGGAGCGCGTTAAACCCGATCAAGTTATGCTTGATTATAAGTTTGGGAAAGAAGAAGGATCGTCCGAATTTATTGTCATCGACGCGGAGACCGGAGGGATCAACCGGAAGGATGTGGACTGGATAAATGCACTTGAAAAGCGTATCGCGCGAACGACCAAGCGGAGCTTATTTTTCCCAACCTTTAGAAGAATTGAGGGCGGTTTTTCGAGAGTCGCAACGGACAGTGAAATGATGTTTCGCATTTCCGCGCCAGAAATGCTTCAAGACTCGATGTCAAGATTTTCTGATGAGGTGTCAATCGACGGACACCAATTCATCGCTTCGATCTCAACAGAGGATCTTCGTGAACTACTCACGCAGAAATACGCGGATATTTATGCAGAAATCAGCACACGCCAGTCACAGGTATTGGAAGAGATTTCACAAAAAATACAAAACAATCCAGATAAAGACAAAATTTCTGAGATTCCTCAAGATCCTTCGGTTGTCCTGAACGCTATTCAGAAAGTTAATGAGGAACGAGAACAGTTGAGTAAGCCGTTTTCTGTGTTGTCAGAGTTGACTCGGAAGATTCTACGATATGACGCGATTCGTGTTACTGGACAGGTTGCTCATGGAGAAACTACCGATGGAATTACTTTAGAGGAAGGAGGAGATGGAATTACGGTTGAGGTAATAAAAAATGCTATATCTTCTGACAAACTATCTTCCGGCGAAAAGCAGATGCTCAGTTTCCTGTGTTACAACGCTTTTAGCGAAAATACATCTATTTTCATTGATGAACCGGAATTAAGCTTGCACGTAGATTGGCAAGGACTGCTCTTACCGACTCTCCTTGAACAGGCAACAACCAACCAACTTTTTGTAGCAACACATTCACCTTTTATCTATACTATGTATCCTGATAAAGAATTTATGTTAGATGATACTCGCGGATATCAAGGAGAAATCTAATGCCAACACCGAATCCTATGACGGTGGAGCATTTAGTTGGTGTTCTGCGTAGGTCTCGCAAGCCGAGCATTGTTGTTGAGGGAGACGATGACGTAATCATCTATCGGGAATTAGCCAAGCGAATTGGAATACTTGAAGTTGCTTTACGATCCTCCGGAGGAAGAGAAAAATTACTCCAAGTTTATAAGCGAAGAGGTGAGTTTACCCAAGCTCCCGTTGCTTTTATCGCGGACCAAGATATGTGGTTGTTTTCAGGGATTGAACCAAGCTATGAAGATGTTATTTGGACTAATGGGTATAGCATTGAAAATGACTTGTATTCGGATGCTGACTTGGAACGTTTATTAGATGAAAACGACACAGCGGAACATCAACAAATTTTGGATTCTATCAGTACATGGTTCGCATTTGCTGTTGAGGAGTATTTAGCAGGAAACGCTCCAAATCTTGATCTGCATTGTGACGAAATGGTTCCGCCTGGTGAAACCGAATTGGACACAGGTTTTTGTATACGCCGAAGATTTCGCGTTCCTAATCGAGATCGTGTTCAACAAATCAGATCCGCATATCAACTTTTACTTAGAGGGAAACAACTTTTTCAGTTATTAGTCCGTTTTCTGAGCAAACCTACTCACGGTTTTGAGAAGGCAAGCCTTAATGAGTATGCTCTGTACAACTTGGCACTTAGAATGCCTGAGGCACATCCACTCTTAGACAGGCTGATAGAACAAGTAAAGGAAAAAATCGCAGCACGAACAACTATCCCGTGATAGTCTTCAAAATAACGACAGAAGGAGATTACACATACAAGTGAAAAACCGTAGAAAAATCCTTATCACTGGAGCCGCTGGTTATGTTGCCAGTCGGATGCTCCCAGAATTTCGCGAACGCTATGAACTTGTTCTCTTAGATGTGAAAACCACCAACCGGCAGGGTGAAGAGGTCGAAGGCATTGAGGTTGTTGAACTTACCAACCCTGACCGAGACGCATACCGACACTATTTTGAGGGTGTTGATGCCGTTGTTCATTGTGCCTTTAAAGGCGGCGGTTTTCAGGATGAACTCAGCAACATCCAGATGGCGTATAACGTCTATCACACCTGTTGGGAAACCGATGTTCGGCGCGTCGTCGTCTGTAGTTCTAACCACGCCGCAGATTATTATGAACGCCTTATCTGGGCAGGCAAATGGGATTTCGTAACGCCAGAGATGCGTCCGCTCTCCGATAACTTCTACGGGTGGGCAAAAGAGGCGTACGAGCATCTCGGTTTTGTCTTTGCAACTGGATTCAGGAAAAACAAGAAACTCCAGAACGTGCAGATCCGTATCGGCGCGCCACGCGAGACCGATATGAATGATGTCACTGCGGACAATTATCAGAAGATGCACCGCGCACTTGGCGCGTATTTAAGCGTTCGCGATCAGGTTCAACTCTTCGTCAAAAGCATTGAAACCGAGAATATAGAGGACGAAAACGGGGTCCCGTTCCAGATTTTCTACGGTATCAGCGATAACTCACATAAGTTCTGGAGTATCACCAACGCACGGAAGGTGATCGGTTACGCGCCTGAAGACAACAGCGCGTTCCGTTTTGCTGAACGATTGTCGGAATTGTTCAAAGAGGCGAAAGAGACATAATCCCTCCTTTTACTTTCAAGACAGATAGAGGCACGTTTTCACACAAGGACCCGCGATGCCGAACTTTACAGCAGAAGAACTCACCACTATTTGCCTAAACACCTTCCAAAAATTAAACATCCCAGCAGCCGAAGCGGAAATCGTGACCCGTTCGATGGTGGATGCCAATCGCTTTGGACACGACTCACACGGTGTCATCCATCTCCCGAAATATGTCCGCGAATTGGAAGTCGGACTCATCCAACCCGGTGCTCCCATAGAGACGCTCCACGAATCAGCATCTATCGCTGTTTTAGATGGCAATTGGGGGTTCGGTCCCGTGATAGCGACACGAGCCGTTGCATTGGCGATTAAGAAGGCAAAACAGACGGACATCAGTTCCGTTGCGGTTTCACGGTGCAATGAGGTGGGCCGGTTAGGCGGGTATGCGTGTCTCGCAGCGGATGCGGAGATGATTGGGTTGCTCATGGCAAACGATCACGGCGGCGGCACGTGTGTCGTACCGCACGGGGGCGTTGAAGGCAGACTCTCTACCAATCCGATCGCGTGTGCAGTGCCGATTGACGGACAAAACCCGATTGTGTTGGACATGTCCACAAGCACTGTTGCGTCTGGTAAGATTCGAGTTAAACAACACCAAAACGACCCAGTTCCGCACGGTTGGCTCATTGACGCGGAAGGCGAATCAACGACGGATGCAAGTGATTTTTATGGCGTGCCACCTGCTGCGCTATTGCCGTTCGGTGGTATCGCGCAACACAAGGGGTTCGGTCTAAGCGTTATTGTTGATATTTTGTCAGGGGCACTTACGGGCGCGGGATGTAGCAAGAGCGAAGATGCCCGCGTCGGCAATGGGCTGTTTGTCCTTGTGATTAATATTGCGAGTTTTAGGGAGTTTCCAGGGTTCAGCGCGGAGATAGAACGGTTTATCGGGTATCTCAAATTGGCGAAACGTGCTGCGGGTGTTGACGCAATTCGGATGCCGGGGGAACGCGGGTGGGAGGAACAACGTAAGCGAGAACGCGAAGGTATTCCAATAGACACAGAGACATGGCAGCAAATTCAGACGCTACAGTCCTCTTCTTAGCCTACAGAACGAAGCCTGAAACGAAGTGGAAGGCGGATCTACACACGAACACCTTAAATGTTAAACTATCGAAACTTATCCGCAAGGAAAATTAAAAAAGTGAATCACCTGTTTCTGGGTGGAATAGGTGTGCTTTGTCCATGTTAAAACTGACTGTCAACGGTGTATTGTGTTGCGGCACGTCTATCAGATCGGACTGTGCGACGAAGCTGTTTTTGTCTGTCCGCAGATACAGGAGCGCGTGGTTTCCGAGCGGTTCAACCAGTTCCACCTGCGTTTCAACACTGTTGCCCTCGTTAACACCGATGTGAATATCTTCTGGACGGATGCCGAGCGTCACTGCATCCCCCGAAATCCCATTCAACGCAGATTGGAGACGGGCATCCAATTCCACTTCAAAATTCTCAAACCGGAGCGTCGCTGCACCGCCGTTATTCGCAATGTGCGTCTCTATAAAGTTCATCGGTGGTGTGCCGATGAAACCGCCGACAAACCGGTTTGCCGGTTTATGATACAGCGTTCCCGGATCGGCGATCTGTTGGATTTCGCCTTCATTGAGTACGACAATCTGATCCCCCATCGTCATTGCCTCAACTTGGTCGTGTGTGACGTAGACGATCGTCGCATTGAGGCGGTTGTGTAACCGACTAATCTCCATCCGCATTTGCACACGCAACTTCGCATCGAGGTTACTCAACGGCTCGTCAAACAGGAACACTTTGGGATGGCGAACGATTGCCCTACCGACAGCGACACGTTGACGCTCACCACCAGAGAGATGTTTCGGTTTACGATTTAAGAGGTGCGAAATACTCAGGATTTCTGCCGCTTCGTTGACGCGTTGGTCAATCTCTTTTTTTGGGTATTTGCGGAGTTTCAACCCGAACGCCATGTTCTTATACACCGTCATGTGCGGATACAACGCATAGTTCTGAAAGACCATAGCGATGTCCCGATCTTTAGGTGGGATGTCGTTGATGCGTTGGTCGTCAATATAGATGTCGCCTTCGGTAATCTCTTCCAATCCGGCAATCATCCGTAGAATCGTCGACTTCCCGCACCCCGATGGACCGACGAGCACGGTAAACGATTCGTCCGGAATCTGAAAATCTACCTGTTCGACAGCGAGAACATCGTCGTCGTAAATTTTAGTGACATCTTTCAAGGTGACTTGTGCCATAATTTCCGAGTCAAAAATATGTTTATATTTCGCACCTTCGTAGGGGGTTTTTGTTTCGGCGTTTCTTATAGGATGACCCAGTAGTTCGTAGGGGTTGGGTTACCCAACCCCTACGTTTCCCTCATATGTGCAAATAATTATGGGATTTGCTATAAGCCCGAGGTTTATTCTTGTGGACGGAACAGCGCATCATCAATTTCGGCGTTTAATGCAATATCAGTGATTAACACTTGCCGATATTCACCGTTTTTTGTAACGCGGTGGTGTGGGATTTTAATACCGTCTATGTCCCGATAATCCTCAAAGAAGGCATCAACGTTTTCTACGCCGCCGCCCCCGATCTTAGTCTCGTAGCTGAATTGAACGATATAGTGAGTTTCTTCACTAATGAAGATTTTTAGCTCTTTCCCAGAAGGTTGCGTAACGAGGAGAACGGAGGCAGGAACACCCTTTACCTCCTCTGTTCCCAAGTATTGAACAGGAACATCATCTTTCAGGAGTTTTGGTAACAGCCAAACCGGCTCGCGGGAAAGGCTATCTTTAAAAAAATCGGCATAAGACTCACCTGGTTCTGGTGGAAGAAGTTTAACCTCGCCATCTGCTATCATATACAACGACTCTCCGTCAAAGATCATGGCACCGTTACGGTTATCATCATTCCATTCGCTACGGAATTTGTTCGCGTAATAATATATTTTACTCTTACCTTCATCTTGCATAGAACCGTCAGGAAAATGTTCAAAACTATGAGATTCCATCACGAAACTTTTCACCGCTTCCAGTTTTTCAAGTCCACCGTGTGCAGCGATAGCCGCATGGATGATCTCTTCGGCATCAGGCTCCAAGTTTTGTGCACCTTCAGGGGTGTCAGCCGGTGTGTCTATCGGGGCATCGGTCGGTTTCGCGAGATTCTCTTTGACCAATTCCGCAACCGCAGTTTCAACGTCAAAACCGCCGAGACTTGCCTTTCGGATAACACCTTCACCGTCAATCAGAAAAGCAGTCGGAATCGCTTGCACCCCGTATAACGTCCTTATACTTCGATCTTCATCCCAGTAGTTACGCCACCCAATCCCCTCTTTCTCAATGTACGCGTCAAGCGGCTCCCTCGACCTATCCAGGCTGATGCCGATAATCTGAAACTTCTGATCCTTGTATGCCTGGTATGTCTTCTTAACTTTCGGCATCTCGACAATACACGGTCCGCACCACGTCGCCCAGAAGTCGAGCAGCACAACCTGACCCCGATATTGTTCTAAGGAGAGCGTTTCGCCGTTTAAACCGGTTAACTGAAAATCTGGAGCAGGCTTACCGACCCACGCCATCGTCCTCCCTTGAAGATCGTTAGCCGATGTTGCCTTTTGAGGAGGTGTCTCCGGTTTAACAAGTTTTGTTGCAGGAACTGATTTCGAGCGCGGAGTGGGTTCGGTTGTTTTCGTGGCAGTGTCGGTAGGGTTAGCAAGATTTTCTTTCACCAACTCAGCGACAGCGTGTTCAAGGGCATGTCCACGCAGGTTCGTCTTGCGGATAACACCTTCACCATCAATAAGGAAGGTGGATGGAATTGCCTGAACCTCGTAAAGACGGCTGACTTTTCGGGTGTTGTCCCAATAGTGAAGCCATGCGAGTCCCTCTTCCTCGATATACGCTTCAAGAGGTTCTCTTGATCTGTCAAGACTAATCCCGATAATCTGAAACTTCTGGTCTTTGTACATTTCGTAGGTCTTCTTAACGTTCGGTATCTCAACGATGCACGGCCCGCACCACGTCGCCCAGAAATCAAGCAGTACGACCTGTCCTCGGTATTTCTCTAAGGAGAGTTCTTCTCCGTCCAAACCGGTTACCTGAAAATCTGTCGCAGGTTGACCGATCCACTGACTCGGATTTGAGCCGACTGCCGGTTGTGCACCGGGTGCCCTCGGCAATTCGCCTTTCCGATCGGCTCTTTCTTGTTCAAGAATCTGCTTCGCAAATGTCGCGTGTGATCCTGAACCGTACTTGGGGTGATCTGTTAATTTTTTGTAGGCCATATCTGCTTCGTCGTATTTACCGAGTTTGTCGTAGGCTAATCCTAATTCTAACAGGCTATTTCTAACATAACGTGCGTCTGGTTGTTTC
The DNA here is from genome assembly GCA_012270865.1 of Candidatus Poribacteria bacterium. GTDB lineage: Bacteria > Poribacteria > WGA-4E > WGA-4E > WGA-3G > WGA-3G. The sequence continues at coordinate 47,164 of JAAXHL010000016.1, read as the reverse complement.
TCAACGAGTTCCTCAAAAACTTTAATACCTTCCTCAACACGCTCTAATTGCACTAAGGCGTTACCGAGAAGATAGTAGACTTCATCCACGCGCTTGTATTCCGGATGGAATGCGATGAACTCGTTAGATTTCTCCACTAACTTTCCTAATTCTTCAGGGGTCTGCTGCTTCTTGAGTCCCTTAGCGATTGCTTTAATTTCCTGATACTTGTAAGCGGTTTTTATCGGGTTTGCCTCGGCAAAGTTTGCATAGAAGCCTATTAACAAGAGGCTGATAAGCACAAAGATAAGAAAACGACCGAAACCTGTGTTGGCTTGATTCTGGATGAACATTTTTAGACTCCTCGAATTGTCAAATTATATATCAAACGGCGTTCTGATAGGAATACGCCAGTAATAATTTGATTTCTTCTGCTTGTACCTGTTGTAAGAAACGGGTTACATCATCAGTTCCGTTTTCGGCGGCCTGACACCAATCAATAAACTGGTATGCGTCCCAATCCTCCGATGCCTCAATAGCCGCTGCGACGCGCCCGAGTCCGTCCGAGGGATTCGGTGTCTCTTTCAAAATAGCGATCGCGCGTTCGCGGAGCTGCGGAAAGATAGGGTGTGTGCCGACTCTACCGAACCAATACTTGGAATTGCTATAGTCCGGTTCACGACGGTGCATAATACCGTGCCAGTAGCTGCCCGTCTGATTCTCAAGTCCTTGTGAGATGTTATGCGATTCGTTCAAAGCATCGTTCCACAAAAGTAGACCACTCTTGATCGCATCACCAAACGTGGTATTTTTCAGTGAGGCACCTCGAAAAAGTTCGTCAAGGGATGCTGATTCGAGAGCATCTGTCAATTCGTTACTCCACGCTTCCTGTGGAACGAGTGGCGGGAGTGGGTTACCTGAATCTAATTTTTCGATAACTTCGGTGATTGCGGGTGTATATGTTACTGCCATGAAAAACTCCTTAATGTTTGAATTTGTATAACTTTAGGACTTACGCATGCATCTCTTTTGTAGCATAAACTGTTAGTTTGTGTCCCCAAAACGCTCGGTTTTCCGAGAAACCTGACCTAAAAGAATAGGCTGCAGTCAAAATTGCGTAAGTCCTGAACTTTAAATAATTTACCATCTTTTTTGAAATAAATCAAGCGTTTTCAGGTTTTTCTGAAGGAACCGGAATCCGTCTTGTTATTGCCTATAAAGTGTGTTAAAATTGTAGAAAAGGTTTGTAAGTTTGGAGAAAGTTGCGTTAAAAATGGGAACTGCGTTCAAGAAAGCAATTATTATCTTTATCGGTTTTATTGTGGTCCTGGTCGGTGTTTTACTCGGTGTTATCCAGAATTACTCTGAATACGAATCACTCCCAGAAACGATACAGATGGTGGATTTTTCTGGGCTGCTGGTCGCAGTTTTAGGTGCGTGTGTTCTGAGTTTAGTAAGCATTGTGCTGACTTTTTGGTTAGCACGTGCTTGGGCAATCGAACAACCAGAACTCGGTGACCGGATTACCCGTCTCGCACTTATCGTGAGCATCGCGTTCATCGTCGTTTGTGGCGGTTTAGCAGGCGGTCTGATTATTTTACGCACCTTATGGACAATCGGCTTTTTTTAACAGAACTTACGCAAAACCCTATGCAGGCGAGGTTTGAAACCCGCCTGCAGTGCTTACTATGTAGAGATTTATGAAAAACGCGTAAGTCCTATTTTAACTTGCATTTGTATTTTGTATATGGTATAATTAGATAATTGTGATTCGGACGCAAGGTTTTAACCTTGTTTTACGCTATTTTGCGCGAACATCCGAATTGAGACAAAACGTTTTGCAGACAGAGTTCTCTGAGATCGTAGCGGACGCAGACGTTTTTCGCTTCCGTTTTCGGACGGTCTTGTAAGCAATACTTTACAGTTTATTATGAGCGTGTAAGCGGCGCACTACAGCGCATTTACTTGGAGGTGTCGAAAATACACTATAGAGGCAGACGTTCTCAAAAGACGCAGGAAAGGCAGAGTCGTTCAAATTATCAGATTCGAGCCAAAGAGATTTTACTCATAGATCAAGACAACAAGCAGGTAGGGGTCATGTCACCCCGTGAAGCGATGCAGCGTGCCGAAGACGTTGGATTGGATTTGGTCGAGGTTTCACCGAACGCCAAACCTCCCGTTTGTAAGATCATGGACTACGGGAAGTATCAATATGAGAAGAACAAGCGCGCACGTGAGGCTCGAAAGAAACAGACGAAGGTAGTCTTAAAAGGGATGCAGTTCCGTCCGGATACCGCCGAACACGACTACCAATTCAAGAAACGGCACGTTGAGGATTTCCTCAAAAATGGATGGAAGGTTCGGGCAACCGTTCGATTCCGTGGACGCGAGACGCTCCACACCGAACTCGGCAGCAATCTGCTTTCACGTCTGAAAGACGACCTCGTAGAAATCGCCGATGTCGAACAACCGCCACGCATGGAAACACGCATGATGTCAATGATCCTTGCCCCGAAAGCTTCATAACGTCTTGTCGTTGCACTCGCGTGTAGGAGCGCGTTTGTTACTAACACGCATTCGCGGTTTTGTCCAGATATTTTACGGCAAAATCGTAGGTGCCCCGAAGCTATAATCTAAAGTTTGCTGTCCCATCGGACAGAAAGAGGAAGTTCTGATGCCGAAAATGAAAACACATAAAGGCGCGGCAAAACGTTTCAAATTCACGGCGAAAGGCAAAATCCGTCGCAATCGCGCTTATGCTGGCCACCTATTTATTTCTAAATCAGCAAAACAGAAACGTAGATTGCGGCAATCAACCCTTGTTGACCCGAGCAATGAGAAACGCTTAAAACGTCTAATTCATAAGTAGAAGGATCGCCAGAAAAGCGGACGCAGTCGTATGTCCGCAGGCGAAATCGTGGATGCGATCTCGGATATTCCTGTTGATCGCGAAGTAGGAGTTGTAAATGGCACGAGTAAAAACAGGGAATGTACGTCGTAAACGGCGGAGTCGGATGCTCAAGCATTCCAAAGGCTATCGCGGCGGACGGAACAACCTTAAACGCACCGCTACAGAAGCCGTCCAGAAAGGTTGGAACCACGCCTACGCGCACCGTCGCGCACGGAAACGCGACTTTCGGCGACTCTGGATCGCCAGAATTAACGCTGCCGCCAGATTGCACGGACTCACCTATAGCCGGTTCATACACGGATTGAAAACCGCTGGAATCGAACTCGACAGGAAAGTTCTCGCTGATATTGCTGTTAATGACGAAGCCGGCTTCGGTCAACTCGTCGCCCTCGCGAAAGGGTAACAGCGCAATCACTGTAAATCTGTATATCGGAAGGCGATGAAGGGACACAACGTAAGCTGTTGAGACCTCTCAAATAGAGAGACCGCGTCATCGGCTGAAAGCGCGGTTTTGGGAGCAATAGCCGAATTTCATCCCCGAGCTATTTGAAAACATTAGGACTTACGCACTGTAGCATAAACTGTTAGTTTGTGCAATCTGGAGAGTTGATAGATACCATAGATGTCTACAACTTCTGATGGCGTAATAGACAGAATGCCCATATTTTGCATAAGTCCTGAAGATAATGAAGCGGGTAAATTTCAATAAGAAATTTACCAAGCGGGGTGGTACCGCGGAAGTTGATGCCTATTGCTTTCGTCCCCAGAAGGGAATTAACCTTTAGGGAGCGAAATGATAGGCGTTTTTTGTTGGTTATCGGTTGTCAGTGAAATGGATTCATTATCCGCGAAGGAAAATTTAAAATATGAAAGCAGAATTACAGGCGATTCAGGCAGAAGCACTCGCAGCTCTAAAAGACGTTAAAACGCCGGACATGCTTGAATCGCTCAGGATTACATACTTCGGACGTAGAGGAAAATTGACAGAAGTCATGAAAGGCATGGGCAAACTGTCCAAAGAGGAGCGTCCGGAAATCGGGAAACTCGCCAATGAGGTGCGCGCGAGGCTTACCGCAGCGTTTGAAGAGACAACACAGACACTGCATCGCCAACAACAAGAACAGCAACTTGCGGCGGAATCCGTTGACATCACACTTCCAGGGCGCAAGCCTGCCTACGGGAAAGCACATCCGGTGATGCAAACCTTGGAACGCATTGAGGCGATATTCCGACAGATGGGATTTGAAGTCGTAACGGGTCCCGACATTGAGACCGAGTATTACAACTTCGATGCCTTGAACACACCCGCAGACCACCCTGCCCGCGATTTACACGATACCTTTTACCTGACAGACGGACACCTTTTACGGACGCACACCTCACCCGTCCAGATTCGCGCGATGGAAAACCAGAAACCGCCGGTCCGTATCATCGTGCCGGGGAAATGCTATCGTGTAGATTACGATGTCTCGCACACGCCGATGTTCCATCAGGTGGAAGGGCTGCTCGTAGACAAGCACGCTACTTTTAGCGAACTCAAGGGAATCTTGACCTCCTTTGCCCGGCAGATGTTCGGCGATAAAACCCAAATGCGTTTCCGTCCGCATTTCTTCCCGTTCACGGAACCGAGTGCGGAGGTGGACATCTCCTGCGCTGTGTGTCAAGGCAAAGGGTGTCGGAGTTGCGGCGGCACGGGATGGGTCGAAATCTTGGGTGCCGGTGCCGTTGATCCCGCCGTATTTGAAGCCGTAAACTACGACCCCGACGAAGTTACCGGATTCGCCTTCGGTATGGGGGTCGAACGAATCGCGAACCTCCAATTCCACATTCCAGACATCCGTACCCTCTACGAGAGCGATCTGCGTTTCTTGCGTCAGTTTTAAAATAGCTTTCAGTTATCAGTAAGGAGACTTATGGTAGGTAGCGTAATGGCTACAACTATAATGTCCGTCAACTGACTATCGAAGTCTGATGAATCTTCACTCTGACAGTTGATAACTATCAAAGGTTTTGACAAATGAACGTAACCCTAAATTGGCTAAAAAATTATATAGACTTTGAATTCTCGGCGAGCGAACTCGCTGATCGGCTAACAATGTTAGGCATTGAGGTTGAATCAGTTAAGCAACCCGGTGCTGAACTTGAAGGTGTGGTTGTCGGCAGCGTTAGTTCTGTCAGGCCGCATCCGAATGCCGATAAACTCGTCCTTTGTCAGGTAGACATCGGCGAGACCGAAGAACTCCAGATTGTTTGTGGAGCACCGAATGTTCGAGAAGGGATGCACGCACCCGTCGCGCTGATCGGTGCGACGCTGCCCATCGGTCTGACAATCAAGCGTGCCAAACTACGCGGCGAAACTTCACAAGGGATGCTCTGCTCCGAAAAAGAATTAACACTCTCGGAAGATGCCGCAGGTCTGATGGAACTCTCGACAGATATATCGGTCGGTACACCGCTTGCGACGGCTTTAGGATTGAACGATACCGTGTTTGAACTTGAGATTACACCGAACCGTCCGGACTGTCTCAGCCTTATCGGTGTCGCCCGAGAAATCCGGGCAGAGACAGGCAACCCCCTAAAACTCCCACAAGTTGACTTCAACGAAGACGAAACCGACATCCGAGAGACTACCTCTGTAACGATTGAGGCTCCAGACCTCTGTCCGCGTTATGCTGCACGGGTTATCCGAGGCGTTAAAATTGGACAATCCCCGGCGTGGTTACAACAGCGACTCGAATCCGTCGGTATTGGCGTGATTAATAACATCGTCGATATTACGAACTTTGTTTTAATGGAATATGGACAACCGCTTCACGCTTTCGATTACCACAAACTTTCGGAAAATCGGATCGTCGTGCGGCGTGCAATCGCGGGTGAAAAATTGACAACGCTTGATGAAGTCGCGCGTGAACTTACTTCTGATATGCTTGTGATTGCCGATGCTGAAAAACCTGTCGCACTCGCAGGCGTTATGGGCGGATACGATTCCGAGATTACGGAAGCGACGTGTGACGTGTTGTTAGAGAGTGCCTATTTCAATCCGTCGAGCATCCGCGCGACTGCAAAGGCGTTAGGGATGAGCACGGAGGCATCGTACAGATTTGAACGCGGCGCGGATCCCGGTATCGTCCTCGCTGCACTCGATCGCGCTGCGGAACTCATCACCGAGTTGGCAGGCGGTACAATCTGTAAAGGGATCGTTGATGTCTATCCGGGAGAGCAGCCCCTCACCGAGATTCAACTCCGTCCAAAACGCGTCAACTTCGTCCTGGGAACCGAAATCAAGGCGGCAACGATGGAAGAAATCCTAACGCGTCTCGGTTTCGCTGTAAGGAACTCTGAGAGTGTCCATCAGGTTACTGTACCGACGTTTAGGTCTGACATTACCCGTGAGATAGACCTTATCGAGGAGATCGCACGCGTCTACGGCTATGATAACATCCCGACGACACTGCCGAAAGGCGATATTCCTGTCCCGGCACCTGATCCGAAGGTAGAGGTCCGCAGGCATATAAAACAGTTTCTTCTTGCCGCCGGAATGATGGAAGCGATCAACTACAGTTTCTCTGATCCAAGCAGTTTCGATAAGATCCGTCTCGCTGCGGACAATCCCCTTCGCAATGCCTTGCCATTACAAAATCCACTGAGTCCCGAAATGTCTGTACTCCGCACGACCTTATTACCGGGGTTACTTGATAATGCACAACGTAACCGTAATCACCAGATAGACACCATCGCACTCTTTGAGATAGGAAGCGTCTTTATTCGTAACGGTGAACAGCAGGAACCGGAACGGGTGAGTGGTGTCCTTGCTGGACAGGTTGGGGACGGCGTGTACAGTAATCCGTACCGACAGCCAGACTTCTACGATATCAAAGGACTCGTAGAAGGCGTACTTGAGGTCTGCGGTATCTCTGATTATACGTTGCAGAAAACGGACGCACCGACGTTCCATCCCGGTCGCAACGCAGCCGTCCTGCTCGGCGATAGACAAATCGGCATCTTCGGGGAGGCGCATCCAGAGGTTCTCGAAAACTACGACCTACCTTATAAGGCGTACCTCTTCGATTTTGACGTGGAGGCTTTAACAGACGCTGCGATATTCGCCAAACGTTTTGAACCGATCTCGGTCTACCCCAAGGTTGAACGCGACCTCGCTATTATCGTGGATAAAGAGACATTATCGGATATGCCGACAGAACTCATCTATAAAGCCGGTGGCGAATGGGTCGAATCCGTCCGTCTGTTCGATGTCTATGAAGGTGAACAGGTCCCGGAAGGCAAGAAGAGTCTCGCTTATGCGATTGTCTACCACTCCGCAGCCGAGACCTTGACCGACAAAGCAGTGAATGCCCTTCACGATAAGATTGTCAAACGCCTCAATCAGGAACTCGGTGCCGAATTACGGATGTAGATGAGGGAATCTGTTTGTAGTAGGGCAATTCATTGCCCGTCGTTTCATGGAGATTCTGTTTGTAGTAGGGAAATTCATTGCCCGTTGTTGACTTTTTGACGTGCGATGAATCGCACGACTACGAACCTGTTCTCAAAATCAAAGCGAAAAATCACTAATGCAGGCACATCGGATAAAAAATCTATTCTCTGCCATCGCGAAGCATTACGACTTTCTCAACTCGCTTTTAAGCCTCAAGCGCGACAAAATCTGGCGACAAGAGACTGTCAGGATAAGTGAAGTCAAACCGTCAAGCAAGGTGTTAGATGTTTGCACCGGCACCGGTGAACTCGCGCTTGCATACACCGATAAATTGGACACAGACGGTTTCGTTATCGGCTCAGACTTCTGTTTCGAGATGCTCGTTATCGGTGATCGGAAACTTCAACAACCGGTAGGTGCGGTTTCCGACCGCACTACAAACTTCTTGGCAGCAGATACGCTCACCCTTCCGTTTTTAGACAATACGTTTGACGTTGTCTCTGTCGGTTTCGGTATTCGGAACGTCTCAGATTTGGAGATCGGGATACGCGAGATGACGCGTGTCGCTGTCCCCGGTGGTAGAGTCGTGATTTTAGAGTTCACACAACCCGTAAACCCACTCTTTCGGAGTCTCTACTATTTTTATTTCACCAAGGTGTTACCGTTTCTCGGAAACCTCATCTCTCGGAACAAAGATGACGCTTACGGGTATCTCCCGCGTTCTGTCATGAAATTTCCGGACTGCGATGCCTTGAAAGAGGTGATGGAAGCGTGTGGATTGACAGATGTGGAGTACCATCGAAAAACATTCGGAATCGTCGCAATCCACGTCGGGAAGAAACCGAAAAATACACCGTGACTTAACGGATTGCAATCTCAACGACGAGGTTTTCAATCGCACGCCTGCGCCAACCGCTCAACATGTGCCACGACAGATTCAGAGATACCTTCTAAACTATAACCGCCTTCCAACGCTGAGACAACGCGCCCCGATATAGCCTCTTCGGCAAATGCAAGCATCAAGTCTGTAAGTGTGGCGAACCCGTCTGCTGTGACCTCAGTTCCGGCAAGCGGATCGAGATAGTGCGCGTCGAAACCCGCAGAGATTAACAGAATTTCTGGTGCGAAGTCTCGGAGTGCCGGTATAAGAATATCTGTAAAGACTTTGATGTATGCGTCGTCTCCACTTCCGGTAGGGACCGGCACGTTTAGCGTGGTGCCGTGTGCTTTTCCGCTACCCCGCTCGCGACTTGAACCTGTACCCGGATAGAGCGGCGATTGGTGGATAGAAAAAAAGAAAACCGATTCATCTTCGTAAAAAATATCCTGCGTCCCGTTGCCGTGATGGACATCCCAATCAACAATCGCAACTTTCCCGATACCGTGCTCTCGCTGAAGATAACGCGCCGTCACAGCGATGTTGTTAAACAGACAGAACCCCATACTCTGCCCGGGTGTGGCGTGGTGTCCTGGCGGACGTACCATCGCAAAAGCGTTTTGAACGACACCCGTCGCGACAGCGTCCGCTGCACGTAGGACTCCGCCTGTCGAAAGCAGCGCAATCTCAAACGATTCATGACAAACAGTTGTGTCGTAAGTGAGTGGAATCTCTCGTTCACAGTGCAGTCGGATATGTTCGCTATAGGCAGGATTATGGGTGTATGCGATCTGCTCCACGCTTGCTGGAGTCGGTTCAATGCGGTGTAGCTGCTCCCACACATCACTCTGCTGAAGTGCTGCCAAACTCGCACGTAACCGATCCGGTCGTTCAGGGTGTCCCGGACCGGTATCGTGGTTAAGGTAGTCTGGATGATAGGAGAATCCTGTTTTTTGTGTCATAATCGTGTTTGAGTCCAAATTGTTCTTGCTGGACGTGTTCGTTATTTACGGGCTGAAGTCGGAAGATCAGAGCTTGCTCATAATTCACTCGTTATAGATGGGATACTGCTCTAATTATAATGTGTTCTAAGTCTATTATCAAGTTAAATATCGTTGCATGAATTCAAGACAACAGGTATCCTTTAACCAAAATGGAAAAACAGATTGGACAGGTTTTCACGCCTTTAGAATGGGCGGAATGGCTCATCAATAAGTGGCATATCTTTGACGCATGGCTTGACGGGGCGCATGTCTGCGATCCGACTGCTGGACAGGGCGCGTTCCCACTCGCAATGCTCCGTATCGCACGGCAAAAGGGTGTCCCGATGACCCCTGAACGGCTCTCACGATTGACGCTTATTGAGATCGTCCCGTCGCATCTGGAGGCGTTTAGAGAAAACGTCAAACGCGAGTTCGGTATTGATTTCCCGACCTCTCAAATCTTCTGCCAAGATGTTATCACCGAGGCACATGAAAAGAAATACGACATTCTCATCGGCAACCCACCGTGGTCAAACTTCGGAGATTTACCGACAGCGTACAAAACTCGCCTGAAACCCTTTTTCCTTGCTGAAGGACTTGTACCCGACAAACAACAGGTGCTTTTGGGCTCCTCACGGACGGATATCGCTGCATTGGTGCTGAAGGTGGCTCTGGGAAGACTACTCAAAAAGAACGGCGTTGGATACTTCTATCTTCCGACCTCTCTGTTTTTCGGCGACGGTGCCCATAGTGGGTTTAGAAACTATCGTGCCAAAGATTCGCTAAATGGTGTTGATTCCCACCGAGATTTTGCCGTAGATACCGTCTATGAATTCACTTCAACGAAGGTGTTTGAGGGTGTCGGGACATCGTATTGCTGTGCAAGATTTCGAGGAGACAAACGACAGGATTTCCCAGTTTCTTATTTCAAGGAGTTCGATGGCGAATGGGTTGCGCATAAGGCATTACCACTCAAGGAACCGACAGACCCGTGGCGGATTGTCAAAGACCTTGACGAATTAAATATAGACACAACATTTGAAATTAGACTCTCATCAGAACAAAAACCGCGTCAAGGTGTGAATACCTGCGGCGCGAACAGCGTTTTCATCTTTGATCACAAACCGTCGCATCTTCCCGAACAGTTCCTGTATCCACTTGCGACAAAAGAGATATGGCGACAAAATACACTATTACCGCATAAATGGATCCTGTTACCGTATCACCAGCAAACCGGAAAACCGCTGACATGGCATCAAATCACGGAATGGGACCCATTAAAAGAATATCTTCAAAACGTCCAAGATGTGTTACAAGCAAGGAAAGGCACACTCCTCCGATCTGCAATTAATAAAGGCAATTGGTGGACACTGTTAGGTGTGGGTCCGTATGCGTTCGCACCTTTCAAGGTAATCTGGCAGGCGTACGGGAAAAGCGATTTTACGCCGATAGTGCTGAGCAGTGTAGAGGGACAGATGTGGCAAGGCAATCAGGCGATGCACGCATTTATTCCGTGTTGGTCTGAATGTGAAGCACAACAAATTAAGACAGCATTGGAGAATCCAGAGATTCCGACGCTGTTACGGCAACTCAACGGTGCAGGTAAGTGCAATTGGGCGCAACCGGGTAAGATTAAGAAGATTTTGGCGTTCAATGGAAGTTGAAGGTCAGCGAAAGACACATTAGAAACGGTGTGTGAGGACTGTACTTAAACGCGTCCCCGCACACCGAAAAATGGATTTACTCCGTCAACGAGGTTAGCGACCAGCCTTCACGCGTCCCCACGTCGTTGTCAGTTTTCCTTCCGGCTCAACAGCGAAAGCCTCATCCCAACCGTTCAATAATTGCTGAATCTCTTCCTGATCAAGGGCACGGCTGAGAATCACAATCTCGTCAATACCGCCGGTAAACGATTCTGGACCGAACTTGAGTTGTAGCATCTGACCGGCAGCGACCTTGCCGTTCCACTCTGGCTTCCAATCTGCCTTGCCGGAATCCAACGCGCCGTGTTTACTTTCCGGTTCACCATCAACGTACATCTCAACGTTTGTACCGTCATAAGTGCCAGCGAGGTGATACCATTTTCCCTGTTCTAACTCCGTTTTCCCATAGAATCCAGGGGTAATACCGGCATCCGTCCAGACCCTGAATGAGAAACCGTCAGGGATTGGTTCACCACCGGATTGGTCTTCCAGCAGGTAAGCACCGTTTTTCCTGACACCTGTGTCTGAATCAGCGTCCACTCGGAACCATGCGGCAACGGTCAATTCGTCGCTGACGCTCTGGAGGCTTTTTGAATCTTGAACATCAATATTGCCACCGCCGCCAGCGACGATAGCCTTACCGAATTTACCATCTTCAAACTTGAAATTTCCGACAATCTTTCCATCATTCCCGTTGCCTGATGCGTCTTTAACGTCGCCTTCAAAGAGCCAAACCCCAACAATCGCTGGGTCATCCTCTTCGAGTGCCCACAAAACGGCACAAAAACATAAGAGCAACACAATACTTATCGTTAGCGATCTCATCTTAACTCCTCTTGCCCAAAATCTTCTTGGGACTAATAATAGTTTCTACTGCGTAGAAAATTGCGTAAGTCCTAACTATGTTAGGATAACGGGTTATGTTCTATTCCGTCCGTGTGAAATATCATATTACACCCATTTTCTTTTTTTGTCAAAGAGTTTCCGTGCCAACGGAAAATATTTTCTTGTAGACTCGCGCGAAATATGCTAAACTGTTAGTCGTATTTGAAAACTATATCACACCATATTATCGAAGTCAGGCAAAAAGAGGGAAATCAGATGCTTCAACAGAACACACCGCGCGCATTTCATGTAATGACGAAGCCGATCGGGCCGATATGCAACTTAGATTGCGAATACTGCTTCTATCTCGACAAAGAGAAACTCTATCCGGAAACGCGGTCCTTCCGGATGAACGACGAGGTCCTGGAAAATTACGTCAAGCAGTACATCGAAGCGCAGGAAATCAACGAAGTCACGTTCGCATGGCAAGGTGGCGAACCGACACTGATGGGTGTAGACTTCTTCCGACAAGCGATCCGATACCAAGAAAAATACAGACGCCCCGGCATGCAGATACAGAATTCGTTTCAGACGAACGCCACACTCCTCGACGACGAGTGGGGAGAATTTTTTAAGCGGAACAGGTTCTTGATTGGTGTCAGTATCGACGGACCACCAGAAATCCATGACAAATACCGCTATGATAAACGCGGTCGTCCGTCGTCTGAGCAGGTCATTCGCGGGCTTCGTATTTTGCAAAAGCACAAGGTTGACTACAATATACTGTGTGTCGTGAACAAGCACAACGCCGAGTATCCGAAAGAGGTGTATCACTACTTCAAAGAACTCGGTGCAGAGTTTATGCAGTTCATCCCTGCGGTTGAGCATTTCGATGGGAAAAACGTGTCCCCGCGTTCTGTCACAGCACGGCAGTACGGCAAATTCCTCTGCGCGGTCTTTGATGAGTGGGTGGTCAACGACATCGGCAGAATTTTTATCCAGATTTTCGATGTCGCGCTGGAGGCGTGGTTGGGTTATAACCCGAGCCTCTGTGTCTTCAATGAAACCTGCGGCGATGCACTTGCGATTGAACACAATGGCGACCTCTACTCCTGTGACCACTTCGTTACGCCTGATTATCATGTAGGGAACATCGCGGAGAACACCATTCAAGAGATGGTGGATTCGACGTTCCAACGCAAGTTCGGCACCGATAAACGCGATACGCTTCCCGAATACTGCCGAAGCTGCGAAGTGAAGTTTGTTTGCAACGGCGGTTGTCCGAAGAACCGGTTTATCAAGACACCTACCGGTGAAGACGGCTTGAACTACCTCTGCGCTGGCTACAAACAGTTTTTTAATCACATTGACGAACCGATGAAGATGATGGCTGCCGCGCTACAAGCAGGGCGACCTGCGAACAGTATCATGCCGACCCTACGGCAACGCCAACAGGCAAAAGCACCAAGCAATGCAGGAACAGCAACCGGCTCACAGAAAGTCGGACGGAATTCACCGTGCCCGTGCGGTAGTGGTCGAAAGTATAAGCAGTGTTGTCTGAACAAGCAGTGACATTAGAGAGGCAAAACTTTGTCAAAAAATGTGATGGTCATTGCCGGTCCAAACGGATCGGGCAAAACGACTTTTGTTAACGAATATCTCCGCGATTCAGAGGGCTCTGTATATATCGGTGCCGACGCGATTGCAGAAAGACTCGTATCCCGTCCGGAGGACATGGAAAAAGTTAAAATTCAAGCCGGACGACTCTTTATACAAGAAATCCAAGAGCTTATCCAATCAGGGGCAGATTTCATTGTAGAGGTGACACTTTCAGGAAAGGGGTTTGCCAGAACTATCTCTCAATTAAAACGTGCTGGCTATACGGTCACCATCGTCTTCATTTTCCTCAAGTCCCCTGAGACAAGCGTTGCTCGTGTGCGAAACCGTGTGCAGGCAGGTGGACACCATGTACCCACAGAAGATGTCGTGCGTCGGTTCTATCGGAGCAAGCACAACTTTTGGTATACCTATAGAAATCTGGTAGATCAGTGGCACCTATTCTACAATTCCGCTGAACATCCCCAAGAAGTCGCTTCTGGTGAAGGAGATGAAGTTACGGTAATAAACAATGACTTCTTTGAACTATTTATGCGAGACATTCGCAACGGAGGGACATAATGTATCAAGATAACTTGAATCCTGAAATCCATAAACAAGCACGTAAGTTGCTGCAGATTGCCAATCGTGCCGCAAAAAGAGCACAGGAAGAGAACCGCAAAAAAGGGATTCCGAATGTCTATGATTTTAACGGACATCGCTACTACGAACTCCCGAATGGTGAACTCACAAAAGAAGATCCGTATCCGTTATCAAAAGAGACGGATTCAAGCGAGGAAAAATGTTAACTATCTGTTACGACCCGTATTCTGGTACATTAGGTAGATTCACACGTGCCGAGATTTTCGGACTCGTCGCCGAGGCAGGCTACGAAGGTATCAATATTCCCGTACATTCCGGTTTTCTCGGTGAACTCTCAACAGCAGAGATAGACGATGCGGTGAATCTCGCTGAGAAACACGGTCTCGTCGCGCCGACGATCGGTTTCGGCAACCATATCCTGACAACGCCTGCTCGAAAAACCGAAGCATTACAACACTTTGAGGTTGTGCTTGAAGTTGCGCAAAAATTCCATGCTGAAGTCATCGGCGTGTGGGTGAACCCATCGCAAGATGTGTCACGACAAGAATCTCTGGACGCGCTCGCAGATAACCTCTCACAAATGGTAGACCCGTGCCGTGAAAACGGCATGAAAATCGCACTTGAGTTTGAAAAAGGGTGTCCGCTTGATAACTACCGTGAAGGCGTTGCCTTTATTGAGGACACGGGGTTACCCGTCTATTTAACATGCGACACTTACCACCTTTTCAACGACGGTGCCGAACCCTACGCAGCGGCACACGCCATGAAGGCGTGTTTAGGGGATGTCCATGTATCGGGGAGCAATCGTGGCGAACCGGGGGGCGGCGTTTTCGATTTTGAGACGTTTGCGCGAGGTTTGAAAGCGGTCGATTTTTCCGGTCCGTTGGTCGTTCAATACAAAATGGAAGATGTGGCGAGCATCGCCCGCAGCTGCGAGTTCACCCAAAAATTTCGAGCGATGATCCAAGCATAGATTTGAAAAAACCTTGCAAAATGCTTGCTATGAGTTTAGAATTATACGAAAACTATTTTGAATAGGATTATCATCATGGAACAGGAACGATTAACCAAACAGGAAACAGATCTGAAGGATTCAGAGCAATATTATTTATGGCAGGCTGAAGCTGCTCAGGCATCGTGCGCAACCAATGGCCCTCCCGAAAATGATGAGACACCCTGCACAACCGATGTTTTACACCCCTACCTGCATAAGATATTTGAGGTAAGTGATAAATACCTAAAGCGCGTGTTCAATGAAAAACTTTTGAACGAATTTAGAACGAATTGCTTTCGTGATATTCGAGGTGACAGGAATTCTACTATAGAGCAGTTCGTCAAAGCCTACTATGATTTCGTAAAGAGAGAACATCAAAAACAATACACCGGTGCGGACTCAGATCTAAATCAATCCATTTTTTCTGAACCTCACATTCCGAAAGCGTTGTGGGGTAACTGTCTGGACTTTTTGCGTCGTATGGACAGCGAAAGTGTTCAATTGATGGTTACTTCGCCGCCGTATTACAACGCGAGGGATTATTCCCAGTGGGAAACTCTGGATAACTATTTGGATGAAATGTCCTCTATTATCAAGGAATGTTATCGGGTTTTAGACAATCACCGTCCTTTCATTTTCAATGTTGGCGACATATTTGACAACGACAACAGGCATACGAAATCGTCTTGGGGAAAACGGCGAATACCTTTGGGGGCATATTTCACTATGATCTTTGAAGAGCACGGTTTCCAATTTGTGGACGACTTCATCTGGGACAAAGGGGAGGTTCAGACCCAGCGACATAAAAATGGAAACAGACCCTATCCTCTGTATCAGTATCCAGTCAACTGTTATGAACACATTTTTGTTTTCTACAAACATCGGTTAGACGAAACGCTTTATCCCTGTCCAATATGTGGCTGTTTAAAAGTCAATGGAAATGCTTACTCTGGGATGGGTATTAAATCTTGGGAATGCAAGAATTTAGACTGTTTTGAGCGATCGGCGAGCAACCGAGGCAAACGCTTTTCAGCCCGTACGCAGTTGATGACGGGGTTGCAACAAACCGATAATCACATTGATGAAGATTTGCTGCGTATATGGCGGCGCGACGTCGTCAAGATTCCACCAGTGATCAAGATAAACAGCAAAGGCGAAAACATACTGGGACACACAGCACCTTTCCCAAATGAAATTCCTGAATACGCAACTCAAGTTTTCAGTGGTGTAAATGAGACCGTCCTTGATCCTTTCGCGGGGGCGTTTACAACAACAATAGAATCATTTCGTCAAAGACGAAACAGCATAGGAATAGAATTGAATCGGACACTGTTTAGAAATGCTGTGCTGGATAGATTCTCCAAAACTCTAAGAGCGAAACTGAAAGAGGTGGATGGTGAGTGGATCTGAAGAAAGAGACAAGAAAGTAATAGGTCTTTATGGTGAAATGCGCTTAGCAATGGAACTGCATAACCGAGGGTGGCAAGTTTACAGAGCGTATATTGACGAGAAAATTGATTTTGTCATTCTGAAAAGTTACTGCGAAAACTGCAAGGATTTCAAAAACGCATTGACGCGTGAACAATACTATAAAGGAAAGAACCGTAAAGCTGTAACTCCGCTTTGTGAAACATGTGAACAAGACAGTCTGAAAATGCTCATTCGCTTTATTCAGGTGAAAACATCAGACGGAAAACCTGACACACCTACAAAATCAGGCGAAGAAAAGAAAAAGTATAGCTTCCACCCTAAAATCCGTTATCACTTGAAAGATGGTAGAGTGTTTTACGTGTGGATACAAGTTTGGGACGCGGATACTCACGACATTAACTACTTCATTTTTAAGACCGAGGACGTTGAATTCTTTGATAATTTGGAGTTAGATACCTACCAAATAACCGACAACCAAAAAACTGAATTACCGATAACCAAAGAGGGTAAAGTGATAAAAAGGGCAAAGACGCTATCAAATGGAAAGAGATACGATTACAGTGTGTTTGAAAAGTTTCGCAACAACTTTGAATGCTTGGAAAAAGTGATAACAGAAGGCGATTCTTGGAAGTAACAGTGTTTGCTCCTGAATAGTTCAGAAGAATTGATCATATTTTAAGTACAAAACTAATTAATGCGTAAATTATTCGGTTTCATTGGATAGAAGAGTCAGACTATTCTCACCCGGTACATACAGATACGCACTTCTACCCGTGAAATATTGGGCGTACACAGTTTCCCAATCGCTGTTCGTCAGTTTCCAACGTGGCGCGGGACCGAGTTTAAAGTAGACGATGTCCGCCTCTTCAAGACTTTCAAACGGATAATCGCCGATAGGCGCGCCTCGGTGTCGGGATACGAAGACGACGGCGTTGTGAATGTCTTGCTTCTCCACCATCGGTGGCAACTTCTGGTAGACGTGACCCCAATTCTGATACCTTTCTCCAATACGAACATAACTCCACACAACGTTAACACTGAGCAACAGAAGGCATACGCCGACGGCAATAGCAAGCCCGCGCCGCTCACGCAGTCTAAACCGTTCATAACAGATAAACATCCCACGCGCGACCAGCGGAATAAAACCGAGGAACGTCGATTCGGTGTAATAGCGAGCGTTTACCGGTGTGTACCCCCACGTCGAACCTTCAAAATAGAAAAAGGCGTAAAGCAGTAGATTCGCAACAAGCAGGGCAAGACAGAACACATCGTATCTATTACGTGTCCAGTGGAAGAACGGAACAAATAACAGACACCACGGCAAAACTAACGGCACAAAGGCGATCAGCCATGTCAAAGATAATTCGGCATCTCTCAATAAATTGTGGTGGTAACTCCCCCAACCGAGCGCGTTGAAACTGATGCACGGGAGGATGTGTCGCCACGTCCTTTCAATTGCCAATGCTGGTGTGAAAATGCGTGCCCCTTCAATATTCGGGACGTAACCCTCGGTTCGAGGACCGAACCCGATTTTGTCATAAGGCTGGGCAACCGTGTGTGTGAACATGAACGGGTCTTCCGTAAAATGCGTGTTCCATGCCATACACACGCTAAGCATCACAACAAATGGGATAAAGAAGAACCCGAAACGTTTCAACGTAGCCGATAACGCTTGCCACTGCTGCCGTTGCGCGAAAAGATGGTAGAGTGTTAATCCTGCCCCGACAACACCGAAGACGACTGCCGAGAGTGGACGCGTGTTGAACGCATATCCCAACGCGAACCCTGAGAGCAGCGGGTAGCCGACCCGTGCCAGGCGCGACGCGTCGCTTTTGCAGTTCAAGGTCTTGAGAAGCGCAAACAGATAGAGCGAAAGATAAAAACGACTCACCGGTTCACTGAACCACGTCGATCCCATACCGAGTGTTGCCGGTGAAATGAGACCGATCACAGCAGCGAGCAACGCGATGCCGTTGTGGATCCCCCCGTATATCTCTTTCACAAAAAGATAGAGAAACAGCAAAGCACCACCTGTCGCAAGTGCAGGAATCAGCCACGGTGCGTTGATAAACACGCCGAACATCAGCATCAAGGCGTTTCCGAACGGATATTTTGAATACCATTTGCCGTTGAAGATGTTAATATGGGGCGAAGAGGAGAAACCGTGTTCTGGAGGCGCAGGGAACGAGAGTTTACCCTCAGCAAACAACTTCGCTTGGAACAGGTAAGAGACGGTATCAGGTTCAAAGTAGGAAAACGCAAAATAGATACCGCACAGGAGTACCGATAGCAGTACGCCGAGTATAGAAATGATGAGAATAGGTTTATTAATTTTCATGATATTATTTTTTACTTCTGAAAAAAATTTGACATTTGCCGAACCATACGGTATAATATCATTAAACTAAATTAAAATCACTGATTTTTTAATTGGAAGTTTCAACTTACCAACGATATGGATATATGCTTAAAATCAACATATTTACGATCCATCACCATCATTCGGTCCACTTCGAGTAGAGCGGATGAGGGTAAAATAAAAAAATATCTTTGATAAGAAGCAAGTTTAACTTGTTTGGACCCTGGTAAACGAACCGCTCTCCTCCGTGCCGTGTTGTCGGTACGCGCGAAAAAAGAGCAAAAAGTTTACTGGGTTTTTTTTTGACTTTTTATATGGTTTGTCCCTAACAATCCATCCTGCGCCGGACACACCAAGCAGGCGTAGATAGTTACAGAAACCCTTTTAACTGAGAACTCTCACTGCGAGACAAACTGAGAACTGAGAACTAAAACATGGAAAAATTTGATAAACCTGCTGGAACGAACGATTTTCTACCAGAGCAGATGGTTCAACGAAATTTCGTCGAGAATGTCGTTCGTGAGACCTTTGAAACCTACGGATACGCACAGGTGCAGACCCCACTCTTCGAGTCCTTTGCACTGCTATCCGCACAATCCGGCGAAGAGATCCGTCACAAGATGTTCACATTCGTCGGATCAGATCGGGTGGACTACGCCTTAAGACCGGAACTGACGGCTCCCGTCTGCCGACTCATCGCTAACGGAGAACTAAAAAACCTCCCTTATCCCTATAAACTCTACTACATCGGGCAGTGCGTCCGACAGGAACCGATTACCAACGGAACGGATGTCAAACGCGAATTCCGACAGGCGGGTGTTGAACTCGTCGGACCGGCTTCCGCACATGCAGACGCTGAAATCATCGCTATTCCGCTCCGAACCCTTGAAAAACTCGGAATCTCAGCGACAAAATTGAGCATCGGCAATACCGGGGTTTTCCGAGAGATTTTCAAACAGGTCGCACTTGATACGAAAGACCACGGTGAAATCATCTGGGACATCAATTACCTCGCTCGCCTGCGTGCTGAAAGCCACCTATGGGACATCGGGACGCTCCGAGACGCATTCAATATGTTACGCCGCTCACAAGGCTCTGACTACCGAGGTGCTCACAAAATTGATGCCGCCGATGTTCAAGAATTGAGTGAAAGTACGGCGGCTGCATACACAGAGAAACTGCCGATAATCGCTGAAGAGACTTATAAAACTTCATGGAATCGCGACTTCGGCATCTCCGAAGAGATTGCGCAATGTTGTATAGATGTCTCGAAAATTTACGGCGATAAGGACACCGTAATGGCAGCATGGAAGACACGTCTCGGTGATACCGCACAAGCGGCGCGTCAAGAATTGCTCGCGCTCTGTGAATGCTTGGAAAATTATGATATTACGGACTTTGAAATCAATCTCGGTATTACACGCGGGTTCGATTTCTATACCGGCACCGTTTTTCAGATTGAATTGACGGAGAAACGCCTTCCGCTCTGTGGTGGCGGGAGATACGATGGACTTATCGCCTCTTTTGGAGGACCGCAGACACCGGGGGCAGGGTTCGCGTTCCAATTTGATGCCCTTGTAGATGCTTATGTTGACACCGGAAAAGCGAATCGCAACGAAAACCGAAAAGACTATTTCATCGCAGTGGATACACCAGAACGGGTTTCGGAGGCGTACCGACTCGCTGAAAATCTACGGCGAAACGGTAAGAACGTGGAAGTCGATCTGATGGAACGCAATCTACAGGAACAGCAGGACTATGCCAACCGAGCACACTACAATTACCTACTCCGTTTAACCGCAGACGAACCGATGTGCCGTATCCAGTTGGAAACCGGCGACACGCAAGTCGTCACCGTTGACGAGCTCCTTTAGATGTTTCGCGCGTGGCGAAAACTGGAAGAAATGTAATTACCGCTCAGGCATCTAAATTCGATCAGAGAAAGGACAAGAAAAAATGCAAACGGAATCACAACGGACGCTGAACCTACTTTTACCGAAAGGGAGCCTCCAAGGAGAGACCCTTGAACTGTTTCAGCGTGCCGGTTATGAACTCAACGGTTATACCGAAACTGACAGGTCTTATCGCGCGACCTTCCGTGATAATGACGAGTTTCAGATCAAAATTTCACGTCCACAAGAGATACCGGTCTATGTCGGGATGGACGACTTCTACGATTTAGGAATTACGGGTCAAGATTGGGTTGAAGAGACAGATTCAGACGTTGAAGAGATACTGCCACTCGAATATGGACACATTGATATTATCCTCGCCGTTCGCGAAGAACGCGAAGACATCAATACTTTTGAGGATTTGATGACCCGCGCGGACAGCGACATCCTCATTTCTACCGAATATTTGAATATCGCTGAGAAATATATCCTCGAAAAGACGGGTAACAAGATTGCACCTGCGATTCTAACACCGTGGAAACGCCTCAACACTCGCGGTAGTTACCAATCACCGATCACCCTTATGCTCTCTTTCGGTGCGACCGAGGGGAAACCGCCAGAAGAAGCCGACGCTATCATCGACAATTCGACAGCATCACGGCGTACAATCAAGGCGAATGCACTTAAGGAGATTGAACGCTTACGCCAATCCGAATCTACGCTTATCGCCAACCCGAAAGCACTCAGGGATCCCTGGAAATCCGAAAAGATTGAAGAATTTAAGGCAACACTACAAAAAGGTCTCCGGAGACGGCGGAGTCAAACGCTCCCCGGACACATATAATTGTAAGGAGTAAAACGCATGGCAGCCCCATTCATTAGACCGCGCGTTCCACGCGGGATGCGAGATATTTTACCCGAACAGATGATTCCAAGACGGTATGTCATAGATGTCATCCGTGAGGTGTTTGAGGAATTCGGATTTGAACCCTTACAAACGCCTGCCCTCGAACTCTCCGAAGTACTCACAGGCAAATACGGACCAGACGCAGAGAAACTCATCTATCAGGCAGGACACGTCGGTGGTAAAGAGGACATCTCCCTCCGATACGATCTTTCAGTGCCGCTCTGTCGGGTTATTGCGATGTACCCACAACTGCCGAAACCGTTTAAGCGATACCAGATTGATCCGGTCTGGCGGGCGGAACGTCCACAGAAGGGACGCTATCGCCAATTCTTCCAGTGCGATGCAGACACAGTAGGCAGCGAAAGCATGCTCACTGACGCTGAAAACGTCAATCTCGTCTATCAGGTGCTAACGCGACTCGGTTTCAAGCAGTTCGAGGTGAACATCAACGACCGGAAACTCATCACCGGCATCGGGCAATTCGCTGGCGTACCGACTGAACAACTCGGTGGACTTTATCGCTCTATTGATAAACTCGATAAAATCGGTTTAGCAGGGGTCAAAGCAGAATTAGCAGAAAACCAGATTCCGGAGCCTGTTATCGAAAAACTGCTCGCACTCCTTGAGATTGAAGGCGATGCGGAGACAGTCCTGAGCGCACTCAGTGAGCAACTCGACAATTTTGACATTGCGCGAGAAGGTATAGCAGAATTGGAAGAACTGATCGGTTACCTCACGACGCTCGGTGTTCCAGAGGAATTCTACAAAGTAAACGTTGCGATGGTACGCGGCTTGGAATACTACACCGGTCCGATCTATGAGACCGTCGTTGAGGAACCGAAAATTGGAAGTATCACCGGCGGCGGTAGATACGATGAACTCATCGGCAGTTTCAGTAAACAGGGGCACCCGGCGACTGGAACCAGTTTCGGTATTGAGCGGATTATCGACGTGATGGAAGAATTTGATATGTTTCCATCCACAGTCGGTAAAACAGTGACAGAGGTATTAGTTACCGTTTTCGATGCGGATCTCGCGCCGGAATCACTGAAAGTCGCCACATTGCTGCGCCAAAATGGTATCCGTACAGAGGTCTATTCCCGTCCGACCCGTATCGGCACACAGGTGAAGTACGCCGACACTAAAGGTATTCCGTACGCTGTCATCCTCGGTTCCGATGAAGTCGAAGCGGGAACAGTCGTAGTCCGAAACCTCGCGAACAGAGAACAGCACACCGTTCCGAGAGCCGAACTCGTCGGGAAAATTAAAGAATTGTCGGCATCGGATTAGTTCACTCAATAGATAGACTAAAACAGATCATCTGTCTCAATGAGTGTCACACCTTCTTTCTCTGATCTTTGTTGGAGCGCCTCGGTAAAACCGTTAGCAGAAAACAAAACATATCTCGGATGCTGTTTCCACTGATCACGGACTCTCTCCGCGTTTTCAATAAGGCGATTTAGGACGTTCTCGCCAACGCGGGCATTCCACCATTTGCACTCTCCAAACCAATGACTTCCATCAATGTTTTCCGTCAATACATCAATTTCAAAATCGGATCCCCAATGCGCACCAACCCGTATCGGAGCAACCTTTAATTTCTCTGTCCAGTAACGTTCGACATATTGGCGACAAATATCTTCAAAGATGTCTCCCATATACTGTGATAAATGCGGTGCTATCATCTGTTGATATACCAAATCGACGTTTCCGGATTCGATGAGACTTCGGTTCGGTAGCACAAACCGGAACCAGAACTTCACATAGTTGTCCGCAATTTTGTAAAGTCCTTTCCTACTTTTCTGCGGGGCGCGCTCAGTTACCGGTGTTTCACGTTTGATTAATCCTAATTCTCTAAGCACACTCAGATATTTATTGGCGTTCGTCGGATCAAGCCCGACCCGTTGGGAAATCTCATTGAGTCGCGTCGCTCCACCGGCAATCGCCTGCAACAGACTTGCATACGTTCTCGGTTCCCTGAGTTCCGAACGTAAAAGGAAATTGACCTCATCGAACAGGTAGCTCTGCGGTGTGAGCAGCTTGTCCTGGATTTGTTGTTCAAGTGTCGCTTGTGTGGTATCTAATTGATTCAGATATGCCGGGATACCCCCCGTGATGCCATAGCGGATTAACTTCTCTTTTACCGATTGTCCTGAAAAGAAGTAACCGCTATCACGGTACGACAACGGCATCAACCGGAGTTGCCCGGTACGTCTGCCATATAGCGGCGATCGTTCCGCCAACACCTCCCGCTCCATGAAACTCACCTGTGATCCGCATAGGATTAAGAAAAGCTTGCTGTTTTTCCCATGTAGGTCCCAGAAACGTTGAATCAGGGACGGGAGTGCCGGACTGTCTTCGCAGAGATACTGGAACTCATCAAGCACCAAAACGAGCCGTTCTTCTTGTGCCTGTTGCGCAAAATAGATAAACGCAGACTCCCAGTCATCAAAGACAAGGCTTTGCAACAACGGATCGCTGATGACATGTCGTGAGGTTTCAGTCAGCTGCCGAAGTTGATCTGGTGTCTTTAATTCACTGGCGAGAAAGTAGATGCTTTTTTTACCCTTACAAAACTGTGTGAGCAGCTCGGTTTTCCCAACCCGTCGCCTACCGTATAAGACGAAAAATTCCGCTACACCGGATTGGAACATCTGTTCTAAAGCGTCTAATTCTTGATGTCGATTAATAAACATGAATTTTCCTCCAAATGCATCTCAAAGTATTATACTCTAAAGTATTATACTCTAAAGTATAATTAATGTCCAGTGAATTACAAAGAAGATTTGACCTTGCGAATTCGCAGGTAAAGTGCTACAATTAGGATATGACATTTCTTGAAGCGATTCTTCTCGGAATTTTACAAGGTCTTACCGAATTCCTACCTATCAGCAGCTCAGGACACCTCGTTTTAGCGCAGACGTTCCTCGGTCTGAAGGAGCCGCTCGTCTTTTTCGATGTGATGCTCCACGTCGGGACGTTAGCGGCTGTCCTCGTCGTCTATCGTGATGCAATATGGAAACTAGCGATGGGTGGATTATCTACCCTCACAGATACCCAATTCTGGCGGAAACCGGTATCAACCTTCAACACATCAACGGAACTCAGGTTTGTATGGCTGATACTGCTCGGTTCCATTCCGACAGGTGTTATCGCGGTACTATTCAAGACAGAATTGGAGTCTTTTTTTCATGAAGTACGCCTTGTAAGCGTCATGTTAATTCTCACAGGAATTATTCTACAGCTGCCTCGCCTCCGTAAACAGGAGGTGAATAACGCCGATACACCGACCGGAAAACTGAGAACGTGGCACGCACCACTTATCGGGATCGCCCAGGGATGTGCAATCACGCCCGGTATCTCGCGTTCCGGCACGACAATCTCGCTGGCACTATTCTTTGGAATTCCAGCAAAAACGGCAGCAGAATACTCTTTCCTGCTCTCAATACCCGCCATACTCGGTGCCGTTGTGCTGAAGATCCGGGACATCGAAGAAACTACCATACCCTTTTATACTGTCGGTGCCGGGATGCTCGCCGCGTTCATCGTCGGTTACGTCGCGCTTCGGTTTCTATTAGTCGTGCTAAACCGGGGCAAATTCTCGCTGTTTTCCTATTACTGTATCGCCTTAGGACTCATCTCACTTTTGGTGGCTTTAATCCAGTAAGTCGAGATGCACCCAAGGACCTTTTGATTGTAGTGCTGCACCTCTGGCACAACGCCGATACTCTTGAGGATAGCGCAAATCTTCTTGTCACGCTGGAGCGTGTTTCGGATCCACTTTTTCCCAGTGCATTTATATATCAGACTCGCGGGATACATCTGCAACGGTTTCAGCCTGAAACGTTTGAGATAGCGGAGTGGAAACCCGAAACCGTGTCCAGAGATAGCAAGCGTACCACTCGGTTTCAGAACGCGCGCAAGCTCCGTCAAGGCGACCTTATCATCGGGGACATGTGGCATGACGAGAAAACAGGTGACGAGATCAAAGGTTTCGTCTGCGAACGGCAAAGTCGGTAGTGAAGCGCGGAGCAAGGTGGGCGTTACGGGAGGCTGTTCTATCAAATTTTCGATTTCGGAACGTCCAGACACCAAGAATACCTCATCTATATCTACCCCGATGAGGAGTTCTGGGACATCGGCAGCGAGTGCAACAAGCAGATTCCCTGGTCCGCATCCGACATCCAACACCTTTTTACCGGTGGCGTTAATGTTCAGGACATCAAGTCTTTGTCGCGTTGTACCGCGTTTGAGTTCGCGGTAAGCGTTCCGAATATAGGCAGAATGCCACTTTGTCAATTTTTAAATTTTCCTTGCGGTTCGATAAGGCAAGTTGTGCTAACACGCACCTCAACGTATATCCGTCCCGGCGCGTTGCTTGGGACTACAGTTTTGGGTAATACCGATAGAAAGCCAAATCATTTTTAAAACTTTCCTTGCGGTTCGATAAGGCGAGTTGTACTAACACGCACCTCAACGTATATCCGTCCCAGCGCGTTGCTTGGGACTACGGTTTTGGGTAATGCGGGTAGAAAGCCAGATCATTCGATTAATTGCTGATAAATCGCTTCCAGTCTTTGCATAGATTTTGTACTGTCGAATTTCTGCCGAATCGTTGCTCGTGCGTTTTGACCCAACGCCGTTGCAAAATCGGAATCCATCAATATCCGATGAAGTGCCGATGCCAACGCCTCAGGATCCTCTGGCAGTACTCGGAGACCATTCTCCTCGTCTTCAATCAGATCAACGATGCCGCCGACATCTGATGCAACGCACGGCATTCCGACTGCCATCGCCTCAATCAACGCATTCGGTGAACTCTCATGGAGCGATGGCAGCACGAAAACATCCGCTGTCAAAAGCACGGAAAAAACGTCCTCACAAAAACCGGGGAATGCTATCTGTGATGAAAGCTCATATTCTTCAACGAGCGATCGGAGTTCCGCTTCAAGTTCACCTTCACCGAGAAACGTACATCGCCACGCAATGTCTTGCTGCTTCAGCAAGTTTAATGCCATTATCAGGTACCGATGTCCCTTTTCGGGTGCGAAGCGTCCGACAGAAACGATTAACTTCTCCTCAGTCTTAGATCTCCGATGCTGCTGCCATACCTTCGTCGGTAATTCCAACAAATTGGGGATGCTATAAATTTTTTTGTCGGTGTATCGCTGACAGAGATAACGTTGAATCGGTTCCGCGTTTGTCAGTAGGATGCCAGCAGTATTGTAGATAAGTTTTTCGGTCAACCAGAGCCGAAACTTGCCGTACCGTGCGTGGTAATCACCCCGTTGCGAGGCGACAAACGGGATCCGTCGCCAGAAGCCAATTTTTCGGGAGAGTCCACAGAGGAAATTGGAATACCATAACCAACTATGCACAATGTCAGGTTTGGTCGCCTTTACAACGCTAGCGAGCGCGAACGCTTTTTCCAGCAAATGCCTGCGTCTATTTTCAGATGTGAGGGTGATAACTTCTTGGACACACGGTATCGACGCGAGCTCTCCGGCGCGTTCACCTTCGGCACGGCTCAACACGACGGATACCTCATACCGATCGGATGGCAACTGGACTAAAGTCTTGAGCAGCTGCGATTCAGCACCGTCTTTTGTCATGGAGTCAATGACGTAAAGAATCCGCATTATTAGTTTACCAGTTATCAGTTTCCAGTTACCAGAAAGAGACACTCCATCGAAAACCTCTTTTAACTGGTTACTGGCCACTGGTTACTCCTACCAATACGTATAGAGTAAGACTTCCCCAATGATGAGTTGTGCAACGAGGATACCGATGACCCAATAAAAATCAGAGATCGGACGCTCCGTGAGGTGTTTCGCAACTGGAATCACCAAAAACGGTACCATGAAAATCCAGATACGCTCAACCTCCATCGTAAATAGAGTCGAGAACGTGAAAAAGAGGAGTGTAATCAGGAAACCGATAACGAAAGTGTCTGCGTTCTTGTAACGGAATATCCAAGGTATCCGTGTTTCACCTATGTTTTCTTCAGATGAGAGCGTCCGCTGCCGCCAGTTCCTTATTGTTGAAACCAGTTCTCGTAGCCAGACGGCTGTTATCGGGAACCCGATGCCGATGAGGAAGGCAAAAAGATTCGCAAAACTCAGGTGGAAATAACGGTCAATGCTTTCGTAACCTGTTCCCATACCCATCTCGTCTTTTTTGATCGCTGCCCAGAGTGCTTCAACCGGACGGAAACCTGTCAGGACGAAGAGCACCAGATAGAATCCGATGAACCCAGAACCCGCGAACAGCAGCACCTTGAGATATTGCACGACCCGTTGTCGCTCCAATAAGGCGATAACGCACAAAAACACACCGACAACTACCGTTGAATATGTCATAAACATCCCAAGCGCAAGCGAAAGTCCTGTCAATAGACTGTAAGGACGGAATTCGTACCACTTCTGATCTGGTATAGTTTCCCGTTTTCTCGCTATATAAAACAGGTAGACACTCAGGATTGGGAAAACACTGAAGGGGCCGTCCATCGACGTACCGGTAAACATCACAAAGTTGGGGGTGACAAGGAAAAGAAGGAGTGCGTAACGCGCGACCTTTTGACCGTAGAACATCTCCGCAAGACGGTAAATCGGTATGACCGTTAGTGCTGTAAAGAAGATTGTGACCAACGATGCAGATATGAGATTGTAACCGAAGAGCCCACTAACATGCCATAAGAAAAGCACACCCCCCGGTGGATGGGTGCGCGTATGTCCTGAGAGGATATCAAACAGTTCCGGTTTACTGTAATCTCTGAGAAACCTGCGGATTCCGAATTCGTCAACCCGCGGCACATCGCCGTAATACTCCAGCGAAGTCCGCGTATACGGTTCCAGAAGCGTTAAGATCCGCTCCTTCTCGCCTTCCGCCCCAATTTCCCGGTATCCGTCAATTTGGGCAACGCTAATGTTAATCGCGATGAAACAGACGATCGCTATGCCGATTAAGCGTCGATCAGATATATCCGAAAGGAGGTATCTGTAGCAGAGGTAGAGGAAACCGGTGCATACAACTAAAGCGGGTAATATCCAAAAGTTCAAGTCGAAACTTGGTTGGGCGTAAAGCGGTACAACATGTCTGTTATACCCAACTGCGCCTAAATCAAGCCCCGTCTCGCGCATAATATATTTTAAAAACAGGTGGTAAACACAAAAAAACAGCGCAAGCAATCCAATTTGAACCGGAATCGATCGAATCAATTTTTGGATGTGCTGCTGAAAATTTTTCATCATTAATCCTAAGAAACGTTATCGGTTTGAGATGCTTGTAATTGCTGTGCTGCCTCTAAGAGCGCGTTCGCCAAAAATTCTGGGTTGACCTCGTCTCTCCCCCGGAAGGTGCGTACGCGTTCGCCTTTAACCTTTAAAACCGCGAGTTCTTTACCGCCTAAGTGGATACCGACTTCGGCGTTCCGCGTCTCACCGGGTCCATTGACTTCGCACCCCATGACTGCTACTTCCATGTTGATGTCATGTTTCTCCAGAAGTTCCTCGGCAACAGCGACGATGTCCTCGTAACCCGCATTAGGATCACCCCGACCACAGAACGGACAAGAGACGACATTCAACATATTCTCTGCCATACCGAGTGCGCGTAGGAGTTCTTTTGACGTCAACACCTCTTCAACCGGATCGCCGGTAATTGAGATGCGGATGGTATCACCGATGCCTTCCAGCAAAAGCGTTCCGATGCCGAGCGTTGATTTAACATGCGCACGCCGAGGTGTTCCGGCTTCCGTCACACCGAGATGTAACGGATACGGCACTTTCGCTGAGAGTTGACGGTTCGCCTCTATCATCCGCAGCGGGTCGCTCGACTTAACGGAGATAGCGATGTCCCTGAAATCGTGTTCTTCACAGATATTGACGTGTCGCATCGCGCTCTCTACCAACGCCTCCGCTGTTGGAGACGGGTATTTATCCAATAGGTCTTTCTCAAGTGACCCTTCGTTAACACCGATACGGATCGGGATATTCGCTGCTTTCGCGGCAGACAGTATCTCTTCAATCCGTTTCTCATTGCCGATGTTCCCGGGATTGATGCGGACTTTTGCGACACCTGCCTCCACCGCATCGAGCGCGTAGCGATAGGTGAAATGGATGTCTGCTACGATCGGAACGGAAGCGCGTTGGACGATCGCACGGAGTGCCTTCGCGTCCGGTTCCTCTGGGACAGCCACGCGGACAATCTGTGCACCCGCCTCTGCACACCGTTCTATCTGCGCCAGCGTGGCATCGATGTCGTGTGTCAGCGTCGTCGTCATCGTCTGGATGGAAATCGGACTCCCACCGCCAATCGGAACATCGCCGACCATAATTTTCCGTGTCGGTCGTTTAGTGCTGAGTTGTATAAGTTCTTTCATATTTTTTTATGATTTCCAGTTTTCGGTTAATCGATGAATTGTGCATAGCACTCTTAACTGCGTACTGACAA
This sequence comes from Candidatus Poribacteria bacterium, assembly GCA_012270865.1. Classification (GTDB taxonomy): domain Bacteria; phylum Poribacteria; class WGA-4E; order WGA-4E; family WGA-3G; genus WGA-3G. Next base: position 17,218 of record JAAXHL010000016.1, on the reverse strand, counting down.
CTGTGTACTGACAACTTTTAAAGCCTTGGTGAATCTTTCGTTTTCCTGTTGTGTGCCGATTGTTACGCGGATGGAGTTCGGGTAACCGTACCCCGCCATCGGACGCACGATAATACCTTGTTTCAGAAGTGCGTCCGTCATCTCTGCTCCTGATGGTTCCACGTGCAACATGATGAAGTTGCCTTCCGTCTCGATATAACGCAATCCCATGTCGTCAAATGCTTTATAGAGGAACGCCTTCCCTGCTGTATTGCTTCTCTGACTCTCCTTAACGTGATCGGTATCTTTCAGTGCGGCGCGTGCGGCTGCCTGTCCGACCAGACTACAATTGAACGGTTGCCGGACCCGATTCAACATCTCAACCAACGTTGGTGGTGCGACCCCGTATCCGATACGCAGCCCTGCTAATCCGTAAATTTTAGAAAACGTGCGCGTGATAATGAAATTCCGTCCCCTCAGCACATAAGGCAGTGTCTGTGAGTAGTCGGGACGTGCGACGTATTCATAGTAAGCCTCATCGAAAACGACAAGCACATCATCCGGCACTTGTTCCATAAACGCTGTCGTTTCGTCCGTTGTGACCATTGTACCCGTCGGGTTGTTCGGATTCGCGACGAAGATAACTTTCGTTTTGTCGGTAATCGCTGCTGCCATAGCAGTGAGATCGTGTGTGTCGTTCACCATCGGCACGACAACTGCCGTTGCACCGCACAACTTCGTCACAAGGCTATAGACGACAAACGCACCCGCTGCATAGATGACTTCATCACCCGGTGCGATGTATGCCTCAGCGACCAACTGCAGCACATCGTTGGAACCGTTCCCTAAAATCAGGTGTTTAGGCGAAACCCCAATATGCGCTGCGAGTTCCGTTTTCAGATAGTAGGCGTTACCGTCAGGATAGCGGTGGACCTGTGATGCGTTCTCCGCAATCGCTTGAACTGCCAACGGCGACGGACCCAACGGGTTTTCGTTAGATGCCAGTTTGATAATATCGGTGATGCCCAACTCACGTTGGACCTCTTCAATCGGTTTACCACCTTGATAGGGTTGAATCGTATCAACACCGGATTTCGGTTTTAGCATAGTGTTTTTTGCATCTCAATTCTTCTATCTGTTCTTTCAAGCGTGTCCACAGATACGCCTAAATACAATTTTATTATACCACATCTCTCCGTTTTTCAAAAAGGGAATTTTATGTCTACAGCAGGACTATTCAGTTTTCGGTTTTTTGATTTCCCAATTTTAGACACCCGGGGTCCCCACCCGTCACTGGGCAGGGGTCCCGGTAGGTTCGGTTTCCTAACCAAACTCCCAGGTCCGGTAGGTTCGGTTTCCTAACCAAACTCCCAGGTCCGGTAGGTTCGGTTTCCTAACCAAACCGGATTTGAAAAGAAAAATCAAAAATTTAGAGAATCCGGTAATTTGTCTAAAGCTAAATCACCCTGTCTGTGAAAAAAAGTGGTATTATCCGACAAATCGTTGTATACTAAGGTGCCAACTTGGATAACAGATCGAATCCTAACCCTCCTTACCGGACAAGATGGCACAATTCTCTTGTGGGATTGGGATGATGCCCTCAAAGGCTCGCCTTAGATATGAAATGCGTTAGCACAATTCCAACGCGATCTAAATTGTTATCTGAATTTTTTAGCATTACGCGGGTTTTAACTTGTATAGGACTTATGCATTTCGTCTTAAAGTCCCCTACCCCCCTGATAAGGGGGATATGGGGGGTTGGGGGATTTAGGGGGTTAATTCCTACTTTTTACGTCTAAACGTCCAATATTTTCTCAATTTGCGTAAGTCCTGTAGGACTTATGCATTTCGTCTTAAAGTCCCCCTGATAAGGGGGATTTAGGGGGTTAATTCCTACTTTTTACGTCTAAACGTCCAATATTTTCTCAATTTGCGTAAGTCCTGTTGTAAATCCGAGTGCATAACAAATAATGCACCCTTTTCGCACCGATTACGCGTCACTATAAGTGAGATGAACTTTCAGAAATGGTACTATTACAAGGAGTTCACCAATGCTAAAAAAACAAGTTGTAGCGAGTTACGGAAACTTTCACGTCGTTGCCCACGATTTGGACGAGACAGGCGACCTCAAAACAGCATGTAAGGATGAATTAGGCATAGGGGTCCGGCTTGCAGATTGGAACGACATCCTCGCCTATTACCGAGACGGTGGTTCGTTGGAAGATTTCATCAAGGCTCTTGAGATACCACTTGAGTATGTTAATCCCAATGATGAGGAACCTATTCCGAAAACCGCCTATCGCATTTCAATGAACGGCGAACTGCGATGGCGGGGACGACACTATTTTCTTGCCCGGCACGACCACACCAAACGGGTAGGTTTTTTGTCCCACAACGACATCGATAATTTCCGCTTGACACTGGGATCGTGGTTCGGTAAGGGCGGGTTCGCGCTCTGCTATGGAGACCTGGATGGTACAGTCGCACCACCTGAGCCAGATACCACGGAACCGGTGCAGCTATCGGGCGGCTGAGGCTGCGGATGCTAACGCAATGGCGGTGCCATTGCTCGTTCTCCTGCCCGGTAAGCACGTTACGAAGCGTACCTACCGGGCGGAATTATAAACAAAGCTTTAGATTCAGTTTCAAACATAACCGCAAGGGCATTCAATTGTCCGTTTTTGGTGTCCTTTTCGCATGTGTTAATACTTTATATATGTTATGTTTTTAAACAAACCGCTGAAATTTTCGCTAGATTTCGCTAGATTTCGCTAGATTTCGCACCGGATCCTAAAAAAAAGATGTCCAATCCAATAATTTTAGGACTTACGCATGTATCTCTTTTGTACCACAAACTTCCCAGTTTGTGGCAGGAGACCGTTGTGTTTCCGAAAATTCTCATCTAACAGAATAGGCTGCAGTCAAAATTGCGTAAGTCCTGAATTTCTTAAAATTGAATGAACCTGAACACAACCGACTTGCACAAGGAAAATCTCACATGTTTGGAGAAAAAAATCAGATAATCGCTGCGTGCGCCCTATATCTTATAGTTTGCCTACTACCATTTGCCGGTGCACAGACCGACGAAATTGTTGACACCTATCCGCAGTGGGAATTGCCGAAAGCAGCGAAAATGCGTCTCGGAAAAGGCGATATTAACGCGATCCAGTTTTCACCAGATGGCAAACAACTCGCGGTCGGAACGGACATCGGTGTGTGGCTGTATGATGTTCAAACAGGTAAAGAAATCTCTCTATTCGCAGGGATATGTGAATCCATTGCTTTTTCGCCAGACGGTCGTCTCCTTGTCAATAGCGGAGGCGATTATTTCTCCAACCTCGGTGGCAGTCGCTGGGAAAAGAAAGTTGAGCTGTGGGAAGTTGCTACCGGTCAGAAAAAATCGTTCCCAGATATGCCGCCTGCTGCCGAGGTGATGATGTTTTCTCAAGACGATAAGACACTCATCAGTTTGAGTAAATCACGATATACAATGAATCGGTTAGATATCGAGACAGGCGAGTTCACTGAGAATCAGTTAGGAAAACGTCCCGGTTACGTTCATCTTGAAACCTACGCCCTCACGGAAAATAAAATCGCAATCGGCATGAGAAACGGAAACATTGAATTATGGGATACGAAAACAGGTAAAAAGTTATCCATGATTCGGGAACATGCAGAAAAACTTTCAGTACCAGATGACCTGATTGGGTTGGTAGACGACGAAAATAGTGTTGAAGTTTTGGCATTCTCTCCAGATGGCATACAACTCGCAAGCGGTAGCAGAGACCGAACTGTCCAATTATGGGACACGACTCTTAATCGCGCGCCCGTCACTCTCCAAAAACATACCGGCTGGCCCACGGTATTAGCATTTTCGCCTGATGGCAAATTGGTTGCCAGTGGCAGCGATGACAAAATCGTACAATTATGGGATACCACTACTGGCAAATCGCTTGCCACTTTCACAGGTCATCTCAGCGATATTGAAGCGTTAGCATTTTCACCCGACAGTGCTACGTTGGCAAGTGCGAGTTCGGATGGCACCATCAGGTTTTGGGATATTGAGACGAAACGTCCGCTACCTATTCAAATCACTGGGCACATAATGTCCTTAAAAGCAGCGAAATTCTTTAAAAATAGTTCCACGATTGCGAGTGTCGGATATAACGGAATCATCACGCTATGGGACTTGAAGACCTCCGAAAAGGCGACACTCCAGACGAAAAGAACGCTTGAAATGATAAACTTCCGGGGTTGGTATGCGGATTTAGCATTATCGCCGGACGGCACGAAACTCGTTAGTATAGGGACAGAAAGCAGTTCGCCTGACCCGTGGTTGGACGCTGTGCTTCGGTTGACGGATGTCAGCACTGGACGCGAAGTGATGTCTGTCCCTGATGGTGCTTCAGATTTGACGTTCTCTCCGGATGGAAAAATCGTAGCCGGTACGGGTGCCGGTGCGGTTCGCTTATGGAACACAGAAACAGGCAATATTATTGATACTCCGCTCTCAGACCCTGACGATGACCCTGACGGACGGAACCGACCGCTTATCCGAACCTTGGAATTCTCGCCAGATGGTAAAAGACTTGTCGGTGGAACCATGGGTGGCGATGTTCAGATGTGGGATACGGAAACCGGAGCCGCACTCACTTCCTTTTTTGCAGAAGAGCCTCCGACAGATCATCGCTATCGAGATCCCATTATGGAGGTGGCTTTCTCTTCAGACGGTTCACTGCTCGCTGTCGGGAGCATGAAACAGTTACGTTTGCTGGGAAACCTGAAACAGATCGGACTTACGGAAATTTCTTATGGTCCCAAAGTCTGGGGCGAAACATTAGTGTTTTCGCCAGATGATACCGTCCTTGTTATCGGATTTATACAAAGCGGCGGCATTGAACTATGGGATATGGCAACAGGAGAAAAACTCACAACGCTCAACGGACATACGAATGCGGTCCAGACACTGGCGTTCTCACCCGATGGCAAAACGCTTGCGAGTGCGAGCGGAGATGGGACAGTACTTCTATGGGATTGGAATGAAGTCCTCACGACCGCGCGAAATCCTGAATCCGATGAAGTACTTCCAAACAGCGGAACCCGCTCTGAAACAGTGTTGAAATTCGTTGAACGCACCGCAGAAAACGAGGCAAACGCACGTTATATAGCGACAGTAGAACAGACCTACATCGAAAACAGGTGGAAAAATGCGTTCGCGCAATTCAAAAGCGACTTGGAGACAACAACATTTGGAAGCTCCCAACGCCAACTCGTCGAACAGATTGCCGAAATGGGTAAAAACGTCAAGGACAAAGCACGTTATGTTGATATGCTGAACGAATTAATGGATGCCATTCCTAACAGACCGAGTGCCCAATTAAACATTCATCTTCTATTGGCGCGATTCTATCGCGACAACAATATGCCTGAAAAGGCGGAAGCGCATATCCAAAAAACTGGGTTCATCATTGAGGACGCATGGCTGACGCTTGCTCCATTTGACAATACGCATGCCATCGGTTATGGGACTGCATACATCCCCGAAGACGCAACCCAGATTGACATAACCCAAAAATACGATGGCATAGACGAACAGATCCGTTGGCAAAAAAGCACCGATGATGTCCTCAACGGCTATATCAGTCTCGGAGACGACGTTGATTGGGGTGTCGGCTATGCTTTCGCAACCGTTATTTCGCCTGATGAACGGGAAGTTTTACTCAAATTCGATAGCGACGACCAAGGGAAAATCTGGCTTAATGGAGAACAGATATTTAAACACACGAAATCCTTTTCTGCAGTTATCGATAATTATACGATCCCTGCGACGCTCAATGCCGGTGAAAATAGTATCCTCGTCAAAGTATGTGAGGAAGAGGGTGGCTGGGGATTCTATTTGCGGATTACCGACACCGATGGTGAACCCGTTGAAGACTTGAAAATTAACCATCCCGTAAAAAATTAACAAAGATACTCATCAGCAGATATGTTCCTTGACGCTTTGGCTCTATGTATGTTAAACTAAAATATATCAGGATTCGTATCTACCAGGACTTACGCAGGCTGCTCTTTTGTAGCATAAACTGTTAGTTTGTGATACAAAAACGCTGTGTTGCCAAAAAATTTCATCGGAACAGAACGGGCTGCAGTCAAATTTGCGTAAGTCCTATCCACAATAGTTTGCTTAAGTTTTCTGGGTCATGCTGCGCGTTTTTTCTAAGGAGATCCCTTGTATGCTTGAACGAGAAAAAATCCAAATTGTTGCGTCCCTTCTGTGTTTGATATTCTTCACCCTCTCCGTCTCGCTCCCGCTTTTTGCACAAGATGAAACGAACGACACAAAAATCATTGAACGCTATAAACTTATGCTGAGCCGTAAGCCGAAAGAGGGGAGTACGTTTGACCGACTCTATCAGTTCTACCTTGAAGGTGCCGGTTTAGACGCAATGGTTGCCGATTATCAGGCGGAAGCAGAAGTGAACCCTGATAATCCGAACCTCCAGCTTATCTTGGGACATATCCACAAACGCCTCGGAAAAGACGCTGAGGCTGTCAAAGCGTATCAACGCGCCGTTGAACTCGCACCGAACAATTACTACTCACACTTTGCCCTCGGACAGGCTTATGCAGTCCTGCTGCAGCACGAAAATGCCATCACCGCGTTGAAACAGGCCGCAACATTTGCAGAAGAGACGCGAACCGCCACCCCTGAAGACCTCACTGCTATCTACAAAGCACTCGGTAAAGCATACTTCCGTCGAGACCGCGTTGATGAAGCCATCACAGCCTGGACAAAAATCGCTGAACTTGACCCAGAGAACATCTTTACCCGCATTGAACTCGCTGATTTGCTCCGCGAGCAGGAACTCTATGAACAGGCAATCGCACAGCACGAGGCAATCATTCAATTCAAAGCCGATGACCCGTATCGTGTGTGCCTGAGTCGCCGCGAAATCGGCAATATCCACGAAGCAAAAAGCGATTACGAAGCTGCTATTCAAAGTTACGATTCTGCCCTGGCATTGACAGCGCCCGGCAACTGGCTCCGCAAGGATCTGCAACACCGCATCATCGGTATTTATGCTGCAGATGGGAACTCGGAAGGCTTAATCGAATACTATAAAAAGAAACTTGAAACTACGCCGGACGAAACTGAACACCTTGGGTTACTCGCCGACGCTCACATTGAGAATCAGCAGTTAGCGGAAGGTATCACGACATATCAGAAGGCAGTGGAACTTGCCCCGACCGATGCGAACCTACGTTTGAACCTCATGGCAGCGTTTCGGAATGCCGAAAGGTTTGAAGACGCTGCCGCAGCGTATGAATCTTTAAGTGAACAGGACCCTGACAATTTCGGCATCTATCGCGAACTCGGTGAACTGTACTTACATTTAAAAGATGAGAATAAAGCACGATTGACGTATCAACGGATGATTGACCGCGATCCGGAGAACGCAGGTACATATCTCATTCTCGCTGAAATCTACGCCAGCAACGAATGGGTGGAAGATGCTGCAACAGCCTATCAAAAAACAATTGTGCTTGCGCCGAGCAACCTCGATTATATTGCGTATTTCGGTGAATTCTACTTCCGACAAGGCAACCGTGAGAAGGCACTTGAGACATGGAACATGATGGTTGCCGCTGAAAAAGGAATCGCTGAGAACTACGATCGGCTGGCACAACTCCTCGACACAAAGAATTTCCACACCGAAGCGATCGCTGCAAGTCGGAAGGCTGTTGAATTGATGCCTGATACCTATCGTTATCGTGAAGTTTTGGCAAAGCGACTCATGGAAAACGGGGATTACGATGCGGCGTTAATCGAATATGCGGAAGCCGCAAAACTCGCACCCAATCTGTTTTTCGTTGAGGAGATGGATAACCAACGGATTGAACTTTATCGACGACAAGGGACGCTCACTGAGAAAATTGAAACGGTCGAAACGGAACTCGAAAAGCCAGGGCTTCCTACTACCGATATCTTCGCGAAGCAGAAACGGCTTGCCAAGATGTACCTGAAGTTGGGTAACATTACTTACGCGCTTGAAGTCCTTTTGAAAGCAAAAGCACAACAGCCCGACGATGTTCTAATTAACCGGTGGCTCGCGGATGTGTACGTCATGCAAGGCAGGCGCGATGATGCGAATGCTGTCTATGGACATCTCATTGAAATTGATGGTGCGAATGCCCGTGAATACTATGAAAACATCGCACGCTCCTATCTAAAAGTGATGGACTTTGAGGCAGCGACGGCGGCAGCGAAGCAGGCGATCGCACGCAGCCCGCGTAATCCTGAAGGGCATCAGATGCTCGCAGAAATTGCGAAGCAGTCCGGCAACTATGAACTTGCTATAGATAGCCTTAAACAGGCACTTCGTCTGCGTCCCGAAGCGATTGATATTCGTTCGGAATTGGCGGCGACTTACAAACTATCAGGTAAACCTCGACAAGCACTCGCTCAGTATTGGCGGTGTTGGGAATTGAGCGGGACCGTCAGCGACAAACTCGTTTTCGTCAAACCGCTTTCCGAGGCGTACTATGATTTAGGACGACGTGGGGAGTTTGAAGAAAAACTGAAGCAGCTCTCGAAATCCAACACATCGGGTGTCGGACCCGTTATCGCGCTTGCCGAACTCTATCGGATGGAGGGTGACCTGCCGAGCGCACGTTTCCAACTCGCGCGGGCATTGGACAAAGAACGCGAGAACCCGGATTTGCTGACACAACTCGTCACTATCAGTATCGACCTCGGCGATACACAAGACGCAATCGCTTATCAGCAACGACTTGTAAAAGCACAACCGGACCCGATTCATCAACAACAACTCGGTAAATTGTTATTTGACGTTGGACGTGAACAAGAAGCGATTCAAGTCTGGACGAAACTCCTTCACGCAAAGAACCAAACGCTTGAAGCGGAGGTTAAACTCTCGACACTCCTGATTCAAAACGGAATGCTGGATGAAGCGATTTCTGTTCTCGATCGCGCAGCAGAAAAAGTAGCAGGAAACCCAGACGCTGCTATTACGCTCTACCAACTCGGTGCTGTATTGGTAGGCATGAACGAACCGGAACGTGCGCAACCTTACTTCCAACGTATCTTGGCACTCCCACAGCCGCCGCAATCAACGCAGGATACTCCCGGAATTAACGCCAACAAATTTGAAATATCTCGGAGTCGCGTCGGAGATATTCAAAGGAGACCGACGTTTGCAGCGAGAGGCATGCCGTGGATACCCAAAACCTTTGCGGACGCGCGAGCCTCAGCACTCGTTCAGTTGACGACATTCGCACAACAGCACGGAAAACTGACCGAACTCATCCAACAGTTTGAAGCAGATACCGAGGCGAATCCAACGGACATCAAGGCACTTGAGACCTTAGTACAACTCTATACGCTCGTCCAACACCACGACAAGGCGGATCAAGTTATGGCTCGGTTGATTGACGTTTCACCCAACGATCCGACCTATCAACCGTTGCTCCTAAAGCAAGCCATGGAAGAGAACCTGAGTTACGACAATCTGAAAAAGTACCTTAACGGTATGCCGGGTTTAAGTCATGAAGCACGACTCCAGTATATCGCCGAATACGCCGCACAACTCTATCGTCAACGGAAACGCGACCATGCCCGTAAACTTATGGACGAACTTGAAGGCGTAAAAGTGACAGACCTCGACACCGGTATCGTGTTGGTCAATACGCTTGTGCTTATGAATAAAACCGACGCAGCGGAGAAGATTATCGCACAACTCGCGAAACCGACAGCAAAGCAGCTCTCACAGTACATCCAACCCTACAGAAGCGTCACGGCGGACTACATTCGTGAGGGACACATCGACAAAGCCATCGCGCTCCTCTGGACTTTCTGTGAGCGCACGAAACCGGATGTTGCAAACCCGCGCCGTGTCGCAACACTCACACAATCATCTCAGTACTACTACAGTGGACATACACCCCTCCAATCAAGTTATCCATCGCCGACAGTGTACTATAATCAAACACGTCTGGAACATCTCCAGTGGGTCTTCCGAGAACTGTGGTTGCGAAGTCAACAGCAAACGTTATACACGAAACTACAAGCGGAATTGAACGCTGCGAAAGGGAGAGACCGCATCTATCCGAGTTTGGCACTCAGTTCCTGTTATTGGTGGGATGGGAAACGGACAGAAGCACAAACAACGCTCTCCGAATTGCAAGCGGAATTCCCAGACGACCTCACCCTCAAACTCACTACCGCGTTTGTCTCTATTGAGGCGGGGAACCATAAGTCCGCATTAACAATGCTCAAATCCCTCGCTGAAACGGATCCGAGGAACCGTCGTCAGTATAACGAGCTCACGCTGGAACTTGCCTTACACACAGGCGACACCGTTACGGTGCGTGAACTGGTAACGAAGCTTCTCAACTCACCGTCAACAGCGGAAGAACTCTATCACTTTTCGCAAAAACTTCGAGATGCCGGTCTCACACAATACGCTGTTGCGACTGCTAAAAGAGCGATGCCACTGGCGATGGGGCAGCAATCCCCGAACTTCCTCATGGAATTAAGTGGGCATTTGGAAAGGCTCGGTCGCGGACAGGATGCAGCACAACTCGCTGAACGCGCCCTACATTCCGCGAATCGACCAGACCGCTACGGACGGACCTTATATTCTTGGAATTTCCAGCGAGCCACACACCTCACAAGCCGCTCCAAAAACCTGCGCGCGCGGGAAGCCGAGTTGCTCAAAGCCACTGAAAATAATCCGAATTCATTTCAATCCTACCTAAAACTCGCGACATTCTATGAGAATGCGAATCAAATTGAGAAAGCATCAGAGGCTTTTAAAACGGCACTGTCCCTGCGTCCTAACGACAACATGACCCGATCCCGATACGTCCAAATGCTGCAGAGAAATGGAAAAGTAAGCGATACCGTACCCCATTACACCATACTCCTTAAAAATAACTCAAGCGCACTCGGATACGGCTATCGAGACGCAATAGATGCCTTCTTCCAAACGGATAAAGTTGACGAACTCATCGCACTTACGAAGGACCTGATTTTGCCTGTTGGACAGTACGCCGGTAACGACTTCACGCACAAAGTTGCACAGCGGTGCTTGAGCAATAACAGACCCGAAGCAGCTGTTGAGATATTTGAAAAGATTATTGCAGTACATCCGAACTGGAACTACGTATACCGAGAGTTAGCAGACGCTTATGCTGCCACGGGTGACCCTGAAAAGGCAATTCGGTTCTTACAAGAGAGCCAAGACGCTAATAAAACAAGTCTTTCCGATACAGAGTTTGTGCTAAAACTCACTGAATTTCATGAAGCATCCGGTGGCACTGAGGCTGCAATTCAGTTCCTGCGTGAGAAGTTGGAAGGCAGCGACCTATCTAATTCCCAGACACCGTTTGTCCTGAAACTTGCTGAATTCTATAAGGCATCCGGCACACTATCAGACTTAATAACGGAATATGAAGCAAAACTCGCTGAAAAGCCAGAATCCGCAGTCTTACTCTATTTGGTTGCAACCTTGAAGCTTGAAGCAGATGACATTGAAGGCGCAAACGCACACGTGAATCTGCTGCTGGATAACGCGCTCACGTCAGCATCTACCCGATGGTTATACAGTCTCGCTGAGAGATACGAAAACTTAGAGAATTACGATTGGCAACTCCGAATTCTTGAGGCAACCGTTGAAAAACTCCAAAGCGCGAATTCATGGACACTTTCAGAAGGTTACGAGAAACTCGGAACGGCTTATGCGAAAATAAATGAGAAAGAGAAGGCGCGAGACACTTTGCGGAAGATGGGCAAAATCCAACTGATGCAGGGACGCAGCAGAGGCTACTATGATATAAGAGACCTCGCTGCGACATACATGCAACACGAGATGTGGGACGATGCTGAGGCACTCTTCACTGCGATTATCAATGACCTTTCGACGAGATCTTATGACCGTGAACAAGCGCAAGAACGGTTGATGCAGATTGAAAAACAGCGCAGCCGCCTTAAAACAACAACTCAGTTGACCGAAAAAACGCAAGGGATGAATGTCGGTGTTCAGCGGGCATTCGCAAAAGAATACATGGATCGTGGTGAAATCGAGCAAGCGATGGAAATTTACGAGCAGATCGTGAAAGCAATGCCTGAGGACTTGGAGTCCCGCGCCCAACTCGCGAGCCTCTATTCGCGACACAATCTACACGATAGCGCAATCGAGACGTGGGAAACTTTACTTGAAACGGACCCAGAGAACGCAAAGTATCAGGATGGTCTCATCAATAGTTACCAAGCCTCTGGTAAATTCGAGGATGCCCTTAAACTCGCACAACAGTTCATCAACGCAAACCCAGCGGTCGGTGTTCATCACGCCCGCATCGCAAGACTTTATAAAGACGAAAAACGAACTGACGAGGCAATCGCTGCTTATGAAAAAGCGAGCGAACTGACTCCCGGAAACGCACAGATATATAAAGAACTCGCAGAACTCTATCTCGGCAAAGACGACCTAACCGCCGCTGAGAAAGCGTTCAAGGAAGCCATCCGATACACCAGTCAAGACTGGAATCGGCAGAGACTTGAACAACAACTCGTTGGCATCTATGACCGTCAAGGAAAATTAGAAGAGATGCTACAGAAAGCAGAAACCGAAGGCACACTCACCGCTACAATGCAAGTAGAAGGTGCCGAACACTATCGAAAATCAGGCGAATTGGAAAAGGCTGCGAGTGCCTATAAGAAGGCTGTTGACATGACACCCCAAGGCTACGACCGAGAAGATCGCATCGCCACGTTGGTTGACGTATACGTTGAACTGGACGAGGTGGATTCGGCATTAGAACTTTATGAGGGAGAATTGCTCCGTCCTTCCAGTTCAAATATCCGGTCAACGACCTTCGGTTCGGGTATCACCGTTAACTTCGTCGGCGATGAAATACGCGAAGCCTTAATCAGGGCTTATAGAGAACATGGGAAGCTTGAGACCTTGCAAACTGTCTTTGAAGACCGACGCGCGAAGGAACCGGAAAACCCTGTTGTCCTTGAAATGATCGCTGATATTTACCGGAATGCAAACGATCATGAGAAAGCAGCTGAAACCTATCAAGCCCATGCTGATTCCGGATCTGGTAAAAAGAACATCCGTAGTGCTTACTATGCTGTTGTTGCCTTGCATGAAAATGAACAGCCCGAATTAGCAGAAGCGCAGCTACAACACGCCGAAACGATGCTCGCATCAAGTTCTTACAACCGAGACGGGTCATTTCTCGGCGCACTTGCGACCATCTGTTGGAAAGGTAAGATGTACGCGCCGGCTATCGAACTTGTAAGCAATGCAGTCACTGAAGCACAAAATTCTGGGAGTACTTGGGAGCTGGAGTACTTATATGAGATTCTCGGGGAGTGCTGCCTTGAGGCGAAGCGGTACGAAGAGGCATACAATGCCTATCAACAGATCACAACTATCGCCAGATCCGAGTATAGACGCGAAAACGCGGAAACGAAAATGGATCAAGCCGCTAAAGACGGTAACCTCTATGAGAAATGGATTCCGCAACGGGTCAAACAGGTTCAGGAAAACCCAGAGGACCTTGATGCACGCTTTGACCTCGCCGAGGCTTACGAATTCAGCAATAAAGTTGACGAGGCAATCGTTGAATACCAGAAATTGAGCGAACATCAACCCGATAACGCACAGTGGTACAAGAAACTCGGTGCCCTTTACCAGCAGCGCGCGCAACAAGCACACGAGACGGATATGGAAGCGCAGTCTCAATCACACCCCGCAGCTACACCATTGGCACAAGCGGCATTGATGTATGAATCGGCACTTCAACTCGAACCGAATTCTTATCAACTGTATCGTTCGTTGGCAGAAATCCACACGCAAGGTGGGCACCCCTTAAATGCCGAAGACGTGTATCGGCGCGCCTTAGACGCTCCGATCACACAGAACGAGCATGAAGCTGCTATTAAAGCCGTCTTAGACCTATATCCCGACGATGCACAAGCAGAGAAACATATCGCTCTCCTTGAGGAACTGAAATCCAAAATGGAGAAGAGCGCAATCTTACATGAACTGTTAGGCGATACCTACACAAAAACAGGGGATACTGAAAAAGCAGAAATCGCCTACGCCGAGTGGGCAAAGATCCGCAACAGAGAGGTCAATAAGAGTCAACGGTTTTCGGACTATCATCAATTCGCAGTGGAGCTGCTTGATAAAAATATTACGCCCGAAGTCGCCTTGGACATGGCAAAACGAACAACACAACAACACCCGAACTACTGGAACTATCACTTGACGCTGGGGCGGGCGTATCTCGCTAATGACCAGTACGATGCAGCGCGCGAAGAATTCAAACACAGTCTCAAGACCCTCGACCCATCCAGCGGTAGTTACTCCAATGTCATACGGCAGTTGTGGACTCGCTTCACCCAAGCCGGTAAGAATGCCAAAGACGAAAAATCTTATGTTAAAATGGTCACACAATTGATCAACGAACTGCCCGAAACGCCTGCCATCGCGACACGCGGCAACGCTATGCTGGCGCAATTTTACCTTGACCATCAGCAGCCCGACAAGGCGAAGGCTTATATCCATAAAACAGCCTTCATTCCTGAAACTGCTTGGTCAGTTATCGGTCCATTTGACAATACAAACGGGACCGGCTACGATAAAGCCTTCATCCCGGAGATGGCGACGCAGTTTGATACCACACTGACATACAACGGATACAATAGACAGATCGGATGGACGCAGCAGACAGACGAAACATTTGATGGTTACGTCAATTTTGACACAATCTTCGGAGGTAATCTCAATTGGGTAGCAGCTTATGCATGGACAACACTAACTGTCCTCAATGAACGGACCGCTCATATCTATTTCGGCAGCGATGACCAAGCAAAAATCTGGTTGAACGGCGAACCAGTCTTCACCGATAGCACAGCCCATCCGGTGGTCATTGACAGCATCACCATTCCTGTAACACTCAAGCCCGGTAAAAACAGCCTCCTCGTCAAAGTCTGTGACGAGGAAATCTTTTGGGGATTCTACCTCCGAATCGCCGACACCGATGGAAAACCGTTTGACGATTTGACAATCAGCGAATAGTTATCAGTTGTCAGTTAAAGAGGGTTGCTGTGGCAGCTACAACAAAAGCAACTGCCACAAGGTATTAACTGACCACTGAAAGGTTTTTTCGTAGAAAAAACCGAACTGAAAACTGACAACTATTAAAAGGAGACCCGCACGTGTTCAAACAAAAAAACGACAGGATCGCTGTCTTTGTTCTATCTTTTATAGTTTGTGCCTTGTGTTCTATATCCATCGTCCTTGCACAAGATGAAGCGAACGATGCAAAAATTATTGAACGCTATAAACTTATGTTGAGCCGTAAGCCGAAAGAGGGAAGCACATTTGACCGGCTCTACCAGTTTTATCTTGAGGGTAAGGGTTTAGATGCGATGGTTACGGATTATCAGGCGGAAGCAGAAGCGAATCCGGATAATCCGAACCTCCAACTTATCTTGGGACATATCCACAAACGCCTCGGAAAAGACGCTGAGGCTGTTAAAGCATATCAACGCGCCGTTGAACTCGCACCGAACAATTACTATTCACACTTTGCCCTCGGACAGGCGTACGCAATATTGCTTCAACATGAAAACGCAATTGAGGCGTTGAACCGAGCAGCAAAAATCGCTGAGGAGACACAGGTTTCCGTTACCCCTGAAGACCTTACTGCCACCTACAAAGCACTTGGCATCGCATATTTCCGTCGAGACCGTGTTGATGAAGCCATCACAGCCTGGACAAAAATCGCTGAACTCGACCCAGAAAATATCTTTACACGGATTGAACTCGCTGACCTACTCCGCGAGCAGGAACTCTATGAACAGGCAATCGCACAGCACGAGGCAATCATCCAGTTCAAAGCCGAGGATCCGTATCGTGTATGCCTGAGTCGCCGCGAAATCGGCAATATCCATGAAGCAAAAGGCGACTATGAGACTGCTATCAAAAGCTATGATGTTGCACTAACATTAACGGCACCCGGCAACTGGCTCCGTAAAGACCTCCAACACCGCATCATCGGGATTTTCGCTGCAGATGGGAACTGGGAAGGCTTAATCGAGTACTATCAAAGGAAACTTGAAACCACACCCAATGAACCTGAACTCCTCGGTTTGCTGGCTGCAGGGTATATTGAGAATCAACAGTTAGAGGAAGGCATCACGACCTATCAGAAGGCGGTAGAACTTGCCCCGACCGATGCGAACCTACGTTTGAATCTCATCGCAGCGTTTCGGAATGCCGAAAGATTTGAAGACGCTGCAGCATCTTACGAGTCTTTGAGCGAACAGGACCCTGACAATTTCGGCATCTATCGCGAACTCGGTGAATTGTACTTACATTTAGAAGACGAGAATAAGGCACGGGCAACGTATCAACGGATGATTGACCGCGATCCGGAGAACGCAGGTACATATCTCATTCTCGCTGAAATCTACGCCAGCAACGAATGGATGGAAGATGCCGCGGCAGCCTATCAAAAAACAATTTCGCTTGCGCCGAGCAACCTCGATTATATTGAGTATTTCGGTGAATTCTACTTCCGACAAGGCAATCGTGAGAAGGCACTTGAGACATGGAACATGATGGTCACCTCGGATAAGGAAACCGCAGAGAATTACGAACGGTTGGCGAAACTCCTTGATACCAAGAACTACCGTGATGAAGCGATCGCTGCAAGTCGAAAGGCTGTTGAATTGATGCCCGATGTCTATCGTTACCGTGAAGCGTTGGCGGAACTGCTCAGGAAAAACGAGGACTACGATGCGGCGTTAATCGAATATACAGAAGCCGCAAAACTCGCACCGAACACATTTTTCGCGGAGGAGATGGATAACCAACGGATTGAACTCTATCGACGGCAGGGAACACTCGTTGAGAAGATTGAAACGGTCGAAACGGAACTCGAAAAGTCGGAACTCTCCCATGCGGATATTTTTGCAAAGCAGAAACAGCTTGCGAAGATGTATCTCAAGTTGGGTAACATTACCTACGCCCTCGAAGTCCTCTTGAAGGCAAAAGCACAGCAACCCGACGATATAATTGTGAATCGGTGGCTCGCGGAGGTATACATTAAGCAAAACAGACGTGATGATGCAAACACCGTCTATATGCATCTCATCGAAATTGACAATGTATAGTGACCATTAGAATTAAAGAGA